>VGBT01000097.1 GCA_016870395.1 Actinomycetota bacterium | reverse complement strand
GTACGTCGTACCCATGCGCATCTACCCGGCGGTCCACTACACCATGGGCGGGCTCTGGGTGGACTACGACCTGATGAGCAACGTCCCCGGCCTGTACGTGCTCGGCGAGGCGAACTTCTCCGACCACGGCGCGAACCGGCTCGGCGCGTCCGCGCTCATGCAAGGCCTCGCCGACGGCTACTTCGTGCTCCCCGCGACCATCGGGAACTACCTCGCGCCGCAGCTCGGCGAGCAGCCGGTCCCGACCGACGACGCCGTGTTCATCGAGGCGCAGCAGGGCGTCGAGGCCATGACCCAGCAGCTGCTCGGGGTGAACGGGACCCGCTCGGTCGACTACTTCCACCGTGAGCTCGGCAAGATCATGTGGGACAACTGCGGCATGGCCCGCAGCCGGGAGAGCCTCGAGAAGGCGATCGGCGAGATCGCCACGCTCCGCGAGGAGTTCTGGAACGACGTGCGCGTCCTCGGCGAGGGCGACACGTTCAACCAGTCGCTCGAGAAGGCCGGGCGGGTGGCGGACTTCCTCGAGTTCGGGGAGCTCCTCTGCCGTGACGCCCTCCACCGCGAGGAGAGCTGCGGCGGCCACTTCCGGGTGGAGCACCAGACCGAGGACGGCGAGGCGCTGCGCGACGACGAGCACTTCGCGTACGTGGCCGCCTGGGAGTTCACCGGCGATCACGCGAACCCGGGGCTGCACAAGGAGCAGCTCGAGTTCGAGTACGTCCACCTCGCCCAGCGCTCGTACAAGTAGCGCACCGCGGCATTCGGAGAAGAGGAAGCGCGATGAAGGTCACTCTCACCGTCTGGCGGCAGGCCGGCCCGGCGGCCCAGGGCCGGTTCGAGACCTACGAGCTCGACGAGGTCAGCGAGGACATGTCGTTCCTCGAGCTCTTCGACGTGCTCAACGAGCGACTGATCGCCAAGGGCGAAGAGCCCGTGGCGTTCGACCACGACTGCCGTGAGGGCATCTGCGGCTCGTGCTCGATGATGATCGACGGCCGCCCGCACGGCCCCGAGCTCGGGACGGCGACGTGCCAGCTCCACATGCGCAAGTTCGCGGACGGGGCGAAGATCACGGTCGAGCCGTGGCGCGCCGGCGCGTTCCCACTCGTGCGCGACCTGGTCGTCGACCGATCGGCGTTCGACCGCATCGTCGAGTCCGGCGGCTACATCACCGCACCGACGGGCAGCGCGCCCGACGGCAACCTGATCCTCATCCCCAAGGCGGTCGCCGACAGCGCGATGGACGCCGCCGCGTGCATCGGCTGCGGCGCGTGCGTCGCGGCCTGCCCCAACAGCGCGGCCAACCTGTTCACCGCCGCGAAGGTCATGCACCTCAACCTGCTGCCGCAGGGCCAGCCGGAGCGCTGGGAGCGGGTCACCAACATGGTCGACACGATGGAGCAGTTCTTCGGGTCGTGCACCAACCACGGCGAGTGCGAGGCCGCGTGCCCGAAGGAGATCTCGATCGACTTCATCGCGCTGATGAACCGCGACTACATCAAGGCGCAGTTCAAGCAACGCCGCCTCGCCAGCCAGCGCGGCTGACGC
>VGBT01000096.1 GCA_016870395.1 Actinomycetota bacterium | reverse complement strand
TCGACCCAGGCGCTCGCCGTGCGCCACGCCTTCGTGGCGGCGCGGCGCTTCTTGCGGGCCTCCTCGTGACCGGCGACGGGGTACGACCCGAGGAACTTCACCTCGGCCTGCTTGGCCGCGACGTTGCGGAGGCAGTCGGCGACGAGCTCGTCGGCGATGTGCCCCTCGAAGTCGATGAAGAAGCAGTACTCGCCCAGCCCGCGCTTCGCGGGGCGCGACTCGAGCTTGGTCAGGTTGATCGCCCGTGCCGCGAACTCCTGAAGGATCGCGAGCAGCGAGCCGGGGCGGTCCTCCCGCTGGAAGCAGACGACCGACGTCTTGTCGTGGCCCGTGCGGCCCGGGATGCCCTGGCCCACCACCACGAACCGGGTCTCGCTCGGGTGGTCCTCGATCTCGCTCGCCAGCACCTCGAGGCCGTAGCGCTCGATCGCACCGAGGTTGGTGATCACGGCGAGGCCGGCCTTCTTCGACTTCGCCACCTCCTGGGCCGCCTCGGCCGTGGAGTTGGTGACCCGGGCCATCGCCTCGGGAAGCGTGCGCCCGAGCCACATGCGGCTCTGCCCCAGCGGATTGGGGTGCGAGAGCACCACCTCCACCTGGTCGAGGCGGGTCCCCGGCTTCGCGCCGAGGCACAGCACGACCGGCAGGTCGATCTCGCGCTGGATCAGCAGATCGGTGTCGAACGCGAGCATGTCGAGGGTCACCGTGACCGCCCCCTCGACCGAGTTCTCGAGCGGGATCAGGCCGAGATCAACCTCGCCCGACTCGACCGCCGAGATGACATGGGGCACCGACCGCAGCGGCACCGCCTCGTCGGCGACGAGGTCGGGCTGCGTCTTCAGCGCCTCCTCGGCGAACGTGCCGTGAGGACCCAGGTATCCGACCCGCTTCACCAGGAGATCGTACCGGCGCGGCCCCTCGCCGGCCGGGCGTATCGTCGCGGCATGGACCGGTCCGATGCCCTCGTGTTCTTCGGCATGACCGGCGATCTCGCCTACAAGAAGATCTTCCCTGCGCTCTACCGAATGGCCCGGCGCCAGGCGCTCGACGTGCCGGTGATCGGGGTGGCCTCCACGCCGTACCACGTCGACGAGCTGCGCCAGCGGGCCCGGGCCAGCATCGAGGAGCTCCTCGGGGGCGTCGACGACGAGGACGCGTTCACCCACCTCAGCGACTCGATGGACTACGTGTCGGGCAACTACGCCGACCTGTCGACGTTCTTCGAGCTGCGCACGAGGCTCGCCGCGGCCGGGTCGATGCGCCCGGCCCACTACCTCGCGATCCCCCCGAGCCTGTTCCCGACCGTCGTCGAGAACCTCGGCACCTCGGGCTGCGCCAAGAACGCCCGGCTCATCATCGAGAAGCCCTTCGGCCGCGACCTGGCGTCGGCCCAGGTGCTCAACGAGACGGTGCACGCGGTGTTCCCGGAGCACGACATCTTCAGGATCGACCACTACCTGGGCAAGGAGGCGATCCAGAACATCGTCTTCTTCCGGTTCGCCAACTCGTTCCTCGAACCGATCTGGAACCGCAACTACGTGCGGCTCGTGCAGATCACGATGGCCGAGGACTTCGGCGTGGAGGGCCGCGGCCGGTTCTACGAGGAGGTCGGCGCGCTGCGTGACGTCGTGCAGAACCACCTCCTCCAGACCGTCGCGCTGCTCGCCATGGAGCCGCCCCCCGGTGGCGGCGCCGACGCGCTGCGCGACGAGAAGGAAACGCTGTTCCGGGCCATCCGGCCACTCGAGCGACCCGACATCGTGCGGGGGCAGTTCGACGGCTACCGCGCCGAGGCGGGCGTGGCCCCCGACTCCGACGTCGAGACCTACGCGGCCGTTCGCCTCCACGTCGACTCGTGGCGGTGGGCCGACGTGCCCTTCTACATCCGGGCCGGCAAGGAGATGCCGCAGACCTTCACCGAGGTGCGGGTGGAGCTGCACCGGCCGCCCCAACGGGTGTTCGGGCGCTTCGCCGAGATGCCCCACGACAACAACTACCTGCGGTTCCGGCTCAGCCCCGACGTGGTGATCGCCATCGGCGCGATGGCGAAGAACCCGGGCGAGGAGATGACCGGACACCCCGTGGAGCTCGACCTCAAGAACGACGTGCCCGACGAGATGACCGCCTACGAGCGGCTCCTCGGCGACGCTCTCGACGGCGAGACGTTCCTGTTCGCGCGCGAGGACGG
>VGBT01000095.1 GCA_016870395.1 Actinomycetota bacterium | reverse complement strand
CGGGACGCCGTACGCGGGATAGGAGGGACCTGGCTCGGCTGACAGCCTCGACTTCCAGCTTCCGAGAAGAGGCATTCTGACAAATCGGCCGTTCATGGTGACTATGCTCACGGTCCCCGTGTGCGGCTGGTGGCTGTGGCCGGACCGCGTCCGACCCGAGATGCCCTACCTGATAGCCGTGGCGATCAGCTATGCATGCCCCATCGCGATCGGCCTTCTCAAGTACCGCCGCCTCACCAACCATCACACCTGGGGCGGGAAGCTGTCGGCCGCACTTCTCGCGGGCGGCGCGCTCATCCTGGTGGCCGGAGCTTCCCCCTGGCTCTTTCGAATCGCCACGGGGGCCGTGGTGCTCGCGGACCTCGAGGAAATCGCCATAATCGCCCTCCTCCCGCGCTGGCGGACGAGCGTTCCGTCGCTGTGGCACGCGATGCGGAGCCGGACCTGAGCCCGTGGAGAGGGGCTCGAGCGCGCGACGAGCTGGCGTCGTGATCCCGACGGCTATGCGCTGGTGCGCTCGCGTGCGATCCGGACGAATCGTTCGGCTGCTTCGATCGCTCGTTGTGCTTGCTCGCGTGTGTAGGCCTGGAAGGGTGCCAGGTCGGGTAACCCGTTCGGGTAGCGCGCGGGCACGTAGTGCAGGTCGAGCTCCGCGGCCGGTGAGCGAAGCGCGTCGGCGTCGGGCAACTCGTCGCGCAGGCTCTCGACGAGCACCACGAGCGAATGTCCGACCACACGGCGTTCTCCGCGCAGGTACCGGATGGCCTTGAGCGCCTTCTCACCGCTCTGCTGCGCGAGGAAGCACGCCTGCGCGTAGAACTCCTCCGCGAGACCCAGCCGCGCAAAGCGCAGGTCGTCCTCGGCCTGCCCGACCCACCGCAGCGCCTCGGCTCGGTTCTGGTCTTCCGTCACAGCTCGATCCCCTCCGCGAGGGCCGCCGCGACTACTCCCCGGGGGTTGCGGCTGAGCCGCGCGAACTCCTCCGGCGTATAGACGAGGACATCCACGGCCAGGCCAGCCGGAAGCCTTTCGATCAGGGCGCGCGGCCGCTCGACGAACGGCAGGTCGGTGCGGCGAACGACGATGACGTCGAGGTCGCTACCCTCGTGCACGTCCCCGCGCGCCGCCGAGCCGAAGAGAATCGCACGCTCGTAGCCAAAGGCCCGGAGCGCGGCGCGCAGGAGCCCGACGCGACGCTGCACGTCGGCTGGCGTCGGAGTCCGCATCACTCGTGAAAGCTATCCCACTCCCCGCGGATTTGCCACACGCGGCGGCGGGACGGCCGGCACTACCAACTCGCTTGAGAAGGGTATATCCGCGCCCCGGGTTCCGTGGTAAGCCACCTGCGGCCTGCCGGACGCCGCCGGCGTGCCGGGGCGACGCTCGACGCGGGACCGCGCGGCGGTCGCGCCGGCGATCCTCGGCGACGATCGGGGAGGTTCTGGATGACGACCGCTCGACCGTACCGTGCCCGCGGCTCGCTGCGCGTCCGGACCTGCGGCCTTCTGCTCGCCGACGCCTGCGCGATGCTGCCCGGAGTGGCCGCCGGCGCGCCAGCGCTCAGCGATCCGGGGGCGGGCACGCTCGAGCTGGTCACACCGAGCCCCACCGAGCAGGCGAAGCTCGATCTCATCGACGGCCTCGCCTTCGACGGGTTCGGGAACCTCTTCGGGACCCTCGAGATCCTCGGTGCCGGCGGGAGCGTGGTTTACGTGGACAAGGCCACGGGCATCGTGACGAACGTGCTCTCGGGCATCAGCCACGCCGACCAGATCGCCCTGCACACGAGCGGCGACCTCTTCGTGACGAGCGAGGTCACCGGCGCCGCGACGACGAACCGGGTCTACCGGGTGATGCTCGCCTACGGCCTGGGGAACGTCCCGCAGGCGGCGGGGACCACGGCCGCGAGCCTCACCACCACGGCGGCCATCAACAACCCCGAGGGGCTCGTCGTGCTCGAGAGCACCGACGCCTACGGCAACGCCGGCGACCTCTACGTCGCCGAGGACCGCAACCCGGGCAGCGTCCTGCGGGTCGAGCCGGCCACCGGCACCACGACCACGCTCGCGAGCGGCCTCCTGCGGCCCGAGGGTCTGGCCTTCGGCGACTTCGCCGGCGCCGCGGCTCCCGCGCTCTACGCCGCCGAGACGCTCAACGACCGCGTCCTGCGCATCGACGCGAGCGGCACCGTGAGCGTCCTCGGCGATCCGACGGCCGTCGGCCTGTTCATGCCCGACAACCTCGAGTTCGGCCCCGACGGCTTCCTCTACGCGACCGAGGACCGGCCGGCGCCGAACAGCCGCATCATCCGGATCACCGCCGACGGGACGCACACGGTGTTCGCGACCGGCTTCGGCCAGGCCTCGGGCCTCGCCTTCGATCCCGACACCGGCGATCTCTACGTCTCCGAGCAGGACCTCGACCGGATCTGGCGGGTGCGGTTCGCGCTGCCGATCCCGGCGCTGTCGCCGTGGGCCGTGGCGTTGCTCGGCGTGGCGCTCCTGGCCGCGGCCGCCGGGACGCTCCGCCGCCGCCGACGTCGAGAAGGCGCGGATCGCATTCGTGAAGAAGTGGAAGCTGCGCTGTCCGGCGGTGGTGAGGAGCCTCGACGAAGCAGGCGACGACCTGTTCACGTTCCTGCGCTTTCCGAAGA
>VGBT01000094.1 GCA_016870395.1 Actinomycetota bacterium | reverse complement strand
GGCCGCGTTCGCGCTCTGGTGGTCGTCGGCCGCGCCGGGCCACGGCACGAGCACCGACGGGACGCCGGCGGCCGCCAGCTCGGCCACGGTGACGGCCCCGGCGCGACAGACGCACAGCGTCGCCTCCGCGTAGAGCCGGTCCATCTGCTCCTCGTAGGCGACCAGCTCGTAGGCCAGCCGGTCGTCGGGTCGCCGTCTGGCTTCGAGCGAGCGCGCGCACGCCTCGAAGCGGCGGGGCCCCGTCACGTGGTGGACGCGGCGGTCGGCCCGGTCGCGCCACCGGTCGTAGAGGCCCAGCGCGGCGTCGTTCAGGCGTGCAGACCCGAGGCTCCCGCCGACCACGCCGACGAGCGCGCACGCGGCGCTCGGGTCGCGCACGATGCCCAGGACCTCGGCGCGCACCGGGTTCCCGATGACGACGGCGTCGCGCAGGGCCGTCCCCGGCAACGACACCGCGGGGCGCGCCCCGAGCCGTACCGCGAGTCGGTTCGCCAGGCCGGGCCTGGCGTTCTGCTCGTGCACCACGACGGGCACGCGCCGCCACCGGGCGGCGAGCACCACGGGCACCGAGGCATAGCCCCCGACGCTCACGACCACCTCAGGGCGCAGCGCGCGCACGAGCCTCGCCGCACCCGCGACCGCGACCGCCATCGCGCCCAACATCCGTACGTTGGCGACAAACGTTCGCAACGATCGGCCACGCTGGAGTCCGCGCGCCGGGAGCAGGTCGATCGAATACCCGGCCGCGGGGACCGCCCGGGCCTCGAGCCCACGGGCGGCACCCACGAAGCGGATGGTGTCGGTCGGGTGGCCGCGCGCCACGAGCGCGTCTGCGAGCGCCAGCGCCGGATACACATGGCCACCGGTTCCGCCGCCTGTGATCAGCGCGAACACCGGGCCGAGGGACGCCCTCACCGGCCCTGGCGGGCGACGTTGGCGAGCACGCCGGCCGCGGCCATCGTGATCACGAGTGCGCTCCCCCCGAAGGACACGAACGGGAGCGGGACCCCGGTGACGGGCAGCACCCCGACGACGGCGCCGAGGTTCACGACCGCCTGGCCGATGATCCACGCCGTCACCGCACCGGCGACGAGCATGCCGAAGCGATCGGGCGACCGGAGTGCGGTACGCACACCGGCCACCGCGAGCATGACGAAGAGGCCGATCACGAGCCCCGCACCCAGCAGGCCGAGCTCCTCGCCGACGATGGCGAAGATGAAGTCGGTGTGCGCGGCGGGAAGGAACCGCCACTTGGCCCGGCTCGCGCCCAGGCCGACGCCCGTCCAACCTCCGCTGCCGAGCGCGATCAACGACTGCGTCACCTGGTACCCGGCGTTCGACGAGTCGGACCACGGATCGAGGAACGACAACATCCGGGCCCGCCTCCAGGGGACGAGGAGCGAGAAGGCGGTGACGAGCGCGATCGCAGTGGCACCGACCGCGGCGAGATGCCGAAGGCGGATCCCGCCGACGACGAGCACGGAGCCCACGACGATCGTGATGACCATCGTCGACGCGAGGTCGGGCTCGAGCATGACGAGTCCGGCGACGACCGCGGTCACCACGAGGGTCGGCCGCAAGGCCACCCGCCAGTCGTCGAGCTCGCGCTCGCGCCGCGTCAGCACGTCGGCGGTGAGGATCAGCAGCGCGAGCTTGGCCACCTCCGAAGGCTGCAACCGAAGCGTCCCCCAACCGAGCCACCGGCGTGAGCCGTCGACCCAGATGCCGATCCCCGGGATGAGCACGACCACGAGGAGCACGAGGGTGACCGCGAGGAAGGGGATCGTGATCCTGCGCCACGTGCGGTAGTCGACGCGCGAGCACACCAGGAACGCGGTGAGCCCGAGGACACTCCACATCAGCTGTCGCTGGAAGAACCACCAAGGGCTGCCCTTGTCATCGAGCGAGAGCACGCTCGACGCCGAGAGCACCATCACGAGCCCGATCGCGTTGAGCACTCCGATCGCCGTCGTGAAGACGAGGAAGTTCGGCGTCCGCCGGGTGTCACCCGCCGCCCACAACCCCGCGAGCCGAGCCCTCAGCCGGCCCGGCAGGCGCGGTGCGCCGGAGGCGCGCAACCGGCTCGCGACGGTGCTCATCGCGCCGACTTCCCCGTGGTGGCCGTCTCGGCGACCAGTGCTTCGACCTCCCGGCGGAAGTCCGCACCGCGCTCCTCGTAGCTGCGGTACCAGTCGAAGGACGCGCAGGCCGGTGAGAGCAGAACGGTGTCGCCATCGTGCGCGAGCCCCGCCGCCGTGCGTACCGCCTCGCGCATCGATGCGGCCCGGACCGTGGGCACAAGACCTGCGAAGGCCTGCTCGACGACCTCGGGGGTCGCGCCGATCGTCACGACAGCCCGAACGCGCCCGACCGCAGGACGCAGGACCGACAGGTCCACCCCCTTGGCCACGCCGCCGGCGAGCAGCACGACGCGACGCTCGCCGCCTTCCTCACGCCTTCCGCCGGGGCCCGGCTCGCGGTCCGGTGGAGCGTACGCGGCAAGCGCCGCGAGCGTTGCGTGGGGATTCGTGGCCTTGGAGTCGTCGACGTATGCCACCCCCCCAGCCTTGCCGACGGGCTCGGTCCGGTGGTGGAGCCTCGGGGCGTCGCGCAGCGACGCGCTCACCCGAGACGGCCTCGCGCCGAACTCGCGTGCGGCCGCCGCGGCTGCCGCGGCGTTCAACCGGTCGTGGGGCGCTGCGCCGGACAGCACGTCGGCCGCGGCG
>VGBT01000093.1 GCA_016870395.1 Actinomycetota bacterium | reverse complement strand
GCGAGCACGATGAGGAACGCGATGCCGCCCCAGATGATCTCGGGGAGCGCGGGCGTCACGAGGCTCTTGGCCTTCTTGCAGTCCTCGAGCGCGTTCTCGAACGCCTCGTAGTCGACCGACTTGCCCTCGGTGTTGTTCTCGATGGCCTTCTCGACGCACTCGAAGACCTCTTTGGGACCCCCGCCGGAGGCGTGCGCGCCGGTGGGCATGGCCATGACCATGCCGACCGCGAGCAGTCCCGCGAGGAGAAGCGTGCGAATTCGCATGTCGGGGACCTCTAGAGGAAGAAGAGAACGAAGCCGATGAGCGCGAGCGCTTCGGCGAAGGCGATACCCAGGAACATGGTCGTGCGGACCTGCCCGGCCATCTCCGGCTGTCGCGCCATCGCCTGGACGGACTGACCGACCAGGTAGCCGATGCCGATGCCCGGGCCGATGGCGGCGAGGCCGTAGCCCACCTTGGCCAGGCCGGCGTCCAGCTCGCCGGTGAGGCCGCCGGTGGCAGCCAGAAGATGCAGTGCGATGCTCACTCGTGTGCTCCTCGTGTTGACAGATGGTTGTGTGGAGAGCTCGTTCCGGTCGACGGGTCGCGACCGGCGATCGGGGTCAGTGCTCGGGGTGTACCGACTCGTTGATGTACACGGCGGTCAGGATCGTGAAGATGTAGGCCTGCAGCACCGCGACCAGCAGCTCGAACGCGGTGAAGGCCACCAGGCCGAGGAACGGCAGGGGCGCGAAGGCGATCTGGAACATGCCGCTGTTGCGCTCGACCGCCAGCTCGTTGGTCATGATGGCGAAGATCGCCAGCAGCACGTGTCCGGCGGTCATGTTGGCGAAGAGTCGCACCGCCAGCGTGAGCGGCCGGAGCAGGTACTTCGAGAAGAACTCGATCGGGATGACGAGGAACTTCAGCGCGAACGGCACGCCCGAGGGGTTGATGTTCGAGAAGAAGTACTTCGGCCCCTGCTTGACGAACCCGGTCACGATGAACGTGAACCACGACACCATCGCGAGGAACAGCGGGATCGCGAGCCGCGACGTGGCCGGGAACTGGACGAACGGGACCACCGACCAGATGTTGATGAAGAAGATCCAGAAGAAGAGGGTCGCGAAGAACGGCGTCCACTTCTTGCCCTCCTCGCCCATCGCCGCGAGGCTCACGTTGTCCTCGATGGCGAGGTAGCCCGCCTCCGCGACGTTCTGGATCCCGACCGGGACCAGCTTGCGACGCGTCCCGCCGATCCAGAACAGCGCGATGCAGATCACGGTCGAGACCAAGGCCATGATGCCGACCTTGTTGAGCTCGTACCAGGTGTGGGGGCCGACGACGCCCTTCCACTCGAAGAGCTCGTTGACGTTGGGCAGCAGTTCCCCTAGGACCAACGCGGGTTACTCCTCGTGGTGTCCCGGCTTGGGCTTGAGGCCGGGGTAGGCGAGCGTGAGGCTGACCGAGCGCAGCTCCCAGAAGAGGAGCACGAAGTACGACCCGATCAGGGTGAAGCAGAAGACCGGCCAGTCGACGATGTCGAGGGCCTTGATGCCGGCGCCGAGGATCGTGATGATCAGGAGCCGGACGAGAAAGCTCATGAGCGCGACACCCGTGAGCGCGTGCGGGGCGTTGCGGGCCGTCCAGCCGAGGATCCAGGCGGCGGCCAGGAAGTTGACGATCACGATGCCGAGCGCGAGGACCGCACCGAGCGCGGCCTCGGGGCCGCGCCACACGCCGAGGCCGATCACGACGATCGGCGCCACGATGAGGCCCTTCTTGGCCAGGTCGTGGGCGATGGTCGACTCGATCCGCTCGGTCGAGGGCTGCGGGACCGCGAACTCCATGGGGCTCACGGCGCCGCCTCACCGGCCCGCTCGGCCCGGCGGGTCCACGGCTTGCCTGCGTCCTGCTCGGCCATCCGGGCCTGGTAGCGGTAGTAGGCCGACAGGAACGCGCCGATCACGCCCATCGTCGCGAGCGCGGCCGCGAACACCCAGCCGGTGCCGAGCCGGTTGTCGAGCCACACCCCGAACAACCCCATGATCAGGGGGGTCACGACCATCGCGAGGGCATGGCTCAGCGCGTCGTTCTGACTGCTGGGCACGGCGAAGCGCTCGCGACGATCGGACAACTTGGGGACCCCACTCCGGTGCGCCCTCGGGGGGCGTCGATGCGCCACGGACGGGCGCGTTCGGACGTCGGGAAACGTAGACGGTGCCGCCGGGCGCGCGCCAAGCGGGGAGGCGAGGATGTGACGGAAATCGCCCCTTCGCCGGAGGGGCCCGGCGTCACCCGTCGCCGGCCGCCCGCCGACGCGATTCGAGGTCCACGACCTCGGCCGACGGACCCTCGGCGTCCTCCTCTCCGACGGTCCGCTGCTCGGTCGGGTCGTCCTCCCGGGCGGCCCGCCGGGTCTCCACCACACCGGGATGGAAGTAGCTGTAGAGCAGGAGCGCGAGCGCGCCGAGCGCGATCGGCACCAGCGAGTTGCCCCGGTTGGTGTAGGTGGGGACCAGGGCCGCGGCCGACAGGAGCGCCGTCCAGAGCCAGAGGATCGCCACCGAGCGCCGCGGACCATGACCGAGGCGCATCAGCCGGTGGTGGAGGTGCTCGCGGTCGGCCGTGGAGAACGACTGGCGCCGCACCAGGCGCCGGATGAACGAGAAGGCGGTGTCGGCGATCGGGACGCCGAGGATGAGGATCGGGATCACGAGCGGGGCGAAGAAGAAGTAGGTCTGGCCGCTGAACTGGTCGGCGGTCCGGCCCCCGACCGTGATGGTCGTGACCGCGAGCATGAGCCCGAGGAGCATGGATCCGGCGTCGCCCATGAAGATCCGGGCCGGGTTCACGTTGTGGGGCAGGAAGCCCGCGGAGATCCCCACGACGATGATCGCCACGAGCGGCCCGATGTTGGAGCCCTCGAGCAGGCCGGCCTTGAACAGCCGGTCGGCGTAGAGGAACAGGGCGGCGCCCGCGATCAGCGAGATGCCGGCGGCGAGGCC
>VGBT01000092.1 GCA_016870395.1 Actinomycetota bacterium | reverse complement strand
GGCGTCCGCCTCCACTGCCAGCCCTACGAGATACTCGTCGGCAGGATCGCGCAGAGTGACCGGACGAGACTCTGGGTCCCTGCGCATCTCGACGGTGCCGACGATCGCGTCGACCAACGCGGCGGCGTCGCCGCTGCTCACGTAGGCGGCGAGCTTCGGACGCTGCAGCACCTCAGCCAACTCGTCGGTGAGGGCTGGGCACGCGATGATCCGGTAGCGCCCGGCGAACCCAGCCCGAACCGCGGCCGCGCTGGTCCCCGTGGGCTGGATGACGGCCGACACGAAGACGTTCGGGTCGACGACGATCCGCAGCACTACGAGGCTTGACGACGACGCGCCCGAACGGCTCGGACCTCGGCGACCGCGAGCTGCATCGCCTCCTCGTCGCTCAAGTCGGGACCTGGCCGTTGCTCCGCCAGCTCTTCGAGCACCGCGAGGCCCCGCAGCCCGAAGTAGCGCCGGAGTGCCTCCTCGAGGAGGTCGTCGGGATCGACGCCGTCGTCAGCCGCCGCGCGACCGAGTGCATCGAGAAGCCGCTCGTCGACCTCGATCGTTGCTGCGCGCCGCGTCATGCAAGAAGCATACGGCCAACCTGAGCCGTCGAGCCCCGACTTCGCCGTTGATCGGGGCGCTCAGGCGATCTGGACGGCGTCCTTCACCCGGGTGGGAACCTCTTCGGGAAACGAGATGACGAGGTGACGGTCGAGCGCGCTGGCGACTCGCGCGAGTGTGTCGATCCGGTTGCGTGCTCCTCCACCTTCTTCGAGCCGCGAAATCACCGACTGGGTGGTGCCCATGCGCTCTGCCACCTCACGCTGGCTGAGCCCGGCCTCGGTCCGGAGGTCGTAGATGAGCTGCCCGAGCGCGAGGTCGTGTTCGATACCGGCCCGCTTGTCGGGAGCCGGGGCTCGGCGCTTCGTCTTGACGTCATTCCAACGGGAGTGGTTCGCCATGCCTCCTCCACACGAGCGTTATCATCGCATATGTGCGATAATAGCGCAACAGCGATGACCACCGTGAGGGCTCGGACCGGCGGCTGCGCCGGTCGTGTCAGCCTCGACCTCGGCTGTCGATCGCCATCTGTTGTGCCGCGCTGCGCTGGATGCTCGCGCTCAGTACGCCCAGGGGGTCCGGCTCGATCTCGGGAGCGTGGGCGATGTCGTCGCGACCCGCGTCGATCGCCAGGTAGAGGTCGTTGCGTTGCCGTCCCCGGCTCATCGCGGTGTAGACGGCCTCCCTCGACATGCTCTCGTCAACGAGCACGAGCGCGTGGTCGCAGGTCGCGCCTTGGGCCTTGTGGATCGTCATGGCATAGCCGTGGGCGAGGCGGCCCGCTTCGACGTAGGCGAAGGGCACGCGTATGTCACGGTCGTCGGTGGTGTGCAGGCGCAGCTCGCGGCGTCGTTCGTCGATCGCCGAGACCGTGGCGCGGGTGCCGTTCAGGATGCCGGTGCGGTAGTCGTTGACGAGACCGAGGACGCGGTCGCCGACGGCATAGCTCGATCCACCGAGTTCGATCACCTCGCCGCCGAGCTGGTCGGCGGCGGCCATGCGGTCACGGGCCCGCGAGTTGAGATCCCGGACCGCGTCGTGGTGGGCGGCGAGCATGAGCGCGTCGCCGCCATCGGCGACCGAGGCCCACCACTGGTCGACTATGCCGGCTCGAGTCAGGTGCGGATCGGGGTCGTGATGGATGCGGCCGTGCGCCTCGTAGGCGGCGAGGGCGTCCGTGGCGTGGCCCAGCCGGAGATCGGCGAGCGCCTGGCGTTCCCACCGTGTGTGTTGCCGACGGTTCGTCGAGAGACCCGCAGGTCGGCCGCGTCGGCTCAGGCCGGCGAATGCACCGCCAGCTTCGATCTCGGGAAGCTGGCAGGCGTCCCCGACGAGAACTGCCTTCGCCCCCGCCTTGTGGACGCGTGCGACGAGGTCGACGAGGGTGCGGGTGCCGACCATCGCGGCCTCGTCGACGACGAGCACATGATCGGGATCCAGCTCCGACGCGTCGGCGGGGTCGCCGGCGCCCCGGAACCGGGCGATGGTCATCGACGGGATCCCCGAGCCGGCTTCGAGCTGGCGGGCGGCCTGGGCCGACAGGGCGACGCCGACGACGGTACGGCCGGACGCGGTCCACGCCTCGTGGGCCGCCGCGAGGGCGTGGGTCTTCCCGGAGCCGGCGACTCCCGGCACGACATCGACGCCGTTGCCCGACCCACAGATCCGTCGCACCATGACCTGCTGCTCTCCGCTCAGGGCTCGACGTGCGATCGCGGCATCGACCGCGACGGGATTCGCGAGACCTGCACCGCAGAGAGGCCGCGCCGCGGCCATCCGGATCAAGAGACGCTCGACGCGGAGCATGTCGGGCGTCGTCCATCGCGGCCCGCCGCCCGGGATGGGTGCGCTGCGTCCGTCCGCCCGGCGAAGGCGGTCCGGTTCGCCTTCCACGATGGCGACGACGTGACGCGATGTGAGGTACTCGTCGGCCAACGTGAGAACGTCGGCGGTCGATGCGCCGACGGGGAGCTCCGCGCAGATCTGGCGGATGACGTCGCGCCGGTCGAAGGTCGCCCGATGCTCGGTGAGGCCGTTCGGGGCGTCGAGTCGCAGAGCCAGATCATCGAACTCGATGTCGTCGAGTGCGGATTGGCGGCGGGCGGTCCGGTCGCAGACCCCGGCCATCGTGTCGGCGGAGAGGCCGACGGCCACCGCCCGCTTCATCCACCACGCCTGCAGGTCTGCGTACGGCACCGAGGTGTCCTTGACCTGGCGCGTGGCGTACGCGGCGACCTGCGCGGCATGGCCCCCGTGGCTGCCGATCTCGCCCATCCGTTCGGTGATCTGCCGGCGACGCTGGGAGAAGTGCTCGATCGCCCGTCGCGGGACACCGACCAGGTCGGCGATGCCGTGACGGACCGGCACCCATGCCACCCCAAGGCGGCCGGTGAGCTCCGCTCGGAGGTGCGCCTCGTAGAGGAAGCCGGCGGTGCGACACCAC
>VGBT01000091.1 GCA_016870395.1 Actinomycetota bacterium | reverse complement strand
CGCCCTTGAGGTCCGCGCGTGTGAGGTCCGCGCGTGTGAGGTCCGCGCTGGTGAAATCCGCGCCCTTGAGGTCCGCGCCCTTGAGGTCCGCGCTGGTGAGGTCCGCGCTGGTGAGGTCCGCGCGCGTGGGGTCGCCGCCCGCGTGAATTGCGTCGGGACGTTTCCTCAGTCGTATTCGCATTATTCAAGCCCCTTGCCCCTAGGTGGCTTGCCGACACCATAGGCACGAGGGAGACCCTCGCGCAAAGGTCGAAGCGTGGGGATCAAGACCACCAGAGCTGGTTCACGCAGGAGTGACCCCGGAGGGGAACGGCGCCGGCCTCATGGAGCTCAGGAGTGCGCCGGTGGCGGTGCTGGCTGTAGGAGTGGTCGCGAAGCATCAGACGCTAACGTGCCCGCACCGCAAGCTGGATCCACGAGGAGTTCGTCGCCGCGTGCCTCGAACGCGAGGTCGCCGCCCGCCAGACCACGGCGGTGAGGGCCGCATCCGCGCCGGCGGGTTCCCGGCCCGCAGGACCATCGAGGACTTCGACTTCAGGTTCAAACGCGCGCTGAAGCGAGACGCAGTCGCGCATCTCGGCGCCCTCGACGTCATCGCCGAGTGCGCCAACATCGTGTTGCTCGGCCCGCTCCGCACCGGCAAGAACCACCTCGCGATCGGGCTCGGCATCCGCGCCTGGAGAGCCGGCCAGCGCGTCGCGTTCGCGACTCCCGCCGAACGGGTCAACTCGAGCCCGACCTTCGAGTGCGTACGCCGCCACTACGACGGCGATACCACCCACCCGCTCGCTGATGTACTCGACCGCTACCAGGAGTTCTTCAACCTCTTTGACAACTTCACCGGAAACCTCAGCTTCTGGCTCCTCGACGCCCTCGTGGATGTCGACGGCAGCGTGAGGATCTCCTTGCCCTCGGCGGACTTCAGGCCGCCGCCGGTACTCCGGAGCCCCGCCGGCTACCTCGCCATTCGCGACCGCACCATCGAGTTCGTACCAGCTCGGAACAAGCGCATCTACCAACTGGGGGTCGCCCGATCGCGTCGCGCTCGGGGCCGTTGACGATCCTCGACGTGTAGAAAATCGCGACGGCCTGAGCCCCGGAAGGCGTCGGCCGGGCCCGTCAGCGAGCCGACGCGGGGTGGTTGCCGTTCCGGCGACCGTTGATCCCCTCGCGCTCGCGCCGGGCGAGGATCTGGGTGGCGAGGCGCTCCCAGTGGGTCAGCGCCTCCTCGAGCTGAACCACCCGCCGCCGAGCGTCCCTCAGGCAGCTCCGGGCATCCTCGAGTTGCACCCGGGTGGCCTCGATCTGGTTCGCGAGCAGAAGCTCGGGGGACGGGGCGTCGCTGTAGGGGGCCGGCTGCCTCCGGCGGTCCGTGATCAGGGCCTCGTACATCAGGGGGCTTCTTCCTCGTGCCTCCAGGCACCTGGTGGGACCGCTCCGGAGGGCATTTCCGGTTCGCAGCCGTGCATCGGGGGGACCTGGTCACAACGTCGGGGAGCGGTGCCGGGTTCCCAGGCCGCAGCTGCTCACGCTCAGTGGTCTACACGTCCGGCCGGTCGTCTGGAGTTGACCCGCGATCTTGGACGCCAGCCGGTTCGCTACTGTCTTTGTCCGACTCAATTCGGCCAGCGCGGAAGTCGATACTCGTATATGTCCTCACACTCTGTGAAAATCGGCGGCATCGTGGCGTCGACGGCCGCCCTCGTCGCGGGCCTGATCGCGGCCTGGTCTTCTCCGGGCGGCGCCGCTCCGAGCGCCGGAGCGGCCGGTTCCACGACATCCGCTGCACCGGTCGCGCCGGTGACGTCGGAGGTCGCGGACGACCGCCTCCTGGTCGGCCTCGAGCCCGGGACCACCGCGGCGCAGGCTGGCGACCTCGCGGCCGATGTGAGCGCGACTGTCGAAGGCAGTCCTGGCGACGTCGTGGTGCTCGACCCGCCCGGGAACCTCAGTCACTCGGAGCTGCGCGCCGCGTCCGCCGAGATCGCGGCTGACCCCAGTGTGCGCTACGTGGCGCCGAACTACGTCGTGCGCGCGGCCGCGACCGCCAACGACACCTTGTACAGCCTCCAGTACGCGCTGCAGGGTGACCAGACCGGGAGCATGAACGCGCAGCGCGCCTGGGACGCGACCACCGGCAGCGCGTCCGTGGTCGTGGGCGTGCTCGACACTGGGATCGACCTCGCGCACCCCGACCTAGCGGGGAACCTCTGGTCCAACCCGGGCGGCCTCGGCGCGGTCGGCCAGACGTGCCCGGCGGGCACCTACGGGCGCGGCTTCGCGTCGGCGGCCGACCCGTGCATGCCTCAGGACGACATCGGCCTCTGCGGCAGCCCGCTCACCGCGCAGCAGAAAAGTCACGGAAGCCACGTGGGCGGAATCATCGGTGCGGTGGGGAACAACGCGACCGGCGTGTCGGGCGTCTCCCAGGACGTATCGCTGATGGCCCTGCGGATGCTCGACGGGTGCGGAGTGGGATCCGTGGCCGACGCCGTGCTGGCGATCGACTGGGCGCTCGCGGTGAAGTCGCAGGGGGTGAACCTCCGGGTGCTCAACGCGTCCTGGGGAGGTAGCGACCCTGGATTCGTCCAGATTGGAACGAGCCCGCTGTATGAGGCGATAGCGCGTGCGGAGAGTGCGGGCGTTGTCGTAGTGACTGCTTCGGGTAACTCGGGCACCGATCTGGATTTCGCGCCGGCATTCCCCTGCGCGTACCCAACCTCGAGCCTGTTGTGCGTGGCGGCCAGTAACGCCGCGGACACGCTCGCTCCGCTTTCCAACTATGGCACGACGAGCGTCGACATGGCCGCGCCCGGTCTCGAGATCTGGTCCACGGTCGTCGCGAACACCAGCGGGTGCGCGCCGAACTCGCGCTACTGCGCGTTCGACGGCACGTCGATGGCCGCGCCCCAGGTAACCGGTGGCGCGGCGCTCGTGGCGGCTTCGCAGCCGACCCTCACGGCGAGTCAGCTGGCAGCGAGGCTCCGGAGCTCGGTCGATCGCGTGCCATCCCTCACAGGCAAGGTCGCGACCGGTGGTCGGTTCGACGCGGCGCTCGCGCTGACAGGCGCGCCCGCCGGAGCAGCCGATTGGTACTTCGAGACCCTCGACGGCGCCGGCGGCACCAACGGACGCACCACCAA
>VGBT01000090.1 GCA_016870395.1 Actinomycetota bacterium | reverse complement strand
GGCGTGGCACGAGCCCGCCCGCTGCATGATGTCGCCGCAGACGTAGCAGAGCATGATCTCGCCCTCGGTGCGGGGCTCGGCCACCGCCGGCGGGCCGGCGGTGAGTGCCGCCGACGGCGGACGGTCGTCGAGCGGCAGGAGGTCGATGGCCGGCGTGGACGCGGTGGCCGCCTCCTCCACCCCCGGCAGCGTCGGCTGCGACCGCTCCCCCACCGTGAGGATGCCGATCTCCTGGCGCTCCTCGAAGGTGAGGTACTCCACCGCCATGCGGCGGAAGATGTAGTCGACGAGGCTCGTCGCGAACCGGATGTCGGGGTCGTCGGTCATGCCCGCGGGCTCGAAGCGCATGTTGGTGAACATGTCGACGAACGCCTTCAGCGGCACGCCGTACTGCAGGCCGTGGCTCACCGAGATGGCGAAGGCGTCCATGATGCCGGCGAGGGTCGAGCCCTGCTTCGCCACCTTGAGGAACACCTCACCCGGGCGCCCGTCCTCGTACTCGCCCACCGTGGCGTAGCCGTGGCAGTCGGCCACCCGGAACGAGAACGTCTTCGAGGTACGGGTGCGGGGCAGCTTCTGGCGGACCGGCTGCTGCACGATCACCGTCTCGACGATGCGCTCGACCTCGGCCCCGACGGCCTCGGCCCTGTCGGCGTCGTCGCCCGCCTTCTTCTGCGTGGCGAGCGGCTGGGCCACCTTGCAGTTGTCGCGGTAGAGCGCGACGGCCTTGAGGCCGAGGCGCCACGACTCGATGTAGACGTCCTCCACGTCTTCCACCGAGACCTCCTCGGGGAGGTTCACGGTCTTCGAGATCGCCCCCGAGAGGAACGGCTGGACCGCCGCCATCATCTTTACGTGGCCCATGTAGTGGATGGTGTTGTCGCCCATCGAGCAGGCGAACACCGGCAGGTGCTCGGGGTCGAAGTGCGGCGCCCCGAGGATCGTCTTGTGCTCGTTGATGTGCTCGACGATCGCGTCGGCCTGCTCGGCCGAGTAGCCCAGCTTGGCCAGCGCCCGCGGGATCGTCTGGTTGACGATCAGCATGGTGCCGCCACCCACGAGCTTCTTCGCCTTGGTGAGGGCGAGGTCGGGCTCGATGCCGGTGGTGTCGCAGTCCATCATGAGCCCGATGGTCCCGGTGGGGGCGAGCACCGAGGCCTGCGAGTTGCGCACGCCGTGGATCTCACCCACCTCGACGGCCTCGTCCCACGACCGCTGGGCGGCGCCGAGCAGGTCGTGCGGGACGAGATCCTCGTCGATCTCCGCCGCCGCGGCCCGGTGCATGCGCAAGACGTCCAGCATCGGGTCGGCGTTGTCGGCGTAGCCCGCGAACGGGCCCATGCGGCCCGCGGTGCGGGCGCTGGTGGCGTAGGCGTGCCCCGTCATCAACGACGTGATCGCCCCGGCCCACGCCCGCCCCTCATCGGAGTCGTAGGGCAGGCCCTGGGCCATCAGCAGGGCGCCGAGGTTGGCGTAGCCGAGGCCGAGCTGGCGGAACTGGCGGCTGGTCTCGCCGATCGACGGCGTCGGGTAGTCGGCGTTGCCGACCAGGATCTCCTGGGCGGTGAAGACCACCTCGACCGTGTGGCGGAACGCCTCGACGTCGAAGCTGCCGTCGTCGAGGAGGTAGTGCAGCAGGTTGATGCTGGCGAGGTTGCACGCCGAGTTGTCGAGGTGCATGTACTCGGAGCACGGGTTGGACGCGTTGATCCGGCCCGTGTTGGGCGCGGTGTGCCACCGGTTGATCGTGGTGTCGTACTGCATGCCGGGGTCGGCGCACTCCCACGCGGCCTGCGAGATGTCACGCATGAGGTCGCGGGCGCGCAGCGTCCGGATCGGCTCATCCGTGGTGACCGAGCGCAGCGCCCAGTCGGCGTCGTCGAGGACGGCCTGCATGAAGTCGTCGGTGACGCGCACCGAGTTGTTGGCGTTCTGGTACTGGATCGAGTGGCTGTCGGCGCCGTCGAGGTCCATGTCGAAGCCGGCGTCGCGCAGCACCCGGGCCTTGCGCTCCTCCCGGGCCTTGCACCAGAGGAACTCCTCCACGTCGGGGTGGTCGACGTCGAGGATGACCATCTTGGCGGCGCGGCGGGTCTTGCCGCCCGACTTGATGGTGCCGGCCGACGCGTCGGCGCCGCGCATGAACGACACCGGGCCACTGGCGGTGCCACCGCCGGCGAGGTGCTCGTACGAGGAGCGGATGTTGGAGAGGTTGGTGCCGGCGCCGGAGCCGCCCTTGAAGATCACGCCCTCTTCGCGGTACCAGTTGAGGATCCCGTCCATGGTGTCCTCGACGGAGAGGATGAAGCAGGCGCTGGCCTGCTGGGGCACGCCGTGCACGCCGATGTTGAACCACACCGGCGAGTTGAAGGCGGCCCGCTGCGTGACGAGCACGTACTTGAGCTCGTTGCGGAACGCCGCGGCCTCGTCGTCGTCGACGAAGTAGCCGTCGCGAAGGCCCCACGCGGTGATCGTGTCGGCCACGCGGTCGATGACCTGCTTGAGCGAGGTCTCGCGCTCGGGCGTGCCGAGGGTGCCCCGGAAGTACTTCTGGGCGACGATGTTGGTGGCGTTCTGCGACCAGCCCACGGGGAACTCGACGTCGGGCTGGTAGAAGGCGTCGGTGCCGTCCTTCCAGTTGGTGATGCGGGCCTCGCGCCGCTCCCACTGGACGGTGTCGTACGCGTGAACCCCCGCCTTCGTGAAGAAGCGGCGGATCCCGATGCCGATCTGCTCCGGCGCCATCGCCATGGTGCGTCGTCCCTTCCCCGGCCGGGGGCCGGATGCTGCTCGTGCCTGCATGCGGCCTCGGTGGAGACCGGTGGAGGTGCCTGCCCGCAGTCCCACCGACCCCAAACCACAACATGTTGTGGTTTCCGTGAAGGGCTACGCGAGATGCGGCGTGGATTACACCACTGAAATTCCAGTCGTGTCAACGCCTGACCGGAAAAAAGGTGCACGGATCCCGAGATTTTCCCCGACGGTGACGCTGCGGCGGACGGACCCCCGACCGGGCTCGGACCCGACGCTGCGGTCGGGCCCGCCCTACGCCCGGCGCTTGGGTGCCGTGGTCTTCTGGAGCTCCTCGACCTCGGCCTCGAAGTCGCCGACGTCCTCGAAGCCCTTGTAGACCGAGGCGAAGCGCAGGTACGAGACCGGGTCGAGCGCCCGCAGGTGCTCGAGCACCGCGAGGCCGAGGAACTCGCTCGTGACCTCGCGGCCCTGGGCCCGGACCCGCTCGTCGATGTCGTCGGCGATGATCTCGGCCGCACCGTCGGCC
>VGBT01000089.1 GCA_016870395.1 Actinomycetota bacterium | reverse complement strand
GACGGCGGGCGACCACCTGGGACGCGCCACCGGTCGCGAGCGAGATCGCGCCGACGAGCGCGAGAGTGCCCGAGCGCGTGCCCGTGTTGGGCAGCGTGCTGCGCGCGGCCGTCGCGCCCTTCAGCGCCGTCGCGCCCTGGACCTGGGTCGCCACGGTGGTCGACGTCGTCGACGGAACCGTGGTCGTAGTCGTCGTGGCGCTCGAACAGGTGCGCGCCGAGCCTCGGCTGATCGGAACCCAGCCGCGCAGCAGCGATGCGACCGACTCCGAGGTGGGGAAGGTGTTGAGCCCCCACTGGTCGTTCGGGCTCGCGATGTTGCCGACCGCGGTCTGCGCGCTGCGCAGGTACTCGTCGGGCGACGGGTAAAACGTGCCCTGCTTTGCGGCGTCGACCGTGTCGCGCCAGCAGGACGACTCCGAATCGAAGCCCGCGGCCACGATCCCGCGGATGGCGAGCGCGGTCGAGTTCGGGTTCCCCGAGTCGTACGCCGAGGGCCATGCGCCGTCGGCCTGCTGGCTGGCCGCGAAGAACGCGAGCGCCTTCGTGATCGTGGCGTCGTTCGGCGGCACACCGCCCGCGACGAGCGCCTCGACCGCGCGCCCGGTGGTGTCGGGGTCGACGTCGGTCCCCGCCGCGTCGCCGGCGAAGTTCCACGAACCGTTGCCCTGCTGGGCCGCGGTGATCGCCTGGATCGTCACCGCGGGTACCGACCCGTCGGTCAGCCGCAGCGCCAGCGCGGCATACAGAGTGGCGTTGAACGCCCCGAAGGTGCCGTCGGGCTGTGCGCCGGCGTCGACGATCGCGGTGAGGTCGACGGGACCGCCGTTACCCGTCGGATCGAAGGCCGCCGGGTCGAGACCGAGCGGAACCGCGTCGAGCACGATCAGCTTCGCGGCCTGGCCGGCGTTCAGCCCACTCGCCGCGAAGGCGTCGAGCGCGTCGAGCGCGTCGAGTCCGGTGCCGTTCGAGAGCGCGGCGACACCCGTCCGGGCTTCGGCCGCCGACCAGGTGCTTCCCGTCTGGGCCGCCTCGGCGAGCGCGAGCACCGCGTCTGGAGTCTCGTAGCCGCCGAACCCGGACACCTCGAAGCCGCCATCGGGCTGTTGCTGGGTGGCGAGCCACTCGACGGCCTTTTGGGCCGTGGTCTGGGACTCGGGCGCCGTGGCACCGGCCGGAGACGTCAATGCGGACGCTCCGAGCGCGAGCGCGCCGAAGCAGACGACCACGGATCGAGCACGTGACATGCGAGCCTCCTCGGCCCCGTTCCACGAGGGCCGTCACCTCGACCCGCCCGCAGGCGGGGACTTCCGGAGCACCGGCGAACCGGTGGACCGCGGCGGTGGTCCTGGCTCGCAGTCGTCTCGGGCATGGCCCTCGCCCGACCGCTCACAGTTGCGGGTCAGCGCCGGACTTGCACCGGCTTCCCCCGCCCCGCCCCGGGCCCTTCCCGGGGACGGGACCGCACGCACCATCCGGGGTTGCGCGCGACCGCTGTCGACGGGGCACCCTAGAGGAATGCGAACGCCGACGGAAACCCCGCGCCCCTGGCACTCCGGTGCTTGGTCGGTCTGGGCGCTCGCGGCCGCGGCTTGCGTCCAGCTGGCCCCGAGCCCCGTCTACGTCGCGCTGGTGATCGCGGTCGCATGGCTCGTCGTCGAGGCACACGCGGCCGACGGTCCATACAGGCACGCCTTTCCCGCGCTGCTCGGACTCGGCGTCGCGTTCGCGTTCATCCGAGTGCTGATCGCCGCGCTCACCACCCACAACGGCCTCGAAGTCTGGTTCACGCTGCCGCAGACCACGGTACCCGACGTCCTCGGCGGCTTCACCCTCGGAGGTACCGTCGAGGCGACAGTGGTGCTCCAGTCACTCGCATCCGGGTTCACCATCGTCGGGATGATGGCCGTGTTCGGTGCGTTCAACGCGGTGGCGTCACACTACGAGCTAGTGCAGTCCTCGCCACGCGCGTTCCACGAGCTCGGATTGATCACGACGGTCGCACTCGCGTTCGTGCCGGCGACGATCGAGTCGGCGCACACGGCGAGCGAATCCGATCGTGCGCGCACCGGAGGGCTCGTGGTGCGCCGGGGTCGCTTGTTGCGCACGCTCGTGCCGGTACTCGAGCGCGGTATGGAACGCGCGATCGCACTTTCCGAGTCGATGGACGCGCGCGGGTTCGGCGCAACGCCGGCCGCGCGCACCGACCGCGTCGCGGGTTGGTTCGGTCTCGGGGCGCTGCTCGCGCTCGGTGGAGCGTTTGTGGCGCTCATCGGTCGGGCGTCGCCGACCGCGGCCGCGCTCGGGTTCGTCGGCGCCGCCCTCCTCGTCGCAGCAGTCGCGCTCGCGTCGCGGGCCGACCGCCGGCCTCGATACCGCCTCCGCCGCATGGAGGGCGCCGACTGGGTACTCGCCGCCGTGTCGGTCCTTGCCCCGCTGGCCCTCGGCCTGTGCTCCGTCGCCGGGGCGGACTCGCTCGTGTGGCGGGCCAGTCCGCTCGCGTGGCCGTCGTTCGACCCACTCGTAGCGCTCGCGCTCGCCCCGCTCCTCGCCCCCCTCCTGCGCGTCCCCGACCCGCTTTGGCGTCGCAGGACCGCGATAGTCGCGGTCTTTCGACGCCAAAACTCCGGGGGGGTGGTGGCGTGAGCGCGATCGGATATCGCGGCGTCAGCTACGGGTATCCCGACGGGCCGCTCGCGCTCGACGGGGTCGACCTCGACGTGCACGCCGGCGAGATCCTCCTGGTCGTCGGCTCGTCCGGCTCGGGGAAGAGCACCCTCCTGCGCGCCGCGAACGGCATCGTGCCCCACTCGACCGGCGGCCGCTTCGGCGGAGACGTCACCGTCTTCGGACGGTCGACCCGCACCCACCTCCCCCGCGAGCTGGCCGACGTAATCGGGTTCGTGCACCAGGACCCCGAGGCGCAGTTCGTGGTCGATCGCGTCGAGGCCGACGTGGCGTTCGTGCTCGAGAACCTCGGTCACGCACCCGACGCGATGCGCCGTCGGGTCGAGGAGGTACTCGACGCGCTGGGCATCGCGCACCTCCGCGACCGCAACCCGGCGACGCTCTCCGGCGGGGAGCGCCAGCGCGGGGCGATCGCCGGCGCACTCGCGGCTGCGCCGAGCGCGCTCGTGCTCGACGAACCCACCTCGCAGCTCGACCCGCAGGGAGCCGAGAGCGTGCTGGCCGCGATCGCCCGGCTCAACGCCGACCTCGGCACCACGGTCCTGCTCGCCGAGCATCGCCTGGAGCGGGCCGCGCCGCTGGCCGACCGGGCGCTCGTCGTCGATCGGGGGACCGTCCGCTACGGACCCACGGCGGCCGGGCCCGCGCTCGCCGACTACCCGGGAGCGCCGAGCGTCACGCGGCTCGGCCGCCTGCTCGGCTGGGAC
>VGBT01000088.1 GCA_016870395.1 Actinomycetota bacterium | reverse complement strand
GTGGTACAGCTAGGCGAGCACAGGCTCCCCGCCGCATGGGTGCCCTGGGCTGTCCCGACGGCACCAGGATCGTTGTGGAGGTCGCCGACGTGCGCGGCCGACAGGTTCGGCTCGCGGTGACGGCGCCGCCCGAGGTGGCCGTCACCCGCCAGGAAACCTCAGGTCGGTAGTTCGAGACGGTCTGCGCCGTGTCCCGAACCCTGCCCCCGAGGCCGGGCGCCGGCGCGCTCGGACAAGTTGGCGGCCGCAACTTGCGGAACAATCCCGGGGTACAGCGTGCGCGCTGGAGGCCTGCAAACGCAGGCATGGCCTAGTAGTCGCACAGCGCACACGCTTGGACACCCAACGGATTTTTCCTTGCGTAGCCCGATATGGGCTGGCAAAGTAACACCCATGTAGTTTCACCGGCGTGCTTCGACCGCCTGGCGCGCCGGTGGGCGAGGGGGCAGGCCGGCACATCGAGCCGTCGGAGACCCGGGTCCGGTCCAGGGCCCGGAACGCAGCGCCAAGACCTTGAGGGGGCAAGCTCGTGCGAGAGATGATCGTGGCGCAAGTCCACGCAAACGAGATGGGCGACAAGCGGTGGCAGGAGCAAGCCAACTGCCTGGGCGTCGACCCGGACCTGTTCTTCCCGGAGCGAGGGGCCTCCACTCGGGAGGCGAAGTCGGTCTGCGGCAACTGCGAGGTGCGGCTCGAGTGCCTCGAGTACGCCCTCGACAACGGTGAGAAGTTCGGGATCTGGGGCGGCCTCTCCGAGCGGGAGCGTCGCCGGCTCCGCCGGCAGCGGGCGCTGGCGCGACGCGCGGCCCAGGCGTCCTGACGGTGGTCCTGCGGCGGGGTGCAGTCAGGCCTGGCGGCCCGGCCCCGCGGCCCGGCTGGCGGAGGGTCCGGCCGCGTCGGCGCGGGCGGCCCTCGCTTCGATCGCGTCCTCCCGGCTGATCCCGGCCCACGTCAAGAACGCCTCGCTGCAGCGTGCCAGCTCGGCGGCGGGCGCGAGCCCTACGAGCTCGACCCGGCGCACGTGCGCGCCGCGTACAGCGAGCCGGTCGCGAACCTCAAGGCACGCACGCTCCAGCCCGGTGGCGCGCAGGTCCACGAGGTTCATGCTCACCTGCGCGTGGCCGGCGCTCGTGAGCGGGAACGCGAGTGCCCGCACGCCTTCGAGCCCACCGTCGCGTTCGCGGACCTCACGCGCGACGAGGCGGGCGAGGTCGAGGTCGTCGCCGTCGAGCTCGACGTTCACCGCGACGAGGGGGGCGCGAGCGCCGACCGCGGTCGCGCCGAGCCGATGATGCGGCGCAGCGGGACCTTCGTCGGGTGCCCGGTGCACGAAGGCCTCGCGTCGCGCGTCGGGAAGCGTGCGGCCACCTGGGTCGGCATCGCCGTAGAGGAAGACCGGTACCTGCCACGTCGACGCAAACCACTTCGCGAAGGCGCGCGCTGCGGCGACGGCAACGTCGGGCATCGTCGGTGTGAGCGCCACGAACGGCACGACGTCGACGACGCCGAGACGCGGGTGCACCCCGTCGTGCTCGTCGAGGCTGAGGTCCTCGGCCGCCACGCTCACGAGTCGCCGAGCGGACGCCTCGGTGACGCCGGGCTCGGTGGAGGCGAGCGTGAACACCGACCGGTGGTGGTCGGCGTCGTCGTGGCGGTCGAGCAACGCGCGGCCGCATGCCGCCGACAGCGCGCCGAGCACCCGGGGGTCCCGCCCCTCGGAGATGTTGACGGCGGTCTCGAGCACGCGGCTCAGGCTACGGCCCGAGGGGGCCGATAGCCTCACGACTCGTGCGTCTCGGTCTCGCCTTGCCCCAGTTCGACTTCTCGATGCCGGGTGAGTCGCCCCTGCGTTACGAGACGATCCGTGGCGTGGCGTAGCGGGCCGGGCGGGCGGGCTACGACTCGGTGTGGCTTGCCGACCACCTCTTCTTCGACATCGGCAAGTACGGCGGCGACCCGACACCGGTCGGTGCGTTCGAGCCCCTCGTCACGCTCGCCGCGCTCGCGCGTGACGTGCCCCGCGTGCGGCTCGGCACGCTGGTGCTCTGCGAGGCGCTGCGTCCCGCCGCTGTCCTCGCGAAGGCGCTGGCGTCCCTCGATCGCGTGAGCGGCGGCCGGCTCGACGTCGGCCTCGGTGCCGGCTGGTACGAGCCGGAGTACGCGGCGATCGGCATGGACTTTCCACCACCGCCCGTCCGCCTGGCCCGGCTCGCGGAGGCGGTGCAGATCGTCACCGGGCTGCTCGCCGCCGACGCGCCCGCGGTCAGTTTCGACGGGCAGTACCACCGCGCTGCGGGGGCGCGCTGCCTCCCACCCGCGGTGCAGTCACCGAGGCCACCCGTCTTCGTGGGCGGCAAGGGCGATCGCCTGCTGCGTCTCGCCGTCGAGCACGCCGACGGCTGGAACACCTGCTGGAGCTGGACACCCGAGGCCTACCGCGACCGGCTCGACGTCGTGGCGCGCGAATGCGAGCGGATCGGGCGGGATCCCGCGTCCCTCTGGCGATCGCTCGGCCTCTACGCGCTCGTCGGCGAGGACGAGGCCGACCTGGCCCGCCGCTTCGAAGACCTGCGGGCCACGGCGCCGGCTGGGGTCGTCGACGCGACCACACTCGAGGAGTGGCGCGTCGGGCGCCTCGTCGGGACGGTCGAGCAGGTGCAGGCGCAGGTCGCGCGATGGGAGGCGCTCGGCGTCGAGACCCTCGTGGTCTGCCCCGGGGTCGTCCCGTTCCACTTCGGCGACCCCGACCAGATCGAGCTACTGGCCACGACCCTCGGCGTGACGGCTGGCGCCTCCGAGCCGAGGTAGGCTGCGTTCGCAGACACCGGGAGGGATCTCGCCTCATGTTCGGTCTTGGAGCTCCTGAGCTCATCCTCATCCTGATCGTGGTGCTCGTGATCTTCGGAGGCACGCAGATCCCCAAGCTGGCGCGCTCGATGGGCCAGGCTCAGAAGGAGTTCAAGAAGGGTCTGGAAGAGGGCGCGACGGCCGACGAGTCGAAGCCGGCCAACCCGGAGAAGCCGGCCGCCGACGGCGAATCGGGCGCATAGCGGGCCGGCGACCACGGCAGGGCATGGTCTGCGCGAATTGAGGGAACCCGCCGCCACCCACCATCGTTGAAGATGTCGGTCGATGGTGTGCCCACCTGGGAGGAGGTCGCCCGTGAGCACGGGCGGTTCCTCTACAACGTTGCATTCCGGTTGACCGGTGACGACCAAGACGCACGGGATCTGGTACAGGAGGCGCTCCTGCGCGTCCGCCGTGGGCTGGAGCGCTACGAGCCCGGGTCCCTCGAGGGGTGGCTGGCGCGAATCGTGACGAACGTGTTCCTCGACGAGGTCCGCCGGAAGCGGCGGCGACCGACCCAGGCGCTGCCGGACGACCCCGATCTCGTCGTGCCGCCGAGCATGCCCGCCGACGACGCGGCCGTCGCGACCGGGCTCTCCGACGAGGTCCAGGCGGCGCTCGCGGCCTTGCCCGAGGAGTTCCGCGTCCCCGTGGTGCTC
>VGBT01000087.1 GCA_016870395.1 Actinomycetota bacterium | reverse complement strand
GTCGGGACCGGGCTCGGGGTCGGGGTCGGGCTCGGGGTCGGGGTCGGGCTCGGGGTCGGGACCGGGCTCGGGGTCGGGACCGGGCTCGGGGTCGGCGCGGGCTCGACGTAGCAGCCCTGATCGCAGCCGTCGCCGTTGGTCCGGTTGCCGTCGTCGCACTGCTCGTTGCCCTGGAGGCGATTGTCACCGCAACGGCTGGGCAGACAATAGTAGGTGAAGGTGTCGACGTCGACGCGGCCGTCGCCGTCAGCGGCGCGCACGCGGAAGCGGCGCCGCGCCTTCTGGTAGGTGCCGTCGGGCCCCGTCGGCATCAGCACGAACAGCTGGATCGTGCCGCTGCAGAGGTCAGGTGTGTCATTGACCCCGCCGGCGAACACCAGCTGCCCGCCCTGCTCGCTGTACGAGCCGAGGCCGCCGTAACGAACCTCCCACTCGAGGTTGCCCTTGTTCGCCTGATCGACCGGGTCGTTGGTGATCAGGCCCCCCCGGTTGATCTCCAAGGTCGACACGTCCGACGGGACGCAGTTCGGGAGGCGCGGATCCCTGTTGTTGATGCAGATCCTCGTCGTGAACGTGCAGAGCCCGTTCTCGGGGTCAGGATCCTCGTCGCAGTACGGGTCGCCCTCGAGGCACTTGATGACCGGCTTCGGGACGCGGTTGTAGTTGCGCGCGGTCTTGGGGAGCGTGAGCCACTCCGCCATGCAGTCGAGACGCGAGTTCGCACCGCCCGGGATGCACAAGTTGTATGGTGCCGGATCAGTACAATCGCTTGCAGTCGCCGACTGTGGGGTGCCCGCGACCGCCGCCATGGCGGCGACGATCAGTCCGGCGAAGACCGCGCCCAGCGCGCGATGCCGACGACCGAGGCGCGTCGGTGGGGGAGTCGTCGAGAGGTTCACGGGTTTCGCTCCCATCGGAGTGAGGGTTCGGGCGGGGACGGCAGCTACCCCTCCCTGGTAGTCGGCTGGCCCGGCATCTTGGGACTATACCCCGTGGCGCGCAAGCCCCGATTTTTCGCCCAGAGAATCGTCCACCCCGCTCGGCTCCTGGTTCGCGCTGTTCCTCACGAACAGCTGATCGAACAGGAGGGGCGGGATGGAGCCCCAGGCCGACGGCTGCCGACCGGAGGTCGGGCGGTGGTCGTCCGTCCCGTCGCGGGTTCTCGGGGAGTCGGGGCCATGGCCGACGCCTCACGGGCGACGTCCCGGCCCGAGCAGCCGCGGGGAACTCGGGGTCCGGCAGGGATGGCGCGTCAGGCCGTCTTGCGGTTGCGGTAGAGCTTCTCGTCCACCGCCTCGACCATGCGCTGCACGTCGTAGCGGCCGCCGAGAAACGCGTTGACCTTGCGTGCGACGGCCGCCGGGTCGCGGATCGCCTCGTCGTAGCGGATCTCGACGATCGACCAGTTGTCCTTCTTGCGCGCCATGATGCGCACCGCGGCGAGGTGGTTCCTGTAGGCCTCCGCCATGACCGCGTCGTCGGTGGTGTCCTGCTCGCCGCGGTGGACGAGCATCTTGTTCTGGCTCGCCAGCACCTCGTCGATGTCGCGGCGCATGAAGACGATGCGGTAGGCGTTGTCGTCGGGCAGGTCCTTCAGCAGGAAGGAGATGACCTTGAGCGCCTTGCCGCGCGCCTCGCGCACCCAGCTGCGGTCGGGGTCCTTCTCGAGCTCCTTGACGCGCTCGAGCTCGAAGTAGCCCTTCGGGTTGTCGACGTCGGCGGTGCGCACGGCATCGGTCATGATCGGGATGCCGGCCGCGTCGAGCATCTTCATCATCATGGACGTCCCGCTGCGCGGCAGGCCCGACACGATGACGATCGGCTCGCCGTACTTCGCCTGGCCGCCGCCGAGGAGGCCGCGGAGTGAGTCGAGAAGGGACATCGCGATCCTCGCTTCAGAGCGTCACGCCGAGCCGCTTGCGGAGCAGGAAGCCCGCCACCAGCGACGCGACGAAGAACCACAGCAGGATGCCGCCTTCGCCGCTCGGGAACGGGTTCAGGTCGCGCTGCGGCGTGGCGAGCTTGATGGTCTCGAAGCTCGAGCCCGCGGGCAGCGCGGCCTCGCCGGGGTAGAGCAGCGCCTCCCAGGTGCGCGTGCGCAGCACCGGGACCTTTCGCGGTCCGTCGCCCACCGGGATGATCTTCTGCTCGACCGCGTCACCGGCGCGGAGCGTGACCACGTGGTCGCCGTCCTCCAGCATGCGAAGGCGCCAGAGCACGCGCCCGTCGGCGGTGCGCACGGGACCCGCCTCGACCGCGACCCCCGGTGGGAAGTCCGCCGTCACGTCGCGCGGCGCGACCCTCGTCCCCGGCGCGAGCGACACCTCGAGCAGCTGCACGTCGCCCTGCTTCAGCGGTGCGTACGCGTAGTGCGCGACGAGCTGCACGAGGACGATCGTCATCGGCACGATCATCACCAGCATCGGCACGACGTTGTACCCGACGTAGCGCACGTTCTGCGCGAGCCCCCTCGCCGTCGAGCCGAGCACGCCGAGCACGTTCTCGCGGTACAGCACGACCTCGAGCAGGTTGACCATGATGCGCCGCTTCGCGTCGGCGATGCCCTGCTGGTTGCTGACCAGCTTGTAGATCAGCAATGCGACCACGCCGGCGAGGATCGGCCAGAGGAGCAGGTCGAACCACGCCCAGCGGTGCCCGAACGGGGCGAGCACCACGTCGAAGAGGCGGCTCGTGATCGCGTTGAAGGTCTGCACGTCGGGCGAAGCGGGCGGGGTGCCCGTTCAGGAGATGTAGCCGAGCCCGCGCAGCTTGTTGCGAATGTCGTCGTCGCTCTTCGCGTCCTCGAAGTGGATCAGTTCTTTTTCCAGAACGTGCGTGACGAACTCCTCGACGGTCGCGTAGCCCGCCACGTCGGCGATCTTCTTCACGCGGTCGTACAGGTCACGCTCGAGCTTGATCGACTGGGTCTTGCCGAGTCCGAACATATCGCATCCTCCTAGGGGGCGAAGACGTCCTTGCCCTCCATGCCCTGGGGCAGGGGGACACCATAATGTGCGAGCAGGGTCGCCGTCACGTCGGGGAGTGCGTAGCCCGTCCGGGGCAGCTTCCGGCTGGTGAGGAGGACGCCCGGGACGACTTCGGGGTCCATCAAGTGGTTGCCGGACCAGCGCGACAGGTTGTCCTCGATCACGGCCGCCGAGATCTCGCCGAGCGTGCTCTCGTCGGAGCACCCGTAGCCCGCGTCGTAGCCGACGACCATGTCGGGGGCCTCGGCCGCGCGCGGCCCGGAATAGATCTTCTCCCCGAGGAAGGCCCGTCGTACGACGCGCGCGTCGCCGTCGCGCCACGCCTCGAGCTTCGCACCGATCTCGGCGAGCAGGGCCGCCGACTGCGCGGGGTCGACGATCCCCTCGGCCTCGCGGCCGCGCTCGTTCACGTAGAGCGCGTTGAAGCCCAGGCCGTAGGCGCGGGTCTTCGACCAGTCGACGTCGCCGGTGGTGATCCTGCCGGTCGGCTTGCCGTCCTTCAGGACGAGGTAGCCGTGGTCGCGCAGCCACGCGTTCAGGTTGACCTTGCGCGTGTAGGGCTGGAAGCCGTGGTCGCTCATCACGACGACCAGCGTACCCTCGGGCACGCGCCCGAGGACGCCGCCGAGCAGCTGGTCGACGTGCCGGTAGTAGCCCTCGATGTCCTCGCCGTGCGCCGCGACCGCGTGCGCGTCGGCGGCGCGCGCGGGGTGCGGCGGTGCCGACGGGTCCTTCGGGTCGCCGAGGCGCCACAGCATGTGGCACTGCAGGTCGATGTCCGAGAGGTACATGAAGGTCAGGTCGCCGGGCGCGAAGCGCGTCAGCGCCAGGTCGAGCATCGCGGCCGTGTCCTGCTGCACGAGG
>VGBT01000086.1 GCA_016870395.1 Actinomycetota bacterium | reverse complement strand
GACCCCCCGCCGGTGCGAGACGACCGCCCACCGGGCGAACACGCACTCACCCCGATCCAACAGACGCCGCAACCCCAACACGTCATCGGCCAGCACCGAATCGGGCAGCTCGGCCGGATCGATCTTCCCGAGTACCTCCACCGCCTCGGCCAGCAACGCGAGCGGGTCCCCGTCGAACCCGTCGCTCTGGATCGAGTCCTGCCCGGTCGAATACACGTTCGTATCATACCCTCCTATACCCTCATGATCAAGCAGAAACCCAAGAAATCCGCCGATTTTCGGGCATGGCGAAGCATCATCGGCGTCCTCCGTGCGGAAAGGATCGGACCGCAGCCAGGCCGCGGAGCAGGGGCCCTCAGGTGCAGGACTGGGGCGGGTAGGAACGGCCGGTCACCGTGTTGACCAGCGCGGCGGCGACGTCGGGCGTCGGCCCGTGGCAGCTCACGATGCGCGGCGTGAGCTCGAAGGTCGCGGTCGGTTCGACGAGCGCGACGTAGGCGTCCTCCTCGTCGACGATCACGTACTGGCCGAAGGCGCTGCCGGACCCGTCGACGAACACCCCGTTGACCAGGCAGATGCCCTGGCCCGACGCGGTGGCGACGATCCGGTCGACCGTCACGTCGGACTCGTCGGGGCTCTCGCTGAACGTGGCCCCGGCCACGAGCCCGAAGCCCGACAGCAGAGTGGCCGCGCACGGTGGGGCGCCGGTCGCCGAGGTGGCGGAGCCCGAGGACTGGGGCGCACCTCCCGACGCACCTGCCGTCGTCGTCGTGGTCGTGGCCGTGCTCGCCAGCGTCGTGGTGGTGGTCGAGGTCGTCGTGGTGCGCTTCGTGCGAGTGGAGGTGGTGGTCCGCTTCGACGACTCGGTGCCGTCCGCCTTCGACGCCCCACCGCACGCGCCGACCAGGAGGCTCAGGACCAAGATGCCTGCCGTGCGCCCGCCGCTCACCGCCTCACCTCCGCTGCGGGACGTCGCCGACCCGCCCAACCGGGGAGCGACATCGTAACCACCCAGCGTGCCGGGGCCCATGGCGCACCGATGCACGCGACTCGGACGCGACACGGCGCCCGCCCCGGAGGGCGATCGCCGTGCGCGGGGACGGGGGATCGCTAGACGCCGGACGGGGGAGCCGGCAGCTCGATGCCACAGGCCTCCGCCGCGGCCTTCATCTGCTCCCGCTGCTCCTCGGTCGGCCGCGCGCCCGGCTCCAGACGGGTCACGCCCTGCTCCTTTAGACACGCCTTCTGCTCGTCGGTCAGGCGCAGGTGATGCCGCGGCCCCCGCGCCAGCTCGATGCCACAGGCTTCCGCCGCGGCCTTCATCTGCTCCCGCTGCTCCTCGGTCGGCCGCGCGCCCGGCTCCAGACGGGTCACGCCCTGCTCCTTTAGACACGCCTTCTGCTCGTCGGTCAGGCGCAGGTGATGCCGCGGCCCCCGCGCCAGCTCGATGCCACAGGCTTCCGCCGCGGCCTTCATCTGCTCCCGCTGCTCCTCGGTCGGCCGCGCGCCCGGCTCCAGACGGGTCACGCCCTGCTCCTTTAGACACGCCTTCTGCTCGTCGGTCAGGCGCAGGTGGGGGTGCCGACGGCCGCCCTGGGCCGAGGTATCGTCGCTCGCGGCACCGGCAGCGCCGGCGACCGAGCCGACGAGCGCCAGCGAGGCGAGCATCACGAGCCCGGCCCGGCGGCCGAGCGTTCGGTGGGTCTTCATCAGGGTCTCCTTGTCGGGTGTCGAGGTCGGGGGTCCCGCCTCAACCCGAAGCCTCGTCGGGGCCCTTGAGAGCCACACCCACCAGATCCGAAGAATCGTCGAAGAATGCCCCGGCGCCGGCCTCGATCCGGACCGCCGGCAGGGCGAGCACCGCCCGCGCCCCGCCGGAGGCCGACTCCTCGATCCAGGCCCGGCCCCCGTGCTCGGCGGCGACCTTCGCCACGATCGCGAGCCCCAGCCCCGACCCCGGCACGTCCTGGGATCCCCGGCCTCGGGCGAAGCGCTCGAAGACCCGGGCGCGCTCGTCGGGCGGCACCCCCGGCCCGTGGTCGCTCACGGCCACCGTCCCCCCGGCCACCGTCACGTCCACCGGCGCGCCCGGCGGGCTCCACTTGGCCGCGTTGTCGAGGAGGTTCCCGACGGCGCGCTCCAGCAGCGCCGCACGACCGACCACGACACACGGCTGCGCGTCCACGGTGACGGCGCGGCCGCTGCGCCGCTCGACCCGTCCGGCGACCTCACGCACCAGCAGGTCGAGACGCACGTCCTGGATCGCGCCGGGCTCGGAACGCGCGTCGGTGGCGAGCTCGACGAGCTCGGTCACCAGATGGGTCAGCTCGTCAAGCTCCGACACCGCGTGGTCGAGCAGCTCCCGGCGCTCGGCCTCGGGCAACGACGTGCCTCGCTGGAGCAGCTCGATCGCGGTCCGGAGGCTCGTGAGCGGCGTGCGCAGCTCGTGACTCGCGTCGCTCACGAGATGCTGCTGCTGCTCGCGCGAGGCCGCGAGCGCACCGAGCATCGCGTTGAACGAGGCCGCGAGCCGCCCCACCTCGTCGTCGGCGCGGGCAACCGGGATCGGCACCGCGAGGTTTTGGCTGCGGGCCACCTCCTCAGCCGCGCCGGTGAGGTCGTCGATCGGCCGCAGCGAACGCCGCGCGATCAGTCGGCCCACGAGCGCGGCCCCGGCGACGCCGAGCAGGCTTGTCACGATGAGCACCACCGCCAGGCCGCGCATCGCCGCGTCGAGCTCGCCGAGGTCGCGGGCAACCTGGATCGCGCCGCCTTCGGGAACCGCCGCGGTGTACATGCGCAGCTGGATGCCGTCGACCGTGACGTCGCGCACCTGTGCCGTCCCCGGCGCGGCCGCCACCTCGACCTCCCGCGCGTCGACGGGCAGGACCAGCCCGGTGCGGCCGCGCGGGCGGCCCGAATCGTCGAGGCGCTGGAAGTAGGTGTCCGGATCCCCGAACAGGCCGGCAGCCGCCGGACCGGGAACCGGGGGCGGAGCGCCTCGGCGCGCGCTGCGCGCCGAGGCGTCGACGTACCGCTGCGTCCGGGATCGAAGCGAGGTATCCACCTCGTCGACCAGCCGCGCGCGCGTCGCGAACCAGGCGATGCACGCGACGCTCACGACCGCGATCCCGACCGCCGCGGCCACGACCACCGTGAGCCGGGTTCTCAACCTCATGCCGGCTCCCTCGCGATGAACCCAACCCCGCGGACGGTGTGCACGAGGCGCGGAGCACCGTCGATCTCGGTCTTGCGCCGGACGTACCCGATGTACACGTCGAGCGAGCCTGCGGTACCGAAGTCGAAGCCCCACACGCGCTCGGAGATGAGCTCCCGCGTGAGCACGAGGCCGCGGTTGCGCAGGAGCAGCTCCACCAGGGCCCACTCGGTTCGGGTCAGCTCGATCGCCGCGCCGGCCCGGTGCAGCGTGCGCGCGCCGAGATCCATTTCCAGGTCGGCGAGCGTCAGCACCTCGCGCTCCTCCACCGGGCGACGCCGCAACAGGGCGCGCAGCCGGGCCAGCAGCTCCTCCAACGCGAACGGCTTCACGAGGTAGTCGTCGGCGCCCGCGTCGAGCCCGGCGACCCGGTCGCTCACCGCGTGCCGGGCGGTGAGCACGAGGATCGGCGTGTCGTCGCCGTTGACCCGGAGCCTCCGGCACACTTCGAGGCCGTCGACCCGCGGCATCGTGACGTCGAGCACCAGCGCGTCGGGCGCATCGGCCGTGACCGCCTCGAGCGCATCGACCCCATCGCTCGCCGTAGCGACGTCGTAGCCCTCGAACTCCAGCGCGCGCCGCACCGAAAGGCGAACGCCGGGGTCGTCGTCGACCAGCAGGATCTTCATGTGCGCATTGTGCGCGCGCGTCCTTGAGAGAACGCGAAGAACCGCCGGTCAGGTGAC
>VGBT01000085.1 GCA_016870395.1 Actinomycetota bacterium | reverse complement strand
GCCGAAGCGAAACGCGGCCAGCCAACGAACCCGCGCGCTCCGCGCGCGGCCGACCGAAGGGAGCGCGGGGAGTGAGGCTCCGCGCGGCTCCGCCGCGTGGAGCGAGGGGGCGCGTGCCCCCTCGTTGCAACGACCCGCGTGCCCCCTCGTTGCAACGACCCGCGTGCCCCCTCGTTGCAATCAAAACGGGAAGCCGAAGTTCACGCGGACCGCGTCCAGGTCGTTGCCGACGCGATAGCTGACGCCGAGGCGCGGGTTGCCGAGCACCGGGATGTCGAATGGCGTGCCAGCATCGGCGCCGACGCTGACCCCGACCTCGTACACCTCGCCGACGCGCAGCGACCGCTGCTCGACGCGCGAGAACTCGAGGTCGGGCGTGAACCAGTACCAGATGAAGAACAGGCTCGCGTCCGGCGAGTAGCCGCCGACGTCGAAGCCGAGCGGGTGCCGCGCCTCGACGCCCGTCTCGAGCGCGCCGTAGGCCTGCGCGCTCGGCGTGCTCTCGAGATTCTCCGTGCCGGCGTAGATGAAGGCGTTGCCGAGCCCGAGCGTCAGGCGATCGACGCGGTGCTGCACGAGGCTGCTCACGCCGACCTGGTAGGTGAAGTACCAGACGTCCTGCTCGGCCTGCCGGTCGCGGAACGTGCTTCCGTCGGGCTTCCGATAGCGGACCTCGGTGTCGAACGTCGAGCCGAACCCCCACGCACCGATCAGCGACACCGTCCACGGCTCGAGGATCGGGATCTCGAGCTTGAGCTTCGGCTCGGCACTCAGCGTCCGCTGGTCGGCGAGCACCCGCACCCGCAGGTCGTCGAGATCCTCGACGCGCACCGACTTCCGGAACGAGTAGGCGCCGTAGAGGATCGGCAGCTCGATCCTCAGGCGCCAGTCGAGGAGCACGTCGCGCAGCGTGTACGTGAGCGGGATCGAGTAGACGTTCACGTCGAGCCCGCCGACGCGGTAGGTGCCGAAGCCGAGCTGTGCCGCGTAGACGTAGTTGACCGCGACGTCGATCTGGCGACCGGGCGCATCGGGCTGCGCGCCCGCCGGCACGGCCAGCGCCAGCACGAGCCCCAGGGCCACCCATGCGGGCGCCGCCTTTCGGCATCTGCACCGTGCTGCGCGCAGCTCGACCGCCAACGATTCTCCCCCCGCGATTCGCGGCGCCCGACGCCGTCCCGCCCGGCCCGCCACGCGGCCTCCGGCCGCCCTGCCGCAGCGTCGACCGCGGGTCAATCCGCGAGGCCGCAGCCGGCTGACGCGCCGCGGCCGGATCCGGCTGGCGCGTCGCGACCGAACCCGGCTATGGCGGCCCGATGAAGAACTCCACATCCGGCAGCCACGGCGCCCGCACACGGCGCGCGCACGCCCTCGTGGCCATCTGCGTCGCGCTCGCTGCCGTCGCCACTGCTTGCAGCGACGGCGACGGCGACGGCGGCTCGAACGGCACCATCGACCTGGTCGTCGAGAACGCCGACCGCTGCGACTGGCTCGATCCGCGGCACTGCCTGCTGCCGTTCCCGAACGACTTCTTCACCGTCGCCGACGGGAGCACCGATACCGGGCTGCAGCTGAACATCCAGCGGGCGTCGGCGCCGCGCAACGTGCGGGGTGTGCACGTCGACACCACCGAGTGGAACCGCAACGACGGCTTCAGCCCGGGTGCTCAGATCGTCACGTACGTCGACGGCATCGACCTCGAGGCGACCGGGCTCGTCGGCGTCGCGAACATCGGCGGCTCGCTCGGTAAGGACGCGCCCGCGGTGCTCATCGACACCGTCACCGGCCAGCGCGTGCCCTACTTCACCGAGCTGGACGCCACCGTCTCGAGCCCCGCCAACGCGGTGCTCTTCGTCCGTCCGGCGCGCAACCTCCTCGAGAGCCACCGCCACGTGGTCGCGCTGCGCCGCCTGAAGAACGCGGCCGGCGAGACGATCCAGGCGGGCGACGTGTTCCGCGCCTATCGCGACGACCTGATCTCGAACGTCCCGGAGGTCGAGGCGCGGCGCGAGCACTTCGAGCGGATCTTTGCCGACCTCGACGACGCCGGGGTCGCGCGCGACGACCTCTACCTCGCGTGGGACTTCACCGTGGCCAGCGAGCGCAACCTGAGCGAGCGCATGCTGCACATCCGCGACAACGCCTTCGCGCAGCTCGGCGCGGCGGCGCCTGGGTTCACCGTCCAGAGCGTCGAGGAGAACCCGAACGACGAGCTCGCCCGCCGCGTCGAGGGGACCTTCGAGGTGCCGAGCTACATGACCGGCACGGGCGCGCCCGGCTCGCGCTTCCACTACGCGAGCAGCGAGCTGCCGCAGCGCAACGGCACCTACACCGCGGACTTCACCTGCATCGTGCCCAAGGCGGCCCTCGGCGACGGCACCACGCCGGCGCCCGCGCGGCCGTCGCTCTACGGCCACGGCCTGCTCGGCAGCCAGGGCGAGGTCGTAGCCGGCAACGTCCGCCGCATGGCGAACGAGCACAACTTCGTCTTCTGCGCGACCAAGTGGATCGGCATGTCCGAGGAGGACGTCCCGAACGCGGTGACGATCCTGGGCGACATCTCGACCTTCCCGACGCTCGCCGACCGCCTGCAGCAGGGCGTGCTCAACACCCTCTTCCTCGGGCGCCTGATGATCCACGAGAACGGACTCGTGTCGCACCCGGCGTTCACCGGCCTGATCGACCGGAGCCACCTCTACTACGACGGCAACAGCCAGGGTGGCATCATGGGCGGCATCACCACGGCGGTGTCGATCGACTTCACCCGCGCCGTGCTGGGCGTGCCGGCGATGAACTACGGGATGCTGCTGCAGCGCAGCGTCGACTGGGACACGTACCGCCAGATCTACGACCCGGCATACCCCGACGAGCTCGAGCGCGGGCTCGGAATTCTCCTGATCCAGATGCTCTGGGACCGCGGCGAGGCCAGCGGCTACGCGCAGCACATGACCGACGATCCGTTGCCCAACACGCCCGCACACACGGTGCTGCTGCACGTGGCGTTCGGCGACCATCAGGTGGCGCCCGACGCGGCCAACATCCAGGCTCGCACCATCGGTGCCCGGATCCACGCGCCCACCGTCACCGCGGGTCGGCTGCCGTTCGTCGAGCCGGCCTACTGGGGCATCGAGCCGATCGCGAGCTACCCGTACTCCGGCTCGGCGATCGTGATCTGGGACAGCGGTGCACCGGCGCAGCCGCTGGTGAACCTGCCGCCGCGGATCGGCGAGGACCCGCACGGCGACCCCCGCAGCGACCCCGACGCGCGCCGCCAGAAGGCCGAATTCCTCAAGCCCGACGGGGCGGTCGTCAACGTCTGCGGCGACTGGCCGTGCTTCGCCGACCCGAGCTAACCCCCTGTTTTTTGGGCGCGAACGAGGTCGCCCGTCGGGCAGGAAAATGTCGTCGCGGAAGGCTGTACCGAATTCGTTCTCGTGCTATGCGAAAGGCCGGTTGGTTCGTCGACGAGTTCGCGTACGGCGCAGCATGATTCCTGCCCGGTACCGTTGCTTGTTCGTCCTCCTGCCTTCCTCGGCCACCAGCGGCCCCTTTCAACGCTGGCCTGAGAGTAAAGCCCGGGCCCGCAAAGAACCCAGAGGATAGGAGCGAGAAATGGGTAGGAAGCTGTACGTGGGTAATTTGTCCTTCAGCATCGACTCGGCGGGACTCGAGCAGCTGTTCTCGGAGTACGGCACGGTCGAGAGCGCGTCGGTGGTCACCGATCGCGAGAGTGGTCGCAGCCGTGGTTTCGGCTTCGTCGAGATGAGCTCGAACGAGGAGGCCGAGGCGGCGATCAACGCGCTGAACGGCCAGGACCACAACGGCCGGGCGCTGACCGTCAACGAGGCGAAGCCCCGCGAGGATCGCCCGCGCGGCGGTGGCGGTGGATTCGGCGGCGGTGGCCGCGGCCCTGGCGGGCCTCGCG
>VGBT01000084.1 GCA_016870395.1 Actinomycetota bacterium | reverse complement strand
CGGCGCCCCCCACCACGACGACCACGACCCGGCCGGCGTCGGACGGACTGCTGTTCGCCTACAGCTTCGAAAACGCGACGATCGACAGCTGGGCGCACTCGCCCACTGCGGTGGTGTCGAACGCCCGAGCGGCCTCGGGCTCCTGGTCCCTGCTCACGCTGGCTGCCTCGGGACACGCCTGGGCCAGGCACGCGTTCGACGCGGCCAGCGCGGTCACGGCATCGGCGAAGGTGAGGATGACCAGCTCCGACGCGAGCTCGACCATCCCGTTGATCGGCCTTCGGAGCCCATCCGGCACCACCGTGGCGCGGGTGATCCGCGACAGTGACGGCCGACTCGGAATCCTCGACGGTCGCACCGGCGCCCGTACGTGGAGCACCACCATGCTTCCGCTCTACAGCTGGCAGCAGGTCACCCTCGAGGTCACGCTCGCCGGTGCGGACAGCGCGGCGCAGGTGCTCCTCAACGGCACCGCGGTTCCCGGGCTTCGCCTGACGGCAAACCTGGGTGCGACCCGGATCTCGGCGATCGAGCTCGGCGACGTGGGCGGCAGCGACAAGACCTACGCGATGTTCTTCGACGACGTGAAGGTGACTTAGGGTTAGATGCCGCGGCCGCGGGCGTTGGCGACGCGCATGCACCAGCCGGGGGACAGCAGGCCCCAGCTCACCAGGTAGGCGAGGTGGGCACGCGGCTCGCGAGGCGAGCGCGAGAGCGCCTCGCGCGCCAAGGCCCGCGCCCGTGCAGGGTTGCCCGCGGCCGCGAGTGCGAACGCCTGCCGGCCCCGCAGCCGCCCGAGCCCGGCCGGTGAGGTCGCGAACTCGGGATGCTTCGCGATCAGGTACTCGATCGCGTCCGCCATCGTCTGCCACCGGTCGGCGAAGTACGAGGTCGCCCCCCAGCGTACGCTCACCATCGGCAGCTCCACCACGGTGATCGGACCGGACTCGGCACAGCGCAGGAGCCAGTCGTAGTCCTCGGCGTAGCTCCCGGGGATCTCCTCGTCGACGGGCCCGATCGCGTCGAGCGCAGCGCGGCGCACCAAGACGGTGGACGGGTGTGCCGCGGTCACCCGGCGCCGGAGCAACGCCGTCGTCGTCAGGTCCTCCGCGCGCGGCACGCGCACCGCCCGACGCCGCTCGTACTCGATCACGATCCCGCAGACCGCGGCGATCGCATCGGTACGGCGGGCGAGCGCGGCGCTCTGCTCGGCCAGCTTGGCGGGAAGCCACGCGTCGTCGTCGTCGCAGAAGGCGATGAGCTCGCCCGCCGCCGCCTCGACCCCGGTGTTGCGCGCGCCGGCGAGACCCGGCTTGTGCGTGTTCGTCATCACCCTGACGCGACGATGCGGGTCCTCCGACGCGATCGCCGGGTCGGGCTCGGCCCGGTCGAACACCACGAGCACCTCGATCGGCCCCGGGTAGCGCTGGCCGACGATCGCGTCGAGCGCGCGACGCAGCAGCTCGGGGCGGTTGTGCGTCACGACGACGACGGACACCGCCTCGTTCACGCCGCACCCGCGTACCCGTAGGCGCGCCGGAGCGGCGCGCTCAGCGCGACGACCAGGCGGCGTTGCGCCGGCGTGAGTCCCTCGCGCCACCCGTCGTCGGCGCGGATCACCGGGACACCCCCGCCGAACCGCACGGGGTTGCCCCCGATCCCGTGGACCACCGGAGGGGCTCCCTCCCGGCCCGGAACACCCCCGCAGTGCCTGACGACGCCGTCGACGGCGGCCTCGGGATCGGCGACCAGGTCCTCGTAGCGGAGCCGGAGCGTACGATGCCGCCGGCGGGCCTCGAGCTCGAGCAGGGAGTTCCACGCGACCCAGCGCAGCGCCGAACGGCCGGCCGAGTACCGCGGCATCGACACGTCGCCCGACGCGACCTCGGGTCGGCGCACCTCCTTGCTCCAGGAGTACGCGACCCCCTCGGGGCGGCGGACGAGGTGCACCGTGCGCACGTCGAGGCCCGGGGAACGATCGAGCACCATCTCGTGTGAGGGGTGCTTCGAGGTGTCGACCACCAGCCATGCGCCCGTCACCCGGGCCGCGGCGGCAAGCACCGGCTCGAGGAAACCGCCGACGTAGGCGTCGAGCCGCGTCGCGAACGCGCCACGCGGATGCAGGAGCCGCGGCACGTACCGATGCTTGTCGACCTGGCGCTGAAGCGCCAGCAGCTCGTCGACGCAATCGTACGGCCAGCCGCCGAACGCCGCCTCGCCTACCGCTGCCCACAGCGCGCAGCGCGAGAACGATTCACCGCACGTGCAGCGCTCGTCGGCCGCGAGGCCACGCTCGAGCAGGTGGATGGTCTCCCCCAGCGTCACGGTCCCGGGCACCTGTGCGAGCAGAAGCTCCAGCAGCGTGCTGCCCGAGCGACCCACACCACCCACGAAGCAGACGCGCGTCGGCGCGGTGTTCATGCGGCGGGGCTCCACTCCAGGTACCGGTAGTGCCAGAGCAGCGGCAGCGTGAGACCCGTGACCACGCTGCGCTCCCTCGCCGGGAGCTGCTCGCGCCAGGTCCCGTCGGCGACGAGCGGCACCGGGCCCTGTTGCATGCGCATCGGGTTGCCGTCGACCGTGTGACTCACCCCGAGGTCGGCAACCGTGCCGTGGAGCCAGCCGAACGCATCGGGGCCGGCCGGCTCTCCCAGCGCGTGCAGCATCCCCGAGAGCGTCTCGTAGGGGTGCGCGACCAGGTCCTCGTAGCGCACCCGCGTCGCGTGCGGGAGCCTGTGGGAAAGACGTTCGGTGAGCGCGTTGTAGACGAGGTAGCGCGCCGATGCCGCGAGCGCCCCGTAGCGCTCCATGAGCCCGGGTTCCTCGGTCGCGTCGACCCGCGTGATCTCCTTGCGCCACGAGTTGGCGACCCCGCGGCTGTCGCGCACCAGGTGGGCGAGGCGCAGGTCGACGTCGAAAGACGCGCGGAGCAGGACCGCGTAGTTGGGGAGCTTCGAGGAGTCGACGACGATCTTGGCCTCGCCCACGTCACGAGCGGCGCGGTACAGCGGGGCGAGCCGCTTCAGGTACGCACGCGCGGCGTCGCTCGAACCGGCCCGCTCACGCAGCCAGCCCATGTGGCCCAACGAGTCGAGCCGCCGCCCGTCGGCCTCCATCTCCGACGCGAGCTCCATCGACCATCCGCCGTACGCCTCGAGGCCGACCTCCGTCCAGAACGGGCAGTCGAGGAACGCGACCCCGCAACCGCACAGGCGATTCTCGAGCACGCCGCGCCGCCACAGCTCGCGCGCCTCGCCCACGGAGACGAAGCCGGGGAGTCGCCCGACCATCCGGTCGAGAAGTGTGGAGCCGCTGCGGCCCCACCCGCCCACGTAGAGGATCTCGATCGGACCCGTCATGGCGCGAGCGCGTCCATCAGATCCCCGAAGAGCTCCACCGAGCGGCGCACCCGGTCTTCGTCGTCCGCGACGCGGAAGGCGTCGACGTCGCTGCGGACGCGGTCGAGCAGCGCGGCGAGCTCGGTCGGCGAGTCGGCGAGGCACACGACGCCTTCGCGTGCGACGCGGCTGGTGTACCGCATCTGATGGTCGTCGACGTGCTCTCCGTCGGCCTTGCGGCGCGGCACCGCGATGGGAAGGCGACCCGCTGCCCGGATCTCGGCGATCGTCGCCGGTCCACCGTGACAGACCACCGCGTCGGCCCGGGCAAGGCCCTCGGCCAGCTCGGCCGGTGCGAGGTACGCATGGCCCACGGCCGTCGCCGGCGGCTCCGACGTGCCGTACTGGATGGTGACGCGATCGTCCGGGTGTGCACGGGCCCACTCGTCGCACCAGGCGACGAGCCGGTCGAAGGGATGGTGGTCCGTGCCGACCGTGACGAACACCGCGAGCCCGGTCACAACAAGGGCCCCACGACGACGCCCTTCGGGTAGCTGCGACGCTGCTCCTCCCATTGGAGCGCGAAGAGGTCGGTCACCGGATAGCACAGCTTCCCGGTCACGGTCGGCGTGTCGATGCGGTCGTGCACCTCGTAGTAGGCGGTGGCCGCACCGAAGCGGCGCGCCATCCAGAAGTACGGGACCGCGACGCCCGCGCCGCTCGACACGACGACGCCGGGGCGCTCCCGGCGCAGCACCCGTCGCGCGAGCAGCGTGTTGCGCACCAGGTTGGCCAGGTTGCGGGTCGTTGGGTGGTGCGCCCAGTAGATCCGCTCCCCTGCGAGCAGCGCCCGCGCGTCGGGCTTGTCGAAGGTGACCCAGGCCCGGTCATGCTGTTCCCACCAGGGTCGCAACCGCCACAGCTGGGCCAGGTGCCCGCCGGTGGAGCACACCATCAGGACGGGCGCCGACCGCTCGCCTCGCTCTGTGTCGTTGGCCGTGCTCACGGCAAGATGTCCTCCGGCTACTTCCCGGGCGACCCCTGCCCGCGGCCGCCCGGCACCCGTCATGTTGCCGGTCGCCGGTCGAATACCATTGTGCCCTCGCCATGATAGTTCCGGTGTCACGGTGATTGCACCGTTCGCGCGGGTTGGAGGGGGGAGAAGTTGAGACGGAACGGCCCGTGAGCGGCGGCAGCGCGAGTCCCGCCCCCGCACCACGGTCGTCCGATCCCGGCTCGCCGCTCGTGTGGCTCTTCGCCGGGTTCCCCCTGTGGTGGGCTCTGGGCCTCGGACCGGTCTGCTGGATCGGCTTCGGCCTGGTCATGGCAGCCGCGCTCCTGCGCCGCCGCCGAATCCGCGTCCCGCGTGGCTTCGGCTGGTGGCTCGCGTTCTGCGGTTGGGTCGTGGTCTCCGCGCTCCAGATCCTGGGCCCCCACGTCGTCGGCGTCGGATGGCGGATGGCCATGTACTTCTCGG
>VGBT01000083.1 GCA_016870395.1 Actinomycetota bacterium | reverse complement strand
ACCGGCGCGCGCGGCCGTGTCCGCACCGCTGACGCCTTCACCACACCCCACGAGCCTGGCGCCTGCGGCAGTGCCCGGCCCGCGACCGGCCTCCAGCCGCGGCGACGCCGTCAAGGCCTCGCCGCTCGCGCGCACTCTCGCCGACGAGCTGGGCGTCGACCTCGGAGCGGTCCTCGGAACGGGTCCGGCGGGACGGATCACGAGGCGCGACGTCGAACAGGCGCGAGCGCGGCTTTCGGCAGCGGGCGCGGCGGCCGCCGATGCCGGAGCGCCGCGACGCGAGGATGGCCCATCGACGCACGGCAGCGTCGCATCCGGCGGGGTGCGGCGCGTGCCGCTCTCGAAGATGCGCGCCTCGATCGCGAAGCGCATGACCGACAGCAAGCGCGAAGCGCCGCACTTCTACCTGACCACCGTGGTCGACATGGACGACGCGGTCCGGTTGCGCGCGCAGCTCAAGGCCCTCGAGGTCGAGCCGTCGGTGACGTACAACCACATGGTGCTGAAGGCGTGCGCCGACGCGCTGGCCCGCTTCCCCGAGGTGAATGCGCGCTTCGCCGGTGATGCGATCGAGCTGCTCGACGAGATCAACATCGGGATCGCGACCGCGGTCGACGACGGCCTCCTGGTCCCGGTCCTGTCTGGCGCCAACCGGCTCGATCTGATCGCCATCGCCGCGCAGGCGCGCGTTCTCGCCGAGAAGGCGGAGACCGGCCGCTTCACCAGCGCCGACCTCTCGGGCGCGACGTTCAGCGTGTCGAACCTCGGCATGTTCGACGTGGACAGCTTCAGCGCGGTGCTGAATCCGCCACAGGCCGCGATCCTGGCGGTAGGCTCGGTCAAGCAGCGCCCGATCGTGCGTGACGGAGCGCTCGCGGTCGGCCACACGATGTCGCTCACGATGTCGTACGACCACCGCGTCGTCGACGGGGCGCGCGGTGGGCGCTTCCTCGCCGACATCAAGCGGAGGCTCGAGAATCCCGCGGCGCTGCTGCTGCCCGGAGGTGCACCCGCGTGAGCGTCGCCCCGGGCGCTGGCGCCGACGCGCTGCCGGGCGAGGCGGAGGGGCTTCGGGCGCGCTGGCTCGGCCGCATCGGCTACTCGCCGGCGAGCGCCCTGCAGGAGGACCTCCGGCGCGCACACGCACGCACCGGCGACGTCCTGCTCCTCCTGGAGCACGAGCCCGTGTACACGACGGGGCGCGGGGGCCACGCCGAGCATCTGGCGGCGCTCCCGAGCGACGGCGCGGCACCGGTGCCGGTCGAGCGCATCGGACGCGGCGGCGACGTCACCTACCACGGACCAGGGCAGCTCGTCGGCTATGCGCTGGTCGACCTGCGCGCGCGCGGACGCGACGTGCACCGGTTCTTGCGGCAGCTGGAGACGGGTGTCATCACCACGTTGTCGGCGCTCGGCGTGCGTGGCGTACGCTGGACCGGACGGACGGGCGTCTGGGTGGCGGATCCGGACGCCGACGTCGGACGGATGGACGAGCGGGACATGCAGCTGGGCAGAATTCGCAAGATCGCCTCGATCGGCATCGGCGTGCGCGGCGGCATCACCATGCACGGCTTCGCCCTGAACGTGGCAATGGACCTGGCGCCGTTCACGGCGATCGTGCCCTGCGGCCTCGTCGGGGTGCGCATGACGACGGTGGCGCGTGAGACCCCGGGTCCGGTGCCATCGCTGCGCGAGGTGGCGGCTCTCGCGGCCCAGGAGGTGGCCGCAGCACTCGCATCGCCCGCTCCGCCCGAGCGCAATCCGGTGGGAGCGGTCGCATGAGCGCCCCCACTCCGGCGGGGCGACACCCTGACTGGATTCGTGTCCGCGTGCCCGGAGGGGAGGGCTACGCCCGGACGCGCGCCATCGTGAAGGAGTCTGGCGTCGCCACCGTCTGCGAGGAGGCTCGATGTCCGAACGTCGCCGAGTGCTGGGCGCACGGTACCGCGACGTTCATGCTGATGGGCGACACCTGCACGCGGAACTGCGCTTTCTGCGCCGTCGATCACGGGCGCCCGGACGCCCTCGACCCGCTGGAGCCGTACCGACTGGCGCAGGCCGTACGAAAGCTCGGCCTGCAGCACGTGGTGGTGACGTCGGTGGATCGCGACGACCTCGCGGATCTCGGCGCGGGACACTTCGCGGCGACGGTACGGGCGATCCGGCACGCGGTTGCGGAGTGTGAGGTGGAGGTGCTGACCCCTGACTTCCAGGGCCGCCGCGACTGCGTCGAGACCGTCGCGGCAGCGCCGATCGCGGTCTACAACCACAACCTCGAGACCGTGCCCCGCCTCTACAAGCGTGCGCGGGCGGGCGCGAAGTACGACCGCTCCCTCGACGTCATCCGTTTTGCGCGGGCGTTCCGTTCCGACCTGCTCACCAAGGCGGGGCTGATGCTGGGGCTCGGAGAGGAGATCGCGGAGGTGCTGGCAGTGCTGCGCGACCTGCGCAGCGCGGGCTGCGACATCATCACCCTGGGTCAGTACCTCCGGCCCACGGCGAAGCACCTGCCGGTCGAGCGCTATCTCGACCCGTCGGAGTTCGTGGACCTGGGCGCGACAGCACGGGAATTGGGGTTCCGGCACGTCGAGTCGGGGCCCCTCGTGCGCAGCTCGTATCACGCCTGGTCGCATGTCCCGCGCTGACCGAAAGGTCTGCCGCGGGCTCGCGAGAACACGTTCGTCGGCGCCATGATCTCACGCGGGTCCGTTGCTTCCTCGTCCCTTTTCCCTTACCAGACCGCGTCTTAAGCAAAGTCGAGAAAAGGGGCGGAGGAGGCGAATGCTCAAGCTGTACGACTACCCGCAGTGTCCTTTCGGCCAGAAGACGAGGATCGTGCTGGCCGAAAAGCAGCTGGACTACGAGTTGACCGTGGTTGACCTGCGGAAGCACGAGCAGCTCGAGCCCTGGTTCGTGGCGCTCAACCCCTTCCACAAGGTGCCGGTCCTGGTCGACGAGGACGACGAGGACCACCGCACGGTGGTCTACGACTCGACCGTGATCGACGAATACCTCGAGGACGAGTACCCCGAGCCCGCTCTGCTGCCGCCGCCCGGCGACTCCGCTGCCCGGGCGCGCGTTCGTCAGCTCGAGGACTACGCCGACATGGCCTTCGTCCTCGCCGCGGGCAACCTGCTCACCGAGCACGTGAAGCCCGAGGGCGAGCGGGACCCGGAAAAGCTCCGCCGGGCGAAGGACGAGGTCGACCGCACCTTCGCGCTGCTCGAGCGCGAGCTGGCCGGGGGCAAGGAGTATCTGGCCGGCTCCTTCAGCATCGCCGACGCGGCGTTCGCGCCGCGGCTGCTGCTTCTGGTGGCGCGTGGCGTGGCGCTGCCCGAGGGCGCTCGCGCTCTCCGCGGCTACGTCGATCGGCTGCGCCAGCGTGAGAGCGTCCGCCGTCTCGACGGCCTCTGAGCGAGCGGCATCGACCAGTTCGAAAGAGGGCCGGTGGGAAACCACCGGCCCTCTTTGCGTTCCGGAAGGCGCGCGACGTCGCGGCCAGCCCGGGAGTGGCGCCGCGCATCCGGTCACCTCGCGCGCCGATGCGGGGGCGTGCTCGGTCCGGGCCTTGGTCCACGGCTCGGTCCGCGGCTCGGCTCACGAACTCTCAGTCGAGGACCGGCCGCGGCTGCTTCGGGATGACCACGATCCCGGACTCGGTCACGGTGAAGCGCTCGCGATCGAGCTCGAGGTCGAAACCGATGCGCTCGCCCTCGGGAATCTCCACGTACTTGTCGATGATCGCGCGGCGCACCTTGGCGTGCCGCCGGATGCGACAGCCGTCCATGATGACCGAGTCCTCGACCTCGGCGAAGCTGTGCACGAAGACGTTGTTGCCGAGCACCGAGTTGCGTACGGTACCGCCGCTGACGATGCAGCCCTCGGACACGACCGACTGCACCGCCTGACCCCGGCGCCCGATCTCGTCGAAGACGAACTTCGCCGGCGGGTTCGGCGTCTCCACCGTCCGCAGCGGCCACAGGGAGTTGTAGAGGTTGAGCGCCGGGTCGGGCGAGCGCAGGTCCATGTTCGCTTCGTAGAACGAGTCGAGCGTACCCACGTCGCGCCAGTACGTCGGCTTACCCGCCGGCTCGCCTGGCAGGCGGTTGGTCGCGAAGTCGTACGCGTAGGTCTGCCGCTGGCCCAGGTGCGCCGGGATGATGTGCTGCCCGAAGTCGGTGCCTCCCCCCTCGCTGTCGGCGAGCTCCCTGAGAGCCGTCATGAGAAAGTCGGCGTCGAAGAGGTAGTTTCCCATCGACGCGAGGCTGTACCCGGGGCGGTCGGGCATCTCCGGCGGCTGGCTCGGCTTCTCGAGGAACCCGACGACCAGTCCGTCGCGATCCACGTCGACGATGCCGAAGCCCGATGCCTCGGCGACCGGCACGGGCAACGTGGCGACCGTCACCAGGGCGCCGCGCTCCCGGTGAAAATCGGCCATCTGTCCGATGTCCATCCGGTAGATGTGATCGGCACCGAACACCGCGACCAGATCGGGCTGGTAGTTCTCGATGAGGTTCAGGTTCTGGTAGATCGCGTCGGCCGTACCCTTGTACCAGGTCTGGCCGTGCCGCATCTGCGCCGGGACGGGCGAGATGAAGTGCTCCGCGATCAGCCCGCCGAACTTCCACCCGGCCGCGAGGTGCTCGATCAGCGACTGCGACTTGAACTGCACCATCACGTAGACCGAGAAGATCCCCGAATTGACGAAGTTCGACAGGACGAAGTCGATCAGCCGGTACTTGCCGCCGAACGGGACCGCGGGCTTCGCGCGATCGCGCGTGAGTGGAAACAGCCTCGTCCCCTCACCACCCGCCATGATCATCCCGAGGATGCGTCTTGACGCCCCAGCCATCGACGCAACAGTGTCGGTCGGCCCCCCGGGAGTCAAGGCTGCTCGGACCGACGCCGCCGGGCGGCATCGCGGGTGCACCTTGCTGCCGCCGGGCGGCATCGCGGGTGCACCTTGCTGCCGCCGGGCGGCATCGCGGGTGCACCTTGCTGCCGCCGGGCGGTATCGCGGGTGCAC
>VGBT01000082.1 GCA_016870395.1 Actinomycetota bacterium | reverse complement strand
TGACCCGGCCCGATGTCAGGTTCATCACGTGACCCACTGGGCCGACGGCGGCCCCACCGTCCTCGAGAACCTCATCCTGGTCTGCTCCCACCATCACCACCTCCTCCACGAAGGCCGATGGCACGCGACCTTCGACGGGCACACCCTCCACACCCACCGCCCCGACCGCACCGAGCTCACCCACTCGGCCCTCGCGGCCTAGGAGCGCGGGACTTCGTTCCAGGGGAGCTCCTTGTCGGTGCGGGGCTCGCCCGGGAGCCCGAGGACGCGCTCGCCGAGGACGTTGCGAAGGATCTCGGAGGTGCCGCCCTCGATCGAGTTGGCGCGGGCCCGCAAGAACATCTTGCGGACGTCGAGGCCGCCGGTGAGGTTGGCCGACTCGGGGCGTACGAACGCGTACGTGTCGATGAGCTGGCCCTCCGGGCCCATGAGGTTCACGGCCTCCGAGTAGATGCGCTTGTTCACCTCGGCGAAGGCAAGCTTGCTCACGCTGCCCTCGGGTCCCGCGATCCCGGCCTTGCGGTTCTGCGACGCGCGGATGTTGGTGAGGCGCAGCACCTCGGCCTCGATCCAGAGCTGTGCGACCGCGTCGCGCGCGACGGGATCTCGCCGAGCCTCGGGGAGCGACCGCCACACCTCCATGAGGTCGCCGATCGGGCCCGACTCGCGGGCCGCGACCGAACCGCCGATCGTGACCCGTTCGTTCATCAGCGTGGTCATCGACACGCGCCAGCCGTCGCCGACGGCGCCGATCCGATCGGCATCGGGAACGCGGACGTCGGTGAGGTACACCTCGTTGAACTCGGCCTCGCCGGTGATCTGGCGCAGTGGGCGCACCTCCACGCCCGACGCGTGCATGTCGAGCGCGAAGTACGTGAGGCCGCGGTGCTTGGGGACGTCGGGATCGGTGCGGGCCACGAGCATCCCGCGGTCGGCCATGTGCGCCAGCGTGTTCCAGACCTTCTGGCCGCTGACCACCCACTCGTCCCCGTCGCGCACGGCGCGCGTGGCGAGCGACGCGAGGTCGCTGCCGGCGCCGGGCTCGCTGAAGAGCTGGCACCACACCTCCTCGCCCGTGAACAGTGGCCGCAGGAGGCGGGCCTTGGTCTCGAGAGCGGCGTGGGCGACGATCGTGGGCGCGGCGAGGAACAGGCCGAAGCCGTTCCAGCCGACTCCCGCGTAGGCGACCCCCGCCTCCCGCAGCTTCGTCTCGACGACGCGCTGGAGCTGGGCGTCGGCGCCGAGCCCGCCGAGACCGACGGGGAAGTGCACCCACGCGAGGCCGAGGTCGTACTGCGCGCCCCGGAACTGCACCTGGTCCGAGGGATCGTGATCGGCGACCAGCTCGTCGGTGAGCGCGGCGACGCGCGCGGCATCGGTCATGGCGCAACCCTACGTGCATCCCTCTCGGGGCCGCGAGCTGTCACTACCCTCGTTCCGGATGGGCAGCAGGTTGGAGCGGGTACAGCAACGCCGTCGTCAGCGCCGTCGGTACACGGTGCTCGGCTTCGGGCTCGTGGTGCTCGTCGCGGTGGGCGCGTTTGTTTTCGCGAGCCGGGTGGCGCCGAACGAGTCGGCGGGCGCGGTCGGCACCCGTGGTTCGGTCAGCACCTCCTCGTCGACGACGACCACGACCCAGCCGGCGGTCACCGGCGTGTACTCCCGGCTCGTAAGCGAGGAGAACGCGCGCCCCGGCACGGCCGCGTGGCGCCTCTCCGACCAGGGCGCGCCCGGCGACATCGAGGGCTTCACCGACGCCACCAGCGCGCAGCCGGGGGAGATCGTGACCCTGCGCGTCTCCACCGTCGCGCCCTCCTTCACGGTCGAGGCCTACCGGATGGGCTGGTATCAGGGTCTCGGCGGGCGCCTGGTCTGGACGTCGCCTGCGGTGCCGGGGCAGCTCCAGGCGGGACCGACGTGGTCGGAGGAGACGGGCACCGCCGAGGCCCGGTGGGACCCGTCGGTCGAGGTCCCGATCCTCGATGCGTGGATGCCCGGGTCGTACCTGCTGAAGCTCGTCGCGTCTACGGGCCAGCAGCGGTGGGTGCCGCTGACCGTTCGTGACGACGCCAGCACCGCGGCCTACGCGGTGATGAACGCCGTCACGACCTGGCAGGCCTACAACCGCTGGGGTGGTTGCTCGCTGTACCACTGCTCGGATCGCGGTGCGGACCGCGCGACCGTCGTGAGCTTCGACCGGCCCTACGACGCGGTCGCCGGTGGATCCGGCGACTTCGTGGGCAACGAGCTGCCGTTGATCATGCGCGTCGAGGAGCTCGGGCTCGATGTGACCTACCTCACGAGCGTCGACCTGCATCAACGGCCCGAGCTGCTGGCGCGGCACAAGGGGCTGGTGTCGCTCGGCCATGACGAGTACTGGTCGAAGCAGATGCGCGACGGTGCCGAGCAGGCCCGCGACGCCGGCGTCAACCTGATGTTCCTCGGCGCGAACGCGGTGTACCGCCAGATCCGGTTCGAGCCGTCGCCGGGCGGGGTCGACCGGCGGGTCGTCAACTACCGCTCGGGCGCCGACCCGATCCGGCGCGTCGACCCCGCGCAGACGACCGTGAGCTTCCGGGAGTCGCCGGTGAACCGACCAGAGGCGACGCTGATCGGCCAGCAGTACGAGTGCAACCCGGTACGGGCCGATCTCGTGGTGACCGATCCCGGGGCGTGGGTGTGGGCCGGTACCGGTGTCACCGCCGGCCAGCACCTCGAGATCGTGGTGGGCTCCGAGTACGACCGGTTCCGGCCCGGCGACGGCGGTCCTCGCAACGTGCAGGTCTTCGCGCACTCGCCGGTGCGCTGCCGTGGCAAGGCGAGCTACGCAGATGTCACCTACTACACCGCCCCCAGCGGCGCCGGGGTGTTCGCGACCGGCACGAACTACTGGGTCTCCAAGCTCAACCCACCGGAGTTCCCGGAGTCGCCGTACAACCCGGTGATCGTCAGGGTCACCCAGAACGTGCTGCTCGCTTTCGGCGAGGGCCCGGCCGGCGCCGCGCACCCGAGCGTGCCGAACTGGGAGGGCCTGCCCGGCCTGTAGTCAGGCCGGGGCCACCTCGACCGGTATCCCGTTGACCGCGGCGTTGTTCGAGATCGGGTCGAAGAAGTCGACCGGCGCGAGCAGGTTGTTGTTCACGCCGGCGTGCTCGCGGGCGACCGACTGGCGGGTGCCGGGCTTGTCGTGACCCCAGCCGTGGGGGAGCGACACCACCCCGGGCATCATCTCGTCGCTCACCTCCACCGGCACCTCGATCGTGCCGGCCTCGGAGGTGACGCGCGCGAGGGCGCCGTGCGTGAGGTCGCGCGCGGCCGCGTCGTCGGGGTGGACGAGCAGGGTGCAGCGGTCCTTGCCCTTCACGAGCACGGCGACGTTGTGCATCCACGAGTTGTTGGAGCGCAGGTGGCGTCGGCTCGTGAGCACGAGACCGTCCGGGTCGCGCTCGAGGCGCGCCGCGAGCCGCGGCAGGTCGCCGAGCACCATTGCGGGCGCGAGCTCGATGCGCCCGGACGGCGTCGCGAGCACCTCCCGGACGCGCGGCACCATCGGGCCGAGGTCGATGCCGTGCGGTGCGTCCCGAAACGACTGGAGCGTCAGCCCGTCGGGTCGTTCGCCGTAGCGGTCCCCCCACGGTCCGGTGCGGATCTGGAGGTCGAGGAGCCGTTCGGGTCCGCCGCGGTCATATTGCGCGAGGACCTTGGCTGCCTCGAGTCCCTGCATCTCGGCGAGCGCGCCGGTGAAGCCGTCGTCGATCGCGGCCACGTCGATCTCGTCGTTGCGCATGCCCGCACACAGGCCGCCGAGGCGGGTCAGGATCTCCCACTCGGCGGGTCGGCCGGGTGGCGGCGGGAACACGGCCTCGCTGAACCGGCCCGTGGAGCGCACCGCCCACGCGTGGGTGAGGTCGCCGAAGTGGGGCTGCTCCAGTGCCGAGCATCCCGGCAGAATCACGTGCGCGTGGCGCGTCGTCTCGTTGAGCGCATTGTCGATGCTGATCATCGCCTCGAGCCTTGCGAGCGCGGCGTCGAGGCGTGCTGCGCCGGGCGCACTGACGACCGGGTTGCCCGCGATGGTGATCAGTCCGCGCACCTGTCCGTCGCCCGGCGTGTCGATCTCCTCGGCCAGGCACGAGACGGGGACCTGGCCGAGCACCTCGGGGATGCCGCGGACGCGCGAGTGCCAGCGGCCGGCGACGACGCCGTCGGCGACATCGGGGTTGGGCAGCGACGTGACGCTCCACGCGATCGGCTTGCCGAACATCAGCCCCCCGGGACGGTCGAAGCTCCCAATGAGGATGTTGACGACGTCGACGAGCCACGACGCGAGCGTCCCGAACTCCTGGTTGCACAGGCCGATGCGGCCGTAACAGACGCCGCGGCGCGCCTCGGCCAGCTCGTGGGCGAGCCGACGGATCGTCGCCGCCGGGACGCGGCAGGTGTCCTCGACGCGCTCGGGCGTGAACGGTGCCGCGGCGGCGTGGACCTCCTCGACGCCGTTCACGAGATCGGCGACGTCACCGAGGTCGACGAGCCCGTCGCCGAACAGCACGTGCACGACGGCGAGGAGGAACGCGGCGTCGGTGCCGGGGACGATGGGGACCCATTCGTCGGCGCGCGCCGCGGTCCCGGTGCGGCGCGGGTCGACGACCACCACCTTGCCCCCGCGCTCGCGCACCCGATCCAGCTCGCCGAGGATGTCGGGGCACGCGAGCAGGCTGCCCTGCGACGCCTGCGGGTTGCCGCCCATCACCATCCAGTAGGCGGTGCGGGGCACATCGGCGGTCGGGATCGACCACATGCCCCCGTACATCAGCTGGCAGGTGAGGTTCTTCGGCCACTGGTCGACGGTGCCTGCGGAGTAGATGACAGGCATCGCGGCCAGCCCGATGAACAGGCCCAGGTAGCGGCTCAACGAGAAGTTGTGGACCGTGGGGTTGCCGATGTAGCAGCTCAGCGCGTCCTTGCCGTGGCCGAGCACGCTGCCCATGAGCTCCTCACAGCGCGCGAAGGCGTCGTCCCAGGTGACGCTGCGCCAGCGCTCGCCCTCGCGGACCATCGGCTCGGTGATCCGGTCGGGATCGTGATGCAGCGCGCCGAGCGCCGTGCCCTTCGGGCACAGGTAGCCCTTGCTCCAGACGTCGTCGCGGTCACCACGGATCAGCCCGATGCGGCCGTCGTCGGCGTGGAGCTCGAGCCCGCACATGCTCTCGCAGAGCGGGCAGGTTCGATGGTGGACGGTCACGTGCGGCAGGCCTCCGGGATCTCGTCGACGCCGAGGGTGGCGACCTGACAGTACGTGGCCCGGGACACGAGCCAGCGTCCGTCGACGTTGACGGCGCGGCCCGCGAGCGCGTCGAGTACCACCGCGTCGTCGAGGAGGATCGAGAAGGTCACGTCGACAGCGTCCGGACCGGCCGCCGTCATCGTGTCGATCCGCACCGACGTGCGCGCGGCGAGCGCCGCGACCTCAGTCATGCGCTGGATGAAGGAGTCGCGCAGCAGGTCGGCGTCCTCGAGCGCG
>VGBT01000081.1 GCA_016870395.1 Actinomycetota bacterium | reverse complement strand
GAGGAACGTCGGGATGGCGATGGCGATCAAGATGGCAATGATGAGCACGACCACCATCAGCTCGATGAGCGTGAATCCCTGCTCGTCCTCACGCCGCGTCCTCATGCGTGCGAGAAGCTCTTGCATGACTGTGTCCCCTCTCGAATCGGGTGTGGTTGTCAACGCCGGTCGGCTCCGCCCATGTCACGCCGCACCCGTAGGAGCGACGCCCTTTTCTGGAGACACGTCCGCACCTGATGTGTCGGCACCACCGCGCAGGAAGTTGAGGGGGTTGTCCGTGGAGTGAGCGAGGCACCGAACCGGTACGCTGCGCGCCCGATGGACCTGAGGCCGACGCCCGCCGAGCAGGCGCTGCGAGACGACTGCCGTGCCTGGCTGCACGAGAACCTGCCGTGGGAGTACGGGCGCGGTCTGCCGCCCCGCTTCGACGACCTCGCCGACGAGGTCGCGTTCGGACGGGACTGGCAGGCCCGACTCGCCGGCGCCCGCTGGGTCGGCGTGGCGTGGCCAGCGGAATACGGCGGGCGCGACGCCGGGGCCGTCGGTCACTACGTGGTCACCGAGGAGCTGGCTCGGGCGCGTGCCCCGGAGCTCGTCGGCCGGATCGGGATCAACCTCGTGGGACCGACACTGCTCGCCCACGGCACGCCTGAGCAGAAGGCCCGCTGGCTACCGAGGATCCTGAGCGCCGAGGAGATCTGGTGCCAGCTGTTCAGCGAGCCGGGCGCGGGCTCCGACCTCGCCTCGCTCACCACCCGCGCGCGGCGCGTCGGCGGCGGCTGGGTGCTCGACGGACAGAAGGTCTGGACGAGCTACGCGCAGTTCGCCGACTGGGGCGTGTGCCTGGCCCGCACCGATCCCGACGCGCCCAAGCAGCAAGGGATCTCCTACCTCGTGGTCGACATGCGATCATCGGGGGTCGAAGTGCGCCCGCTGCGCCAGATCACCGACGAGTCCGAGTTCAACGAGGTCTTCTTCTCCGAGGTGTTCGTACCCGAAGACCGAATCGTCGGACCCGAGCACGAGGGATGGCGGATCGCGAACTCGACGCTCACCCACGAGCGAGGAGTCAACCCGCGCCAGCTCGTCGTGCACGCCCAGCTCGTCGACGAGCTGCTCCGGCTCGCGCTCGACCAGGGCACCTTCGACGACCACCGCGGCGCGCAGCGACTCGCCGAGGCGTTCGTCGAGGTCCAGATGTTCCGCCTCCACAACTGGCGCGCCATCTCACGCACGGCGAAGGGCGAAGCGCCGGGCCCGGTCGGCAGCATCAACAAGCTGTGGTGGAGCGAGATGAGCAAGCGCCTGCACGACACCGTGATGTCGGTGCTCGGCCCGGCGGCGCCGCTCTGGCGGGGCGCCCGCGACAACCCCGGCGACGGGAGCTGGCAACGCTCCTGGCTCTACTACCAGGCGAGCTCGATCTGGGCCGGCACCAACGAGATCCAGCGCAACCTCGTCGGCGAACGCACCCTTGGACTCCCCCGCGAGCCGAAACCCGCGGCCTAGGACTGCACCTCGACCACCGCGCAGTGACAGCTGTTGGGGCCGACCTTGGCGTTGAGCTCGCCAGCTCGCCGTACGACGAGCGGGTCGAGCCCCGGGATTCCGGCCAGGAGGAACGCGACGGACTGTGAGTCCAACCACTCCGTCATCGCGTCGTGCCCCCCAGCCACGAGCTGCCGGCGGAGCTGGTCCTGGAGCCGCGTCAGCTCCCGATCTTCGGCCTGCGACAACGGGCTCACCCACGCGAGCACCTGCGCGCCGTCGCGGACGTACGAGGAGACGAGCGATCCCCGCTCCATCACCAGCCACCTTCGAACCCCGGTGTCGCGCGCCACGGCGCGATGGGCTCCGAACACCCTGGCACTCCCGACCTTCACGGCGACACCCGCGCGGTCGAGCTCGTCGACGACGCCCGGGAACAGCGTCGGCAAGACGTCTCCGACCGGCTCGACGAGCACCGACCCGCTGCGAGGGGTCCGACCGGCGAGCTGACGCATCACCTCGCCCACCTCGTTCTCGAACGGTTCACGTCGCTCGGTGCTGTACGCCACCACGGAGAACGAGCGAACGCCGCAGCCCCAGGCGACGACGGCGATCACCCCGATGACCGCGCCCCGGCGAACCAGGCCTGGGAACGCGACCTCGAACGCGGCCCAGATGGACCAGAGGCAGGCGACGAAGAGGAAGGCCGCGAGCGCCGCGCGCCACTGGAAGGTGTAGGCGAGCGGCTCGTCCACCCTGGAGACGGCGACGAGCGCCATCGCGAGCTCGGCGGCGGCGAAGAGCACCATCCTCTGGTTCTCGACGCGACCTCGGTGCCGGTTGGCGATCACCGCGAGTGCGATCAGTGCCACCGGAACCGCCAGCCACGCCATCGAAGCCCCGACCGCGTGTCCCAGGAGGTCAGTCCGATCTCCTCCGCCCAACCAGACCGGCACGGGGCGGAACTCCTCCGCGACCACTCGTAGTGCCCGATCCCACCCGAGCACCGGATGCTCCCCGAGCGCGAAATAGCTGACGACCTTCCCGAGGTTGCCGGGCCAGTTGGCGACGACCTCGACGCCGACGGGAACCCAGAGCACGACCAAGACGAGCGCCGTCAGCACCACCGTCGATCGCCAGCCCTGCGGTGCACGCCGGGCCCTGCGCGCATCGACGACGACCATCCCGATCGCCCAGACGAACCCCACCGCGAGAAGCGACGCATAGCCGACGTGGGTCTGGGCGACGAGAGACGCCACGGCGGCCATGGCGATGAGCTGCCGCGGCGATCCGGTCGCCGCGAGGTGGGCGAGGAACAGGAACAGCACGAAGAAGGGAAGCGGGACGTTCAGGTTCCACGGTTGCCGAAAGAGATCCGGTCCGACAGAGAGGTAGGTGAGCGAGGTCACGACCGCGGCGGCAAGGAACAACGCCGTCTCCCGGCGCCAGGTCACCCAGGCGAGCCAACCCACTGCGATCAGCTGCAGCATCGAGGCACCGACCCGCGTCGCCCATGCATCATTGCGAAACGGCCATGCGAAGAGTCCGGTCAGCCAGAACATCGCGGGACCCGGGTGGTTCCAACCGGGCCGGCTGTAGAGCCCGGTGAGAGAAGGATGGGCCGTGAACGCGTCGCGCACGCGCAGGTCGATGATCGCCAGGTCACCGGTCGGATGTCAGGGACGTCCCGCGGCGAGGACGACAGCTAGCACCGGGACGGAAACCATCGCGAACGTCACAGCGATACCCAGGCTCCGGCCGCGGACCGAGCAGTCAGGAAGCGACGCTCCGCCGGGCTCGCGACCTCGGTCCTCGGCAGACCCGTGTCCGAATCCCTCGGGCGCCTCGTGCCCTCGCATCTTCAGCCCCGCTCGGAGGCCCCAGAACGTAGCCCGGGTGCTCCGTCCACATTCGTCGGACGACGGGTAGATTTCCCTGACACCCACGTCAGGAGTGCAGTGGACTTCGCAACCATCCGCTACGAGGTCGACGGGGCCGTCGCCACGATCACGCTCGACCGCCCTGACGCGGCGAACGCGCAGAGCAGCCGCCTCATCTCCGAGCTCGACGCGGCCTTCGACCGCGCGGAGCACGACGACGAGGTACGGGTCGTGGTCCTCGCCGCCGAGGGCCGGCACTTCTCGGCAGGCCACGACCTCAAGGAGATCCTCGCGGGCGAAGAGCACTGGGCCACGCAACGCGACACCCCAGAAGGCAAGCTCGAGCACGAGCAGGTCATGTATTGGGACAAGCTCGTGCGGATCCGCGACTTCCCCAAGCCCACGATCGCCGCGGTGCAGGGCGCGTGCGCAGCCGCGGGGATGATGCTCGCGTCGATGTGCGACCTGATCGTCGCGGCCGACGACGCGCGCTTCTCCAACCCCGTTGCACGGATGAGCGGGGTCGGGGTGGAGCTGCTCGTCGAGCCATGGGACCTCGGGCCGCGCCAGGCGAAGGAGCTGCTCCTTTGCGCGACGACGCTCGACGCGCACGAGGCCGCACGCCTCGGGCTCGTGAACCGCGTCGTGCCGCGCGCCGAGCTCGCGAGCGCGGCGCGTTCGATGGCCGAGGAGGTCGCGCTCGTCCCTCCCATCACCGCGCGGGCGATCAAGGACACGATCAACCACATGGTCGACCTGCAGGGTCAGCGCGAGTCCTGGCGCTACCACTTCATGGTCCACCAGCTCGTGAGCAACACCGCCGAGGCGCTCGGTCGGACCGCAGCTCGCAAGGCGGGCGGCATGGACGCCGTCAAGCGCGAGCAGGCCGGTGACCACACGGCCCGGCCCGACGACCCGCGCTGATGGCGGGCCCACTCGTCGGCCTACGGGTCCTCGACCTCGGCACGCGCATCGCGGCTCCCTTCTGCGCCGGTCTGCTCGGCGAGCAGGGTGCCGAGGTGATCAAGATCGAGCAGCCGGGCACGGGCGACTTCATGCGCGAGATCGGGCCGTTCGTGCCGGTCGATGGCGCACCCGAGCCCGGATACTCGCTCTTCTGGGCCGTAGAGGGACGCGGCCGCAAGAGCGTGACGCTCGACCTGCGTCGCCCGGAGGGTCAGGACCTCTTCAGACGTCTGGCCGCTACCGCAGACGTGGTGGTCGAGAACTTCCGACCCGGGACGCTCGAGCGGTGGCACGTCGGTCCCGCCGACCTCGACCAGAGCCTCGTGACGGTGCGGATCAGCACGTTCGGCCAGGACGGACCGAACGCGACACGTCCCGGGCTCGATCGCGTGGGCATCGGCTACGGAGGTCTGCTCCACCTCACCGGCTACCCCGACCGGCCCCCGGTTCGCGTCGGGGTCACGATCTCCGACTACCTCACCGGGGTGTTCGCCGCGCAGGCCGCCACCGCCGCGCTCTACTCGCGCGACGTGCATCGGCAGGGCAAGGGTGCCGTAGTCGACGCGGCGCTCTACGGCTCCGTGCTGCGCATCCTCGAGTGGACCCTGGCCGCGTACGACCGGCTCGGCGTCGTCCGCAACCGGGAGGGGAACCGCCTCGCCAACAGCGCGCCGCTCGACAACTACCCCACCGCCGACGACAAGTACGTGTGCATCGTCGCGGGCTCGGATGCGAACTTCGCGCGCCTCTGCGCGGCGATGGGCCGTCCCGACCTCCCCGCCGACCCACGGTTCGGCCGACTCGCCGACCGGGCGGCGCGCAGCGACGAGATCAACGGCATCGTGGCCGAGTGGACGGCCGCGCACACCTCGGCCGAGGTGGAGGCGGCCTGCGTCGAGCACGACGTCCCGGTCGCGACCGCGTACAGCGCGGCGGACATCTTCGTCGACCCGCACCTCGCGGCCCGGGGCGACCTGGTGACCGTCGACGACCCGGTCGCGGGCCCGATGCGCCAGCAGGCGCCCTACCCGCGCTTCGTGGGGGCCGAGCCGCCCACGCCGTCGGGGGCGCCCCGCCTGGGCGAGCACACCGACGAGGTGCTCGCGACGCTCCTAGGGCTGCCTGCCGCCGAGCTCGACACTCTCCGCGACGCGGGGGTGATCTGATGAGCGGAGCCACGCGCTACGGGCGCATGGGCCAACGCGGAGCGGGGCCCGAGCGGCCCGGCCCGCAGGGCCAGGAGCGGATCTGATGACCGTCTCCGTACACGAGGGCCTGTTCACGATCGACCCGCCGGCGCTGCTCGGGGCGCGCTGCGACGGGTGCGGTCACCATCACTTCCCCCGACTCGCGCAGTGCCCCTATTGCGGCGTGGAGCAGGTGCGGCCGGTGACCCTCTCGGACCGGGGCACCCTCTGGGGCTGGACCGAGGTGACGGTCGCCCCGCCTGGCTACCGAGGCGAGGTCCCGTTCGGCTTCGGCGTGGTGGAGCTGCCCGAGGGGTTGCGCGTGATCACCCGCCTCGCCGAGCCGACCGCGGCCTACACCTTCGGCCTGCCGATGCGGCTACGCATCGTCGAGCTCCACACCACCGAGGACGGCAACCCGGTGGTCACCTGGGAGTTCGCCCCGTGACGGCGGTCGAGATCGCCGGCATCGGCATCCACCCGTTCGGGCGCCACGACGGTGTGACGGTCACCGACCTGGGGGTGGCAGCCGTGAAGGCCGCGCTGGCCGAGGCCGGTCTCGGCCGTGGGGACTTCCAGGCTGCCTTCTGCGGGACCGCCTATGCGGGCGTCGCGGCGGGTCACAAGGTCCTCGGCGCGCTCGCGCTCACCGGCATGCCCATCGTCGACATCGAGGCCGGCTGCGCGAGCGGCGGGGCCGCGCTTCAGCTCGCGGCCGGCGCCATCCGGGCCGGTCAGTACGACACCGTGCT
>VGBT01000080.1 GCA_016870395.1 Actinomycetota bacterium | reverse complement strand
CCGGCACGGGCTGCACCGCGTGCGCGGCACCCGCCCCGGCCAGGGACCCCGCGACCGCGACGACGGCCGCGACGAGACCACCCAGGAGCTTCCTCACCAGCACCTCGCACAGGAGACGGTCGCCCCCGGCATGGCCGTGCTGCTCGTTGACGCCTCGCAGATCGTCGAGGTCCACCAGCACGATCGCGTCGCCTGCCCGGACGTCCTCGAGCAGGGCCGACGCGAACCGTCGGTTGCCGACGCCGGTCAGCGCATCCCGCATCGCCTCGTCGCTGAGAGAGCGGAACGCGGCGAGGTCGTCGAGCCGGAGCCCGCCCTGGTCCGCGATCACGCGCGCGAGCTGCATCGCGAAGTCGTCGTGCAGGCGCCCGTCCGCCGCGACGACTACCCCGTGGGCAACCCCCGTCGCTCCCGTGAGCGGGATCAGCAGCTCCACGCGGCCATCACGGGTCCGGGCCGCGATCAAGTCCGGGATCTCGAGCCTCGGATAGCGCTCGTACGTCTCGGCACCCGTCCCGTGGACCGCGACGAGGGCGCATCCCTGCGTCTCGTCGCCCGCACCGCACCCCCGACCGTCGCCGGCGAGGTAGACGGCCACCTGCCGCGCGTGCAGCATGGCGGCAGCCGTCTCCGCGATGTGCTGCGCGGCGGAGTCGGGGGCCGTGTCGGCTCGGAGCACCGTCACCGCGTCGAGCACGGCACCGAGGTCGCTCGTGCGCCCCCGGTCCCGGTGCATCACCCAGGCGATCAGCTCACCGACGAACGCACCAAGCGCGACCGTCACCGTCGTCTGGGCGACCCCGATGTCGGAGTTCTAGGCCGAGAGCGCGAGCACCTCCACCGTCGCGATGACCGGCGCCGAGGCCGCGGCCGAGCCCCGCGGCTGGGTGAGGCCGATCCAGACGAACAGCAGCGTGAGGGTCGTGGCGTTGGCCATGAGACCGTCGGCGGTCGTGGAGGAGCGCGACGTGACCTCGCTGAGGTAGATCGACGCGAGCGCGACCGCGGTGAGCACCATCGTCGATCGAGGGGGCCACCGGTGCCAGGGCAACAGTCACACGACGAGCGCGAACACGATCGCGACCACACCGACCGAGGGGAGACCGTCGGGGTCGGCCCCGTGACGCTCGAAGTGGGCTCGACCGGCGAAGGCCGACAGGACCGGGACGGTGCCGGTGACGGCGAACGCAACGGAGGCCGCGCGCGCCGCGCTCGTCGATTCCCCCGCTGAGCGCACGAGGATGGCATCGGCGTGACCACCGACCGGATTGACCGGTTTTCGCCCCACGCCGAGCAGTCGAGGACCGTCGGCCGCCTAGCGTGTCGACGTGCTCGTCGAGATCTTCTCCGACGTGGTCTGCCCCTGGTGCTACGTGGGCAAGCGCCGGTTCGAGGTCGCCCTGGCCCGCTACGACGGTGCCGTTCAGGTGGAGTGGCGGGCGTTCCAGCTCGACCCGAGGGCGCCACGGGAGCCCCAGCCGGTCGCCGATGCGTACGCGCGGAAGTTCGGCGAGCGGGCCGAGGCGATCATGGCCCACCTCGCGGCCGTGGCCGCCGAGGAAGGCATCGAGATGCGCTTCGACCGGGCGATGCGGGTGAACACCATCGACGCCCACCGCGTGTGCTGGCTCGCCGGGCACTCGGCCGTGCCCGGTGTTCAGTCCGCGCTCGAGGAGCGCTTGATGCGCGCGTACTTCACGGAGGGCCTCGACGTGTCCGACCGCGCCACGCTCTGCGCGCTCGCCGCCGACTGCGGGCTCGACCCCAACGAGGTCGGCGCGATGCTCCACTCCCAGCGGGGTGTCCCCGAGGTGCACGGCGAGATCGCCCGCGCGGCCGAGCTCGACGTGATGGGCGTCCCGTCCTTCGTGTTCGAGCGACGCTTCGTGGTGCCCGGTGCCCAGGACCCCGAGACGTTCCTGCGTCTCATCGAGATGGTCGCAGCCCGAGCCGCGCGCTAGCAATCCCCCGACGGGATCATTTCACCGAGATCGATGCGCAGGTGCTCCCGCACGTCGCCGACCTGTTCGACCCGCATCTCCCGTTCGACGAAGTGCCACTCGGCGTCGGTGCGCCCGAATCGGTCGTGGTAGCGGCCCGCGACGATCGGCTGGAACGCCAGCTCCGAGGTCGCCTGGAGCACCAGGAAGGACGAGCGCGCGGTGGCGGTTCCCGACTCCTCGTCGATGTCGGTCAGCACGTTGGTCGTGAGGTGCCGGGTACGCAACGTGCCGTCGGGATGCACCCGGTTGGTGCCGGCATAGAGGTCCCGCACCGCCTCGGCGCCTTCGATCGCGCCCGGCATCCCGCGACCGGTGATCCGACCCCGTGCGAACAACGCCCCGATGCCCTCGAAATCTGCTGCGTCGATCATCTCGGCGTAGCGGAACATGAGCGCGGTGATCGCGTGGTGGCTCTCCCAGGTCCCCGCACCCATCGTCGTCAGCCGTCCGTCGCGAGGGGCTCCGCGTAGAACTGCGAGTACCACTTGCGGAACTTGACGATCGGGCCGTCGGTGTCGGCGAGCGCGGGCACGGGGAGGAACACCTTGTGCTCCCAGATCGGCGTGTCCTCCACGATCTGCTTGTTGATCTCCGCGACGAACGCGTCCGCGACCGTCGAGGTGAGCGCGGCGTCGTCGAGCTTGCGGACCGTGAAGTTGAAACGGACCTGGGTGGTCTCCTCGTCGATCGGCGTGGTCGCGGCGATGTTGATCGCGTCGACGATCCCGGAGAACCACACCTTGGAGAAGCCCGGACCGTGGTTGTACACGTCGATGCGACCCCAGGTGGTGCCGCGCGGCGTCACGTAGCTCTGCGTCGAGAGCATCACCGAGCAGGGACCCTCGGTCTCGTACTTCTCCACCTCGGCGACCGTCTCGGTGCCGTGCACGTAGCGGAAGTGCGCAGGGTCGACGCCGTTCTCGGCCATCTCCTGGGGCACGGTGTGGATCGAGTAGCTCGACCGGTGGTACTCGGACCATGCCGGATCGCCGACCTCGGGGATCTCGGGGATCTCCCAGGTGGGAGTGACCTCGGGGTCCGGGTGGCGCCAGGCCATCACCATCCCGTTGCGCACGACGAGCGGGTAGGTGCGAAGCCGCGCCTTGCGGTTGACCCGGTCGGAGTACGGGATCTCGACGCACTCGCCCGAGCCGTCGAACGTCCAGCCGTGGAACGGGCACTCGAGCGTGGAGCCGCACACCTTGCTGCCCACGCCGAGGTGCGCACCGAGGTGCGGGCAGTAGGCGTCTTGCAGGTGGTACTCGCCGGACTCGTCCCGCCACAGGACGAGGTCGGTGCTCCAGTAGCGAAGGGCGGTGGCGCTTCCCGGCTCGAGGTCGTCGGGGTAGGCGACCTGGAACCAACCGAACGGATGCGGGAAGGGGAAGCGACGCGCCATGGGGGTCCTCCTCGGAATGAGAACAGATTCTAATTCCCGAACAGGTCCTTGCGCGGCTCGTCGGTGTACACGGGATCGCGGCCCTCGCCGAATGCCCGGATCGCCTCGGGCAGGTTCTCTGTGAAGCCGAGCATGAGCTGGTTGCGGTCCTCGATCTCGATGGCGGCCTCCAGGCTCGACGTCTCGAGGTTCACCCAGAGGATGTCCTTCGTCATCTGCAGGCCGTACGGGCTGAACTCGCACATGCGTGCCGCGACCTCGAGGACGGCGGGCAGCAGCTCGCCGTCGGGAAGGACCCTCGACACCAGTCCCATCCGGAGCGCCTCGTCGGCATCGACGCGCCGGCCGGTCAGCAGCATGTCGTTGGAGTGCGCGGCGCCGACGAGCCGGGGCAGGAGCCAGCTCGCGGCCAGCTCCGTGCTGGTGAGCCCGTTGACGATGCCCGTGGCGTTGAACGTCGCGCTCTCGGCGGCGAAGCGCATCTCCGCGCCGAGCGACAGGCACATCCCACCGCCGTACGCCGGACCGTTGACCGCGGCGATGACCGGCTGGGGCATGCGCCGCATGGTGAGGATGAGGCGCGAGTAGTACCGCATGCTGCGTTGCGCGATGCGGCCGACGGTGAGCCCGTCGATGTTGGGGATGATCCCGTAGTCCTTCAGGTCCAGCCCGGAGCAGAACGCCCGTCCGGCCCCGGTGAGCACCACGACGTGGGTGTCGTTGTCGTCGCCGACGTGGCGCAGCGCCTCGTCGAGCTCGATGACGAGGTCGATCGACATCGCGTTCAACCGCTCGGGGCGGTTGAGGATGACGACACTGGTGTGGGCTTGCGGCTTCTCGACGGTGACGAGGCTCATTTGGGAACGCTGCCCCGCGCGCCACCCGCGCCGCCAGTCGGCCGTCGACGAGCGTGCCCGGGTCCTCGCCACCGGCGTGCCCTAGCGTGAGAGCCGTGATCTCGGCCCACCTCGGTTCTCTCCGAGCGTGGTTGCCCACAGCAGGCGTGGCAGCCGTGACCGTCGCGCTCGCGGCGTGCGGTGGCGGCAGCGGGGAGGCCGCGCCCGAGCACCACCACGTCGAGCACCACCACGTCGAGCACCACCACGTCGAGCACGACCACCACCACCACGCTGCCGGTGCCCTCGTCCGCGGGTCCGCTCGGGCTCGTACGGACCGTCACCGGCGACATCTCGCCCAAGTCGGTCGTCGCCTCCGGGCGCGGGCTCGTGTTCGCCCAGAACATGATGTACCGGCACTCCGTCACCGTGTACGACCGCGACGGCAACCTCGTCACGACGATCCCCGACACCGTTCGGCTCTCCGACTTCGGCGTGGCCGACCGGCCCGAACCCGTACAGGGCGCTCCGGTCGAGGCGGCCTTCAGCCCCGACGGCAAGAAGGCCTACGTCTCGAACTACTCGATGTACGGGCCGTACTTCGGGCCGGAGGGCGACGACGACTGCACGCCGAGCAGCGGCTACGACAACAGCTACCTGTACCGGATCGACATCGAGACCCTCGCGATCGACGGAGCGATCGCGGTCGGAGCGGTTTTCAAGTACGTCGCGGTGTCGCCCGACGGCAGGTGGGTCCTCGCGAGCAACTGGTGCACGTTCGACCTCAGCGTGATCGACGTGGCCACCCAGCAGGAGGTGCAGCGCGTTGCCATGGGTCCGTACCCACGGGGCATCGTGGTCAGCCCCGACTCGCGCACCGCGTACGTCGCAATGATGGGCGGCGGCGACATCGCCAAGGTCGACTTGACCACCTTCGGCGTCTCCTGGATCCGTGGCGTCGGTCGCGGCCCTCGCCACCTCGTGATCTCGCCGGACGGCGCGTCGTTGTTCGTCACGCTGAACTCCGAGGGCCGCGTCGCGAAGGTCGACACCGCCACGGGCGCCGTCGTGGCGAAGGTCTCGACCGGCCAGGCACCGCGCAGCATGGACATCTCGACCGACGGCCAACACGTCTACGTCGTCAACTACGAGTCGTCGACGATGTCGAAGCTCCGCACCGCGGATCTCGGGGAGGCACAGCGGGTGGAGACCGGATACCATTCGATCGGGGTCACCTACGACCGCACGACGGGCGCGGTCTGGGTGGCGAACTACACCGGCTCGATCATGATCTTCGCGAGCGCATGACGCCCCACCCCTGCGCCTGACGTGGCGCTCGTCCTGGGATGCCTCGCCGCGCTCTGCTGGGGCGCGGGCGACTTCGCCGGCGGCCTGGCCTCGCGCCGCACAGCCGCGCTCACCGTGGTCCTCGCGACCGAGTCGATCGGGCTGGTGCTCCTGCTGGCCGTGGCGCTCCTGGTGAGCGGCGCGCCGACCGCCTCGGACCTCGGCTACGGCGCGGGAGCGGGGATCCTGGGCGTCGCCGGCCTCGCGCTCCTCTTCCGAGGCCTGGCCACCGGGCGCGCGAGCGTGGTCGCCCCGCTCAGCGCCGTCGGGGCCGCGGTCATCCAGGTCGGCTGGGGACTCCTGCGCGGCGAGGAGCCGGGACCCACCGCGCTCGTGGGCATCGTGCTGGCGCTGGTGGCAATCGGGATCGTCGCGGGCGCAGCCGAGGAGGGCGAGGCGATGCACCGGGGGCGCCGGGCCCAGGAGCTCGGGTACGGGCTCGGCGCCGCGTTGGGCTTCGGCGTCTACCTCGTGCTCATCTCCGAGACGGGTGAGGGCGCGGGCCTCTGGCCCCTGGTCTCCGCCCGAGTGGCACCGATCCTGCTGCTGCTCGCGGTGCTGCCGCTGCTGCGCCAGCGTCTGCTCACGCCACGTTCGGTACTCCCGCTCGCGGCAGGGTCGGGCCTGGCCGACGCCGGCGCGAACATCCTGCTGCTGATCGCGTTGCGCGAGGGCCTGCTCTCGCTCGTCTCCCCCGTCGCCAACCTCTACCCCGCGGTGACCGTGCTGCTCGCCCGCGGGGTGCAGCACGAGCGCCTCGGCCGGCCGCGTGCGATCGGTCTCGGCATCGCGCTGGCCAGCCTCGTGCTCATCGCGCTTTGAGCGGCCGGCATTCGCCGAGCGGCCCGTACCGATCGCGGGGCGGTCCTGAGCAGAGGTAGGCGGCGACCGAGCGGCAACCGCAGTCGCCGCCGCTCGGTCTTCACCGAGCGGTCAGGCCGTGAGGCCGGTCCGGATGACGTGACCGCCGGCGCCGCGTTCCGAGGTCTGCGCCTGTAGGTGGTTCCCCGGGCGTCGCGTCCGATCACTGCGCGGCGTTCCGGGTTGGCCGGTCTTCGGATGCCGGCCGAGCGCGGAGGGGCCCGGGTTCACCCTCGGGCTCCTCTGTCGCGTTCGGCTGGGGCTCCAGCAGCACCGATCGGGACGCTCGAAGTGAGCGCCGCGTCTGATCACGGCGCGTGCTTGGGGCTGC
>VGBT01000079.1 GCA_016870395.1 Actinomycetota bacterium | reverse complement strand
GTCGGGCAGATGCGCACCCACGTGACCGATCACCAGGCTGTGGGTGCCGCGGTCCCGATGGCAGTACATGCGCAGCAGCTGCGGCCCGCTTCGGCGCAGGTGCTCGTCGAGCAAGACGGTGGTGCCGTTGTAGACGGCCGAGTACTCGGCGTGCTTGTGCGCGGCATCCCGCCCGACTCCCCCTGCCCAGTCCAATCCCCGCCGGCGGCATGCCTCCTTGAACGACGAGCCGCGCAGCCCGCCGGATTCCCAGTCGGAGAGCACCTGCTCGAGCGCCACGAGGTCGAGCCAGAGCCCTCCGGTGTCGTCGTACTGGGTGCGGCGGGCGCCGCGCAGCGCCACGGGGAGCACGACGACATGCGCGAGGTCGCGGTCTGCGCGCCGCATCACGTCGGTGAGTGTCTCCCGCGCGCGCGGTACGACCTGTCCACCCTCGGCCAGCAGCGCGTAATACTCCCACGCGCGCCGCGCGTTGGCCTTCTCCCGATCAAGCTCGAGCTCGAGCTCGAAGTTCAGACGATCTGCCTGGCTGAGCTCGTCCTCGAGCTCGACCACGTAGGGGTCGCGTGCTCCCATCGTGTCGCCGGCCTCCGAGCGCAGCCGCTCCAGCTCTACGCGTCGCTCGTCTCGCTCGGCACGTGCCTGCTCGCGGAACAGCTCGTCGACGAACGGCGCGTCGTCGAGACGCGCGACCGCGGCATCGCGCACCGACCGGATCAGGAGATCGGGAACCCGGGAGCTTGGGCCGGCGACGTCGGCCGCGGGCCAGGTCGGATGCGTGCCCGCAGGATCGCCCGACCGCCACGCCGGCCAGAGCAGTCGCACACCTCCCACCTCGACGCCGCGACCGGCCCCGAGCTCAGCCGTCAGCGACGCGACCGCGTCACGTCCCGGTAGCAGGAGCACGTGCGCTTGTCCGCACAGCTCGTCGGCGATGCGCGCCGCGTCGAGGGCGAAGCGACCCCGCTCGTCCGCGGCGACGAGCACCACCGGAAGCTGCCGGCCGCCTCGGATGAACGCGTCGAGCGACAACACGCCGGCCGCGTCGACCGCCTCAGGCTCGGCCTGCAGACGTCGCCCCCCGTCGACGCAACCCACGGCGCGCACGACGGCGACGACAACATCCGGCCGACGAACGGCAACCGACCGCACCGGACGCAGGAGCACCCCCAGCGAAATCAGCTCCTCGCGCACGAGCATGCGGCCGATGCCATCCTCCACGGTCACCTGCACGAGCGTGCGCCAAAGGAGCGAGCCGTCCTCGAGGTTCGGCCGATCCCAGGAGAGCTCGAACGCCTCGGCTTCACCGTCGGTGTCGCCCCCGGCTTCATGCCACTTGACCGCGGCGCCGGGCTCCGGGTTCCAGCTCTTGGGGTCGTGCGCCGGCCACCCGCCGTACTGACGACCAACCCAGAGCTTCGTGAACCGGCCGGCCCGCTCGGCCTCACCGTGGTGGACGTCCGCCAGCTCGAGTCGGCAGGAGTAGAGGCGCTGCATCCAGGATCCCCGTTCGGTCCGACGGTCGGCGGGGCTTGCTGCCGTGGCTCGGCCGTCACACCCTGCCAAGCCGAGGTTAGCGGCGGCCCGGTCGACCTCCGGGGGTACCGTCGAGGCCCTGGAGCCCCTCGCCGCGCCGGAGCGCATGCCTTCCTCCTCGAGCGCGGGCAGGCACCCACCTACAAGGTGGAAACGTTTCGGCGTGCCGCCGAGGTGGGGGCGGGAGTCGACCCGACGGCGCTTGCCGAGCAGGCACGCACCGCCGGCGAGCTCGGTCACGAGTACCTCGGCCTCACCGGCATCGAGGTCGACATCCTCGAAGACGGCTCCCTCGACCAGGACGAGGACCTGCTCGGCGAGCTCGACGTCATGGTGGCGAGCGTGCACTCGAAGCTCCGGATGGAGTCGCACGCGATGACGATTCGCATGATCACCGCGTTGGCCAATCTTCACGTCGACGTGCTCGGGCACTGCACCGGCCGCCTGATCAAGGGACGCGGACGCAAGGAGAGCGAGTTCGGCGCGGAGCCCGTCTTCGCCGCGTGTCGCGAGCTCGACAAGGCGGTCGAGGTGAACTGTCGACCGGAGCGGCTCGACCCGCCGCGACGGCTCCTGGCCCTCGTCGATGAGATGGGCTGCAAGATCGCGATCGACACCGACGCACACGCGCCGAGCCAGCTCGCCTGGCAGGGCTACGGGTGCGCGCGCGTCGCGGAGACCGGGATCCGGGGGGAACGGATCGTCAACGCGTATAGCGCGGAAGAGCTTCTCGCCTGGACCGCCGCTCACGCCACCTGATCCCGACCTGTTTCAGTCCCGTCCATCCCCGAGGTCGTGCGCAGACGCTCGCTATCCGCTCATCAGCGCACAAACCCGGGGTCACGGGGCGTCGGTGAGGACGACGGCGGCGGTCGACGGCGGGAGCGGCATCGCGCCGTCTACCCGTTCGCCGTCACGAGCCCGGTCGGTGCAGCAGCGCACGACGCCGGCCGCGCCTTCGACGGTGGCGGTCGTGGCGCCGAGGTTGATCGCGACCACGACGCGCTCGCCGCGGCGGTACGCGAGCACGCCGTCGGGCGCACCCAGCGGCGTGAAGGCACCCGCCCGCAGGTCCGCGAGGGCGTCCCGCAGCGCCACCAGGTCCCGGCACAGCGAGAGGAACGAGTCGGGGTCGTGGCGCTGCTCGCCCACGTTGCACGCAAGATCGCCGAACGGGAGCCACGGCTCGACGCCGGCGCGGGTGAAGCCGCCGCCCGGGACGTTCGCCCACTGCATCGGCGTGCGCACTGGGTCACGCCCGGCATAGGGCCAGAACTTCAAGCCGACCGGGTCGAGCATCTGCGCGTACTCGAGCGGCGTGTCGACCATGCCGATCTCGTCCCCCTCGTACAGGAACACCGTGCCGCGCAGGGTGAGCAGCATCACGAGTGCGCAGCGGGCCCGGTCGGGGTCGCCACCGCCCCACCGGCTGGGGAAGCGCGAGATGTCGTGGTTGCTGCCGGTCCACACGGGCGTGGCACCCGGGGGCAGTCCCCGCTCGGTGCGCTCGATCGCGTCGGCCAGCACTGCCGCGTCGAAGGAGCAATGGGCGAACGGGATGTTGAAGCTCAGCTGGAACTGGTCGCCGCCCTCGTAGAACTTCAACACGTCCTCGATCTCGACGAGGAATGTCTCGCCCACGAGCAGTCGCGGCGGATCGTAGCTCTCCGCGACCGCGCGCAGGCGGCGGTGCACCTCGTGGACCTCCGGTTGGCACCAATTGTGGACGGGCCGCTGGCCGAGCATTCGGTACATGAACGGGTCGCCGTCTTGCGCGGGTGGGTTGTCGCGCAGCTGGGCGTCCTTCACCATCATGTGCGCGACGTCGACTCGGAACCCGGCGACCCCACGGTCGAACCAGAACTGCAGGATGTCGTCGAACGCGGCGCGCACGTCCTCGTTCCACCAGTTGAGGTCGGGCTGCGCCGGCAGGAAGTTGTGCAGGTAGTACTGACCGGTGGTCTCGTCGAGCGTCCATGCCGGCCCGCCGAAGCTCGCGGTCCAGTTGTTCGGTGGCCCGCCGTCGGGTGCGGGGTCGGCCCACACGTACCAGTGCCGCTTCGGGTTGTCCCGCGAGGCCCGAGCCTCCCGGAACCAGGCGTGCTCGATGCTCGTGTGGTTGGGCACCAGGTCGAGGAGCACGCGGATGCCTCGACGACCGGCCTCGGCGATGAGCTCGTCGGCGTCGGCGAGCGTGCCGAGCGAGGGGTCGACGTCGCAGTAGTCCGCGCAGTCGTAGCCGAAGTCGGCGTTGGGTGAGACGGTGATCGGGCTCAGCCAGATGCCCCGGACCCCGAGCCACTGGAGGTGGTCGAGCCGGTCGATCACTCCCCGCAGGTCGCCGACACCGTCGCCATCGGCGTCCATGTACGAGCGCGGGTACACCTGGTACAGGACGCCTTCGCGCCACCATGCATTGGGGTCGTCGGCCATGGCCGGCAGCGTAGATACATTCGGCGCGTGCCGATCAAGTACTTGGGGTCGAAGCGGCGGCTGGTCCCGGTGCTGGGGGCGCTGTGCTCGGCCTCGGGGGCCCGCACGGTGCTCGACCTGTTCACCGGCACCACGCGGGTCGCGCAGGCGTGCAAGCGTCGGGGCGCCACGGTCACCGCGGTCGACACGGCCCGCTACTCCGAGGTGTTCGCGCGCTGCTACGTCGAGACCGACGCCGCGAGCATCGACCTCGACGCGCTGGAGACCGAACTCGCACGCCTCGACGGACTCCCGGGCCGACCGGGCTACTTCACCGAGACGTTCTGCGTGACGTCGCGCTACCTGCGACCCGAGAACGGCGAGCGCGTCGACGTGATCCGCGACGCGATCCAACTCGACCACGCCGGCTCGTGGCTCGAGCCGCTCCTGCTCACCAGCCTGATCGAGGCGGCCGACCGGGTGGACTCGACGACGGGCGTGCAGATGGCCTACCTGAAGCAGTGGGCGCCCCGAGCCGCCAACCGGCTGACCCTGCGCGTCCCGGAGCTGCTCGCGGGGCCAGGCCGCGCGGTCCGCGCCGACGCCCGCGAAGTCGCCGCCGACCTCGGCCCGTTCGACTTCGCCTATCTCGACCCGCCCTACAACCAGCACCGCTACTTCACCAACTACCACGTGTGGGAGACGCTCGTCGCCTGGGATGCGCCGAAGCACTACGGCGTGGCCTGCAAGCGAGTCGACGCGCGCGACGCGTCGACGAAGAGTGCGTTCAACCGGAAGCGGGAGATGCCGGCGGCGCTGCGCGAGTGCGTCGAGGCCGTCGATGCGAGGCTGTTGGTCCTCTCGTACAACGACGAGTCGTGGATCGCCCTCGAGGACCTGGCCGACATGTGCGCGTCACGCGGCCACGCCGAGGTGCTCGCGTTCGACACGAAGCGCTACGTCGGCGCCCAGATCGGCATCCACAACCCGCAGGGCGAGAAGGTGGGCTCGGTGTCGCACCTCCGCAACACGGAGTATCTGCTCGTCTGCGGCGAGCGACCGGAGGTGGAGCGGGCGATCGAGGCCTCCGAGGCGATCTGCACAACCTGACACGGGGCGCTCGATCGTCACTGTCAGCGGGCGCACGATTGCGAGTACGCCATGCGAGGTGCACCACAGCGGGTACGCGCTCTCCGGTCGTATGCACATCCCGATGGACGACGGCACGGACATACGGGTCGCCGAAGGCGACACCTTCGTGTGCCCGCCGGGCCACGACGCGTGGACCGTCGGCGACGAGGCCTGCGTCGCACTCGACTTCTCCGCCGGCATCACCGACTACGCCAAGGAGCACTGACCGAACGCTGGTCCGCCCGCCGGCCGCGGTCGGACGAGCGCCCGGCTACGAGGCTGCGGCGATCAGGTGACCGAGCTCCCGCAGCTGCGGCGTGGCCGAGCCGAGCGTGAACTCGAGCTGCTTGACCCAGTTGAAGTACCGGTGGATCGGGTAGTCGAGGTCGATCGAGATGCCACCGTGCACGTGGAGCCCCGCATGCACCACCCGGCTCCCGCCCTCGGAGGCCCAGTACTTCGCGGCGTGCACCGACTCCGCGGCGTCCTCACCCGCGGCGAGCCGGGTGGCGGCGCCCAGCATCGTGAGCTCGATCGCCTGCGTGTCGATGTAGGAGTCGGCCATCCGCTGGCCGACGGCCTGGAACGTGCCGATCGCGCGGTCGAACTGCTTGCGCGTGGTGGTGTAGTCAGCGGTGATGCGCAGCGCCTCCTGGCACGCGCCGGCGACGATCGCACAGATGCCGACCGTGGTGCGCTCGACGATCCAGCGCAGGATGTCGCGCCCGTCCGCCAGATCACCCAGCCGGTAGGCGTCGTCGACGGCCGCGCCGTCGAGCGTGACGACGAACTGCGGCTCGTGGTCCTGGGTCTCCTGGCGGGCCAGCGTCACGCCGGCCGCGATGAGCTCGACGAAGAAGAGGCCGACATCGTCGCCGACCGACGCCGGAACGAGCACGCGGTCACAGAGATGCGCGGCGGGAACGCAGACCTTCTTGCCGGTGATCCGCCAGCCGGTGCCGTCGCGGACGGCCGTCGTCTGCGGCACGTCGGCCGGCGTCCCCAGCTCGGTGAGGGCCGCCGTCACGATCATCTCGCCGCGGGCGATCGGGGCCAGCCCCGTGCGCTGCTCGGCGTCGCCGAACCGTGCCACTGGCAGTGCGCACGACACGAGCGTGTGCAGCAACGGCAGCGGCGCCAGCGTGCGGCCCTGCTCCTGGAGCAGGAGGCACAGCTCGAGGAACCCGAACCCGAGGCCGCCCACGTCCTCGGGCAGCGCGATGCCGAGCAGGTTCGCCTCGGCGAGCGCGGCCCACGTGTCACGGTCGAACCAGTCCTCGCTCGCGTCGAGCTCGCGCAGGCGCGGCTGGGTCATCCGGTCGGTGAGGATCTGACGCGCCAGGTCGCGCAGCGCCTGCTGCTCCTCGGTGAGCGTGAAGTCCATCGGTGCTCCTTACCGGGGGGACCCGGGCATGCCGAGGCCGAAGATGGCGATGAGGTCGCGCTGCATCTCGTTGGTGCCGCCGCCGAACGTGAGGATGTGCATGCTGCGAACGCGCGACTCGATGCGACCGCGCAGCACGGCCTCGGGCGAACCGTCCTGCACGTAGGCGACGGGGCCGATGATCTCGAGCAGCGCCCGGAACGACTCCAGGTAGAACTCGGTGCCGAACACCTTGATGCTCGAGGCCGCGGCCGGGTCGAGCGCGGCGCCGCTGGTCGCGTCGGCCGCGATCTTCCAGTTGGCGAGGCGCAGGTACTCGAGGCGGGCGTACACGCGCGCCAGGTTCATCTGCACCCAGTCCTGGTCGATCACGCGGCGGCCGTCGGCGAG
>VGBT01000078.1 GCA_016870395.1 Actinomycetota bacterium | reverse complement strand
AGCTCTGGGGCCGGCAGTCCCTTCGGTACGTGCGTTCGGACCGGGCCGGTGCCCGAGAGCTGCGCGAATCGGCGCTTCACGATCCGGTCCTCGAGAGAGTGGTAGGCGAGCACGAGAACCCGGCCGCCGGGGGTCAGGAGATGCACGGACTCGTCGAGGCCCGCGGCGAGGTTCGGCAGCTCCTGGTTGACCTCCATCCGGATCGCCTGGAACGTCCGCCGCGCGGGGTGGCCGCCCCGACGACGGACCGGTGCGGGGATCGCAGCCTTGATCGCGTCGACGAGATCGCCAGTCGTCTGGAGCGGTCGCCGTGCGACGATCTCGCGCGCGATGCGGCGGGCGAAGCGCTCCTCGCCGTTGGCGGCGATCAGCCGGCCGAGCGCGGCCTCGTCGTAGCCGTTGCAGACGTCCGCCGCGGTGAGCGCCTGGCCGGCATCCATCCGCATGTCGAGGGGCGCCTCGGCCCAGTACGAGAAGCCGCGTTCGGCGCGGTCCAGCTGCGGACTGCTCACTCCGAGGTCAAACAGCACTCCGACGATCTCCCCCTCGCTCGCTTCTGTGGCCACGATCTCGGCGAGGTGCTCGAAGCCCCCGTGCACGACCCGTGCCCGGGGGCCGAAGGGAGCGAGTGCCGCCCTGGCCGCCGCGACGGCCACCGGGTCCCGGTCGATGCCGAGCAGCCGGAGGTCGGGCCGGGCGGTGCAGAGCATCCCGGCGTGACCCCCGCCGCCCACCGTGGCGTCGACGACGGTTCCCGCCGGTACCTGAGTGAGGAGCTCGACCACCTCCCGGCCCATCACCGGGTGATGGACGAACGCCTCACTCACGCAGTGCCCCCTTCGAGCCCGATCCCCCGCGGCCCGCCACCAGTCCCCCGGCTCGGTGCATGCCGTCCGGGATTTCTCCCCGGATCGACTCGGCCAAAAGCGGGCGGAGTAGGGGCCTTCGACCGCGCCGGCCGGGGGACTGGTGGCGGGTCCGGGAAACCGGTCCCGCCTGTCAATATCTTCCTAGAAGAACATCTTGCCGAGCTCGGCGCCGGAGACCTCGAGGGACTCGGCGCTGCGCTCGCGCCATTTCGGCGGGTCCCACAGCTCGATGCGGTTGTCGATTCCCACCACCATCACGTCACGCTCGAGCCCGCCGAACTCCCGCAAGTTCTGGGGGATCGCCATCCGGCCCTGCTTGTCGGGCGTGAACGGACGAGCCGAGCTGAACCAGTTCCGGGCGAGCCACGCCTGGGCCGCTCCCTCTCTTGCGCTCTCCCGCACCCGCTGGGCCAACTGCTCGAACTCCTCCTGGCGGTACACCGCGAGGCAGCCGTCGTCTGGCAACCGGGTGAGCACGGCGCCCTCGGCGAGGGGCTCCCGAAACTCGGCCGGGAGGATCACCCGACCCTTGGCATCCAGCGAGTGCTGGTACTCGCCGAGGAAGCCGAGCATCGATGTCCCCTCACTCCGGTCGGCCGCACCCCCGGGTCCGGTGCCCGGGACTGCCGACTCCCCTCACTCCACTCCGTGCACCCTAGAGCACCACTTCCCTCCCTGTCAACCCACTTCGCGCCACTTCGCGCCACTCCTCGGGCTCGTGGCGCCCCGGCAGGGCCCGGATCGGGCGGTCGGGGCACGCTCGTCGCCCCGGTGATCCCCGAAGCGGCCAGAACCGGGCCCATGGCGGCCGCGATCCCCACCTCGAGCCGCGAAGACCCGGGCTGCTCAGCGGTGCGGTGCCCGAGCCCGGATCACCCGGAGCCCGGGACGCTCGGCGAGGCGAAGCCCTAGACCGCGATGGGCTCGAGGCCCGGGAGGTAGGGCTCCCACAGCGGGTCGATGTTGCCGGCAGTGGCCGCGACCCAGTGGATGTCGGGCGGCGCGACGGGTCGGCGCCGCAGCCGGAGGTCGGTCTCGTGGAGGAACCGGTTCTCCTTGCGTGCGTTGCACGGGCGGCACGAGGCGACGACGTTCTCCCAGACGTGCTCGCCGCCACGGGAGCGCGGGACGACGTGGTCGATGTTCTCCGCGGGCCGGTTGCAGTACTGGCAGCGGTGCCCGTCGCGTGCGAACACGGCACGCCGGGACAGCGGGATCCGCGACCGGAACGGCACGCGAACGAAGTGGACCAGGCGGATCACGCTCGGGGCGGGCACGACGAGGCGCTCCGAGTGCACGGCCTCCGGGCGGCGCGACACGATCTCGGCCTTCTCCTTCAGCACGAGCACGACGGCGCGACGCAACGGGACGACGCAGAGCGGCTCGAAGCTGGCGTTGAGCAGCAGCGCTCTTCCCAAGCCTCGGGACCTCCTCCAATGGCCGGCTTCGGCGCCCGGGCGACCGGGCGGAGTCTACCGGCCGGTCTCCCGGCACCACCGCAGGTAGTCGACGAGGTCGCCGGGCTGCGGCGTTGCGACCGGCCCGTACTGGGTCTCGAGGCGAAAGCGGAGGTACTCGCGGTCCGGCACCGGGAGGAACGGCGCGTGGCGCCACCAGCCCGGCCGGGCGAGCCGCCCGACCTGGACCAGCGCGGTCGGCCAGAGCTTCGGGTGCCGCGCGAGCGCGCCGATCGCCCGGACCCAGAACCGGGAACCGGGCCGCGTTCCGGGGCGGGCGCCCGGCGGCGTCGCCCCGGCGCGGACTGCACCATGCACGCCACCGACCCTAGTTTGTGCGTCGAAGAGCGAATACCGCTCCTCTCCCGACGAACTGGGCCCTGCGGGGCGAGACGTGCCGCGCCCGTAGACTGCGCGTCCGCGTCAAAAGGAGCCGCGGTGGCGCAGCCGGAGCAGCTCGACCCTGACGGCGCGGGCGTCGGCACGGACCTCGACACCGGATTTCAGTCGCTGCTCGCCAACGTCGAGCAGGTCGTTCAGGGCAAGCAGGAGGCGGTGCACCTCGCGCTCGTGTGCCTGCTCGCCCAGGGCCACCTCCTCATCGAGGACGTGCCGGGTGTCGGCAAGACGTCGCTCGCCAAGGCCATCGCTCGCTCGATGGGCGGGACGTGGCGGCGCATCCAGTTCACGCCCGACCTCCTCCCCTCCGACGTCACCGGCGTGTCGGTGTGGAACCGCGTCACCGGAAGCTTCGAGTTCCGGCCCGGTGGCGTGTTCGCCGACGTTGTGCTCGCCGACGAGATCAACCGAGCGTCGCCGAAGACCCAGTCGGCGCTGCTGGAAGCCATGGAGGAGCGGCAGGTGACCGTCGACGGAGTCACCTACCCACTGGGGTCGCCCTTCCTCGTGATCGCGACGCAGAACCCGATCGAGCTCGAGGGCACCTATCCCCTTCCCAAGGCCCAGCTCGACCGGTTCCTCATGCGCATCGAGATGCGGGACCCGAGCCGATCGGCCGAGGTGGCGATCCTCGAGGCCCCGGACAACCACGTGGCGATCGAGGAGCTCGACGCCGTGCTGAGCCGCGACGCCGTGCACACACTCCTTTAGGCCGTCGATCGGGTCCAGGTCGCGGCGGCCCTTCAAGGCTACGTCGTCGATGTCGCGCACGCGACGCGTCGCCACCGCGACGTTGAACTCGGCGCCAGTCCTCGCGGCGCGCTCGCTCGGGCTCGCCGTCGCCCTGGGATTCGCAACCAGTGCACGCTCGGTTCGCACCGTCACCCGCAAGCGGCGCCAGCGCGCGCAACGACGATCCCATCGGGTCGCGCGGCAGTCGATCATTGGCGCATGGCACGACACGCTGGAACACCTCGCGGATGCCGGCCTGCCACCGTCACGCGCACTGACCCCCGACGAGCAAGCGCGTGCCTACCGCGTCCGGGGGGCGCCCGACGCGGTCACCGGCGCGCTCGCGGATCTCGCCGCGCTCTACGCGCGGACCCGGTTCTCGGATCGAAATCCCACCCCCGACGCGGCAAGGGACGCGTGGGAGTGGGCGGACATGGTCCGGGACGCGCTCGCCGAAGGAACGACCGGCCGCGAACGAGCGCGGCGTGCGCTCCACCGCGAACCCGAGTCAGTCGGTAGCTGAGCGAGCCCCGGGCTCGAGCGCGTCGACGAACGCGTCGCGTTCGGCGCAGAACGAACGGACCTCGGCCTCCACCTGGTCGGCGAATGCGTCGACCGCGACGAACAGCGCAAGCTGGCCCCGGCCGAGCGCGTCGAGAATCTGCCCGTCGTCGCGGCATGCCCACACCGCTTCACCGTCGGTGACGAGCCGCAGTCCGGCCACGTCCTCCCCGGAGACGACGAGGAACCCGATCGCCCGCTTGGCCCGCGGAAGCGAGAGCCCGGCGGCGAGCAGCGACGCCACCACACGCAGCGCCACCAGATCGCGGAACTCGTAGGCACCCCCGTCGGGCACCACGAGGCCGGTGCGTGCCCAGTAGTCGAGCTGCGCAGGGGTCGCGCCGGTGATGCGGGCCGCCTGGGGCGCCGTGTAGCCCAATGCCCGTTCAGCCGTCGTCGCGCTGCCAGCGCTCGCGCCAACGGCGCGACGTGGACCCGAGAAACCCGGTGACCGCGCTGCCGCGAACGTTGCCGGTGAGGTTCTGGATGCCGGCCTTCCCGAGCTTGCGCACGTTGCGCTCGATCACGAGGAGGCAGGTGAGCATGACCAGGAATCCGACCACGCCGAAAAGCAGCAGGTTCTGGTAGGTGAGCAGCAGCAGCACGAGACCGGCGACGAACCCGATCACCGCCCACTTGATCGCGCGGGCGGAGTGACGGTAGAGCGTCGTCTCCGAGACCTGTTGCACCAGACCGGGATCGGTCTCAGCGAGGTTGGCCTCGATCTCCTTGAGGATCCGCTGCTCTTCCTCGGAAAGCGGCATCAGGCAATCTTCGCGCGTCCGAGAGGGTCACTCAACGCGATGGGTGCGCCACCGTTCGCCGCCGAGGTGTACGCGGCGTCCACGACCCGGTGAGCGGCGAGGGCGAGCTCGACGTCGGGGAAGCCCCGAGCGGCCCCGCCACTGCCGCTGAGAGCGTCGAGGAACGCCTTGCTCGGCTCGCAGTACTGGGCGAGCGGCTTGGCCAGGACCTCCGGCACGGCGAGGCGATCGATCCAGGCCGGAGGCTCCCCCGAGATCACCTCGGTGCCGTCGGAGGTCTCGACGTGGAGGGGGCCGAGGTAGTCGTCCTCGGTCCAGAGGAAGGCGTCCTCGCAGAAGACCTCGAGACGCCGGGTCGAAGGCCGGGTCGTCACCTGGTGCCAGACGCTCACCAACGCCGCACTCGCGCCCTGCGCGTAGGCGAGCCCGACGGTCGCGGTGTCCTCGATGCCCGGGTAGCCGAACCTCGACGCGGTGTGCGCCGTGACCGACACCGGCGCTCCCACGATCCCGGCGAGCACGTCGACGTCGTGGATCGAGTGCTCGATGAGCGTGCCGCCCCCTGCCTTCGCGACGTCGCTGCGCCACGTGGAGCCGTACATGCCCTGGATCGGGAAGTACTGGTCGTCGCGGAACACCACCGCCATCGGCGCGCCGTAGCGCAAGGAGCCGACGATGTCCGCGACGTTGCGGAACACGGGCGCGTGGCGCAAGACGAGGCCCACCTGGTGCGGCACCTGTCCGAGCAGCTCGGCGATGCGCAGGCAGTCGGTCAGGTCCGGCGCGAGCGGCTTCTCGCAGAAGACGGGGAGGTTCCGCGCGACGGCCGCGGTGACCGCCTCGAGATGACCCGCCGTCCAGGTGCAGACCCAGACGACGTCGACCGCGTCGAGCAGGTCGTCGAGGCGCGCCATCGGCGTGCCGCCGTGGTTTCCCGCGAGCCGGGCCGCGCGCTCGGGGTCGGCGTCGTAGGTCGCGACAAGCCGGGCGTCGACCAATCCGGTTAGGTGCAGCTGCTCGAGCGCGTACGCGTGCACCGTGCCGATGTGCCCACAGCCGACCAAGCCGATGCGCATCACTCGCCGGCCTCCTTCATCTCCTCGGGGCCCCACAGGCTGCCACGGTCGCGCGTGCGGCCGCCCGCTGCACCCACCGCGCCTTCACCGAAGCGCTGACGCACCCCGTCGAGCGCCGCGTCGAGGGCACGGCGGTCGTCGCGCGCCGAGTCGCTCGGCCCGTCCAGTGCGAGTGTTCCCTGCACCGGCGCGCCTTCCTCGAGCTGGCTGACCGAGACCCCCATCAGCCGGATGCCGGTTCCGAGGTCGACCGTGTCGAGCAGGGCGCGGGCGGTCGCCGCGATCTCGACGGTCAGTGCGGTCGGGTGTGGGAGGGTGTGGGACCGGGTGATGGTCGTGAAGTCGTGGAAGCGGACCTTCAGCACGATCGTGCGCGCGGTGCGATCCGCGGCGCGCAGGCGCGCGGCGACGCGGGCGGCCATCTGGCCGAGGTCCGCGGCGAGCCCGGCGCCGTCGGTACGGTCGCGAGCGAACGTCTCCTCGTGGCCGATCGACTTGTGCTCCTGATGCGGTTCGACCGCGCGGTCGTCACGGTTCCAGGCGAGCGCGTGGAGGTGGCGGCCCGACGCGTCCCCGAGCGCGCGCACCAGGGTGTCCTCGGGGATCGCGGCGAGATCACCGATCGTCACCACGCCGAACCGGTCGAGGCGTCGCCGCGTCGCCGGGCCGACGCCCCAGAGGCGCCCGACCGGCAGCGGGTGGAGCACCTCGAGCTCGGTGCCGGGCTCCACGACGAGCAGGCCGTCGGGCTTGGCGAGGTCGCTGGCGATCTTCGCGAGCATCTTCGTGGTGGCCGCGCCCACCGACGCGCTGAGCCCGGTCTCGGCCTTGATCCGCGCTCGAAGGCCCGCTCCGATCTCGGGCCCGGTGCCGAACGTTCGGTGCGCCCCCTCCACGTCGAGGAACGCCTCGTCGAGCGAGATCGGCTCGACCAGCGGCGTCACCGACCGGAGGATCGCCATGACCTCCGCGCTCCTGGCGCTGTAAGCCTCGAAGCGCGGCGGGAGGAACACGGCGTCCGGGCAGGCCCGACGGGCCCGGGCCGTCGGCATCGCGCTGTGGATCCCGAACGCGCGTGCCTCGTAGCTCGCCGCCGCGACGACGCCCCGGTTGCCGATCCCACCCACGACGACCGGCCGACCGCGCAGGCCGAGGTCGTCGAGCTGCTCCACCGACGCGAAGAACGCATCCAGGTCAAGGTGGAGGATCGACGGCGCCACCCGGCTCACGACCTCCACCACCCGCGCCGTCGAGCCGACCAATGGAGACCGAGGATCGACGGCGCCACCCGGCTCACGACCTCCACCACCCGCGCCGT
>VGBT01000077.1 GCA_016870395.1 Actinomycetota bacterium | reverse complement strand
GTAGGCTCTTCCGACCCGAACCCGGGCGACACGTTCACGTACCTGTGGAACTTCGGTGACGGCACGCCCACGAGCACCGCGTCGGCGAACGGGCACACGTTCCCGGCCGACGGCACGTACACCGTGTCGCTCATCGTGACGGACGGGTGGGGCAAGGCCGCGAGCACCAGCCTCGCGGTCACGATCGGCGAGCCGCCCGGCAACGCGGCGCCCACCCCGGTGATCAGCAACCCGATCTGCGCCGCCCGGAGCTGCAGCTTCTCGGGCCTCGGCTCTTCCGACCCCAACGGCGACAGCATGACGTTCCTGTGGAACTGGGGTGACGGGACCGCGACGAGCACGGCGTCCACCCCGACACACGCGTTCGCGGCGGATGGCACCTACACGGTGACGCTGACCACGACGGACGCCTGGGGCGACGCCGCCAGCACCACGCGGGACGTGACGATCACCAAGCCCGCCGGGAACCTCCCGCCCGTGCCGGTGATCGCGCCCCCGGCCTGCGTGAAGAAGCTCTGCACGCTCTCGGCGGCCGGGTCGTCCGACCCGAACGGCGACGGGTACACGTACCTGTGGAACTTCGGGGACGCCACGCCCACCAGCACGTCGGCGGCACCGTCGCACACGTTCCCGACCGCGGGCACGTTCACCGTGACGCTCACGCTCACCGACGGGTGGGGCGACGCGGCCAGCACGACGCTGCCCGTCACGATCACCGAGCCCGCCGACAACGTGGCCCCGGTCCCGGTGATCAACAACCCGTCGTGCACGGCACGGACGTGCACGTTCTCGGCCGTGGGCACCGCCGACCCGAACGGGGACGCGTTCACCTACTCGTGGAACTTCGGGGACGGGTCGGCCGCTAGCACCCTGGCCACGCCGACGAAGACCTACACGGCCGACAACACCTACACCGTGACGCTCACCGCGACGGACGAGTGGGGCCGCGCCGCCAGCGCGACCCGCAGCCTCACCATCGCCGAGCCGGTGGGCAACACCGCGCCGACGCCGGTGATCACCGCGCCGACGTGCGCGGCGCGGACGTGCGTGTTCTCGGGCATCTCGCCGACCGACGCGCAGGGTGACGTGATCACGTTCCTGTGGAGCTTCGGTGACGGGTCGGCCACGAGCACGCTGCCCTCGCCCACCAAGACGTACGCGGCCGACGGCACCTACACGGTGACGCTGACCACGACGGACGCCTGGGGGGACGCGGCGAGCACGACGTTCGTCCTCACCATCACCGAGCCGGTGGGCAACGTCGCCCCCACCCCGGTGATCGGGACGCCGTCGTGCGCTGGTCTGGTGTGCGTGCTCTCCGGCCTCGGGTCGTCCGACCCGAACGGGGACCCGTTCACCTACTCGTGGAACTTCGGCGACGGGTCGGCCGTGAGCACGCTGCCCGTGCCGACGAAGACGTACGCGCTGGCGGGCACGTACACGGTCACGCTCACCGTCACCGACGGCTGGGGCAAGGCCGCGAGCACCACACGGGTCGTCACGGTGCCGTAGGCGTCAGGAGCTCGGAGGCGACCGGGCCCCGGTCCTCGTGGCCGGGGCCCGGTCGCGCCTCCGGTGCCATGATGCGGGGCAGGCATGACCCGTCGTGAGACCGCCGCCGCCCTGGAGCGCGTCCGCGCGATCTGCCACGCGCTCCCCGAGGTCGAGGAGCGGCTCAGCCACGGATCGCCCAGCTTCTTCGTGGGCGGCAAGCGGACGCTGTGCATGTTCCACGACCACCACCACGACGACGGCCGGGTCGCGATCTGGTGCCCGGCGCCCGACGGTGTGCAGGCCGCGCTCGTGGCGGAGGAGCCCGGACGGTTCTTCCGTCCCCCGTACGTCGGCCACCGCGGCTGGCTCGGCGTCCGGCTCGACGTCGACCCGGACTGGGACGAGGTCGCCGGCATCGTCGAGGACGCGTACCGGTCCGTCGCCCCGAAGCGGCTCGTCACGCAGCTCGACGAGCGGTAGGCGGTCAGGACGCGCTCGTGCTCGGGTGGCCCGTCGGCACCCGCTTCTCCGCTTCGGCGTGACGCACGAAAGCAGCATCTCGTTCCTGATCCCTCAGCGGCCACGGGGGTCACGGCGCAGATCATCGTCGATCGGAGGGACGAAGCGCCCGGGTTCTGCGAGCCACGCCCACCCGAGAACCCGGCCTTGTGCACTCTTGCCCGGCACTCTTGTCACACCCCCATGGGATGATGTGGGGGTCGGGTCGTCGAGGTGGCGTGGCCCGATGTGCCGCTCTTCTCGCTCCTCCGGGTTCAGATGGTCGGTGTCTGTCGGGGGTGTCGCGTGCGCGGGTTGGTGGTCGAGGTGATCGAGCGGGTCCGGGAGGGCCTGGCCGGGTTCGACCCGGCGCGTCTCGACGGCCCCGCTGCGTGTGACCTGACCGAGGCGTTCGCCGAGCTGGAGCGCCTCGCGGGCGCAGGGAAGACCCTGGCGGCGGGCCGGGCGCTCGGTTCGGGGGCGTGGATCCACCGAGGCACGCATCGCACGGCGGAGCAGTGGCTCGCCGCGGTGTCGGGCGGCTCCGTGGCCCAGGCCGGAGGCGTGCTCGAGACGGTGAAGCGGCTCGACGCGCTCCCCGAGACCGCGAGCGCGTTGCGTGGCGGGCGCCTCTCTACGCTGCAGGCGGAAGCGGTGAGCGCGGCGGCGAGCGCGGATCCCGATGCCGAGGGGGACCTGTTGGCGAGCGCCGAGGCGAACGGGCTCGCCGGGCTGCGGCGGGACTGCGCCAGGGTCACCGCGGCGGCGTGCGTCGACGAGATGGCCGCGTACGAGCGGATCCGGGCCCGCCGGTCTCTGCGGCACTGGCGGGACCCCGACGGGACCGGCCGCATCGACGTGCGCGGTCCGATCGACCAGACCGCCCGAGTGATGGCCGCGCTGGAGCCCTACGAGCGGGCCCTGTTCGACGCGAACCGCCATGGCGGTGACCACGCCCGGCCCGAGCAGACCGCGTTCGACGCGCTGGTCGCGCTCGCCACGCACCGCGGCATCGTGGGCGGCACGGGCACCGGCGGCCGCGAAGAGCGCGCCGCCGACGCCTCCGGCATCGCGACCGGTGGGTCCGGCTCAGCGGTGGTGGCCCGGCCCGTCCGCAAGGGCCCGGACGCGGTGGTCGTGTACCACGTCTCCCACGACGCCTACCAGCGCGGGCACACCGTGGCGGGAGAGCTCTGCGAGCTCGAAGGCGCCCGACCGGTCCCCGTCGAGGTGGTTCGCCGCGCCCCGAACGGCGACGCCGCACTGAAGGCGCTGGTCACCGACGGGACCGACGTGATCCGGGTGGTGCACCTCGGACGGACGATCCCCGCCGTCCTTCGGACCGCGATCGAAGCCCGCGACCGGGAGTGCGTGATCGCCGGCTGCCACGCGCACCGGCATCTCGAGATCGACCACGACATCCCCATCCACGAAGGCGGCACCACCAGCTACGAGAACCTGCACCGCCTCTGCCGACACCATCACCACGAGAAGCACCGGACCAAGGCCCGCCTCGTCGGTGCGCCGGGTCACATGCGCCTGGAGCGCGGCTCGAACCGCGAACGGCCACCCCCCTGACCGGCGCGCCGCCAGGACGAGTGACCAGGGTGGAGTGGGACGTCCGAGAGCGAGCTCGTGCGCGAAGTCAGCCGGTGACGACGGTAACCGTGATCGTGAGCGGGACCCACTGGACGTTGGTCACCGAGTCCACCGGCTGCACGTCCACCCGGTAGGTGCCCGGGGGCAGCGTCGGCGACGTGTACACGAAGTTCGACGCGGGGCCGCCCGGGTTGGTCACGAACGCCTGGAGCCACTCGCCGGTCCCGAACGTGCCGTCGGGCCGGAGGCCCTTCCCGGTGGCCACGTTCGTCACCTTCACCTGGACCGACATGATCGCCACGTCGTCGAAGGCGCGCCCCGAGATGGAGACCGCGTTCGTCAGCGTCGACCCGTCGGCCGGCGAGTACAGGAGCGACGTCGGATCGGCGTCGCCGGGGAAGATCTTGTAGCGGGCCTCCGCGCCCGCGGTCGACGTGTCGAGCTGGCCGAGCACGTCGAGCGCGATCGCGGTGACGGTGTAGTCACCCGAGCCCGGGAGGTGCAGGAGCGTCGAGAACCCGGTCGCGGTCGCCCCCGGGCTCGCGACCGCGACGTCGACCAGCGTGTACGCGCTGCTCATCGATCCGGTCGTCGAGGTGAGGTAGCGGCGGCTGAGGTTCTCGAACACGACGAGCTTCACCGCGGCGATCCCACCCCCGCCGGTGGCCGTTCCGGTGATCGGGAGGTCGAGCGTGTCGACGTCCTGCGTCGTGGCGGCGAAGTCGAGCGCCGTCTCCGGCGGCAGCGGAGACGCGTACTGCGACAGGATCTTGATGTTGGGCCGGGACGCCTCCGGCGTCGTCACCTTGAGGTCGTCGACCGCCCTGGCGATGATCTCGTAGCGACCGGGGGGCAGCGGTGGGGTCGTGACCGTCCAGGCCACGATCGGCGCGCTCGTGTTGAGCGGGGTCACGCGGGCGAACGCCGGCACGCCCCATGCCAGGTCGGCGGCCATCCCCTCGCGGGTCTGGAGGTTGCGCACGCGCACCTCGACCCGGACCACCGCGCGGTCGTCGGTGGCGACGCCCGAGATCGTCACCGCGGAGCCCGGGACCACGACCTGGTTGCTCGTCGGTGCGGCGATCGTCGTAGCCGGCGCGACGTTCGTCGCGGAGACCGCGTACCGCGCCCTCGCACCGCGGTTGTCGCTCTGGCCGGCGGAGTCGATCGCCGTCGCCCAGATGTCCCAGGTGCCTTCCACTGGGAGCGTGATCTCGCGCGACCAGGTCACGTTGGCGTCGCCGGGGGCGTCGGGCTCACCTCCGAACGAGCTCCAGGCGGGTGCCACGGTCCCGTCGTCCTGGAGGTAGTAGCCCGTGTCGACGTGCTTGGCCACGAACGAGAGCCGGCTCACGCCGTGGTCGTCGGTGGCCGTGCCGGACAGGTCGAAGGTGAGCGCGCTCAGGAGCCCTTGCGCCGGCAGCAGGATCGTCGTGACGGGCAGCGCGTCGTCGCGCAGGGCCGTGTAGAACTTCGCGGTCGCCTTCGTCGTGTCGCGGCTACCGTCGAGTGCGAAGGCCCGCGCCCACACCTGGTACTCACCCGCCGGCAGCGTGACGTCGAGCGTCCACGCCGACTCGGGCCCGCCGGGCGTGTCCAGCGCGGCCTCGATCGCGTTCCAGGCCGCGCCGAACGTGACGGCGTCGTCCTGCAGATACCTGCCGCTGCCCCGGTCGCGCAGCTCCACCTGCACGCGGCTGACACCCGACGGTGCCGCGGCTCGTCCCCCGAACGGCACCGGGCCGTTCGCGGCGAGGCTCTGGCCCTCGAACGGCGTGTCGAGCCACGTCTCGGCCGGTGACGGTGCCGGGACGCGCGTGAAGTCCCAGAACGCGTGCCGGCCGAGGACCCGCTGCCCACAGGACATCCCGTCGTGGCCGAGCAGGAGACCGCGCGGGATCAGCTCGAGCGTGCGGACGCCCTCGAACGCCTCGCATCCCGGGTTCCAGTCGAGCGTCGTCCCCGTCGCCGGGTCCAGCGCCCCGACCATGTCCCGGCGCAGCACCTCGTCGCCCAGCACCGTCGCGTCCACCGCGGAGCCCCAGCCGTAGTTCAGGTTCGCGTCGCCCGGCCACGGCTGGGTCGATCCCGGAGCCTCCTGCCAGCGGAAGTGCCCGCCTACGTAGACCGCGGTCTCCGAGATCGCGACCGCGAACACGGAGTCGAAGTGCCGTGACACCCAAAGCGGCTCGACCCCCGCGCCGCCGGTCGTCGGGAAGGCCATCGCGGTGTCGTTGCTCGGGGGGCGGTCACCCCCCGAGCCGCTCACGACGACGAAGTACGAGTCGTCCGGGGCGATGTCCCCGTCCGCCAGACGCACGACCCCCCCGACCCGGCTCAGGTTGTCCGCGAACAGCGACGTCTGCCACGGTCGCACCGCCTTCGCCGCGGTGTCGACGAGCGCCACACCCACGCGGTCCAGGCCGCCGACCTGCCGCCCGGTGTGCACGACGAGCAGGGTCGCCTCGTCGGTGGTGAGCGCCAGCTCGACGACCTTCAGCGCCCCGGCGGCACCGATTCCACCCGTGACGGGAAGCGCGAACCCGGCGTCGACCGCACCCGTGACCGGGTCGAGCGCCGCCAGCCGTCCGGCGGTCGCGCCCTTGACCGTCGAGAAGAACCCGCCCACGTAGACCTTCGACGTGCTCACGGCCAGCGCGGTCGCCCGAGCGTCCGCGTCGGCCCGGAACGCCGTCACCACCGCGCCACTCACCGGGTCGAGCTTGGCGACCTTGCGCCGCGCCATGCCGCTCACGCTGTTGAACCGGCCCGCGGCGTAGAGCGCGGACCCGTCGGGGGATGCCTCGATCGCGGTGACCTCGCCGTCGAACGCCGGACGGAAACCCAGGTCGAGCCGACCGCTGTCGATGTCGTACGCGGCCAGGTAGCCCTGCGCCACCGGCGCGCCGCCGGCGTCGCGGATGGAGGTGAACGTCCCCGCCAGGTACACGCGTGAGCCGATCACCTCGATGTCACCCACCGCCCCGGTGTCGACGTAGGGCGTGTCGACGCGTGGGGCCTCCGGCACCAGCCCGACGTGCCCCGGCACGGGCTGCACCGCGTGCGCGGCACCCGCCCCGGCCAGGGACCCCGCGACCGCGACGACGGCCGCGACGAGACCACCCAGGAGCTTCCTCACCAGCACCTCCGCCGGGCCCGGGATCGGGCCTCCTGCCACCCTATGCCACGCTCCGTGGTAGCCCTATGGGCCTGTCGGCCCGTCCCAGCGTGCCCTCCGGGTCGCCACCCTCGTGCACCGCGACGCCCGCGCTGAAGGTGTCGTGGCCCATGTTCCACGCCGCCGCGACGCGGTGCACGGTGCGAGACGCGTCTCGGCCCGCACCACGGAAGACGACGAGGAACTCGTCGCCACCGAGCCCCGCGACGGTGTCGGCGTCCCGCACGGATCGGCGGAGGTGCTCCGCGACCTCGCACAGGAGACGGTCGCCCCCGGCATGGCCGTGCTGCTCGTTGACGCCTCGCAGGTCGTCGAGGTCCACCAGCACGATCGCGTCGCCTGCCCGGACGTCCTCGAGCAGGGCCGACGCGAACCGTCGGTTGCCGACGCCGGTCAGCGCATCCCGCATCGCCTCGTCGTTGAGGGAGCGGAACGCGGCGAGGTCGTCGAGCCGGAGCCCGCCCTGGTCCGCGATCACGCGCGCGAGCTGCATCGCGAAGTCGTCGTGCAGGCGCCCGTCCGCCGCGACGACTACCCCGT
>VGBT01000076.1 GCA_016870395.1 Actinomycetota bacterium | reverse complement strand
CTCGCCGCGGGCCTCGACGAGTCCGTGCATCTCCTGACCCCCGGCGGCCGGGTTCTCGTGCTCGCCTACCACTCTCTCGAGGACCGGATCGTGAAGCGCCGATTCGCGCAGCTCTCGGGCACCGGCTCGGTCCGAACGCACGTACCGAAGGGACTGCCGGCCCCAGAGCTCGACGCGCCGACCGTCCGGCTCTTGACGCGCCGCCCGCTGCGTCCCTCGGACGACGAGGCCGCGCAGAACCCGCGAGCCGAGAGTGCGCGGCTGCGCGCGGTGGAGCGCATCGCGTGACCGCGGCCGTTCGTTCGTTGGTCCCGCGCCGGAGTCCCCCATCGCGGCCGGTGAGGGAGCGCCAGCGGCATCTGCGCGTCGTCGACCCCGCAGCCTTGCGTCGCGAGCGGTGGCGTCGGATCGGGGTGCGCGCCGCGGTCTTCGCGACCGCGGCGGCGGTGCTCGGCGTCGTCGTCGTCCACGCGACGATGGCTGAGCGCGAGGTGCGGTTAGACGATGTCGCGGCCGGGACGCAACGGGCGCAGCGTCGCTACGAGCTCTTGCGGCTCGAGTACGCGCAGCAGTCCTCCCCCCAGGCCGTGATCGATCGCGCGACGCGCTTGGGCATGGTGCCCGCGCCCAGCCCGCGCTACCTGAGCGCCCCCGGCGCGGTCGAGGAGGGAACACCGCCGAACGGCTCGACGACGGCAGCGAGCATGGAAGAGGACTGGGGAAAGGTGAAGCCGAACCTTGTCGCAGCACCGTGATCCCCGACGCAGTTCCCGGTCGGCACGGACGGCCGCGCCGACGGCGCGTCGGCGCCGGGACGCGCCCCGACGGAAGGCTCCCGCACCCGCCGCCGCCGGTTCCGGATCGAGTGCCCGTTCGCGCCCGTCGCGGGCAGTAACGCCGAGGTCGACGCCCACCGCGCCCCGCGCGCGCTCGACGAGCACCGCGACGGCCGGGTCACGTGCCGGCTCGACGCGAGTCCGCGTCCGCGCGCCACGGCGAGCGCCGGTGCCCCGCCGCCAGCCGACCTCACGCCGCCCGAGCCGGCCCCGATCCTTCACGAAGGCGGAGCGGACGGCCTCGGCCCGACGCCGGCTCGCGGTGTTGCTCGTCGTGATGGTGCTCGCACTCGGTGCCATCGCTGTGAAGACCGTGAGCGTGCAGGCGTTGAGCGGTGAGCACTACGACGAGCTCGCTCTCGCACAACGGGTCCGATCGATGTCGCTCGCCGCCGAGCGGGGCTCCATCTTCGATCGCAATGGCAACGATCTCGCGATCTCCGTGCAGCAACAGACCGTGTTCGCCGACCCCCGCTTCATCCGGGATCCGGCGGTCGCGGTGGCGCGGCTCGCCCCCGTCCTGGGTCTCGAGCCCCAGGACTTGCTCGAGCGGTTGAGTCGGACCGACACCGCGTTCGTGTACCTCGCGCGTAAGGTCAACGACGAGACGGCAAAACAGGTGCGCACGCTGGGGATCACGGGTGTCGGGATGGTGGGGGAGTCGAAGCGCTTCTACCCGTCGAGCTCGCTCGCGGCGCCGGTGCTCGGGTTCGTCGGGACCGACAACAACGGGCTCGGGGGTCTCGAGGCGTCCTTCGAGGCCACGCTGCGAGGCAAGCCCGGCAAGGTCGTCACCGAGGCCGACCCGAGCGGGCGCTCGATCCCAACCACCGACCGCACCGAGGAGCAGGCCCGCCGTGGCGGTGACCTTGTGCTCACCCTCGACCAGTCGATCCAGTACGAGACGGAACGCCAACTCGTCGCGCAGGTCGAGGCGACGAAGGCCAGAGGCGGGATGGCGGTCGTCGCGGACGTCCGGACGGGTGACGTGCTCGCGATGGTGACCGTCGTCGGTGCCGATGCAGACGGTCCTGCGCGGCCGGCGTCGTCCACCCAGCAGAACCGGCCAGTCACGACGGTGTACGAGCCAGGCTCGACGAACAAGGTGATCACGCTCGGTGCGGCACTCGAGGCGGGAGTCGTCACGCCGGACACGACGTACGCCGTCGGATCGTCGATCCGGATCGCAGACGCCGTGTTCGATGACCACGACCCACATCCCGTCGAGCAGTGGTCGGTGCGCGACATCATGCGCGAGTCGTCCAACGTCGGCACGATCCTCGTCGCCCGCGCACTCGGCAAGGAGCGCCTCGACGCGTCGTTGCGCGCGTTCGGGTTCGGGTCGCGCACGGCGCTCGACTTCCCCGGTGAGTCCGCGGGGCTCCTGCTCGACCCTTCGCGATACAGCCTGACGAGCATGGGGAGCGTCCCGGTCGGCAACGGACTGGCCGTGACCGCGATGCAGATGCTCGACGTGTTCGTGACCGTCGCGAACGGCGGCGTCTCGCGTCCCCCGCGGCTCGTGTCGGCCACGATCGACGCGGACGGCACCAAGCACCCGCGCCGTCCGCTGACGGGCACCCGGGTGGTCTCGGCAACGACCGCCGCGCAGCTCAACGAGATGCTGCGCTCGGTCGTGAGCGACGGCACCGGGGAGCGCGCTGGGATCCCGGGGTACTCGGTTGCCGGGAAGACGGGGACGGCGCGCAAGCCCCCCTACGAGCAGCCGTACCGGTACATGGCCAGCTTCGCGGGCTTTGCCCCCGCGGAGGCGCCGCGCCTGGCTGCGATCGTCGTGCTGGACGAGCCCGGGACCAGCTACTACGGCGGTCAGGTCGCCGCTCCGGTGTTCGCGAGAGTGATGCAGTACGCGCTGAGGCTGGAGCGGGTCCCCCCGACCGCGGCGCTCACGACTCCCGACGACGATGCGAGTGCGGCTCCGAGCCGCTCCAACGACGCGCCGGCCCCGCCGGCCCCGTCCGCCTCGACGGTCACACCGGTCACACTGGCCACGGCTTCGGCCGCAAGGGCGGCGCCCGGTACATTGACCGCGCCCGACTCGTAGCGGAGCAGCTCCCGTGCACCTGCACGAACTCCTGCGCGACATCGACGTGCTCGAGCTGGCGGGCGACGAGCACGCCGACGTCGTCGCCATCGAGCACGACAGCCGACGCGTCCTTCCGGGCGCGCTCTTCTGCGCGATCCGGGGCGAGACCACCGACGGCCACGCCCACGTGCCCGAGGCCCTCGATCGGGGGGCGGTCGCCTTGCTCGTCGACCGGTCGATCACCGCGCCCGCGACCCTGGTCCGCGTGGCCGAAGTGCGGCGGGCGATCGGGCCGGTGTCGGTGTGCTTCTTTGCCCACCCGTCGAAGGCGCTCCCCGTGCTGGGCGTCACCGGGACCAACGGCAAGACCACGGTCACCTACCTGCTCGAGTCGATCGGGCGCGCTGCTGGCGTCGAGACCGGCGTGATCGGTACCACCGGTACCCGGATCGGCACGTCGGTGCTCCCGACCGGCCGCACCACCCCCGAGGCCCCGGAGCTCCAGGAACTGCTCGCCCGGATGCGCGATGCCGGGGTGCTCCAGGTGGCGATGGAGGTCAGCTCGCACGCGTTGGCGATGCATCGCGTCGACGGGACGCACTTCGCAGCCGTGTGCTTCACCAACCTGTCGCACGACCACCTCGACCTGCACGGCTCGCTCGAGTCGTACTTCGCCACCAAGGCGCGCCTGTTCGCGCCCGAGCTTGCGAGCGCGGCGGCGATCGCGACAGACGACCCGTGGGGCACGCGCCTGGCCGGCATCGCTCGCACGCAAGGCCTCCCCGTTACCACCTTCGGCCTCGGTCGCGACGCCGACGTGCGCGCCGAGGCGCTCGTACCCGACCGTTCCGGGACGCGGTTCCGGCTCGTGCTCCCCGCCGGCGAGGCCGACGTCTTCCTCCCGCTGCTCGGCGAGTTCAACGTCGCGAACGCCCTGGCGGCGGCGGCCACCTCCACCGCGATCGGACGGCCGGTCTCGGCGATAGCTGCCGGCCTGGGTGCGGTGGGTCCGGTGCCCGGCCGCATGGAGCGGGTCGACCGGGGTCAACCGTTCACGGTGCTGGTCGACTACGCACACACGCCCGACGCGCTGAGGCGAGCGGTCGCCGAGGCGCGGCGCCTCGCTGCGGGCCACCGCGTCATCGTCGTGTTCGGCTGCGGTGGCGACAAGGACCGCGCGAAGCGCCCGCTGATGGGTCGTGTGGCGTCGGTTGCTGACCTGGTGCTGCTGACCTCCGACAACCCACGCAACGAGGACCCCACCGCGATCGCCGCCGAGGTTGAAGCCGGGCTGCGTGACGGGTCGGGCGCGTTCCGGGTCGAGCTCGACCGACGGACCGCCATCCGGGCCGCGCTTGGCGACGCGACGGCGGGCGATGTCGTCGTCGTCGCCGGCAAGGGTCACGAGACGGGCCAGGTCGTCGGCGCGCGCAGCCAGCCGTTCGACGATCGAGTGGTCGCGGGCGAGGAGCTGGAGGCGCTCGCATGGACGTGACCGTTCGCGACGCCGCCTTGATCACGGGAGGGCACCTCGTCGCGCCCGACGGTGGGCCCGGCGACGATGCCGACGCCAGCCGTGTCGCGCGCGGGTTCTCCTTCGACAGCCGCACGTTGGTGCCGGGCGAGGCGTTCGTGGCCCTGCACGACCTGCGCGACGGGCACGACTTCGTGGCCGACGCCTTCGGTCGCGGCGCGGCGTTCGCGCTCGTGGAGCGGGTACCGGCCCGAGCCGACGGCCCGTGCGTCGTCGTAGGGGAGACCACCACCGCACTGATCGAGCTGGCGCGTGCCGCCCGTGCCCGTCTGCAGGCGACGGTGGTCGCGGTCACCGGGTCGGCCGGCAAGACCTCGACGAAGGATCTGGCGGCGGCCGCACTCGCGGCGGGCATGTCGACCCACGCCAGTCGGGCATCGTTCAACAACGAGATCGGCCTCCCGGTCACGCTGCTCGACGCGCCGGAGGACGCCGAGGCGGTGGTGCTCGAGATGGGCGCCCGATTCGCCGGGAACATCTCCGAGCTCTGCGAGATCGCGAGCCCTTCGATCGGGGTCATCACCCACATCGGGCTCGCGCACGCCGAACACCTCGGTGGACGTGGCGGTATCGCCCGCGTGAAGGGTGAGCTGCTCGACGCGTTGCCCGCCGAGGGGCTCGCGATACTCAACGCCGACTGCGAGCACAGCCTGGCACAGCGTCACCGAACGGTCGCGCCCGTGATCACCGTCGGGACCACGGCCTCCGCCGACGTCAGTGTCGGCGGGCTCGAGGTCGACCACGAGCTGCACCCGTCGTTCCGGCTCGACTCGCCGTGGGGCAGCGCGCGGATCCGGCTCGCGCTCCGCGGGGCGCATCAGGCATTGAACGGCGCGCAGGCGGCGACGGTCGCGCTGCATCTCGGTGTGCCGCTCGATGCCGTGGTCGCGGCGCTGGCGAACGCCAGCAGCGCGGACCGGCGCATGCAGCTCGCCCGGTCGCCGTACGGCGTCACCGTGCTGGACGACTCGTACAACGCGAGCCCCGGGGCAATGACCGCCGCGCTCGAAGCGCTCGCACACCTGCCGGTCACCGGGCGCCGGATCGCAGTGCTGGGCGAGATGCGCGAGCTGGGAGCGGCCGGCCCCGCCGAGCACGCGCGCATCGGCGCGGCGGCGCTGGCCGAGGGCATCGACGTGCTCGTGGTCGTGGGCGCGGCCGGGGAGTCCATCGCCGCCGGCGCCATCGATGGGGACGTCGATAGCCCCATCGGCGATGGGGGCGCCGGTGGACGGGTCGAGATCCATCAAGTCGCGGATGCGGCCGGCGCCGCGACCCTGCTCGAGGCGCTCGTTGCGCCCGGGGATGCGGTGCTCGTGAAGGCGAGTCGGGCCGTCGGCCTCGAACGGGTCGTCATGGCGCTGCTGGGCACCCAGACCGGAGCCGTGTCGTGATCGCCGTCCTCATCGCCGTCGCCGTGGCCTTCACGGTGGCCGTGCTCGGCACGCCGATGCTCATCCGGGTTCTCCGCAAGCATGGCATCGGGCAACAGATCCGCGACGACGGTCCGATCGCCCATCCGCACGAGGCCAAGGCGGGCACCCCGACGATGGGCGGCATCGCGATCATCGTGGCCGGGCTCGCCGGCTACTCCGCCGCCCACCTCCGCGGCGAGGCGATCAAGTTCGCCGACACCGCGATCGCACTCTGGGTCGTGATCCTGGGCCTGGCCGCCGTCGGGTTCGTCGACGACTACCTCGGGGTGCGCAAGGCGCGCAACCTCGGTCTGCGCAAGCGCGGCAAGACGGCGGGCATCCTGTTCGTCGGCTTGCTGTTCGCGCTGCTCGGCATCGAGTTCGTGAAGGTCTCGACCCAGCTGTCGTTCACACGCATGATCGACGTGGACCTCGGCACCCTCGGGTGGGTGCTCTGGGCGGTCTTCGTCGTGTATGCGGTGGCGAATGCGGTCAACATCACCGACGGCCTCGACGGCCTGGCGGCCGGGTCGGCGTCGCTGGTGTTCGCAGCGTTCGTCGTCATCGCGTTCACGCAGTTCCGCCACCCGGAGATCTACGACGTGATCGCAGCCGGTTCGATCGACGTCGCCGTGGTCGCAGCCGCGCTGATGGGGGCCTGCGTCGGCTTCCTCTGGTGGAACGCGCCACCGGCCAGCGTCTTCATGGGCGACACCGGCGCGTTGGCGATCGGCGGGGCCATGGCGGGGATGGCGCTGCTCACCAACACTCACCTCCTGTTACCCGTGATCGGAGGTCTCTACGTGCTGGAGACCGCGAGCGTGATCGCGCAGGTGATCGCGTTCCGCGGCTTCGGCCGGCGCGTGCTCCGGATGTCTCCGGTCCATCACCACTTCGAGATCCTCGGCTGGCCGGAGTCCACGATCATCGTGCGCTTCTGGATCTTCGCGGGGTTCGCGATGGCGCTCGGGCTGGGCTTCTTCTACGCGGACTTCCTCCGCATCCCGGGTGTGATCGAGTGACCCGCCGAATCCTCGTGGTCGGCCTGCGCGCCACGGGGGAGGCCGTCGTCGGGCACTTCGCCCGGGCCGGGGACCGGGTCACCGTCGTCGAGGAGGACCCGGGCCAGCCGTCGTACGCGGCGCGGGTGGCAGCCGTCGGAGCGCTCGGTGCCGAGCTGGTCGAACGGCCGGCACCCGAGGCCTGGGAGGTGCTCGTCGCGTCGAGCGACCTCGTGGTCCCGAGTCCCGGTGTGCGGCCCGGACATCCGGTCTACGTGGCCGCACTCGCGCAGGGCGTGCCGGTGCGCAGCGACGTCGACGTCGCCGTCGAGCTCGCGTCCGTGCCGGTCGTCGCGGTGACGGGGACCAACGGCAAGACCACCGTCACCACCCTCGTGACCGACATGCTGCGGGCCTCCGGCGTGCGCGCCGTATCGGCGGGCAACATCGGCGTCGCGGCGCTCGGCGTGCTCGACGTGCCCATGGACGTCCTCGTGGTCGAGGTCTCCTCTTTTCAGCTGCACGCCACCACGAGCACGTTCCGACCGAGGGTCGCGGTGCTGCTCAACATCGCCGACGACCACCTCGACTGGCACGGCTCGTTCGCGGCATACGCCGAGGCGAAGGCGCAGGTCTTCGCGCACCAGTCCGCCGACGACGTCCTGGTGTCGAACGTC
>VGBT01000075.1 GCA_016870395.1 Actinomycetota bacterium | reverse complement strand
GCCGCCGCGGCGAACCGCCACGAGCAGCTCGAGGCGACGCTGGCCACGACCCGCGCCCAGCTCGAGGCCGCCCGTGGCGCGCTCGCCGAGGCCGGGGCGCACACCGACGCCGCTCGCACCGACGCCGACGAGGCTCGCCGGGCCCGCGACGAGCTCCAGACCGAGCTGGAGGAGGTCCGCAACCGGCTGGTCTCCGCCGCCACGAAGCCCGAGGTCGAAGAAACCACCGCGGCCACGGCTCGGCGGGCCGCGCTGTCCGCCGAGCTCGAGCACCTCGAGCTACGGCTGGCACGCACCCGGGCCAAGCGCCGCCGGGTGCGCGACGAGGTGGCCCACGAGCGCAAGCGCCTCCGGCGCGATCGCGAGACAGCCGAGGAGGAGCTGATGCTCGCTCGGCGGGCTACCGAGCAGCTGCGCCGAGCCGCAGAGCTCGACGCCCTCGCCCTCCGGGAGCAGGCCCGCGAGGACGCAACCGCGACGACGGATGCCGCCGCCGAAGTGGCCCAGGCCACGCTCAGCGCGGCGCGCGCCGAGGCGTCGCGTCGCCGGGAGCTGGCCGAGGCGCAAGCCCGTCGGGCGGCGCGCAAGGTCGAGATGATCCGCACGCGCCTCGCCGCGCTCCACGTCCAGGCCGAGGAGCTGCCCGCCGCGCTGGCGGCGATGCTGGCGGGGCTCGTCGTCGAGGACGTCCCGCCGAAGCCCGAGCATGGCGCGTAACGCCACCGACGCGCCCTCGTACCACCTCGGCACCGCGACCCCCCGGATCGGGGAGATGCTGGTGGAACGCGGGCTCGTGTCCGAGCACGAGGTCAGTGCGGCCCTCCAGCTCCAGCGCCAGACCGGGCACCGGCTCGGCGAGACCCTCGTGAACCTCGGCGTCGTCTCACCGCGCGCAGGGTTCGCGTTCGCCACCGCGCTGCGGTCGATCCTGAGCGCCGACCCCGACGTGATCCTCGTCGGCGAGATCCGCGACACCGAGACGGCCAAGATCGCGATGGAGGCCGCTCTCACCGGGCACCTCGTGCTCTCCACCATCCACTCCGTGCGGGCCGCAGAGGTACCACTGCGGCTGGTCGACATGGGCGTCGAGCCCTACGTCGTCAGCTCCTCGCTCAGCTGCGCTGTCGCACAGCGCCTGGTGCGGCTCCTCTGCCCGTCCTGCTCGTTGCCCAACCGCCCCGATCCCGCCGTGCAGGAGGCGCTCGGCATCCCCCACGAGCTCGTCGAGGCGGGCACCGTTCGGGCGCCCGGCGGCTGCGCGCAGTGCGGACACACCGGCTATCGCGGCCGGACGGCGATCTACGAGGTGCTCACCTTCTCGGAGCAGATGAGCCGCCTGCTGGCGTCGGGCGCATCGGCGTCGGAACTGCAGGGCTGGGCGATCGCCGACGGCATGCACACGATGCAGGGAAACGCGCTCGCCCGCGTCCTCCAGGGCGACGTCAGCGTCGACGAGTACCTGCGGGTCTTCGGGTAGCTGCTCGCCTGGCTACCCGAGCTGAGGCTGCTGCTCCGCCGACTGCGCGGCGGCCTCGTGATCGATGGCGAGCCCGACGTCGTGAGAGTGGGTCGCGGCGCCGATCGCGGTCTTGCGCGTGATCACTCCGTCGCGCCAGAGCCGCACCACGTCGCGGTCGAAGGTCCGCATCCCGTAGTACTCACCCTCCACCATCACGTTCTCGAGCTGGTGGGTGCGCTCGGGGTCCACGATCCGATCGAACACCCGCCTGGTGCCGACGAGAACCTCCACGGTCGGGATTTGGCGGTGCCCGTCGGCCAGGGGCAGGAGTCGTTGACTCACAATGCCCTGCAACGCCGCCGCCAACGTGCTTCGAACCTGCGAGTGCTGGCCGGTCGGGAAGAGGTCGAGGATGCGGTTCACGATCTCGGTGGCGTTCACGGTATGGAGGCTGGAGAGCACGAGGTGCCCGGTCTCGGCCGCGGCCATCGCCGCCCAGACCGTCTCGGCGTCACGCATCTCGTCGGGATCCTGACGCAGCACCATCTTCAGCGCGCCACGGAAGTCCTCGGTGTCGGTGCCCACCTCGCGCTAGGTGACGAGCGAGCGCCGGTCGGGCTGGCGGATCTCCACCGGGTCCTCGATCGTCACCACGTGCAGCGCGCGGGTCCGTTTGATCTGGTCGACCATCGACGCGAGCGTGGTCGTCTTGCCCGATCCGGTGCTCCCGGTCACCAGGATCAGCCCGTGCGGCTGGTCGACGAGACGGCTCACGATCGGCGGCATCCCCAGCTCGGCGGGGTTCGGAACCGAGGGCAGCACGCGGCGCAACACGAGCGCCGTCGTCTCCTGCTGGTGGAACGCGTTGACCCAAAAGCGACCCACGCCGGTGAGCTCGTACGCGAAGTCGGTCTCACTCCGGGTCGCGAGCTGCTCGGCCCGGGCGCGGGGCATCAGCTCCGCGACCATCGCCGCGGTCTGCTCCGGGTCAGCTCGGTACCGTCGAGCGCGCGAAGCCGCCCCGACACCCTCACCACCGGAACGCGGCCTACCTTCAGGTGGAGGTCGGACGCCTCCATCGCGACCACCCGCTGCAACAACGCCCTGATCTCCATCTCCACTCCTCCCATGGGGTCGGCTCCGACGCCAGGCCATTTGACCCCTTGCTCCTCAGGCGACGACGCGGAACACCTCCTCAAGGCTGGTCAGCCCGGCCGCGACCTTCCGGAGCCCGTCCAGGCGCAACGGGATCATCCCCTGCATGACCGCGGTCTTCTTGACGTCTTCGGTCGATCGCTGCTCGATGATGAGCCGTTCGATCTCCTCGGTGATCGGCATCACCTCGTGCAGCGCGAACCGCCCCCGGTACCCGGTCTTGCCGCAGCTCGAGCATCCGACCGCGCGGAAGAGCGTGGGCCACTCGTCGAGCTGGTCCATCGGCCAGTTGGCCTGCACCAGCTCGGCCTCCGTCGGCTGGTACCGCGCGCGGCAGCGTTCGCAGAGCCTGCGGGCGAGCCGCTGTGCCAGGACGCAGTCGAGCGCACTGGTTACGAGGAAGGGCTCGACGCCCATCTCCACGAGTCGCAGCGGTGTCGAGGCGGCGTCGTTGGTGTGCAGCGTGCTGAGGACGAGGTGGCCGGTGAGCGACGCCTCGACCGCGATGATCGCCGTCTCCCGGTCGCGGATCTCGCCGACCAGCACGACGTCGGGATCGGAGCGCAGGATCGAACGCAGCGCGGCCGCGAACGTGAGCCCGGCCTTCGGGTTGATCTGCACCTGGTTGATGCCACCCAGCCGGTACTCGACCGGATCTTCGACCGTGATGATGTTGCGATGCACCTCGTTGAGGATGTTGAGCGTGGCATAGAGCGTGGTCGACTTTCCCGAGCCGGTCGGTCCCGTCACGAGGATGGTGCCGTACGGCTTGGTGTACGAGCCCTCGTAGCGCGTGAGCGTGTCGGGCAAAAAGCCCTGGTCGTCCAGTGTGAGCAGCGCGTGGCCCTTGTCGAGGATCCGCATCACGATCTTCTCGCCGAAGACCGTGGGCAGGGTGGCCACGCGCAGGTCGATCGGCTTGCCACCGACGGTGAGCGACATCCGACCGTCCTGAGGGATCCGACGCTCAGCGATGTTGATGTCCGACATCACCTTGAGGCGGCTGATCACGCCGGCCTGGATCGCCTTGGGCGAGCGCATCACCTCGTGGAGGACGCCGTCGATCCGGAGGCGGATGCGGAGGTCCTTCTCGGCGGGCTCCACGTGGATGTCCGAGGCGCGGTCGGTGACGGCCTGCGTGATGAGCAGGTTCACGAACTTGACGATCGGGGCATCCTCGACGATCTCGTTGACGTTCGCGATGTCGTCGCCGTCGGCGAGCTCGTCGGCGGCCTCCTGGGCCATCGTGTCGACCTCGGCGTCGAGGCGGTGGAACCGGTCGATGGCGTCCTGGAGCTGGCCCGCGGTCGCGACCACCGTCCGGACATCTGCACCGGTGATCGCACGGACGTCGTCGACTGCGAACACGTTCGACGGGTCGGCCATCGCCACCACGAGCTTGCCGTCGTCGTCCCACCCGATCGGGAGGGCCCCGTACCGGCGAGCCAGGCTCTCCGAAATCAGGCCCGCGACCGAGGCGTCGAGCGCGTGCTCGGTGAGGTCGACGAAGTCGAGACCGACCTGGCGGGCGAGCGTGGCAACGAGGTCGGCCTCCGAGATGTGGCCGAGGTCGATCAGGACGCGACCGAGCGGCTTGCCGCTCTCGGCCTCGGCGGCGATCGCGGCGTCGAGCTGAGCCTGGCTGATCAGGCCCTGCTGGAGGAGCAGCGAGCCAAGCTGCGCACCTTCCGACACCCTGGCGTATCGGCGGTCGGAGCAGCCGGGTTGAGGGTCGCCGCTCAGCCCCTCACTGAGCGGGCCGGGCTCGCGGGTGCCCAGCGTCGAACACCGGTAAGCGTTGGCGCCGAACGACCGGCGGCGAACCCGCTCAGCCCTGGTCTCGCAGGCCCGAGAACATCCGCAGGATCGCGCCCCGGTCGGTGCTGATCACCGACGACTCCTCGTCCGCGTCGCCGTCCGCGTCCTGCGCATCGGGGTCGGGCACCGGCCCCGGGTCGGAGAGCCCGGCCCGAGCCGCAAGCGCGGCCCGCTCGCGCTCGATCGCCTGGCGGTCCAGGGCTGCGTTGGGGTCGGGCACACTCGTCACCACCTCGTCCGCGCCCTTGCCCTCGGGCGCGGCACGCACCGCGTGCAAGGCGCCGGTCGGCAGCACGACCCCGCTCGGCGACGGCGACGGCGTTGCACCGGCCATTGCCGGCCGAAGCGCGCCTTCCTGCATCAGCTCGGCCGCAATCGCCGCGACCTCCACCTCGCTGCGCTCGAGCTTGCGTGCAAGCTGGCGGATCGTCAGCCGGCTGTCAACGAGCGTGATCAGCCGAAAGCCGTCGCGGCTGAGCAACAGCGAGTCGTCGGTGATGTGCTGGCACACCTCCAGCGCGGTGTCGAGGCTCGGCACGAGCGACTGGATCGTCGGCCACGCCCGCACGAGCGCCTCGACGCGCTCGACGACGGGCCCGATGTCGGTGGCGCGATCGGCCGTCCACGGCGGCGTGTGATCCGGCACGAACTCGAAGGATCCCGCACTCAACCGGAACAGGTGGAAGCACACGTCGACGATCCGCACCTCGAGCGCGGCTCGGCCCTCGACCGGACCCGACCAGTCGGCGGCCTCTCCCGCGCAGAACCGGCCGGCAGTGACATAGAGGGTGCCCGAGCCCTCGGGGCCGCGGATCTCGAGTGCGCCCGTCTGGCGGGCGCGCTCGACCAAGCCGAGGATCTCGACCAGGGAGAACGTGTCCAGGGTGCCCGAGAGTCCCACCGTGCCTCCGCGCTGGCGTCCCGGCAAGGATCGGCACGCCGGGGCCTCCGATTGAGCGCTGGGATCAGGCGGTGCCGGCTCCCTCGGCGGCCCGGCGCATGGCCTCGATCGGGGCGTCACGGCCCGTCATCTGCTCGAAGGCGAGCGCCGCCTGGTGCACGAGCATCCCGAGGCCACCCACGACCTCGGCGCCGGCGCGCTCGGAGGCCGTGAGGAAGGCCGTCCGGGCCGGGTGGTACACGAGGTCCACCGCCCATTGGCCGCGCCCCGCCGACGGGAGCATCCCCGCCCCGTCGGCGCCCATGCCGATCGGCGTCGCGTTCACGACAACGTCGACCGCCGCCGCGACCTGGCCCGCCTCCGCCCACGGGCGGGCCTCCACGCCCTGCACCAGCGCGGCTGCGGACGCACACGCCTCCGGACGGCGACCGACGACGGTCACCTCGGCGCCTGCAGCGCCGATCGCAAGGACGACGGCACGTGCCACGCCCCCCGCGCCGAGCACGGCGACCCGTCGACCCGACGGGTCGAGACCCACCTCGGCCAGCGAGCGCAGGAGTCCCTCGCCGTCGGTCGAGTCGCCTCGCACCCTCCCGTCGGCGCGCAACACCACCGTGTTCACCACACCGAGCGCCGCGGCCACCGGGCTCAGCTCGTCACATGCTGCGGCCGCCGCCTCCTTGTGCGGCATCGTCACGTTGAGACCACGAATGCCGAGCGCGGGCATTGCCCGCACCGCGTCGCCACCCAGCCCAGGCGGGACCCGCAGCGCGACGTACACCCAGTCGAGATCCGTGGCGGCGTAGGCCGCGTTGTGGATCGCCGGGGACCGCGAGTGCTCGACCGGATCGCCGATCACCGCCGCCAGCCGCGTCGCACCCGTGATCGGGCTCATCCCAGCAACCCCTTTGCTCGGGCCTCCGCGACGTTGCGCTCGTGCTCCGCGTAGGTCTGCGCGAACCGGTGCTTGCCGCTCTCGTCGATGAGTACGTAGTACTCGTAGGGGACGGACGCCGGAGCGAGGGCAGCCGAGAGCGACGCGGCCGAGACGGTGGAGATCGGCGTGGGCGGCAGGCCCTTGACTCGGTAGGTGTTGTACGGCGAGTCGAGCGCGAAGTCGGCGTCGGTCAGCGCGCCCTCACGCGTCCCGCGTGCGTAGAGCACGGTCGCGTCGATCTGGAGGGGCATGTCGTCGCGCAGCCGGTTCTCCACGACCGCTGCGATCAGCGGTCGGTCCTCGTCGAGCTTGGCCTCCGTCTGCACCAGCGACGCCACGACGACCACGTGGTACGGGTCGGGTGCCGAACCGAGTCCGAGGGCCGTGGCCTTCTCGTCGAAGGTGCGCACCAGCGTGCGCAGCACGTCGGTCTCGTCTTCGTGTTCGCTGACGTAGTAGGTGTCGGGCCAGGTCAGGCCCTCCAACGAGGAGACGTCGGCCGGCTGGAACTCCGATCGGATCGTCCCGGAGCGCGCGACCTCCGAGAAGCGCGCCGCGTCGAGACCCGGGAGGGCGCCGACCCGAGCGGCGATCATGTCGAGCGTGAGACCGGGCGGCAGGGCCAGCTTCGCGTACGTCTGGGCCGGAGCGGCCTCGAGCGCGCCGATCGCAGGGCGCACGCCCATGTCCTCGCGCAGCTCGTAGCGCCCGGCCCGGAACGGCCCGGCCCCGGTGAGCCGGGCGTACGCCCGGAACGCGAGCGGCGAGCCGATCACCCCGCGGTCCGCGAGCTCGCTGGCGATGCGGTCCACGCCCCAGCCGTCCTCGACCTCGAGCGTCACGCGGTCCCCCGCAGCCCCCGGCGGGTCGAGCTGGTACCAGAACCAGCCGAGCGCGACCAGGCCGACGAGCGCCAGCGAGCCGAGCACGCCGATCAGGACCCGCGCGTTTCGGCGCCGGTCGCCACGGCGGGCTCGGCGCGTCGGCGGCGCGGGATCGTCGAGCAGCGTCACGACGCGACGACCGTCATCGCGGGTGCTCGAGGTAGGACTGCAGCATGACGGCCGCGGCGACCTTGTCGACGACCTTGCGCCGGTCGGCGCGCTTCATCCCCGCCTCGACGAGCGAGCGCTGCGCGATGACGGTCGTGAGGCGCTCGTCGAACGCCTCGACGACCACGCCGGCGGGTGCCACCTCGCGCAGCGCGGCGACCTCGGCGGCGGCGGCTCGGGCGGCCGGCCCGGCCCGGCCCGAGAGCGAGCGCGGCATGCCGACGACGATGCGGCTTGCCTCGTGCTCGGCAGCCGCGGCGAGGATCGCCCGCCGGTCGACCGCTGGATCCCCGATGCGCTCGAGCACCGTCAGCGGG
>VGBT01000074.1 GCA_016870395.1 Actinomycetota bacterium | reverse complement strand
GCGCCACCCGGCTCACGACCTCCACCACCCGCGCCGTCGAGCCGACCAATGGAGACCGAGGATCGACGGCGCCACCCGGCTCACGACCTCCACCACCCGCGCCGTCGAGCCGACCAATGGAGACCGAGGATCGACGGCGCCACCCGGCTCACGACCTCCACCACCCGCGCCGTCGAGCCGACCAATGGAGACCGATGCTCGGGCCCGGGCGGGCGGTCATCTTTCGGTGGCGTGGACGACCTCGAGCGCGTCGAGCGAGGTGCCGCGCACGTCGTAGCGGAAGTGGCGTGCGTCCGCCGGCACCCACCGCTGCGTGAGCCACTGCTCGAGCGGCTCACGGACCCACCGGAAGCACTCGGCGAGCACCTCGCCCACCTCATCTGCGGCGTAGAAGCCAGCGTCCACGACGATCCCGTCAGGGTCGTCGACCAGCAGATCGCCCTCGAACACGACCGCGCGATGCACCTCGCAGCGCATGACCCAGCCCAGGTCGAGCGACCGCGCGGTCACGCGATAGAGGGGGCCCTCCCACTCGGTGACGCGCAGCGCGGTCTCCTCCTCCACCTCGCGACCGAGACCGGCGAGCACGTCGGCATCGGTCGCGTCGATGACGCCTCCGGGAGTGCTCCAGTCGAGCGTGCCGCCACGTCGGCGGTTGCAGACGAGCAGCAGCCCGCCACCGTGCTCCAGGACCGCTCCCGCAGCCATGAACTCGAGGGTCCGGCCAGCCACGGGCGGGAGTCTACGGTGGCGGTCCGTGGCACCTACGCAGCCGTTCGACACCGGACCCGGGCCGCCGCGCCCCGCCTTCTTCCTCGCGTACGCCGGTGTGGTGGTGGCGGGATGTTTCGGCGGCGCGATCGGGTACGGATACGTCGGAGCCACCTGCACCGGCGACTGCGGTTCCGCGAAGGCCATCGGTGCGCTCGTGGGCGCCGCGCTGGCCGCAATCGGCGTCGGGGTCGTCGCGGTGCTCGTGCTGCGCGCGATGGCGGAGTGGCGCCGCCCCCCACACGACGACGCTGAGCGGTAGTTGTCGTGCCTGCGCGGCACGCAGGAGGTCGGCTGCAGGCTCGACGCGCTCCGACCTCGATCGAGAAATCCCTTGACATAGCGAACGCCTGTTCGTACGATGCCGTTACCTCTTCCCCCTCGACTTCCCGTCGAAATCGTTCGTCTACCCGCGGTGTGAGCGCCGCGACGGTCCGAGCCCGCGGAGGAGGTGGGGCATGCTCAGCACGGCTTTTGGCGCACCTGTCGCCAGGGCGCGCGCCACGATCAGCGCCGTCGTCGGCGAGGCGGTCGCCGCGCTGCGCGAGCTGCTCGCCGACTTCGAGCCCGCGACCCTCGACGGTCACGCCGCGCGCCGGCTCGCGGAGTCGTGCGCGGAGCTGGAACGCCTGACCGCGGCCTGCCGCACGCTGGCCGCGGGGCGGGTCGCGGCCACGGGAACCTGGGCGACCGGGGGCAGCCACCGTGACGCGGGCACCTGGCTCGCGGCCACGCTCGGCACCTCGGTGGGCCAGGCCCGCGCCGCGCTCGAGACCGCGGAGCGGGTCGCCGGGCTCCCGGAGACGCGCGAAGCGCTGCGCGCCGGGCGACTGTCCGCCACGCAGGCCGAGCTGGTGAGCTCGGCCGCGGTCGCCGACCCCCACGCGGAGGCGGTGCTCCTGGCCAGCGCACGCCGCGACGGGATCAAAGGCCTGCGCGACACCTGCGCCCGGGTCCGCGCGGCCGCGTGTCCCGACGAGCACGCGCAGTACCGCCGCATCCACGCGGCGCGCTCCGTCCGTCATTGGTGTGACCCCGACGGCACCGGACGGATCTCCGTGCGCGGCCCGGTCGACCGCACCGCCGCGGTCATGGCGTCGCTCGAGCCCTTCGAGCGGCAGTGCTTCGAGGAGAACCGGAAAGCCGGCCAGCGCGAGAACGGCGAGGCCAACGCCTTCGATGCGCTCGTGCTGATGTCCGAGCACGCCGTGCCGTGCGAGGGCGGCGAGTGCGACGCGTCGCCCCCGGCGGTGACCACGGTGGTCCACCTGTCCCACACGGCAATGGAGCGTGGACACGTCGAGCGCGGCGAGCAGTGCGAGATCGCGGGCGCCGGGCCGGTGCCGGTCGCGGTTGCGCGAGCCCTGGCCGCCGACTCCTTCCTGAAGGCGGTGCTCGCCGACGCGACCGACGTGCGCGCGATCTCCCACCTCGGTCGGACGATCCCGGCGCGGCTGCGCACTGCAATCGAGACGCGCGACCGGGAGTGCGTGATCGCGGGCTGCCATGTGAACCAGCACCTCGAGATCGACCACAACGTCCCGGTCTCCGAAGGCGGTCGTACCGAGCTGGCGAACCTCGGTCGGCTGTGCCGGTACCACCACCGGCAGAAGACCCTCGGCGACCTGCGTCTCCAGGGAACGCCCGGCACGATGCAGCTCGTCCCCGCCGACCGCGCGCCCCCGTGAGCGCGCCGAGGACCTCCCGGGCGCTATTCCGGGGGCTCTCCGACGTTCGGATCGGTCAGCGTCCGGGTGGTGGGCAGGCGACGCGGGGGGAGACCTCGTGGATGCGGCGGCAGAGCTGCGCGACGGGGCGGGAGCAACTGTCCTCGGCGGCGAGGAGGGCTTGCGTGCGCATGGCGCGGACCGACCAGGTTCCAGGCGCGGCCGTGGTGGAGCGCGTCGAGGCCATCCTGGCGACTGCCCCAGCCCAGCTCGAGGCCGGCGAGGTCGTTCCACGCCCCCGGGTCGGAGGGGTCGCGACGCACCGCCTCACGTTGGGCGGCGATCGCGCCACGCTGGGCCGCGCGGCAAGCCCGCAGACGGCCGCGGCCGCCCACGCCGCGGCGTCGCGCGCCCGACACGCGACCGCGAGCGCGACGAGCCCGGGAACGATCGCGGGCAGGAGCAGCGCGACCTTCGGCGACCAGAAGTAGGGGTACGCCTCTGGCGAGGCGACGAGTAACAGCAGCCCGGCCAACGCGACGACCAGCAGCTCCGCGCCACCGGGACGGGCCCGCACTGCAACCTCTGAGTTCGCGCCCGTCACCGTCGGCGGGCGGCTCACCGGGCGAAGGTCAGCCGGCGAAAGCCCTCCGCGTACCGCACGCCCACCTCACGGCCGCCGGCCTCGGCCCGCTCGCGCAGGAACGAGCGAAACCACTCCCCTGTCTCGACGAGCTGTGAGGCATGGCAGAACAGCGCCTCGATCTTTCGCTCGAGGTGATCGGACACGTCGACCCAGCAGTTCGGCTCCAGCGTCCCCGACAGGTACACCGCGCCCACGTGGTGGACCGCGAGTCCCGCCCCGAGCTGCTCCGGGAAGTAGTACGGGTTTCCGGCCGCCGGCGCGACCGCGTCGAGCGTCGCCCACCCGGTGAGACGATGGTCACGGTGGTTGAAGTAGGTGTCGCCGAAGAACACTGCGGTGGGGTCGGGACAGCACACCACGTCGGGGCGCAGCTCGCGCACGACGGCGCAGATCTCGGCGCGCAGGCTGGCGTCGTCGGGCAGGTCGCCGTCGGGATGGTCGAGGTGCCGATGCCCGGCCAGCCCCAACAGCTCGACGGCCGCCGCGGTCTCGGCCACCCGCACCCGCGCCAGCTCGGCGAGGTCCGCACCCGGTTCGGTGGTCCCCTTGTCGCCCCGGGTCGTGACGAGCACCCAGACCTCGCTGCCGTCGGCCGCCCAGCGCGCCAGCGTCCCACCCGCCGAGATCTCGGGATCGTCGGGATGTGCGTACACCGCGAGCGCGCGTCGGGGCGCGGGCGCGGTGTCGAGCACGACCGTACGGTAGTCCGCTGCCAGGTGAGGCCCAGGACCTCGCGCATCGCGGCCTCGAACGCGGCGTCGTCCATCGACGCCCGGGCCGCGAGCACCATGTGCGCGTCGTCGCCCACCGGGATGCGCAGGTCGGGCGCGTCGGACTCGACGGCATCTGCGATCGCCTGCACCACGGCGTCGGGTCCCGGCCCGATCGTCTCACCGCCGCGCAGCCGCGCCGCCGCCTCGTGCCACGCTCGGTCGAGCTCGTCGTAGGGAGCGGACTCGACCCCGTGGCGCGCGACGTTGTCGGAGAAGCTCGTCTGGAAGAACCCTGGCTCGACGATCGCGACCTTGATGCCGAAGTGGCCGACCTCGAAGTGGAGAGCCTCGCTCAGGGCCTCGAGCGCGAACTTCGTACCCGACTAGAACCCGTCGAGCGGCGGGGCGACGCGGCCTGCGAGTGACGACACGTTGACGATCGTCCCACTGCCCCGCTCGCGCATCTGGGGCAGCACCGCCTGGATGCAGCGCAACGGACCGAAGAAGTTGGTCTCGAAGGCGCGACGGCCCTCGTCGATCGGGAGTCGCTCGACCGGTCCGGTGACGCCGATCCCGGCGTTGTTGACGAGCGCGTCGACGCGGCCGGCGGCGGCGAAGCACTCCCCCACCGAGGCATCGGAGGTCACGTCGAGAGCGAGCTTCTCGGCGACGACGAGGTCCGCGATGGCATCGGGACGACGAGCAGTCGCGATGACGTCGTGACCGCGCTCGGTCAGCTCGACAGCCGCGCCACGTCCGAACCCGGACGAGCAACCGGTGATGAGCACACGCATTCGGGGGTCTCCTGTTCTCGTAGCAAGCTCGCGAGGACGCTCGGGTCGGGGTCAGTGGCGGTCGCAGCGGCGTCGGGGGAGTCGATCCGTCCAACTCGCTCGACGCGGTGATCCCGGCGCGTCGCGAGGTGGCGCGTCGAGCACGACCGTACGGTAGACGCGCAGCGCGGCCGCTTGGCTCCCGATCGTTCGACAGCGCGGTATGGAGGCCCTGCGCGTTGAGCCTGGGACGCGCCTGGTGAGGGTCCACCGGTAGAAGGGGGGCCTCGATGATCTCGTGACTGCTTGACGGTCCGAGATCCAGGGAGGCCCCGGTGGGTGACGGTAGGTAGCGCGTTGTGGTTCGGCGCGGCCAACGTTCAGAGGGACAGACAGTTTGACCGGATCATCACGGTCGGTGAGCATACGCGGATGGCGGGTGGGGGCTCTACTGACAGAACCGGCATTGCGATCCGCGGTCGTTCGCGGATCGTGGCGTCAGCGGTGGTGCTGTTGGCAACACTCGTCGCCGTGCTGCCCACAACCTCGGAGCGCGCGACTGGCGCCGTACTCCCCCCGACGGGCTTCTCGGACGTCAACTACGTCGGCAACCTCACGGCGCCCACCCACATGGCATGGGCTCCCGACGGGCGACTGTTCGTCGCGGGTCAACACGGAGCGATCAGGGTGGTCTCGGCCTCGGGCACACTGCGAAGCACCCCGTTCGTCTCGCTGACTGTCGACCACACGGGCGACCGCGGCATCAACGGGATCGCCTTCGATCCGCAGTTCTCGTTGAATGGATACGTGTACGTCTATTACACGGCGCCGACGCCGGTTCCGCATAACCGCGTGAGCCGGTTCACAGCGTCCGGCGACGTCGCGGTGTCGGGTAGCGAAGTCGTGATCCTCGAGCTTCCCAACCTGGGCGACGCGAAACTGCACAACGGTGGCGCGCTCGTGTTCCTCAGCGACGGGACCCTCCTGATCTCAGTCGGCGACAACGTGCAAGGATGGCCGGCGCGACGGCTCGACAGCCTGCTGGGCAAGATCCTGCGGATCAATCGGAACGGGACCGCGCCAGCTGACAATCCCTACGCCAGCCTCGCCTACCCGTACTCGACGATCTGGGCATCCGGCCTACGCAATCCCTACACGATGGGGCTGCGTGAGAGCGACGACACCGTGCTGATCAACGACGTGGGCGAATCGACCTGGGAAGAGGTCAATCTCGGCCGACCCGGGGCGAACTACGGATGGCCCGATGCGCAAGGCGTCGCGAACGATCCGCGCTGGGTCGACCCTGCCCACGCCTATCACCACGGATCAGGACCGAGCGAGGGGTGCTCCGTGATCGGTGGCGACTTCGCACACGAGGGCTCGACGGCGTTCCCCGCTTCGTACACAGATCGGTACTTCTTCGCCGACTACTGCAACGGTTGGATCAAGGTCCTCGACCCGGCAACCGGGTATGCGGTCTCGAGCTTCGCCACCGGGTTGAGCAACCCGGTCTTCCTCAACTTCGGTCCGGATGGGGCCGTGTACTACGTGTCTCGCCAGGTTGGCACCGGAGCCAGCTCCGTACGACGAATCGCGTACACGGGGACGGCGCCGACGATCACTGCCGAGCCGGGCGACGTGACCGCTGTCGTCGGGGCCGACGCGACCTTCTCCGTAGTGGCCTCCGGTGCCGGCCCGCTTACGTACCAATGGCACCGAAACGGCGTCGTAATCGACGGTGCGACGGCCAGCACCTACACGGGTCCCAGCGTGACAGTGGCCGATGACGGGACCCGATTCCGCGTCGTCGTGTCGAACGCGACCGGTCAGGCCACCTCACGCGAGGCGTTGCTGACCGTCGTGGAAGGGAGCGCGCCCGTCGTGACGTTGGTGAGCCCCGAGGAGGGGCGGACGTTCAAGGCGGGCACGGTGGTCGGGTACTCGGCGACCGCGATCGATTCCGAGGACGGCTCGCTCCCAGCGTCCGCGTTCGACTGGCGCGTCGACTTCCACCATGACACGCACGTTCACGGCTTCTTCGATCCGGATCCGGGCCAGAAATCGGGCAGCTTCACCGTCCCCGACCGCCAGTTCGAGACGGACCCCGACATCTGGTTCCGCATCTACCTCACGGTGACCGACTCATCGGGTCTCACGACCACCGTGACTCGAGAGGTGCTCCCGTTGCTCGGCACGCTCTCGATCGCGACGAGCCCATCCGGTTCCCCAGTTGCAGTCGACGACCAGCCGGTGACGACGCCGGCCAGCCTCAGCGGCCTGCGCTTCCTCTGGCGCAGCGTCGACGTGCCGAACCCAGCGAGCGGCTGGGCGTTCGACGCCTGGTCCGACGGCGGCACACAGCGTCACGGGGTATCGGTCCCGGCGACCTTGTCCCTCACCGCTGTGCTGCACCGGACAACGGGTGCGCTCGGCGACGGCACCGGACTCACCGGCACCTACTTCGACGACGTGGGCTTGACTCAGCCAGTGACGAGCCGCGTGGACCGGATCGTGTTCTTCCGCTGGAAGCCAGGCAGCTCCCCGGCTCCTGGTGTGAGCGGTTCGACCTACTCGACACGATGGACGGGCAAGCTCCAGGCACAATTCAGTGGTCAGCACACCTTCAGCGTCCGAGCCGACGACGGGATGCGGCTCTGGGTGAACAACCAGTTGCTGATCGACGAGTGGGGCACCCTCACCGGGTCAACCGAACGAACTTCCGCACCGATCTCGCTGACCGCCGGCCAGCGCTACGACATCAAGCTCGAGACTCGACAGGGATACTCGAGGGCAGGACAGGCCCGGCTGTTGTGGAAGGCGCCTACCTTGCCGAAGTCGGTCGTTCCCGGCTCGCAGCTCTTCCCGCTGTGAGACCGCTGTCTGCCCGATCTCACCCTGATCCCACGTGAGTAGACCTGTCGCGCAGTAGCGATCGACGCGACCGCGCCCGCGTCGGCGAGCCGATGCGCGTAACGAATCGATGTGTATTGCGTCCCGGCATCCGAGTGATGGACCAGCCCGTCGACGAGCTGGGCGGCTTGTTCACGGGTCCAGAGGGCCATCTCGAACGCGTCGAGGGGCAACTCGGTCGGCATCGTCGCCTTCGTCCGCCACCCGACGATCCGCCGCGAGAACACGTCAGTGACGAACGCGGAGAACACCATCCCCGACCAGGTCGGCACGTAGGTGAAGTCCACCAC
>VGBT01000073.1 GCA_016870395.1 Actinomycetota bacterium | reverse complement strand
GGCGCGGCCCGCGAGCGCGTCGAGTACCACCGCGTCGTCGAGGAGGATCGAGAAGGTCACGTCGACAGCGTCCGGACCGGCCGCCGTCATCGTGTCGATCCGCACCGACGTGCGCGCGGCGAGCGCTGCGACCTCAGTCATGCGCTGGATGAAGGAGTCGCGCAGCAGGTCGGCGTCCTCGAGCGCGGCGAGCTTCGCGGCGGGGTCCGTCACCGCGCCGCCGAAGAGCGTGTCGAACGCGGCCGTTACCGCGGCTTGCGTCTCGGGCGCAACCGCCGCGCCGTCGGAGGTGGTGGTGCTCGTGGTTCGCGTCGTCTCGCTGGTGGCGGAACGATCCGCGGCCGTGGTCTCGCAGCGGAGGGTGGCCTGGACGCCGCTGTGGTCGGCGGGGAACACGAGACCGTCCGCGGTGCGGGGGCCGCCCTCGGGGGCGAACACGCCGGTCGGGCGCGCGGCCCGGCAGTCGCGCCGGGTGTGCACCAGCACGTAGTCAATGCGCTCGACCTGGCGGCTGGCGGGGTCCGTCATGTCGGTGAGCGCGTCGTCGACGCGGCCGCTCGTGCACTGCGCGCCCGTCTCGGGATCGCATGCTGCATTGCCGGCCATTCGATGGGTGTCGAGGTAGCCGCGATCGTGCAGCACCTCGAGCGTGGGCTCGCCGGGCTTCGCGTTGAGGTCACCCGCGAGCACGCCGACCGAGCGCGGCCCGGTGTGCGCGTCGAGGAGGTCGGCGGCCTGGCGCGCCTGGCAGGTGTTCACCGTGTCGGCCGTCTCGCACGGCGGCGGGCAGATGGCCGCGTCGCACGGGCGGTCGTCGCTGCTGCTCGCGAGGTGCGTGGTTACCAGGTCGACCGGGCCGACCTCCGCGGCCACCCGGACCCACAGCGCGGAGCGCAGCGGTCCCGCGAGCCGGATCCGCTCGGATCCGAGGACGCGGTCGGTGGTGAGCACGAGCTCACGGTCCACCCCGGGGTCGTCGTCCCAGACGATTTCGTAGCGGTCTCCGCAGACCTCCGGAAGGGCGCCTCGTAGCGCCTCGACGGTCTCGGCGTTCGCCTCCTGCACCGCGACGATCTCGGGGCAGCCCGCCTCCGAAAGCTGCGTCGCGAACAGCTCGACCCGCTCGGACAGCCGGCAGCGATCGGTCGCGGGGGGGCACGCGATGCCGTGCAGCAGGTTCTGGCTCACGACGCGCACGCGCGCGTCGGTTGCCTGCCGCTCGTTCCCGCTGTTGCAGCCGGCCACGAGCGCGAGCGTCAACCCGATCGCGATCGCGGCGGCGGCCCCCTTCCGCACCCGCGCACCGTAGGCTGGTAGGCATGACCGACGCCATTGTTTCCCTGATCAACGCCGAGCACGGTGCCCGCGAGCTGGCTGGCACCGTGGACGGCGGTCGGGTGCTCGTCGACGCGGACGGCTTCGCGGCCCTGACCGGCTGGACGTTGAAGGCCGAGGGGTGGTGCCGGGGGGAGGTGTGTGTCCCGGTACGAGATCGTACCCCCGTGGCCGCCGATGGTCGGATCGACGTCGCGGGCTTCGGCGCGGCGTTGAGCATGCCGACGGTGGTCGACGCCGAGGAGCGTGTCGTCGCGCTCGGCGAGCGCGCCGACACGCGCGCCGCAGTGATCGCGACCGGTGACGCTCCCGACTTCGAGCTGCCCGACCTCGAGGGCCGCCCGTTCCGGTTCTCCTCGATCGGCCGCAAGAAGAAGCTGCTGTTGGCCTGGGCCTCCTGGTGAGGTTGCCGCTACGACCTGCCGGTCTGGCAGCGTCTCGCAACGGAGCTCGGTGACGGCCTGGTGGTGGTGGCGGTCGCGTTCGACGACAGCGTGGACGCGGCGCGGGAATGGGTGGACGCGGCCGACCCGCGTCCCGAGTACGCGGTGCTCCTCGACCGCGAGCACCTGTTGGGTGAGCTGTACGGCATCGTGAACGTCCCGACCGTCGTGTGGGTCGACGAGGACGACCGGATCGTGCGACCGCCGGTTGTCGCACCTGGCGACGACCTGTTCAAGGACTTCACCCACATCGACAGCAACGTGCACCACGACCAGCTCCGCGCGTGGGTGCGGGAAGGCACGCTGCCGCCGCAGAGCGATCGTGAGCACCCGGTGGTGCCGACCGAGGAGGAGCAGGTGGCGCGCGTCGAGCGCAGCGTCGGCGCGCACCTGGCACGCGTGGGCCGAAGGCACGCAGCCGAGCGCCACTTCGCGCGAGCGGCCGAGCTCGCACCGATGAACTGGACCATCCGGCGCGGGACGCTGCCGTTGCGGGGGGAGGACCCGTTCGGTTCGCCGTTCTTCGCGTTCGTGGCCGAGTGGGAGGCCGCGGGCAGTCCGGGATACGGCTCGGCCGACCCGAACGCGCCTCGGTAGCCTCGGCGGCGATGCCGCGCCTCTACCTCGTCCGCCACGGCAAGCCTTCCGTCGGATGGGGCGAGTCGGGCGCGCCCGACCCCGGCCTGGACTACACCGGCCGGGCACAGGCCGAGGCCACGGCCGCGGCGCTCGCATCGCTCGGTCCGTTGCCGGTGCTCGTGTCGCCGCTCCGGCGGACGCGCGAGACGGCGGCACCGCTCGGCGCGCACTGGGCGCTGGCCCCGGTGGTCGAGGCCGCGGTAGGGGAGCTGCGGGCTCCGGCCGGGGTCGCCGATCACGGGAGCTGGCTCCACGAGGTGATGTCGAGCACGTACCCCACGCTGGGTCCCGACCTCGCGGCCTTCCGTGACCGGGTGGTCGGCCGCCTGCGCATGTGCGCCGTCGACACCGTCGTCGTCACCCACTTCATCGCGATCAACGCGGCGGCGGGGGCCGCGACCGCCGACGAGCGGGTGGTGTCGTTCGCCCCCGACCACTGCTCGGTGACCGTCCTCGACCTGGTCGACGGGCGCCTGGAGCTCGTGGTGCGTGGCGGCGAGGCGGCGACCGTGGTCCAGGCGGGCTAAGGGGTCCTTCACCGACCTCGCGGCTGGTGCTACGTTCCGCGCACTACGTCTCGACGGGGGATCTCGCCATGCTCGCTGCCGCGCTCGACATGTTCTCCAAGGGTGGATGGGCCTACCTGTCCCGGTGGGGCCACGTGCTCGTCGGCATCACCTGGATCGGCCTGCTGTACTACTTCAACTTCGTGCAGGTCCCGTCGTTCGCGGAGATGGATGCGGCGGCACGCAACAACGCGATCGACAAGCTCGCGTCCCGCGCGCTGTGGTGGTTCCGATGGGCGGCGCTCGCCACGGTCGTCACCGGGCTGATGATCCTGTACTTCCAGGAGCAGCTCGACGACATGGACTACTTCAAGTCGCTGCCGGGCATCAGCATCGCCACGGGCATCCTGCTCGCGCTCACGATGTTCGCGAACGTGTGGGGCGTGATCTGGCGGAACCAGAAGGTCGTGATCGCGAACGCCCGCAACGTCGCCGCGGGCGGAGAGCCCGACCCGAACGCCGCGGCGTTGGGCCGCAAGGCGCTGATGGCGTCACGCCAGAACGCGATCTTCTCCCTGCCGATGCTGATCTTCATGGTCGGCACCAGCCACTTCCCGTACGACCAGCTCTTCACCACGGGCTCGAAGCGCGCGATCTACTGGATCATCACGATCGTGATCTGGGGCGTGCTCGAGGCCGGAGCGCTCGGCGCGTTCGGGACGAAGGCCGGTGGGTTCAACGTGATCTACGACGACCACAAGAACGCGCTGATCGCCGGCTTCGTGCTCGCGGTGGTGTGGGTGGGCGTCTTCTCGTTCGTGCTCGCCCGGTAGTCGGGCGCGTCGCTCAGACGCCGATGAGGTCGGCGACCACCGCGCGGTGTGCGGTGGCGCCGCCGAAGAGCACCGCGTCGGATTCGAGGCGACGCACGTAGAGGTGCATGTCGTGCTCCCACGTGTAGCCGATGCCGCCGTGCACCTGGATACCTTCCTTCGCGATGCGCGCGATGGCGTCGCCGGCCGCGGCCTTGGCCATCGACGTGGCGAGGGTGTGCCGCTCGTCGTCCTCGGCGATCGTGAGCGCGGCGAAGTAGCCGAGCGCGCGGGCCCGCTCGAGCAGCACGAGCATGTCGGCGAACTTGTGCTTGATCGCCTGGAACGACCCGATCGGCACGCCGAACTGCTCGCGCTGCTTCGCGTACTCGAGGGAGATGTCGAAGACGGTCTGCGCGGTGCCGACGCTCTCGAGCGCGAGCGCAACCGTGGCCTCCTCCACGGCCCGCCGCAGCGCCGCGGCCGTCGCGGGCCCAGGCGTGCCCAGCACCCGGTCGGCCGGCACGGAGACGCCGTCGAGCCCGACGGTGGCGAGCTCGCGGCTCGGGTCGAGCTCGGCGAAGGGTCGGATCGCGAGCGCGCCTGCCGGTACGACGAACGCGCCGACGCCGTCGTCGCCGGTGCTACCCGGAGTGCGCGCGACGACGACCACCTCGGTCGCGGCGCTCGCCTCCATCACGAAGTGCTTGCTCCCGTCGAGCACGTAGCCGCCGTCGGGCTGGGGTGTGGCGGTCGCGGTGGTCGCGGCCGGGTCGGTCCCGCCGCCGGCTTCGGCGACGGCAAGCGTTCCGGTCGCGCCGCGTTCGGCCACCGGCCGGAGCAGCGCCTCGTGCTGGGCCCGGGACCCGCACTCGCGGATCGCCGGGACGAGCTGCGAGATTGTCGGCAGCAGGGGAGTGGGTGCGAGCGCGCGGCCCGCCTCCTCGACCACGACCGCGAGTTCGACGAGGCCCAGCCCGAGCCCACCCGCCGTCTCGGGGACGGTCAGCGCGGCCCAGCCGAGCTCGACGATCTGCGTCCAGAGCCCACCCGCGAGGCCGGTCGCGGTTGTGTGGTCGCCCGCGAGCCGCGCCTCCACGATGCCGCGGGCGAGCGAGGGCGGGCACTCCGAGGTGAGGACCGTCCGCACGCCGTCGCGCAGCTCCTCCTGTTCTGCGCTGAACTCGAGCTCCATGCGGCCGGCACCCTACCGGACGCCCACGTCAGCCCACCGTTGGACGCGTTCTCGGAACGATTCGGGACTCTATGGGGCCTCGATCGTGCCGAGAACGCGGCGGAGGGCGGCGCGGTCGATCTTCTCGCCTGCCGTGAGGGGGAGCGCGTCGAGCACCGCGACCGCCTCGGGCAGCTTGTAGGCCGCGACGCGCTCGCGGGCGAACGCCCGCAGGTCCTCGAGCGAGGGCGGGGTGGAGCCCGGGCGGGACACCACCACGGCGACGCCGATCTCGCCCATGACGTCGTCGGGCCGGGGTACCACCGCCACGGCGCCGACGGCCGGGTGCTCCGAGAGCACCGCCTCCACCTCGACCGGGTACACGTTGTAGCCGCCGCGCACGTACATCTCCTTGCTGCGTCCGACGAGTCGCAGGCGACCCTGTTCGTCCAGCCAGCCGAGATCTCCGGTGCGCACGAAGCCGTCCGCGGTGAACGCGGCCCGCGTCGCCTCGGGATCGCGCCAGTAGCCCGCCATGACCGCGGGCGAGCGCAGACACACTTGGCCGACCGCGCCTCCGGTGACCGGTCGGTCGTCCTCGTCGAGGAGGGCGAGGTCGACCGCGGCGTGTGGTCGGCCGACGCTCATCACCGCGTCCTCGGCCGGGTCGTCGAAGGTGGTGCCCAGCCCGATGCCGGCCTCCGTGCAGGAGTAGCGAGTCGCGAGCGCGGCGTCGAAGCGGGCGCGGGCTTCCTCGGCGAGCCCGGGCGTGACCGGCCCACCGCCCACCATGATGAACCGCACGCTCTCCAGGTCGAAGCGGTCGAAGTCGGGGTCGCGCAGCATGAGCGCGAGCTGGGTGGGAACGCCGGCGACGGTCGCCATGCGCTCGCGCTCGAGCAGCTCCAGCGCGTCGTGGGCACGCCAGCGCGTGAGGATGAAGGTCGTCGACCCGCGTTGCAGGTTCCCGGCGAGCTTCGTCATGAAGCCCAGGTGCGCGAACGACGTGCCGCTGAGGCTGCGCGTGCCTCCTCCCCACGCGTCGCCGACGTCGGTCCGGGTGATGAACGCGAGCTGGCGGTTGGTGTAGAGCGCGCCCTTGGGCAGCCCGGTGGTACCCGACGTGAAGACGATCGCGACCGCGCGGTCGGGGTCGGGCGCGGGCTCGGCGATCTCGCCGTCCGCGACGCGGAGCGCGGCGACGGTGTCGGCGACCGAGGTGCCGGCCTCGACCTCGACGACCTCGGCGTCGGTCGTGGGCGCCAGGCCCGGCGCCGCGAGCACGAGCCGCGGTCCGGCGAGCCCGATCACTGCGTCGCGCTCGGCCGGGGCGAGCCGGTCGTTCACGCCGGTCGTGATCGCGCCGAGCTTCGCCGCGGCGAGGTAGGCGAGGAGGTACTCGGGACCGGGCGGCAGCACCAGCGCGAGCACGTCACCGGGACCGAGGCCCTGTCGGGCCAGTCCGGTGGCGACCTCGTTGCTCACCCGGTCGAGGTCCTCGAACGACAGCGGCCAGCCGGCGGGCGCGACGTACGCAGTAGCATCGCCGAACCGTCGCGCGGCCTCGCGCGTCATTGTGGGGAGCATGTCAAGAGGATCGCACAACTCCGCGCTGCACAGTCGTGATGGACGGTCGGTGAGTGCCGGCGCGCCCGCGCAACGCCGCGAGCTGCGGGCCCAGGGCCGGAAGACGATGCGGCGGCTCGCCGACGCGGGGCTGCGGGTCTTCGCCGAGCGGGGCTACCACGAGAGCCGGGTCGACGACATCGTGCGGGCGGCCCGCACGTCCCACGGCACCTTCTATCTGTACTTCGCCAACAAGGAGGATCTGCTGCGCTCCCTGGCGATGGACTGCGCCCACGAGGTGGAGGCGCTCGCGGAGGGACTCGGTCCGATCGGCGCGGGGTCCGACGGCGAGGCCGCGTTGCGCGAGTTCCTCGCCGGCTTCCTCGCCACGTACCGCCGCTATGGCGTGGTCATCAGGGCGTGGATGGAAGACCAGGTGAGCGACCGCGAGGTCGACCGCCTCGGCGTGCGCGCGTTCACGCGCATCGCGACCGCGCTCGGCAGTCGGATGGAGCAGGCGACGCCGGGGTCGGACAACCCGGCGACGGTGGCCGCACTCATGGCCCTCCTCGAGCGCTCCTGCTACGCGGTCACCTCACGCGCCCTGGACCTCGACGACGACACGACCGTTTCGTCCCTCGCGGTGCTCGTCCACCGAGGCTTCTTCGGAGCCGCCGCCTAGCGAAGCGGAAGCGCGTCAGTCCACGCCGAGGAGGAGCGTGGCCGCGCTGGAGAACCAGCCGCCGGTGCCATTGACACATGCGATCCTCGCGTCGGGCACCTGGCGCCCCTCCGCCTTGCCGCGCAGCTGGCGTACCGCCTCGACCATGAGGAACATTCCGCGCATGCCGGGATGACAACAGGAGAGCCCGCCGCCGTCCGTGTTGGTGGGCAGGGCGCCGCCGACGCGAAGCTTGCCGTCTTCTACGAACGGCCCGCCCTCGCCCTTGCCGCAGAAGCCGAGCGCCTCGAGTGACAGCAGGACCATCGGCGTGAACGCGTCGTAGATCTGGCACACGTCGACGTCGGCCGGGGTCAGCCCGGCTCGCGCGAACGCGAGCTTGCCGGAGCGGACCGCGGGCGACTCGGTGAAGTCGTCCCACTCGGACATGGTGGTGTGCGACGTGGTCTCGCCGGAGCCCAGGATCCAGACCGGCGCGTTGGGGAGGTCCTTGGCCCGATCCTCGGGGGTGATGACGACCGCGCCGCCGCCGTCGGAGCGGATGCAGCAGTGCAGCTTGGTGAGCGGGTCGGCCATCATGCGTGCCGACTGCACGTCGTCGATCGTGATCTGATCGGTGTAGTACGCGTCGGGGTTGAGTGACGCGTTGTACCGAGTGCTCACCGCGATCTCGGCGAGCTGCTCGATGGTCGTGCCGAACTCGTGCATGTGGCGGCGGGCGGCCATCGCGTACTTCGAGATCAGCGAGTGTCCGTAGGGCACGTCGAATTGCACCGGCCCGCGGGCGCCGAAGCTCAGGTTGGCGCTGCGTCGGCGCGCCTTCAAGTCGGCGCGGGCGGTCGAGCCGTAGACGAGCACGACGACGTCGGCATGGCCCCGTGCGACCGCGGCGACCGCGTGCTCGGCCATGACGATCCAGGTGCTGCCGCCCACGCCGGTTCCGTCGATCCAGGTGGGTCGCAGCCCGAGGTACTCGGCGATCTCGACCGGTGCGAGCAGACCCATCCCTGAG
>VGBT01000072.1 GCA_016870395.1 Actinomycetota bacterium | reverse complement strand
CCGCGAGCGTCAGGGTGTCCTCGTCGGGCGCGCAGGCTGCCACGCGTGCCTTGCCGCCGCGCCGGCCCCAGGCCGCCCCGACGTCGGCCGCGGCCAGGCGCAGCGTCGGTGCAGCCGCGCCGAGACCGAGGATCCTGGCAGGAGTCTTCACGAACCTGACTGTAGTGTCAGGTGCCGGGCGACGGTCGGGCCGAGCGGTCAGATCCGACGGACGCGGCGGGTCGACTCGAGGTCACTCTGGAGTCCGGGATCCACGATTCGGGGTCCGAGCCATGCCGCGACCGCGTCGGCGCCGGGGTCGGAGAAGTGCAGCCCGTCGGGGCGGGCGCCGTAAACCCCGTCGATCACGTCGGTGAACACAGCGTCCGGGCACGCGTATGCCCGCAGGTCGACGAAGATCACCGGGCGCGTCGCTTGCAGGCGGGGCAAAAGCCGGCCGTAGTCGCGGCGCAGCGCGTTGCTGAGCGAGGGGTCGGACGCGCACGGGGGGACTAGCCAGACGACGCGCGCGCCGCGGGAGGCCAGCACGTCGTAGGCCGCCTGCCAATCCGAGACGAGCCACTGGTCGAAGACGGGGTCGCCGGGCTCCCGGTAGCCGGGTCCCCATTCGTTGCGCTCGCGCGGCCCGATGTCCCAGACGGTCACGAGCACCACCACGACGTCGGGGTCAAAGCGTTGGAGGTGCCGTCCCCAGTCCGTGGCCCAGCTTTTGCAGCCCTCGCTCTGCTCCGAGCCGAACTGGTTGGCGAGTCGCCCACCGCGCGCGACCGGGCACCAGTAGGTCGCGGCGTTGAGCACGCCGACGCCGTGGGGCGGTCCCCATCGCTCCAGGCCGCGCCCGAGCGTCTGGGCGACCGAGTCGCCGACGATCATGATCCGGCCGACCGGGGGCGGGGCCGGAGCGTCGGGTGGGTTGGTGAGCGGGAGAACACCCGACGCGTCGGAAGCACCCGACGTGGGGACGCTCGTCGTGGTGGTGACGGTACCGGCGGTCTCGGTCGCAGTGAACGCGGCTGACGGCTTGTTCACCGCGGAGAAGACGATGCGCGGTGCGTCGGTGCCCATCGGCGTCGCGACGAACGCGACGGCAACGGCCGCGGCGCCCAGCGGCGCGAGGAGCGCGGGTTGCCATCCGGTGACGCGCCGCCCCCGGCGGATCGGGAGCTCGACGAAGTGGTACGAGAGCACGGCGACCGCCAGGGTGGTTGCGATCCTGACGGCGAAGAGCGCGGCACCGTCGAGGCCGGTCCGGTCCGGGCTGAGCCACAGGAAGATGGGCCAGTGGTAGAGGTACGCTCCGTAGCTCACGAGGCCGAGCGCGCACAGCGGCCGCAGCGAGAGCACACGCGTCGCCGGACCGCGTTGCATCACCGCCGCGATGACGACCGCGCAGAGCAGCGCGTGCACCGGGAGCCCACCCCGGTAGAGGAGCACATCGGCCTGGTCGAGCGCGAGCCACGCGGTGACGAGCGCCCCGAGCGCGAGCGTGCCGGCGGTCGCCAGCGCGCGGCGCGCGCCGACGGAGCGCGGCCCCGGGCGCCCCGCGACGAAGGCGGCGAGCAGCGCGCCGATCAGCAGCTCGGCGGCCCGGGTGTCGGTGCCGTAGTAGACGCGTGAGGGGTCGGTGCCCGGGGTGTGGAGCACCCACATCAGCGCGCTCGACGCGACGGCCAGCGTGCCGAGCAGGATCGCGTACCGGTGGCGGGAGCCGCCGACGAGGGCCAGCGCGCCCGCGGCAACGAGCGGGTAGAACAGGTAGAACTGCTCCTCGATCGCGAGCGACCAGAAGTGCTGCACCGGCGACGGGTCCGAGAACAGCGCGGCGTACGAGTGGTCGCCGATCACGAACCGCCAGTTCGCGACGTAGCCGAGCGCGCTGAGGGCGTCGCCGCTCAGGCGCTCGGCCTGGTGGCCCTTGGCCACGAGCAGGCCGTAGACCGCGACGCCCAGGAGGCAAAGGAGCGCGGCGGGGAGCAGCCGGCGCAGCCGGCGCGACCAGAAGCGGAGCAGGTCGAGGTGCCCGGTCGACTCGCGCTCGAGCAGCAGGAGCGACGTGATGAGGAAGCCCGAGAGCGTGAAGAACGTCGACACGCCGAGGAAACCGCCGGCCGCCCACTCGAAGCCGCCGTGGAACGCCAGGACGCCGGCCACCGCCAGGCCGCGCAGCCCGTCGAGCGCGGGAATGTGTGCCAGCCCCCGCGTCGGCCCCCCTGTAGGCATGAAGCGAGAGAGACTAGGCGCGCGGCCACCCAGAGTCGTAGGGGTCGCGCGGCTCAGGCAGTGCTGCACGGCGCCTCGATTGCCCATCGGTAGCCCGATACCACGTCGACGCCGGGCGCAACCTCGAGCGTCGCCCGGACCGCTTCCATCTCCTCGGGGGTGGCGTCGACGTTCATGAAGACCTCGAGTGGCGCGGTGCGTCCGCACGCCGGGCCTGCTCCGCTTCCGGTTCCAGCCATTGCTGCTGGTGCCGTGGCTCACGGAAGGTGGCGGGGGTCTTGACTGAGTCGACGCCTGCGAGGGCCTCGACGTCGTGACGAAACGCGCCGAGCTCGCCCGCATCCAGCACGACCTCGAAGCTGGCGGGGAGCGTCTCGGGGCCCACCCTCGCCACGAGGTCGGGGTCGTCGGCGAAGAGGCGCGAAAACTCCGCGTAGGCGTCGTCCTGGTCGAGGTAGGCGACGATCCGTACCCCGTCGGCCCGGCGTAGGTGCTCGCGCACCGCGTCGACCTGCTCGGGCGAAACGTCGATCCTCAGGAACACCTCGGCGCTCGGTGCTCGACTTCGGACGCGCGGTCGTCGTCCGCGCCGCAAGCCATGCTCGGGAGCATCGCGAGGCGCAACACGCCGAGGGTGTTGCTCCGTCTCACGGTTGGAGCACGCCGATGCCGTCGGGGAACGCGAGGTCCTCGGCCATGGTCTTGGGTGGCCGGGGTTCGCCGTCGACGAAGCGGATGCGCCGGAGGCTGCCGGTGCCGTCGCCCGGTCCGACGCCGTCGTCGATCACCAGCCCGATGTCGGCGTAGAAGAGGTTGCCGCGGCGGTCGACGCCGAGGCCGAGCGGCGTGCCGGTGGAGTACGGCTGCGCGCCGAGGGACTCGCCGGCGGGCGGTGCGAGCACCGTGCGCCGGAAGGTGCCGTCGCTGTGGAACTCCGCGATCACGCCGTTGAAGACGCTCGAAACGTACCAGCCGTCAGGCGAGCGCACGATCGCGTTCGGGGTCACGAGTGGTCCACCCGGTGGGATGAACAGCGACTTGTTCACCGTGTCGGCCAGCGGCGCTCCCGTGGGATCGGTCCGCCCGCAGCCGCCGGCGGCAGTGTCCGATGTCGGGAACGGTCCCTCGTACCGCCAGACACCGGCGGTCGGTGGTCGGGCGGAGGTGACGTACACGCCGGTGCGATCCACGGCGAGCCCGCCCGCCGTCGCGATGGCGACGTCGATCTTGCAGTACCGGACCCGCATCCGGTCGAACGGCGGGAACCACATGATCAGCTGGCCGTCGCCTTCGCCGGCCGCCTGGTTGCCGATGTCGGTGGTGAGCACGCGGCCGTCGGGGAGGAAGCCGCAGCCGTAGTTCTCCGCGTTGTCGAGCGCGGCCTGGTAGGTGGGGGTGAGCTTGCCGATCCGCTTCGCCGAAAGGTGCCCGACCCGGTTGCCGCGCAGGGCGAAGATGCCCCAGCCCTGAGGCGGATCGGGCTGACCGGTGTCCTCGCCTGCGATGAACCAGCGGACGTTGCCCTTGCTCTCGGGCACCATGCGTTCGGGGAAGAAGCAGATCTGCGCGTTGAGGTCGAGGCCGTCAGGGTCGTCGTCGTGGTTGGTGATCACGCGCTGGTGCCGGAATGGGGGGACGCTCGCGTACGCGTCGAGGTTGTTGCCCTGCCCGTTGAACACGATCGCCACCGGCCGGCGTGATTTCGCACCCGCCGGTGCCGACGCCCCGACGAGGGTCGTTGCGAGCGCGCCGACAACGGCGACGACGAGAACAGCTCGGCGCATCAGGTGCTCCTTCATCGCTCGGGAGCCAGCGGCGGCGAGAACGACTCGGTGGTCACGAGGCGCTCGAAGCCGTCGGCCAGCGTGGGGATGCTGTCGGCGTCCTTCACCGCGACGAGCGTGATGCGGTTGTAGGTGGCGCCCTTCCGGGGGATGCGGCGCCCAGTGCAGCCGAGGGTGCCGCCGTCGCGCTCACGCAGGATGCAGACCAGGCCACCGGTCGGGTTGTCGTCGCGCTCCGACAGGAACACCGCGTATGCAGTGGCGCCGGCGCGCGCCGCAGGAGTGCCAGGGCGGAGCCAGGCGTCCGGTGGTCCGAGACCTGCCGCAGTGATGGCGACCTCGAAGGGTGCCTCGTCCACCTCGAGCGTGACCGACGGCGACCTCCCGTTCGGCGGGGTCTTGAGGTCGAACGACATGGTGCAGGGTGAGCCGACGCACTCCTGCGAGGCGGTGGCGCCGACGACGGTGGTCGTCGTGGTCTCGGGCGCCGCGATCTTGATTGTCGCCCGCTTGCCGGTGAGTGAGAAGCGGTACACGCCGCTCGAACGGCTGCGCTGGTCGAGGCCGGGCTCGCGGATTCCCGCGACGGCGAACGCGCTGCCGCGCGTGAGCGCCACGCCACCGGACACCGCGCCCTTCATCGGATGCGACCAGAGGGTCTCGCCGTCGATGACGCGCACCGCCCGCAGCGTGAAGTCGGTGCCGCCGACGAACGCGAGGCCGTCGGTGATCGCGGTGGGCGCGTAGGTGGCGCTCGGCTCCTGGCTCTGCCAGGCGACTGTCGCCTTGTCGACGTCGAGACCGTGCAGGTACGGGGCCGGGCCGACGGCGGTCCCGCCGACGACGAGCTGCGCACCGCGGTCATAGGCCGTGGGGCCGATGAACCCGCCGGTGGAGAAGTTGGAGCCGGGTCGCCGGAGCCCCGGACCGGTTGCCCGGATCGCGCCGGCTGGCTCGCCCGTCTCCCGGTCGACCAGGTAGTAGGTGCCGTCCTTGTTGCCGAGGCCCACGAGCGCGCGACCGCCTGCGTCGATCAGGTTCGGGGCGCCTGCGAAGTCGAGGTCGTCGTTGTTCTGCTCGTGCGGCTGGTACGTCCAGCGCAGGGTTCCGGTCTCGAGGTCGGCGGCGACGATCGCGTCCGAGAAGCGGCCCCACTTCGCCGGGTCGGGGCAGTTCCCGGTACCGAAGAAGACGAGACCGCGGGCGCGGTCGACCGCCGGCGAACCCCACACGTCGCCGCAACCGGAACCGGTCGCGCCGTCACCCGCGGTGGGCGCGGTCACGAGCATCCAGCGCTCCTTGCCCGTTCGTGCGTCGAGGGCGACGAGCCCGGCGGCTTCGCCGTTTCCCGAGTTGTGCACGTCGGTTCCGAAGAGCACGAGATCGCGCACGACGGCGGGCGACGACTCGATCTCCGTTGGATCGTCGGGATCGCCCGCGCGTCCCATCTCGTGGCGCCACAGGACCTTCCCGTCACGGGCGCGCAGTGCGTACATCGTCTTGCCTGCCGGGAAGAAGACGGTCTGCACGCCACTGACCCGCGCGACCGTTGCGGTGCCGACGATCTGGCCCGCGTAGACGGTGGGGTGGACCTCGGCGTCGAAGGTCCAGCGTGGCCGGCCGTCGCGCGTGCGTAACGCGTAGAAGCGTCCCGACCAGTCGCCGACGTACAACGTGTTACCGGCGAGCGCAGGGGTCACGGTGACAACGTCGCGCGCGTTGAAGAACCACCGGAGCCGCAGCTCGTCGACCGAGTCCTCGGTGATCCCGGTGTCGCAGGGCGTCGCGAAGGGGCGCGCGGCCGAGTAGCCCCACGTCGGCCATTGGCAGCGCGCATCGTCGGATGCGAGCTTGTCGCCCGTCGCCTGAGCGCCCGTGGCCACCACGACCGTGGTGGCGACGAGGGCCAGCGTGACGGCGAGCGCCCCTCGGGGTCGAGTCACCGCCCGAACACCAAGGGTGCGCGGGTGATGCCGGCGATCACGCCGGATTCGAGCCGTTCGACCGGCCCGGCCGGGACAACCGTCGCGAAGCGCGCGGTGAGCTCCTCGAAGAACACGCGGGCCTCGATGCGTGCGAGCGCCGCGCCGAGGCAAAAGTGTTCGCCGAACCCGAAGGACACGTGGTGGTTGGGGTCGCGGGTCACGTCGAACCGGTCAGCCGTCGGCCCGAACTCATCCTCGTCGCGGTTGGCGGACGTGTAGAGCAGGAGGAGGGGATCTCCTTCGCGCACTTGTCGACCACGCAGCTCGACGTCGCGCGTCGCCGTGCGCATGAACGAGATGACGGGGGTGCTCCAGCGCAGCATCTCCTCGACGGCCACTGGCAAACGCGTCGGGTCGTCGCGCAGGAGCTGCCACTGCTCGGGATGCTCGGAGAGTGTGACGAGCCCTCCGGAGAGGAGGTTGCGGGTGGTCTCGTTGCCGGCCACCAGGAGCTGGCCGTAGAACATCATCAGCTCCTCGTCGGAGAGCACCTGCCCGTCGATGTCGGCGTGGCAGAGCATGGTGACGAGGTCGTCGTGCGGATCGCCGCGCCGCTGCGCGACGAGATCGAGGAAGTAGCCGCCCATCTCCGCGAGCACCGCGATGCTCGCGTCGTCGATCACGGTGGCGGCCGCGATCATCACGTCGCTCCACTCGTAGAAGCGCGGCCAGTCCTCACCCGGCGCGCCGAGCAGGTCGGCGATCACGAGCAACGGGTAGGGGACGGTGAGCTTTGCGACCACGTCGACCGGCTCCCCCTCGGGAACCTGCTCGATCAGCGCTCGCGCCCGAGCGCGGGTGTCGGCTTCCAACGCGCGCATCTTCGACGTGGAGAACGCCGGGTTGAGCAGGCGGCGGTAGGTCGCGTGCTCGGGCGGGTCGAGGTAGAGGAGCGCACCGGGGATCTTCGGCAGGTCGCGCTCGAGGTCCATGAGCAAGACGCCGCGCGCCGAACAGAACGTCGACGGGTCACGCGAGATGCGCAGGACGTCGGCGTGCTTGCTGACAGCCCAGAAGTGGGGGAGCCCCAGCTCCTCGCAGCGGGCGAGCGGTGCCTCGGCGCGCAGCCGCGCGAGATGCGGATGGGGGTCGCCGGCCCACAGTCCCGGGTCGGCGACGCGCGCCGCGAGCGCGCTCTCGGAGAGGGCCTTCGCTGTCGTCACGGCGCGGACGATACGTGACACCGGTGGGTCAGGGTGTCGGCCTGTAGCCTCGTGGGTCCTGGTGGCGTAGCCGAGTGGCTCAGGCAAGGGTCTGCAAAACCCTCGACGTGGGTTCGATTCCCACCGCCACCTCTCGTGTGGCCGGCATGCTCCGGCTGCGCAGCTGCGGCGCTCACCCCTCGTCTCGGGTGAGCGCCGTCTCGCGTCCTGGCCATGTGTCTGGACGGTGTAGAAACCTGCAGAGTTCTTGGGTTTCTGCTTGATCGTGAGGGTATAGGAGGGTATGATACGAACGTGAGTTCGACGGGGCGGGACACCATTCAGTACCAGGGACCGGGCAGGGGGCCTGACGGGTTCGACGGGGATCCGTTCGTGGTGCTGGCCGGTGCGGTGGAGGTACTCGGGAAGATCGATCCGGCCGAGCTGCCCGATTCGGTGCTGCCCGATTCGGTGCTGGCCGATGACGTGTTGGGGTTGCGGCGTCTGTTGGATCGGGGTGAGTGCGTGTTCGCCCGGTGGGCGGTCGTCTCGCACCGGCGGGGGGTCGGGGCTCGGGATGGTGCGGTGTCGACTGCGGGTTGGTTGCGGACCCGGGCGGGCATGACCCAGTCGCGCGCGTCGCGGGCGATCGCGGCGGGTGAGGCGCTGGAGGTGATGCCGGCGACTGCGGCTGCGTGGGGGTCGGGGGAGATCTCGGCGGATCACGCGGGCTGGATCACCCAGGCGCGCGTCCCCGGCTTCGAGGCCGCACTGGCCGCGGTGGAGCCGACCCTGGTCGGTCATGCCCGCCGGGGGGAGCTACGCGAGCTGAAAGCGGGGCTGGCTCGGATCCGGGACCTGACCCGCCCCGACTCGCTCCACGACGAGCGTGGGTTCAGCCTGGCGCGCACGTTTCGGGGGGCGGTGGTCGGTGAGCTGAGTCTGGACGCCGAAGGCGGCGAGATCGTCCGCAAGGCCCTCGACGCGTACACCGACCCTCCGTTGCCCGCCGACGACCGCACCGCGGCGCAACGCCGCGCCGATGCGCTCGTCGCGCTGTGTCGCGTCGCGCTGGATGCGGGCCTGCCGGGACGGGTGTCGGGCAGCCAGGTCCCCCACGTCTCGTTGATCCTCGACCACGACACCCTCGCGCACGGTCTCGACGGCCGGTGTGAGCTGGAACACGCCGGACCGGTCAGCCCGAGCACCGCGCGGCGGATCTGTTGCGACGCGGCCGTCTCGCGGGTGGTGACCGACCCGGACGGGATCCCCCTGGAGGTGGGCCGGTCACGCCGGACGGTGCCGCCCCCACTCAGACGGGCGGTCGTGGTGCGCGATCGGGGCTGCCGGTTCCCGGGTTGTGACCGTGACCCGGCCCGATGTCAGGTCCATCACGTGACCCACTGGGCCGACGGCGGTCCAACCGTCCTCGAGAACCTCATCCTGGTCTGCTCCCACCATCACCACCTCCTCCACGAAGGCCGATGGCACGCGACCTTCGACGGCCACACCCTCCACACCCACCGCCCCG
>VGBT01000071.1 GCA_016870395.1 Actinomycetota bacterium | reverse complement strand
TGAATCGCCCTGGGTTAGTTGGAGGCTCCAGACCTTGGAAACGAGGATGGAGTCATGCCACACGAGATGTCACCTGGGAAGCCGACCACGCGGCGGTATAGCGAGGCGGAGAAGGAGCGGGCGGTGCGGATGGTCCGCCAGCTCCGCAGGGAGTTGGGAACCGATCACGGGACCGTGAAGCGGGTCGCGGTGCAGCTCGGGATCGGGGTCGAGTCACTACGCGGATGGGTGAAGCGGGCCGATATCGACGACGGGTTGAAGCCGGGGACCACGACCGAGGACGCGGCGCGGATCAAGCAGCTCGAGCAGGAGAACCGCGAGTTGAAGCGCGCGAACGCGATCTTGAAGTCGGCGTCGGCTTTCTTCGCGGTGGAGCTCGACCGCCCACAGCGATGATCGTGGACTACGTCGACGCGCACCGCGACGAGTTCGGAGTCGAGCCCATCTGCAGGGCCCTGCAGGTGGCTCCGTCCACGTACTACGCGGCGAAGACCCGACCACCGTCTGATCGGTCGGTGCGTGACGCGCGGCTGATCCCGATCCTGGTCGCGATCTGGCTGGAGAACTTCCGCGTCTACGGAGCGCAGAAGCTCTGGAAGGCCGCTCGCCGGGCGGGTCATGAGATCGGCCGCGATCAGGTCGCTCGCCTGATGCGCACTGCGGGGATCGAAGGTGTGCGACGCACGAAGCGGGTCCGCACCACTCGGCGGGACGATCAGGCACCGCGTCATCCGGATCTGGTCCAACGCGACTTCACCGCCACGCGTCCGAACGAGTTGTGGGTCACGGACCTGACCTACGTGCCGACCTGGGCCGGCGTCGCGTACGTGTGCTTCATCGTCGACGTCTTCAGTCGGATGATCGTTGGCTGGCGGGTCGCCTCGCACATGCGCACCGACATGGTCCTCGACGCGCTCGAGATGGCCCGCTGGTCACGCGGCACACGCCTTGCTGGTCTGCGATGCCACTCCGATGCGGGATCGCAATTCACCGCGGTCCGCTACGGCGAACGCCTCGCCGAACTCGGCGCAGTCCCATCGATCGGCAGCGTCGGTGACTCGTTCGACAACGCCCTGGCCGAGACCGTCAACGGGCTCTACAAGACCGAGCTGATCCGCGGGCCCGCGCGGCCCGGACCATAAAAGACCGTCGACGACGTCGAACTCGCCACCCTCAGCTGGGTGCACTGGCACAACACCACGCGTCTCCACAGCTACCTCGGGGACGTGCCCCCAGCCGAGTTCGAAGCCGCGTTCTACGCTGCCCAACCGGCCGCCCCCGCAGGGGTTGGAAACCAATAGCCCGAGCCTCCATCAGACCCAGGGCGATTCACATGGGAGATTGACGATCCGGCATCTACCGCTTGGTTACCGCTTGTAATATGCCAATGTCGAGTCTATGGTCAACACCATGGCCAAGATGTCGAAGCCCGCGCCCGCCGCCGATCGCGCCCGCAAGCAGGCGGTGGCGGTAGGCGCGATAAGCCTGGGAAAGTTCACGGAACACGCCCTATCAGACCCATTATAAGGAGTCGTGAATGGGAAGGCTAAAACATTCTAAAGTTATAGGTTATCTTTTCTCTTTTATTGGCATACTGCTTATGGCTTATTTGGCATCTGCCACCATGTCTGATTTGGCATCTGCCACCGAAGTTGGGTCCAACGGTAGCGGCGGTCTAGGAAGTGAACTCAAATCTCCAAATACAGTTGGAGTCAAATCTCCAAATACAGCGCTCGGGAATCAGGAGTATGCCTTATGCGCAGGAGCGGAATCCTTCAACTTTAACGGAGTAACCTACGCAAAATGTCGCAAACAATACGGAAATAGTCTTGGTATTACGCATTCTTACTCAGGTGGAAACGTGCAAACAGTGAACGATATTGGAACTGCCCCTGGCAACGGTAGCTTCATTGTGAGCACCTATAGTCCTCCAGATTCCAGCCTATTTGCCATTTATGATTGTAAAGGCAAGCGCAAAGCCGCTAAGACGACAGGTTCATTTGCGCAATGTGATGGGGGAATTTGCTTCACTAACACAAGCGGAAGAAACTTTCCTGGTGTCGGGCCCGTCGCTGATGATGAAATCATCTGTTCCTGCCCGATTATCTCAACTTCCATATATCATGTCTGGGGGCCGGCTGATTGTCCCGCCACTCAAAGTGAGTATGATGCTATTTGCGCAAAAGGTTCCAAAAAGATGACAAGAGCCGATGGAGCCATTCTTCACGTTGGAAACACTGGACCGCCGATCGTAACGCTCGCTTTGGATGCTATGTACGATAAGAGATTTGGAACAAAAAGCACACCAAAGATCTGTGAACGGCCGTGCGGCCGTGGAGGAGACGCGGATCGTCCTCGGCCACCCAATCGCAGTCCTGCCCGACAGCGCGCTCTGGCGCCAGCGCAGCGTCGGTGAACACACAGCCGTCGTCGCAGGGACATCCGGTGACTGGCTCGACGGTGGCCCGCACGTGGCGCGTGACGTCCGCGTACGCGAGCTCGGCGATGCCGGCGCCGCCGGGATAGGCGTCGTAGACGAAGATCGTCGGCGTGCTGGTTGAGGGGTGCAGTGCCATCGAGACCCCCCCGACGTCCCACCGGTCGCAGATCGTGAACAGCGGGAGCAATCCGATGAGCGCGTGCTCGGCCGCGTGCACGGCGCCGAGCACGCGCACCCCCCGACGCCGTGCTCGGGGAGCACCTGGGGCGGGATCGTGTACCAGCAGGCACGGGTGTGGAGCACTTGGGCGGGGAGGTCGAGAGGCACCACCTCGATCGTCTCGAACGTGGACGCGCGCTTGCGCTGGTAGCCGAGCACGCGGCTCGATACCTCGACGGAGCCGAGGTGGGCCTCGCCGGCTCCGGTAAGGTCACGAACGGCCTCATCCAGTCCGGCGCCGAACCAGTCGGTGTCGTCGGGTGTGAGCGGGAGCTCGTGGGCCGCGCAGCCGACGTGGGGGCGGAGGACGAAGGGGTTGTCGGGGTTCACGACGGCGGCCCCGGGCTCCCGGGTGAACAGGTCGTCGGGGTGGGTCGCGTACCACTGGTCGAGCTGGTCGTCGCCCGCGACGAGCACGGCCGCGGCCCGCCGGTCGCCACGCCCGGCCCGGCCGGCCTGCTGGCGCAGCGACGCGAGCGTCCCCGGAAAGCCGTTGAGCACGACCGCGTCGAGTCCGCCGACGTCGATGCCGAGCTCGAGGGCGTTGGTGGCCGCCACGCCGAGGAGGCGCCCGTCGCTCAGCCGTGCCTCGAGGTCGCGGCGCTCCTCGGGGAGGTAGCCGGCCCGGTACGCGGCGATCCGCTCTGTGAGCCCGCCGCCGGCCCCGGCTGTCACCGCGTCGTCGAGGATGCGCCGCGCCCGCCCGGCGACGAGCTCCGCGCCGCGGCGGCTGCGCATGAACGCGAGTGTCGGTGTTCCGGCGGCGACGAAGCGTGCGAGCAGCGCGGCGGTCTCGCCGTTGGCGGAGCTGCGCGTGCCGAGGTGCGGGTCGAGCAGGGGGCGTTGCCAGAGCGCGAAGCAACGTTCGGCGTGCGGTGAGCCGTCGTCGTCGATCGCCACCACGGGACGCCCGCACAGGGCCTGGGCGAGCTCGCCGGGGTTGCCGATCGTCGCGCTCGCGAAGCAGAAGACCGGATCGGCGCCGTAGTGCGCGCAGACGCGCCGCAGTCGGCGTAGCACCTGCGCGACGTGGCTACCGAAGATGCCGCGCAGCGCGTGGAGCTCGTCGACCACCACGAGCCGGAGACGCATCAGGAAGGTGGCCCAGCGCGCGTGGAACGGCAGGATCCCCTGATGCAGCATCTCCGGGTTGGTGAGCACGACGGTCGCGTGCTTGCGGGCCCAGGTCCGGTCGTCGGGGAGTGTGTCGCCGTCGTAGGTGACCGCGCGCAGGCCCGGTACGAGCCACGACCGCAGCGAACGGAGCTGGTCCTGCGCGAGCGCCTTGGTGGGGAAGAGCATCAGCGCGGTGTCGGGGGCTTCGCGCACCGCGTTGTCCACGATGGGGAGCTGGTAGCAGAGCGACTTCCCCGACGCGGTACCCGTTGCTACCACGATGTCCTCGCCGCCGTGCAGGCGGTCGATCGCCTCGGCCTGGTGGGTGCAGAGCCGGTCGAGCCCACGCGAGGCCAGCCGGGCCTGCACATCGTCGTGTAGTGGAGTGGCGAGGTTGTCGTAGCGGGCCGGGCGCGCGGGGAGCAGCTCGCGGTGGAGCTGGCGGCCGTAGAAGTCGGGATCCGCCGCGATCAGGTCGAGGACGTCGCACGCGTCGATTCGCCGACCCTACCCAGCACGTGCGACGGCCGGACGGAGGGGTCGGGCGTTCGCTCGGACATGCGCTCGCTGCGCTCGCGAACTCTCTCGGCGGCTCGACGCCTCCGCCCGGCCTTCGGTGAGTTGGGATCAGTGGGTCTGGAGGACAGCGTCGTCGGCGAAGTCGGCGAAGAGGCTCTGGTAGTCGCCGCTGAGCCGCAGCTGCGAGCCGCTACCGCTGCCAACGGGTACGACCACGTTGCGCACGTTGGCGGGGTCGACGTCTAGCCCGAGCCGGCCGAGCGCGTAGAGGTCTTTGAGCCCGACGCCGTCGAGCTGAGCGTGGCGGCCGAGGTTCGCGAGGAGTCGGAGCGTCCCGATCGGGCCGGTGTTCTCGACGCGCAGCTGCGCGAGTCCTTGGACGATCAGGTAGCCCTGGTTCTCCGTGCGCCGGAGGTCGCCGCTCGAGAACTGCTTGCGGTTGCGCGCGTAGCCGAGGGCCATCGTGCCGTTGAGGCGCGCCGGGCCCGGCTCGAGGTCGACTCCCGCGTCCTTGTCCTTCATCCGCTCCGGCACGTTGACCACAAGGCCGCCCATCCCGTCGACCATGCCGATGAAGCCGTCGAAGTCCGTGCTGATCGCGTACGGGATCGGCGCCCCGACCGCGTTGCTGATCGTCTCGGCCATGAGGCGTGGGCCGCCGTACGCGTGCGCGTGGGTCACCTTGTCGAGCCCGTGGCCGGGCACCTGCAGGGCCGTGTCGCGCGGGAAGTCGAGGATCGTCGCCTGCTTCGTCGCCGGGTTCACGCCGATGAGGTGGATCGCATCGCCACGCGTGATCGTGTCGCCGGGCCGGCCGTCGTTGCCGATGACCAACAGGAACACCGGCGCGCCGGGCTCGGGTGTGTAGTCGGCGGACGCGATCTTCGTCACCTCGAACCACGTCGCCCCCGACGCCCCCGGCACGGGCCAGCCCGCGAGCCAGGCCGCGACGAGGCCGCCCAGCGCAAGCGCGCATGCGAGTGGGACCGCGACGATGGCGGTGGCCACGGGGTGGCGCAGCCGCCTCACGAGTTGCCCTGCGTCGCGGTAGTCGCGCCGCCCCCGGAGAGCCCTCTGCCCGAGCGGTCGACCAGGAGGCGGAAGCTCTCGATCCGCCATGCCGCACCGTCGCGCACGAGTATCAGCTCACCCGCGCGATGGACCACCACCGGGCCGCGAGCTGTCTTCGCCGTGACGGTGACGTCCAGGCCCGCTCCCACCAGGTCGATCGCACCGGCCCGGTCGGCGAGGGCGGTAAGCACGACCGGCGCGACCACCGCCTCCACGGTGCCGGTGCTCTCGGGCAGTCCTTCGTCTACTAGCGCGGCGCGGTCAGCCGGGGTCAGCCCGCTGCCGACGGTCGCGGCGAGCAGCGGCGCGAGGTCGCCCACGCCCTCGCCGAGCAGCGGGTCGACGGTCGCAGCCTTCACGTAGCGACGCACCGTCTCGACGACCGCGTCGCGGTCGGCGTCGGCGAGCCCGAGGGGAGCGCCGGCCGACTCGACGGTGACCGTTCCGGCCTCGATGGTCATCGTGGAGCCCACGCGCGTCGTGGTGGTCGCGGCCTTCTCGCTGGCGCCGGCTCCGCCGCACGCGGCGAGGACGACGACCAGGAGCGAGCCCGCACCGATCGCTCGCGCGGCGGCCCGGGTGGTGAACGCCATGGGCACTCAGGATGCCACGGTGGGTGGCCCGAACGGTGGAACTGGCGGGCAAAGGTGGGAAAGGGGCGCCCGATGCCCCGGCGGGCGCAGACCCGGGAGATGCCGTGCTCGGGACTCAGTGCTGCTCGGTCGGGTGCTCGAGCCGGAACGTCAGCTCGTCGAGAGCGGCGGCGCCCACCATCAGGTGCAAGACGTCGCCGGCCTGACCGACCATCCCGGGCTCGGCCACCCGGGCCACCCCGAGCCGGGTGATCATCGCAAGCGTGAAGCGGCCCGGGTCGGTCAGGGGATCGAGTGAGCGCCCGGGCCAACCCGCAGGCAAGTCGCGCTCGATCAGCGACACCTGGCCGGTCGAGTCGGTCCAGTCGGCCTCGTGTGCACCGGGGAGCAGTCGCCGGAACACCTGGTCGGTGGTCCACGAGACCGTCGCGACCGTCGGGATGCCGAGGCGCTGGTAGATGGCCGCACGGCGAGGGTCGTAGATCCGGGCGACGACGCGCTCGACGAGGAACGTCTCGCGGGCGACCCGAGCCGACATGATGTTCGAGTTGTCGCCGCTCGTCACCGCGGCGAGCGCCCCGGCGTCACCGATGCCCGCCTCAGTGAGTGTGTCCCGGTCAAAGCCGAAGCCGACCACCCGGGACCCGGCAAAGCAGGTCGGCAGCCGGCGGAACGCGTTCTTGCGCTTGTCTACCACCGCGACGGTGTGGCCGTTCCTCTCGAGCAACCCGGTCAGCTCGCTGCCGACCCGGCCGCATCCCACGACGACGACATGCACGGCCCGGATGCTAACGGAGTGGCTTCGACCACGGCCGCTCGGCGCCAACGCTCACGGATGCTCCGTCTCGACGAGCACGGAGTCGCGGCCGCTCAGCGAAGAGATGGAGTGGCTTCGGTAGGGTGCGGGTCGGAGAAGGAGGTGGGTGATGGCGCTGCGCTCGATGATCACACGGCTCCGGACTCCGGTGGAGGTGCTCGACGCCGAGCAACTCGTGACGTTCTTCGCCGATCTCGGGCTCACCGCGCTCGATGCGCTTCCGTTGCGCGTGCCGGTGAGGTTCGGGGGCGAGATCTCGGCGATCCGCCTCGTCCCCCGGGCGGCCGCCCCTTCACTCGAGATCACCGTGAGCGACGGCCGAGGTTCGGCTGTGGCCGTGTTCCTCGGCCGAGCCACGGTGCCGGGGATGACGTCCGGCCGTCGCCTGGAGCTCGAGGGGGTCGCCCTGCGCGACGGCCGACGGGTGCTGGTCTACAACCCGTGGTACCGGTTCCTGAGCCACTGAGCACCGCCTCGGCGACCCCCTACCGCTCGCCGGTGAGTAGCTCGCGCATCTCGGCCTCGGAGTCGGGCGTGACCAGCGCGAGCACCTCGTCGCCGTCCTCGAACACGGTCTCGCCCCGCGGCACGACCAGGTGCGCACCCCGGATGATCGCGACCACCGTCGCATCGCGCGGGATGACGGCTTTCTGAATGGATATGTTGCACACCGGGGAGTCGGGCGCGAGCGTCACCTCGACGAGGCGTGCGAGCCCGCCCTCGAAGCGAAGGATCTCGACGAGCTTGCCGACCGTGACGGCTTCCTCGACCATCGCGGTGATGAGGTGCGGTGTCGAGACCCTCACATCGACGCCCCAGTTGTCGGTGAACATCCACTCGTTCTTCGGATGGTTCACCCGGGCGATCACACGCGGCATCCCGAACTCCTGCTTGGCCAGCAGGGAGACCACCAAGTTGTCCTCGTCGTCACCGGTGGCGGCGACGAGGACGTCGTACTCCTGGAGGTCGGCCTCCTTCAGCGACGACACCTCACAGGCGTCGCCCACGTGCCACCGGACGCCGGACTCGATGACGGCCCGTTCCACCACCGCGCGGTCCTGCTCGATGAGCAGCACCTCGTAGCCGACGCGGCTCAGCTCGTTCGCCACGTGAAGGCCGACGGCTCCTGCTCCTGCAATCGCCACTCGCATGGACGCGAACCTACCCCCGTCGAGCCGAAGCCCCGGGCTCGCGGCGTGTCAGACTCCCGCCGACGAGGGAGGCGTGGCCCGTGGCGGTGCTGAAGCGAATGCTGGTCGGTCGTCCGCTAGCCAACGTCCAGATGGAGCACCAGCGGATCACGAAGCGGATCGCGCTGGCCGTCTTCTCGTCCGACGCGATCTCCTCCACGGCGTACGCCACCGAGGAGATCCTTTTCGTCGTCGCGTTCGGCACGTCGAGTCTCGCGTTGGGCCTGAGTCGCCTCGTCCCGATCTCGATCGCGGTCGCGATCCTGCTCATCATCGTCGTCAGCTCTTACCGGCGCACGATCTTTGCCTACCCGCAGGGCGGCGGCAGCTACGTCGTCAGCAGAGAGAACCTGGGGGTGAATGCATCGCTGACTGCCGGCGCGGCGATGCTGATCGACTACACCCTCACGGTCGCCGTGTCGATCTCCGCTGGCGTCGCCGCGCTCCTGTCGATCCCCGTCTTCGAGAGCCTTCAGGGGCATCGGGTGGAGCTCGGCCTCGTGCTCATCGCCCTGATCACTCTCGTGAACCTGCGGGGGGTGAAGGAATCCGGACGGGTCTTTGCATTCCCTACGTATCTCTACATCGGGCTGCTCGTGCTGCTCATCGGATACGGCCTGATCCGCTATTACACGGGCGACGTGGGCGAGATCGATGCGTCGGCGTTCGAGGGCCGCCTCACCGGCGGGGAGCTCAGCCTGTTCATCCTTCTCAAGGGCTTCTCGTCTGGTGCGGTCGCCCTA
>VGBT01000070.1 GCA_016870395.1 Actinomycetota bacterium | reverse complement strand
ACGCGCACTCTGATGCGCGAAGGCGTCCACATGCACCTCTCGAGCGGGTTGCGCGGCATCGACCACCGGCGGCTGCGGTCGCTGCCGCTCGCGCACGAGCCGCTGTTCTACGTCGAGCGGGCCTCGCTCTCGCGCGCCCAGCTCTGCGCCAAGCGCATGCTCGATTTCGTGGTTGGGGGCCTCGTCGGCTTCTTCGCGCTGCCTTTGCTGCTCGTGGGTGCGATCGCCGTGAAGCTCGGTGACGGGGGTCCGGTGCTGTTCCGACAGACCCGCATCGGTCGGGACGGGCGGCCGTTCACGCTCTTCAAGCTCCGGACGATGGTCCCCGACGCGGAGGAGCAGCTCGTCGACCTCTCCTTGGTCAACGATCGCGAGGGAGGCCCGCTGTTCAAGGCCGAAGCCGACCCGCGCCGCACCCGCGTCGGCAAGCTCCTGGAGCGCATCAGCATCGACGAGCTGCCCCAGCTCTGGAACGTCCTACGCGGTGACATGAGCCTGGTGGGGCCGCGCCCTGCCGAGCCGCATGAGGTGGCGCAGTTCGACGACGAGTTCCTCGACCGCCACCGGGTGCTGCCCGGGATCACCGGTCTGTGGCAGGTGGAGGGCCGCGACAAGCCCGAGTTCGACGTGTACCGCCGCCTCGACCTGTTCTACGTGGAGAACTGGACCATCGGCTTGGACCTGGCGATCCTGTTTCGGACTGCGGGATCGGTGTTCGGCCGGTTCGCCCTGGGCTTCTCGCGGCGATCCTCGCCCGAGGTCCCGCCGTCTTCGGCCTCCGCCTAGCGGGGAGCGACGGCTACCCTCGGCCGTCATGGAGTTCCGCCGCATCCACGCGCTGCCCCCGTACGCCTTCGCGGAGATCGACGCCCTCAAGATGGCCGGGCGGCGCGCCGGCGAGGACGTGATCGACCTCGGGTTCGGGAACCCCGACATCCCCTCGCCGCCCGTGGCCGTCGACAAGCTCGCCGAGGCTGCCCGCAACCCGCGCAACCACCGGTACTCGGCCACCCGGGGATTGCCCCGTCTGCGACTGGCCGCGACCGACCTGTACCGGAGGCGCTTCGGGGTCCAGCTCGACCCCGAGACCGAGGTGTGCGTCACGATCGGCGCCAAGGAGGGCTTCTCCCACCTGATGTGGGTGCTGCTCGGTCCCGGCGACACCGCGCTTGTCCCGAGCCCGTCGTACCCCATCCACATCTGGGGGCCGATCCTCGCCGGCGCCGGCGTGCACTACGTGCGCCTCGGCCTTGAGCAGGACTTCTTCGCCAACCTGCACGCGGCCTGGGAGCAGGCGTGGCCGCGTCCGCGGGTGGTGGTCATGTCGTTCCCGCACAACCCGACCGGGATCTGCGTCGACCTCGAGTTCATGGCCCGCATGGTCGAGTTCGCGCGCGAGCACCAGGTGCTGCTCGTGCACGACTTCGCCTACGCCGACCTCGGCTTCGACGGCTACGAGCCGCCGTCGCTGCTCCAGGTTCCCGGCGCCACCGAGGTCGGGGTGGAGATCTACAGCCTCACCAAGAGCTTCTCGATGGCCGGCTGGCGGGTCGGGTTCCTCATGGGGAACCCGGAGGTGGTCGCCGCCCTCGCACGGCTGAAGAGCTACCTCGACTACGGCACGTTCCAGCCGATCCAGATCGCGTCGATCGTCGCGATGAACGAGGCGCCCGAGTACCCGCAAGAGGTCAACGCGATCTACACGGCCCGGCGTGACGCGCTCGTCGACGGGCTCGCCCGCGTCGGCTGGGAGATCGACAAGCCCCGCGGCACGATGTTCGTGTGGGCGCCGGTGCCCGAGCCCTACGACGAGCTCGGCAGCCTGGAGTTCGCCAAGCTGCTGGTGCAGGAGGCGAAGGTCGCGGTGTCGCCCGGGGTCGGGTTCGGCCCCGGGGGCGAGGGCTTCGTGCGGTTCGCGCTCGTGGAGAACGAGCAGCGCATCGGCCAGGCGGTACGAGGGATCCGGCGAGCGCTCCCGAAGCTCGGGTAGCGCCGGCACGCTCGGCACCCGCTTGTCGCGGCATCGGTGTCGGTCGCTAGCATGCGGCGGTGGCGAGCGGAGGGAGAGCGGTGCGTGCCGTCGCGGTCGCGCTCATGGGGGCTGGGGTCCTGACGTTCGCGTGGCCGTCCGCCGCGGGCGCCGAACCGGAGTCGCCGACGTCGGTACCCACCACCTCCAGGTCCACCACTTCGACCTCCACCACCACGGTGCCCGTCGACGTGACTGCGCCGGTGGAGGGTGACGGCACCCGCGCGAGCGTCGGATCGGATCCGCAGCCCACCACCACGGAGCCGCGTCTCGCCGACGGGACCAAGGGGCCCGACGCGCCGCTCGGTGCGACCGCGGTTCGTCCAGTGGACGAGGACCTCGGTGAGTACGGGCCGACGCCGCCACCCGACGAGTTCGCGGACACGGTCGTCGCGGCCTTGGGCACCGCGTCGAGCACCGCGTCCCCGTCGCTCGCGGGCACGGGCCGTGGTTCGGGCCGGCTCGCGCGGATGGCATTGGTTCTCGGCCTCGGCGGGGTGCTTCTCGTGGTCGCGGACCGGTCGGACCGTTCGCGCGCTGCGTTGGGGTGGGCGTACCGCTCGGCCTCCCGGCGTTCGCGGGAGCGCGACGACCTGCTCCCGGCCAGTCGGACCAGCCGCCAGCGCGGCTGAGCAGGTCAAGGCGTCGGCAGGCACCGCGCGTCGTGGGCCCCGGAACGGGCGCATAGAATCTGCACTTCCCCTCGCAAAGGATGCGGTCGTTGAGCGCGGAGTCTGAGCAGCAAGCCCAGGGTGACACGTTCGGCTCGTATCTCGGGGTACTCCGGCGTCGGTGGATGACGCTCGTCGTGGTGACCGTGCTGGTCTTCGGGGCGGGAGTGGCCTGGCTCGTGAAGGGCTCGGGCGGCTACCGCGCCACGGCCGGCGTGCTGGTGCAGCCGATCGTCGAGGACCCCTTCGGCGGGTCGCGCACCGAGATGGTGAACCTCGCGACCGAGCGCGAGGTGGCCGACTCCTTGCTCAACGCCACCTGGGTCAAGGAGCAGCTGGAGTCGCCGGCGTCTCCCAAGGCGCTGTTGAACGGTCTCGCCGTGGCCCCCGTCTCCGAGACCGAGATCCTGCGCTTCAGCTACACGGCGTCGAGCGCCGAGACGGCGCGGCTCCGGGCGCAGGCGTTCGCGGACGGCTACCTCGCCGTGCGCGCCGAGGCCGCGCAGAACGCCATCGACGCCGCGACCGAGCGCTTCGAGAGCCGGGCCGCGGATCTGCAGCAAACGCTCGCGGAGAACCTCGTCGCCCAGGCCGCAACGCTTCCCAACTCGGTCGAGCGGGCGCGCCTACTCGCGGACCAGGAGGCGATCGAGCAGCAGCTACGCGTGGTGCAGGAGCAGATCATCGACCTCGGTTCGGTCGACACGAGAGCCGGGCGGGTGGTCAAGACCGCGGGCGCCGCGCACCGGGTCGCCACCACGAGGACGCTCGTCGTGCTCGGGGCCGCGGCGCTCATGCTCGGCGTGATCGCGGCGTTCCTGCGTGATCGCTTCGATCCACGGCTGCGGTCGGCCGGTGACGTGCGCCGCGCGGGGCTGCCCCCGGTGCTCGCGGAGGTGGGCTCCGACCGGGGCTCGGGGAAGTGGGCGAGCTTCGGGCGGGTGCGGGCCCGCCTCGGGCCCTCGGTCGGGGCGACCGAGATGCTGATGGTCGCCGGGGTCGACAGCGCCGAGGGCGCGACCGCGGTGGCCAGCGGGCTGGCCGCGAGCTTCGTGGGCGCCCGCCGCGCGCTCGTCGCGATCGGCAGCACCGCGACCACGGTGGAGCGCACCTTCAGGCTGGGAGCCGTGGAGGACGGTGCCCGAGCCTGGGCAGTGCGTCCGGTGCCACAGGTGACGGGCTTGTCGCTGGTCACCGGGCTGGGCGCCAACGGCACGAGCGCCACCGAGGTCCGGCGGTGCCTCGATGCGCTGCGAGGCGAGTTCGACGTGGTGGTGGCGGTGCTCGAGCCGCTCGGGGTCGACGGCCCGCTCGACGTCGCCGTGCTGTTCGACGCGATCCTGGTCGTGGTCGAGGCGCGCTCCTCCCTCGTCGCTCCGATGGCTCGCCTGGTCGAGGACCTCCACGAAATGGGTGTGACCGTCGTCGGGTCGGTGCTGGTGCGCTAGGGCTAGGCCGAGGAAGCGGCCCGCGTCGGCAGTCGGTCAGGCCGGCCGCTTGCGGCGGCGCTGTAGCCCGGCCGCGAACGTGTGCAGGTGCAGCGGCCGGCGGAGGGCCCACAGGTACGCGCCGTACGCGCCGACCGCGACCACAAGCCCGACCGCGAGCCCGAGTGCGGTCTCGCCGACGGCGACGCGGCTGGCGACGAGGCAGCCACCGAAGACGCCCAGGGCCCCGGTAAACGCGATTGGCCATGCGGGTCCAAACGGGCTCATGTGCAGGCTCGCTCGGACCTGCACGAGCGGGGCCACGTTCATCCACATGAGACTCGCCGCCCAGGCGGCCGCCGCGCCCTCGATGCCGTAGCGCGGGATCAGCCACAGGTTGAGGCCGATGTTCAGTGCGAGGCCGACGCCTGCGTTGAGGCTGGTCCAGCCGCTGCGCCCGGCCATGAGCAGGAGGTTGTCGACGGGCCCGCAGCCCGTGGCGACGAGCCAGCCGAGACTCAGGATCACCAGCGCGTTGTCCGCGGTCACGAACGCAGGGCCGAACACGCGCAGCAGCGGGACGGCGAAGATCGCGGCCGTGAGGAACATCGGCCAGGTGAGCGCGACGAGCCACGCGGAACCGCTGCGGTAGGTCTGCTCCGCGGCGCCGAGGTCGTCGGTCGCGATCAGGCGCCCGAAGATCGGCTGAATGGTCTGCGAGACGGCGAGCTGGGCGAAGGAGCCGACGATCATGTAGCGGGTGGCGGTCGAGTAGATGCCGGCCTCTGCGGTGGTGGTGAGCGCCGCGAGGATCAGGGTGTCGCTCCACATGACCCCGGCCTGGAACGTCGCGGCCGGGGCGCGCGGCGCGGCGAAGCGCCAGAAGCTCCCGGCGGCGTTGGGATCCTCGTTCGGCGCGGGGACCGCGCCGACGGCCCGAGCCCGGTGCAGGGCGCGGGTCCAGAGCGCGAGCGCGACGAGTGCGATCAGCCACGGCACGGACCAGGCCGCGGTGACCGCGACCGGCCCGAGCCCCAGAGCGGTGACCGCGCCGATGCCGGCCAGCTGCAGGCTCACGCGGCCGACCTTCTCGACGACGATCGACGGTCGTACGGTCCCGTAGCCGCGTGAGGTGCTCTCGAGCACCTGGTACACAGCCGCGAAGGGAAGCGCGACCGCCACGACGCGGAGACAGCCGCGGACGGTCGGTGCCATCGCCGTGCCGGCGAGGAGCTCGGCTAGGGGTGCTGCGAACGCGAACACGAGGATCCCCGCGACGGCGGAGACCAGTGCGACGGGGATCAGCGCGGCCCGGGCCACACGCGAGAGCTCCCCGCCGCGGCCCAGCGCGAGGTGGCCCGAGACGGTTCGGACCATGCCGATGTCGGCGCCGAGCTGGGTCGTGCGCACCAGGATGCTGAATGCCGCAACCGCGATGAGGAACGCGCCGGCCTCACGCGCGCCGAGGGAGCGGGTGACGATGACGACGGAGAAGAAGCTCGCCGCCCCGTAGAAGAGGAGGCCCGCGAGGTTGCCGCTCCCGCCGCGGGCCAGCCGGCGCAGCTCGGGCGCGGGCGTGCTCATGGCCGGGCGCCCGCCGAAGGCCACGGCAGCGGCCGACCGAGCAGCTCTGCGAGCTCGGCGTCGGGCTCGGCGAAGTGCCGGCGCAGCTCGGCCGCGACGGCCTCGGGGAGCGGGGCCGAGTCGGAAGGGTTCTCGCGGCTGAGCGCGAGGGGCAGCACGCGGATCCCGAGGAAGTGCTGCACCTGCTCGAGCACCGGCTCAGGGTCCGAGAACAGCTCCTCGCTGAAGCACACGAGCACGCGCTCGCGCCCGAGCAGCTCGATGTAGCGGCGGAGCTGTTCGGCGTAGCGGCCACGGGCGAGGTACGAGTGGTGCTGATGGTCGGGAGACTGCGCCGACGGCTCCGCGCACAAGAGCTCGTCGACGCCGGCGAGGCGCTCGGGCTCGCGGGCGATCGCCTCGGTGAAGGGGAGGTCCTCGAAGCCGCGCGTGTGCTCGTGGTGGTACTGGGACCACGCGCGCTTGACCGGGTCGCGAAGCAGGGCCACCACGCGCGCGTCGGGGAGCGTCGCGTGCACGCGGCGCGCCGCATCCGGGTGGAACAGGTAGTAGGGGCTGGCCTCACCGACGCGCACCAGACCACCCGCGCGGCGACCGTCGCGTTGGACCGCGGTCCGAGTGGGGAAGTGCGCGCGGTACCAACCGAGCGAGTGGTCGAAGCCGGTGTCGAAGTAGTGGACGCCCTTGGCGAGGCGTGGGAACTCGACCTGCGGGTGATCCTTCAGCGCGCGAGCGAGCGAGGTGGTGCCGCAGCGCTGGCCGCCGACGATCAGGAAGTCGGGAAGGGCGCGCCGGCCCGCCGTGAGCCGGCTCGCGGCCGTGCCTGCCACGACCGACCACCGCCACAGGGCCCGGCGCGAGCGCTTCTTCGAGGTCCCGTGCATGCCGCTGCGGCCACTCATGCGAACTGCTCCAGGTGGGTCAGGAGGGTGGCGACGGCCGCGGGGTCGGCGCCGGCGGAGGCCTCGCGCTGCTCCTCCTCGCGGCGCAGGAAGATCTCGAGCGGGTATGCCCGCTCGAGGAGGACCGCGAGGCGTGGGTCCTGGCCGACCGCGGTCGTGTAGGTGGTCGCGGCCGTGCGCGCGACGTCGGCGAGCGGCGCGCCGACGTGCTCCTGCACGGAGAAGTGCACGGTGTCGAGCCCGACCGGGAGCTCGTCCTCGCTGCGCTCCCAGTCCCAGACGAGGACGCCCTCGGTCTGCCAGTCGAGGTTCCACGGCGACAGGTCGCCGTGGAACCGACCGCAGTGCACCGGGACGTCGCCCACCGCGGCGAGGATGCCGTCGGTCACTCGGGTGACGGTGTCGCGTGCCGGAGCCGGCTCGACCCGGGCGACGCGTTCGCACAGGTGTGCGAAGTAGGCGGACTCGCCGACCATGGCGGTGGACGTGCTCCCCGTCTCCGCGATCGCCCGCGTGAGCCACACCACGTCGGGCTCGACCCCCTGGTGGGAGCCCTCCCACACGGGGAGGGCGGAGTGCAGCGCGATCGAGCAGCCGTCGATGGTCGTCGCGGCGATCGGCGTGGGCACGCGGAGCCGGGGGTCGAGCGGGCGGAGATCGGCGAGGACCCGGGTCTCGTGCTCGACGAGCCGGCAGGTCAACGGGGACCAGCCGATCTTCGCCCAGGCCAGCGTCGTGCCGGCGTGGTCGACGACCTGGAGGACGGGCTTGTCGTTCGGGCGCGGCGGGCCGAGCAGCGCCACCACGGCCAGATCGGAGCGGTCGAGCTCCGTCGCGATCCACTGCATGATCGGCGAGGTCGCGGGCGGGGCCGGTCGCCGGTCGAGGGTGGCGAGCCCCCGGAGGGTCGCGCTGATGACGCGGCGACCCGCGATCGACCACGCCGGCGTGCGAGCCGAGCGTCGCTCGAGTGCACAAGCCGCCGCCCGGGGCGCGCCGGTGGGCAGCAGCAGCGAGCTGCGGTGCAGGTTGAGCCACCGGTAGCCCGAACGGGAGCCGCGGTCCAGCCCGAGCAGCGACTCGACCACGGCGCGCGAGCCGGTGACTGTCGCGCTCATGCCGGCACCGCGGTCGCTGCAGGGACCGTCGCGGCGCGGGCTCCCACGGTCCGGAGGGCGAGCGCGGACGTGGCGAAGACGATGCAGAGCTGGAACGGGAGCATGTCGTAGAAGGGCAGCTGGACGAGGAAGATCAGCAACGGCACGTGGTACCACCGTGCGAGCGTCCCGGTTGCTCGGCGCGTGCTGCGGAACAGGATCACGATCCAGCCCATGAACAGGACCAGGCCCGGGATCCCCTGCGACACCAGGACCAGCCACAGGTGGCCCTGGGTGCCGATCGGGGGCGGCGAGGTGCCATCAGCCTTGTCTAGTGGTGCCCCGAACCCGACCAGCGGCGAGTCGAGGGCCAAGGCGATGGACTGGTGGTAGAGGTTCGCGCGGCCCTCATCAGAGTGTCCGTTGTTGACTCGGTCGGTGACCAGGCTGCCGATCGGCGTGAGGAGGAGGACGGTAGCGAGCACGGCGACGGCCACGAGTCCGGCGCGCGCCGCCTGGGCCCGACGATCGGGCATCACGAAGAAGCCCGCGTACACCAGCCCGACGGCCAGGCTGATCCACGCGGTGCGATTGAGGGAGAACGCGAGCGGCACGATCGACGCGACGGCGACGAACGCGAGCGGTCCGCGCCAGCGTCGTCCCCCTCGGGTCGACAGGTACCCGAGCACGACCGGGACGAGCACCGCGTACACGGACCCCCAGTGGTTCGCGTAGGGGAAGGGCGCCTGGGGTCGCGGCACGGGATACCCGAGGAACACCTGGACCGACGACAGCTGCGGATGCACGAGCTGGCGTACGAACGGGTTGTTGGTGAGACCGCCCGGGAGCAGCAGCTCGAAGGGCGTGGCGAAGGACCGGCCCGGCAGGAGCAGGCCGAGAAAGCCACCGGCGACCGTCGCGACCCACAGCGCGGTGAGGGCCCCGGCGATGCGCTCGCCGCTGATCTCGTGCTCGTCGTGCTCGTAGACGTACAGGAAGACCA
>VGBT01000069.1 GCA_016870395.1 Actinomycetota bacterium | reverse complement strand
GCCTGAGGCAGAACCGGCCCGCCGGCCTGAGGCAGAACCGGCCCGCCGGCCTGAGGCAGAACCGGCCCGCCGGCCTGAGGCAGAACCGGCCCGCCGGCCTGAGGCAGAACCGGCCCGCCGGCCTGACCGATCTCGCCACGTTGCGGTCCGAATAGCGAGTTGATTCGTTCCGAGAACGGATTGGTTCCGATCTGACGGCGCGTCAGGTCGGCGGGTAGCGTCGCCCGCCATGCCGATGCCAGCCGACGTCGGAGTGATCGACCTCATGCTCGGGATCCCCAGCGGGGACCCGAAGCGCTGGTACGACTTCCTCCGGACCCAGCTGCTCGACCGCGAGAGCCGTGAGGACTTCGAGTTCCCGGCCGAGTACATGTTCAAGCACGTGCCCAAGTTCCAGGAGCACATGGACGACCCGGTGTCCTATCTCCTGAGCGAGATGGACAAGCACGGGATCGCGGTGGCGATGGTCGGCACCAGCTTCAAGAACGACCAGGCCCAGAAGGCGATCAAGGACCACCCCACCCGGTTCTTCGGGAGCTTCGAGGTCGACCCCAACCGGGGCATGGAGGGCGTCCGCGAGCTCGAGGCCGCGGTCACCGAGCTCGGCGTGAAGGCGGCCACCGCGTTCCCCGCCGGCCTCACGCCGCAGGTGCCGATCAACGACAAGAAGTTCTACCCGATCTACGCGAAGTGCGTGGAGCTCGACATCCCGATCTGCGTCTGCGCGGGCGTACCCGGGCCCCGGGTCCCGTTCGCACCTCAAGACGTCGCGCTCATCGACGAGGTCTGCTGGTTCTTCCCCGATCTGCGCTTCGTCACCCGCCACGGCTGCGAACCGTGGGCCGACCTCGCGGTGAAGCTCATGCTGAAGTGGCCGAACCTCTACTACTCCACGAGCGCGTTCGCCCCGAAGTACTACCCGAAGGACGTCATCCACTTCGCGAACACCCGGGGCGCCGACAAGGTGATGTACGCGGGCTACTTCCCTATGGGACTCTCGCTCGATCGCATCTTCTCCGAGATGCCCGACGTGGCCTTCCGCGACCACGTCTGGCCCAAGTTCCTCCGCGAGAACGCCACGCGCGTCTTCAAGCTCGACGCGTGACGGCAACAGCGAGCCCCCGATGACCAACGCGGCGTTCGAGGCCGCGCGCGCTGACGGCGTGATCGACACCTTCCTGTCGATGCCCGCCCCGCGCCAAGAGAAGGCCAAGGTCTACGACTGGATCCGCAAGCAGGCCATGGACGAAGAGACGCAGACCATGGAGATGCCCGCGGAGTACATGTTCAAGGACGTGCCCCACGTCGAGGAGCTGAGCGACCCCGTCGCCGAGGTGCTCTCGCTGATGGACGCCCACGGGATCCGCATGATGATGCCGGGGGTCCACGAGAACGAGCACGCACAGCGCGCCTGTCGCGACTTCCCCGACCGCTTCGCCGGGGTCATGAGCGTCGACCCGAACACGGGGATGGAGGCGGTGCGCAAGCTCGAGCGCGGGGTGCGCGAAGACGGCGCGGCGGCCGGCCACGTCTGGGGAACGGGGCTCATCCCTCAGGTGCCGATCGACGACAAGAAGATGTTCCCGCTCTACGCCAAGTGCACCGAGCTCGGTGTGCCGGTCCTCCTCTATGCCGGCGTCCCCGGCCCGCGCATCCCGATGGCGGCCCAGGACGTCGCGCTGCTCGACGAGGTCTGCTGGTACTTCCCGGAGCTCAAGATCGTCGTGCGCCATGGCGGTGAGCCCTGGACCGAGCTCATGGTGAAGCTGCTCCTGAAGTGGCCCAACCTCTACTACTCCACGAGCGCGTTCGCCCCGAAGCACTACCCGGGCGACATCGTCGACTTCGCCAACACGCGCGGCGCCGACAAGGTGCTGTACGCGGGCTACTACTCGGCCGGGCTCGGACTCGACCGCATCTTCTCCGAGCTCCCCGACGTGCCGTTTCGCGACCACGTCTGGCCCAAGTTCCTCCGCGAGAACGCCGCCCGGGTCTTCGGCCTCGAGATCTGAACGCACGATGGCCGCCCGGAACGAGGCGTTCGAGGAAGCCCGCGCCGGCGGCGTCGTCGACACGGCGGTCGGCGTGCCGAGGTCTCGCGAGGAGATGTTCGAGTTCTACGAGTTCATCCGGCGCCAGACCCGCGACGCGCAGAGCAAGCAGGGCGAGGGCGGCCTGGGGTTCCCGGCGGGTTACATGTTCAAGGAGCCCCCGACCTACGACGCCGACGAGCTGGGCGACCCGGTCGACTTCCTGATCACCGAGCTCGACCGGGTCGGCATCGCGAGGGCGATCGTCAACGTGGACGACGGCAGCAACGGTGCGCGCGCGGTGCGCGAGCACCCGGACCGGCTCTTCGCGGGCATCGGCGTCGACCCCAACACCGGCATGGAGGCGGTTCGCCGCATCGATCGCTTCGCCGAGGAGTTCGACCTCAAGTCGGTCGGCGCGTTCCCGGCCGGCTTGATCCCGCAGGTGCCACTCAACGACAAGCGCTTCTACCCCGTCTACATGAAGTGCGTGGAACTCGACGTCGCGTTCTGCTCGACCGTCGGCGTCCCGGGACCGCGCATCCCGTTCACGCCGCAAGACGTCGCGATGATCGACGAGGTGTGCTGGTTCTTCCCCGAGCTGCGCTTCGTGATGCGCCACGGAGCGGAGCCGTGGGCCGACCTCGCGGTGAAGCTCATGCTGAAGTGGCCCAACCTCTACTACTCGACCACCGCGTTCGCGCCCAAGTACTACCCGCGCGAGGTGATCGCCTTCGCGAACACCCGCGGTGCCGACAAGCTCATCTGGAGCGGCTACTTCCCCGCCGGCCTCACGTACGAGCGCATCTTCTCCGAGCTTCCCGACATGGCGTTGCGCGACCACGTCTGGCCCAAGTTCCTCCGCGAGAACGCCGCCCGGGTCTTCAAGCTCGACCCGTGATCACCGGCGGTAGGGTCCGGGCCATGGGTCCACTCTCCGGCATCAAGGTGATCGAGCTCCCGAACATCGGGCCGATGCAGTTCGCGGGCATGGCGCTGGCCGACCTCGGCGCCGAGGTGCTGCGCCTCGACCGCGCCAGCTCGGTGGCGAGCGGCGAGGGCACGATGCCCGCGTCGCCGTACGCGAGCCTCGATCGCAACCGCCGCAGTGCCGGCATCGACCTCAAGCATCCCGAGGGGCGCAACACCGTGCTGCGCCTCTGCGAGGGCGCCGACGTGCTGATGGAGGGCTTCCGGCCCGGCGTAGCTGAGCGGCTGGGCATCGGGCCCGACGTCGCGCTCGCGCGCAACCCGCGTCTCGTGTACGGCCGCATGACCGGATGGGGCCAGGACGGTCCGCTGGCGCACGACCCGGGCCACGACCTCAACTACATCGCGCTCGCTGGCGTGCTCGCGCACATCGGTGTCGAGGGCGGGCCACCGGTCCCGCCGATCAACCTCATCGGCGACTTCGGCGGCGGTGGTCTCCTGCTCGCGTTCGGGGTGCTCGCCGCGCTGCTCGAGCGCGAGCGGTCGGGCCAGGGCCAGGTGGTCGACGCCGCGATGGTCGACGGCTCGGCCATGCTCATGAGCGTGTTCGTCGGCCTCTCGGCGATGAACTTCTGGTCCGACGAGCGTGGCACCAACCTGCTCGACGGCGGCGCGCACTTCTACGGCGTCTACGAGACCTCAGATCGCAAGTGGATCTCGATCGCGAGCTACGAGCCGCAGTTCTACGCCGAGCTCGCTCGCACGCTCGGTCCGCTCGGAGTGGAGCTCGACCCCGAGACCCAGATGGACCAGGCGCAATGGCCCCTCAAGAAGGCCGAGCTCGAGACCCTGTTCCGCACCCGGACCCGCGATGCGTGGTGCGACGTCTTCGCAGGCCACGAGGTGTGCTTCGCTCCGGTCCTGACGATGAACGAGGCGCGGTCGCACCCGCACAACGTCGCCCGGGGAACCTTCACCGAGGTCGACGGCGCACCCCAGCCGGCCCCCGCCCCCCGGTTCAGCCGGACGCCCGGTCGCATCGAGCGACCGCCAGTGGTCCCGGGTACCGACACGAGCTCCGTCCTCGCCGACTGGGGGCTGGACCCGGTTGAGATCGAGCGACTCCAGGCTTCGGGCGCGATCGCCTGACCCAGGGCTACGCGCCGGCGCGCGACACGCTCCAGAGCGCGACCGGCTCGTCGAAGCCCTTGAGCATGCGTCGCCCGGCCGGCTCGAAGGCCAGGGCCTCCGCACCCACCGCCTCACGCTGCACGTCTTCGCTCACCAGGATCTCGCCCGGCACGGCGATGTCGGCCACGCGCGCCGCGAGGTTGACCAACGGCCCGTAGTAGTCGCCAGCACGGGCAAGCACACTTCCGAACGCGATCGCACCATGGGGCTCGATTCGAGTGTCCCTCGCGCGGAATACGTCGACCATTCCAAGCGCAATCTGACATGCGACTGCAGCGACCGGCGTGACGAACATCACTTCATCGCCCATGTACTTCACGATCCGCCCGCCGTGCGCGGTGACAACCGCATGGGCGCGGCTTCCGAAGTCCTCGATCACTGCGGCAAGCTCATCATGCGCGAGCCGATGCGCGAGTGGCGTGAACCCGACCAGGTCCACGAAGCCCACAGCCATCCGCAACCATCCGAACCGGCCGTCCGACTGGTAGGCCCTGCGCGTCCGGCGCTGTGCCGCCTCGAAATGCAGTCGCAGCATCCCTGAAAGCGCGCTCTCGAGAGCTTCGAGCGCCCCGACCGCTGCCACGTTCGCCTCGGCGAGCGCGCGCTGGCTCGCCTGCTGCTCGTACAGACTCCGCTCGACGTTCATATGGAAGAGCGAGAGCCCGGCCTCAGCGACCTGAGCCACTGCGGACCCGATCACACGTGTGAGCTGGACTATCGACTCCTCACCGAACACCTCCATCCCGGCCCGGAAGGTGACGAAGAAGGGCACATCGCCCTCGAGCAGGCGCGGCTCCTCACCGTCGGGTCCCACGACCCCTGCTGCCTCGAGCACCCTGCGCAGCAGCTCGACGCTGAGCCCGCTCGCCTCTGCAACCTCGACCAGAGGGAGCTCCCGACCGCGACGCACCAAGGCATCGCCGGCAGCGGCCAACAACAAGCCGTTTCGTTCTGCATGCAGCATCTCGTCGATGGTCAGCCCGCGCGAGGTGAAGTACTCAAGGAGCGCGAGCCGGTCAGCCGCATCGTGCGCCGCCGGGTCGTAGAGGCCCGCGGCTTCGTACTCGGCGGCGTTCACGACTGCGAGGCTAGGTGGCCTATCGGGCTGCGGCCGTGCGCGCGTATTCATTCGCCCACGGGTAGTCGGGCTTGCCACTCGGGGCCCGGGAGATCGCGTCGACCAGGAACACCTGCTTCGGCGCCTTGTAGGCCGCGAGGTCCTTGCGGCAGTGGACGCTGAGCTCCTCCACCGTGGGAGTGCAGCCCTCACGAGGCTGGACCACCGCGACGACCCGCTCGCCCCAACGTTCGTCGGGCACACCGACGACCAGCACGTCGAAGACCTCGGGATGCGACTTGAGAACGCCCTCGACCTCCTCCGGGAAGACCTTCTCGCCGCCCGTGTTGATCATGATCGAGCCACGCCCCAGCAGGGTGATCTGTCCGTCGGCCTCGACGGTCGCGAAGTCACCCGGGATCGAGTAGCGCTTGCCGTCCTGCTCGAAGAACACCTGCGCCGAGCGCTCCGGGTCCTTGTAGTAGCCGAGCGGGATGTTGCCAGTGCGCGCCACACGCCCGATCACACCGGAACCCGGCTCGACCGGTCGCAGGTCCTCGTCGACGACGATCGAGTCGAGCGCCGGCTGCACGGTCGCCGGCCCGCCGCGAGGCTTCTCCCCCTTCTGCGCGACCTTGATGCCGTTCATGCCCGTCTCGGTCGCGCCGACCGAGTCGACGACCACGATGTTCGGAAGCAGCTCCATCAGCTGGTCCTTGATCGACTGCGAGAAGATTGCCGCACTGGAACCGATCGAGATCAGCGACGACAGGTCGAGCTCCTCGTGAATGCGCTCGAGCGTGTCGGCAAGCGGACGAGCCATCGCGTCGCCGGTGATCCCGAGGAGGTTGATCTTCTCGGCGTCGACGAGCCGCCACGCAGCCTCGGCGTCGAAGCGGGGCGTGAGCACCGTGGTATCGCCGTGGATCAGCCCCCGGATCGTCGAGACCTGTCCGGCGCCGTGCATGAGCGGCGCGATCGGGAAGCTGACCCCACCGGCCGGAGCGGCCGCGGCGCGCTCGCTCAGCTCCTCCGGCCGTTCGATGCGCGTGTTGGAGTACGCGTCGATGCCGCCGCAGAGCGCGTAGAAGATGTCCTCCTGGCGCCACATCACGCCCTTTGGCATCCCTGTCGTGCCGCCCGTGTAGATCATGTGGATGTCGTCACCGGATCGAAGACCGAAGTCGCGCCCGGATGCTCCCGAGGCGACGGCCTCCTCGTAGTCGGTGAAGTCGAGGCCGTCGACGGAAGCGCCGCTGCCGTCCTCCGCGACGATCACGTGGCGCAGCATCGGCAAGTCGTCTCGGACCGCGGCGAGCCGAGGCGCGAACTCCCGCTGGGCGATGATCGCGACGAGGTCGGCGTTGTCGCAGAGATAGCGGAGCTCGTTCTCGACGTAGCGGTAGTTGATGTTCACCGCGACGGCGCGGATCTTGTAGAGGGCGACCATGCCCTCCACCCACTCGACACCGTTGTACGCGTAGATGCCGATGTGCTCGCCGGGCCGGATCCCGGCCGCTTGCAGGTGGTGGGCGAGACGGTTCCCTCGCTCCTCCATCTCGGCGAAGGTGCGGCGCTGGTCACCGACCACGAGCGCGCTGCGCTCCGGGACCACGTCGACGATCGCTTCGAACATGTCGGCGAAGTTGAACTCCATGGCCTGGAGACTAGAACACGTTCCAGGAACCGAGCTCAGTTCAGACGAGGAGTCGGGCGGCTCGCTCGAGGTCGTCGCCGACCACCTCGGGCCCGTCGACGCCGCCGACCCAGCCGACCAGCGACGACAGCCAGACCTGGGTCAGGATCCGCGCGACCGCGCGGTCGCGCTCGGTCGACTTCGGCCGATGCATGGCCCCGACGATGATCTGCTCCATCGTCGTGCTCACCCGCGCGACCGCGTCGGCCTCGCTGGGGCGGGCCGAGCCGAGGGCGCGGACCATCGCCGCGGTCGCCTCGGGCCGTCGGGTCAGCCACCCGCAGGCGCGACGAAGCACGTCGACGACCCGGTCCACGGCTTCGATGCCCTCGGGCGGACGCTCGAGCAGCCGCGCCCGGAGCAGCTCGACCTGCTCGACGTTCGCCTCGAGCAGGAGCCGCTCCTTCGACTCGAAGTAGCGGTAGACGGTCCCGAGCGCGACCCCGGCCTCGGTGGCGACGTCGCGCATCTGCACGGCGTCGAAGCCGCCCCGATCCGCCAGCTCGAGTGTGGCGTCGAGCACGCGACGGCGCCGGGCGGCCTGGTTTCTCGCCAGCGCACCGTCGGGCGCGGGACCGGGCACAGGATCGAGGACCATCGGGCAATTGGAACACGTTCCCATTCCCCCGGCAAACACCCCACCCTCAGCGATATCTCGTCTCGGTCATGGCGTTCTCGGGCGTCGGTCACCGCCCGCCCCGCCGCGTCCGCCCCTTCCCAGCCGCGGGTCTCGGTCGAGCTCCCCGGCTCCACGTCCTTGTAGACGGCGAAGAAGTGCTCGACCTCGTCGAGCGGGTCGCCGTCCTCGGCCAGCGTGTCGGGCACGAAGCCGTAGTCGGCCGGGTACTGCATCGCGGTGAACAACATCCGGTCGAGCCAGACCGCGCCGGTCTCGTAATCCATCTCGTACTTGTTGCGCGACCCGCGCGGGATCTCGACGACGATCTCGAAGTCCACGCACCCGGTCTTACCCAGGTCTGCGAGACTCCGCGCATGATCGACGTCCTCGACATCGCGGAGCGCCTCTACACCGGCGAGCTCGAGCGCTCCCCCCTCAACCCCTTCTCCGACGCGGGTGACCTCGCCGAGATCGCGCCTGGCGTGGTGTTCGTCGTGGCGTTCTCGAACGTCGCCGGGTTCGACACCGAAGCCGGCCTGCTGCTCGTCGACACGAGCAGCTGGTTCCACGCGCGAACCGTCAAGGACTCGCTGCGGGCCTGGACGCCGAGCCGGCTCGACACCGCCGTGTTCACCCACGGCCACACCGACCATTGCATGGGCATGGAGCTCTACGAGGAGGAGGCGCGCTCGGCCGGCTGGGTGCTCCCGCGCGTCGTCGCGCACGACGCGATCGCGGCCCGCTTCGACCGCTACCAGGAGACCTGGGGCTACAACGCGATTATCAACCAGCGCCAGTTCCACCTGCCCGAGTTGAGCTTCCCGAAGCAGTTCCGCTATCCCGACGACACGTTCCGCACGGAGCTCGACCTCGCGGTCGGCGACGCCCGCTTCGAGCTCCACCACGATCGGGGAGAGACCGACGACCACACCTGGGTGTGGGAACCCGAACGGAAGATCCTCTGCGCCGGCGACATGTTCATCTGGGCGTCGCCCAACTGCGGGAACCCGCAGAAGGCCCAGCGCTACGCGATCGAGTGGGCACGCGGGATGCGCAAGATGATCGCACTCGGGCCAGAGATCATGCTCCCCGGTCACGGCCTGCCGATCGTCGGCGCGGATCGCGTGCGCACCGCGCTCGACGACTCGGCGACGCTGCTCGAGCACCTGCACACCGAGACGATCAAACTGATGAACGAGGGCGCACGCCTCGACGACATCGTCAACACCGTCAAGGCGCCCGAGCGCCTCCTGGAGAAGCCGTACCTGCGTCCGGTCTACGACGAGCCCGAGTTCGTGGTGCGCGGCATCTGGCGGCTGTTCGGCGGATGGTGGGACGGCGACCCGTCACGCCTGAAGCCGGCCCCGGCCGCGTCGCTCGCCGCCGAGCTGGCGACGCTCGCGGGCGGCGCCGACGTGTTGGCACGCCG
>VGBT01000068.1 GCA_016870395.1 Actinomycetota bacterium | reverse complement strand
GCGGCGACCGAAAGGTGGTTGTGCGCGTCGATCAGGCCCGGAGCCAGGGTGCGGCCGGCGAGGTCGTGGCGAGCGGCACCGGGCCAACCGTCGAGCAGCGCCGCCGGGCCGACCGCGACGATCCGGCCGCCGTCGACCACCACCACGTCCGGGTGCTGCGCCGCCGGGTCCATGGTCAGGATCGGCCCTCCGGTGAAGGCGATCGGGCTGGGTGCGGACGGTCGCATCGGGACCAGCCTGCCCGCGCGGCGCTTGCTTCGTCGAGTACGGGTCACATACGGTGCGTATGTTCCGTGGGAGAGGGGGAGCGATGGGGTTCAGCGCGAAGGGTGCCCGGGTCCTGGTCACCGGTGCGTCGTCGGGCATCGGCGCGGGCCTGGCCGAGCGGCTCGCAGCCGAGGGGGCGACCGTCGGGATCTGCGCGCGCCGGGAGGACCGGCTGGCCGAGGTGCTCGAGCGGTGCCGCGCGCACGCCCCGGGCTCGCAGATGTGGACCTGCGACCTGGCCGACCTCGGGGCGGTCGACCGCCTCGCGGCCGACGTGGTCGAGACGTTCGGTGGCATCGACCTGCTGGTGAACAACGCGGGGATGCCGAAGCGCAAGCACGTCACCGCGCTCGACCCGGCCACGGTCGACCGGGTCATGCACCTCAACTACACGTCGCCGATCCGACTCACGCTCGCCCTGCTGCCCCAGATGCTCGAGCGCGGCTCGGGAAGGATCGTCAACGTCTCGTCCGTGGCCGCGACGCTCTCCTCGCCGGGTGAGGCCGCGTACGACGCGTCGAAGGCCGCGCTCGCCGTGTTCTCGGAGGCCATGGCGATCGACCTCTGGGATCTCGGCATCCGGGTGCTCACCGTCTACCCGGGCGTCGTCGACACGGAGCTCTTCACGATCCCCGACAACGATCCGCTGCCGCCCGGGATCGACGCGATCACCGTCGACGACCTCGTCGACGGGGTGATGACCGGCCTGGCCGACGATCTGCTGGAGGTCTACGTGCCGGCCTGGTTCAAGGACGTCGTGAAGCACAAGGCGAACGACACCGACGGCTTCATCCAGGGCTCCGTGGCGTACGTGCGCGACAACTGGACCAAGACCAAGGCAGAGGAGGCGCAGGCGCCCGGGACCGACGACGGCCCGGCGGGTGGGCGCCGGAGCCGACCATCCAAGAAGGGGGCCTGAGCGCGATGGCGCGCCGCCTGCCGCGCGGGCAGGAGACCCGCGAGCGGATCCTCGCAGAGGCGCTGCGCCTCTTCGCGACGCGTGGCTACGCCGCGGTGTCCATCGAGGATATCGCCGAGGCCGCCGGCGTCACGAAGGGCGCGGTCTACCACTGGTTTACCGACAAGCACGACGTCGGGCGCGAGCTGCAGCACGAGCTCTACGAACGCCTCACCGCGCAGTCGCTGCGCGCGCTCGACCGTGATGCCGACACGATCGCGAACATGCGCGGCGCCTTCGCCGCGTACCTGGAAGCCCTGGGCGATCTCGACGAGGCGCGCTTCTTCCTGCGTGACGCCTGGGTCATCCCGGCACTCGACGAGGGCGGTCGCGCCGACCACGAAGCCGCGGTCGAGATGGTCCGCGGCATCCTCGCCGCCGCGATCGAGCGGGGCGAGATCGTGGCGCTCGACCCCGATGCCCTAGCACGAGTCCTGCTCGGCATGTGGGCCGAGGCGACGCTGCACGTGCTGCGAACCGGCGACCGCAGCGCGGCGTCGGCCGTGGTCGAGCACGTCCTGCACTCCCTCCGACCACCGACCAATCGTTCGCGACGCACCCGCGCCGCCACGTCCCGAGGAGCCCGTCCGTGACCCAGATGACCGACCTCGCCCGCCGCGACGCGGCGCACCTCATCCACCCGGTCACCGCGCCACGCGAGATGGACGAGCTGGGTGCGCGCGTCGTGGTGGAGGGCGACGGCTGGATGATCACCGACGATCGGGGGCGCCGCCTCATCGACGGGTTCGCGGGACTGTGGTGCGTCAACGTCGGTCACGGTCGGCCCGAGATCATCGACGCGGTGCGCGAGCAGATGGAGACGCTCGAGTACTTCACGACGTTCCACGGCCAGTCCCACCCGAAGGCCATCGAGCTGGCCGAGCGCCTGTGCGCGATGTTCCCGCCCGAGTACGGGCTCGACCGGGTGATGTTCAGCTCAGGCGGTTCGGAGGCGAACGAGACCAACATCAAGCTGGTGCGCCTCTACTGGGCCGTCCAGGGCCAGGACCGTCGGCACGTGATCGTCGCACGCATGCACGGGTATCACGGGCTCACGGTGGCGACGATGACGGCGACCGGCATCATGCCGATGCGATGGAACTTCGGCCCCGAAGCCGAGGGCTTCGAGCACATCCCCGCGCCGTACTGCTACAAGTGCGACCTCGACCTCGAATACCCGACGTGCGGGCTCGCGTGTGCGAATGCGTTCGAGGAGCTCGTCGAGCGCCAGGGACCCGAGACCATCGCCGCGTTCATCGCGGAGCCGGTCATCGGCGCCGCCGGGATCATCCCCCCGCCCGACGGCTACTTCGCCCGGATCCGTGAGATCTGCGACCGCCACGGCATCCTCCTCGTGCTCGACGAGGTGGTCACGGGCTTCGGTCGCACCGGGTCGATGTTCGGCATGGAGACCTACGGGGTGCGCCCCGACCTCGTCACCTTCGCGAAGGGGCTCAGCAGCGGCTACCTGCCGCTCGGGGCGTCCGTCGTGGCGGAGCACGTCTGGCAGACGATCGCGACCCAGCTGCCCGACCAGATGCCGATCAGCCACGGCTTCACCTACTCGGGCCATCCCACCTGCTGCGCGGCGGCTCTCGCCAACCTCGACATCATCGAGCGGGAAGATCTTGCAGGCAACGCGGCCGACGTCGGTGGCTACTTGGTCGAGCGCCTGCGCGAGGTGCTCGCGGACAACGAGACGGTGGGCGACATCCGCGGCGTCGGGCTCATGATCGGCATCGAGCTCGTCGCCGACCGGGCGACCAAGCGCGGCTTCTCCCGTCCGCACCACGCGTGCACCCGGGTCGAGCACATCGCGTGGGAGAACGGGCTCTACTGCCGAGCGATGGGCATGGAGACGGTGGGCCTCGCGCCGCCGCTCGACATCGACCGTGCCTGCGCCGACGAGATCGTGCGGATCCTGAAGGACGCCATCGACGAGATGGAGGCCGAGGTTCTCCCGGGCGAGCGCGCGCGGGGCCCCAAGCCCGAGTCCGAGCGGGTCCACAGCGCCGCCGAGCTGTTCACCCGCATGGAGGAGCGGTTCGATCCCGCGCTCGCCGCGGGCGTCGACCTCGTGATGCAGTTCGCGCTCGACGGCGACGGCGGGGGTCTCTGGCTCGTCACCGTGCGCGACGGTTCGCTGCGCGTCGAGGTGCTCGACGCGCCGCGTGACGACGCGTCGGCGACCTTCCACGCCACGGCCGCCGACTACGTGAAGATCGCGAACGGCGACCTCTCGGGCGCCGACGCGTTCACCACCCAACGACTCCGGGTGGACGGCGACCTCGGTGCCGCCGCCAAGCTCGGCGAGCTCCGCCTGCTCTAGCGGGACGGCCCGTTCCCCGGGGACCTTCGGCACTTGCCGGTCGCCCGGGGGCCGGGGATGCTGGCGGCATGCGAGTGCACCGAGGTGTCGCCCTCGTTGCCGTCGCGGCCCTGGCCGTCGGCGCGTGCGGAGGCGGTGGTGGGGGAGGATCCGACACGACGTCGGGGCGATGCCCCCTCGACGCGCTCGCGCAGGCCGATCAGCCGGTCGACATCACGATCTGGCACCAGATGAGCGCGAACAACGGCCGGGTGTTCGCCGAGATCATCGACGACTTCAACGCCTCCCAAGGCGAGGTCCGCGTCTCCGTGGTCGACAACTCGGCCGAGGGCAGCTCCCTGCCGAAGTACAAGGCCGGGCTCAGCACGGGAGACCTGCCCGACGTCGTGCAGCTCGAGGAGACGACGCTCCAGACCATGATCGACAGCCAGAGCACGCTGCCGGTCGAGGCATGCGTGAAGGCCGACGGCTACGACCTCTCGGACTTCCTCCCCCGGGCCATCGCGTACTACACGGTCGACGGGGTGCTGCGGTCGATGCCCTACAACGTGTCGAACCCGATCCTGTTCTACGACAAGCCGACGTTCGAGAAGGCCGGTCTCGACCCCGACCGACCGCCGACCACGCTCGAAGAGGTGCGCGAGTACTCGCAGCAGATCGTGGACAGCGGCGCGGCGAAGCACGGGATCGCGTTCCGGATGGCGCCGTTCCTCAACGAGTTCTGGTACTCGAAGGACGGCAAGCTCTACGCCGCGCCGAACAACGGTCGGGAGCAGCGCGCCACACGGGCGCTGCTCGACACGCCGGCCGGCCGCGAGCTGTGGACCTGGCTCGACGAGATGGTGGCGTCCGGGCTCGGGCTGTACACGAGCAGTGCCGAAGGCGACGCGACGCACCTGCTGGCGCTCGGCACACACGACGCGGCGATGACGATCGAGGGATCCGGCGTGCTCGGCCCGATCATGGCGGTCCTCAACTCGGGCCAGTACCCGGGCGTCGACGTGGGGACGGCACCGATGCCGGGGCTGCGACCGGGCGGGGGCGTGCAGACCGCGGAGGGCTCGTTGTGGATCAGCAACCGCTCGTCGCCCGCCGAGCAGGCAGCCGCGTGGAAGCTGATCAAGCACCTCGTCTCCACGGAGTCGCTGATCCGGCTCCACGTGGAGACCAGCTACGTGCCGATCCGCACGTCGGTGGCCGAGTCGACGACCGTGCAGGAGCTCTGGGCCGAGCAGCCCGAGTACCGGACGGCCTACGACCAGCTCGCGAAGGGCCCGACCACTCCCGCGACGACCGGTCCGGTCATCGGCGCCTTCCCCGAGGTGCGCGAGGCGGTGCGGCGCGGCTTCGAGGCCATGCTCGTGGGCGACTCGTCGGCCCGGGAGGCGCTCGCCCAGGCCCAACGGAACGCGGACGAGGCGATTCGCGACTATAACGAGCGCATCGGTTGACCGGGGAGGACGCATGAGGACTCGACGCGCGGGGATCGTGCTCGCCACCGCGGCGGTGGTGGTCGGTACGGTCGGAGCAATCGACGCGGTGGCGGCTGCCGAGGCTCCGGGGATGCTCAAGGCGAAGGACGTCGGGCTCAAGCAGGTCAGCGCACCGCACTCGTCGACCGTCGTGGCCTACGACCTCGTCGGCGAAGACTGCGTCGCGGGTCAGGCGGTCGAACACGAGGCGCGCGTGGCGAGCTTCGCGAAGGGCGGGGCCCGGCTCAACGAAGTCGTCTACTCCTTCCCGTCCAAGGCCGCGGCCTCGAAATTCTTCGTGGAGATGCTGGCCGAGGACCAGGCCCGCACCGACTGCGGTCAGACGGGAAAGGCGACGATCCTGAGTCTCAAGCAGGTGCCGAAGGGTGTCGGGACCAAGCGCTTCACCGTGGTCAGCGACGAGACCGTCAACGGGGTGGACACGCGCACGCGCGACGTGCACGTCCTGGCCGGCAAGGAGGTCGTGGAGCTGCTCTTCCTCAACTGGGGCGATGCACAGCCCTCGGTCGCGGCCGTCGCCGGCAAGGCGCTGGCCCGGCTCGACGGATGACCGCGCGCAGATGGCGGAGAGGATGAGCCGGTGAGCGAGGAGCAGGGTTCCGAGCGGTCGCGGATCTCGGCGAAGGCGATCGCGCTGATCGTCCTCGCGGTGCTGGCCGTGATCTTCGTGGTGCAGAACACCGAGAAGACCGAGGTCAAGTTCCTCTTCTTCGATGTCCAGATCGGGGTGTGGTTCGGGCTGGCCGTCTCTCTCGTGCTCGGGCTCCTGATCGGCTGGCTGATCGGGCGTCGCAACCGGGACTGAGCACGCGCTCCTATCCAGGGTGCGGGAGCTCGTAGCCGAAGGTGCGCGCGCCCGGCGAGATGAGTGTGTGAATCGATTCGACCTCGGTCTCGGTGAGGTTCTCCCGCCAGCGACCGACGCGGTGCACGTGATCGATGCGGGAGTGCCGGCGCGAGGTCCTGGCCTCGATGAAGTGGGCGTTGTTCGTGTCCTGAACGCGGTCGCTCCATCGCTCGATGGCCGCCTCCGAGCCACGAGAATCGACCCCGATCAGCTCTGCCGTCCTCCGCGCGCAGGCTTGTGGGTCGGAGAGCATGTCCTCGAAGCGGTTGACGACGGCGACAGCGCGAACGTGGTCGTACCCGTCCTCGTTGATGGTCGCCCAATGGTGAGCGCAGCGCTCGAGCAGTGGACGTTGGAGCCAGTCCTGCCAGTCAGCCGGGCGAGGGTGGTGCGCCCACCCGTCGTCGATGCCGACTCGGAGGGAGCAGACGGTGTCCAGGGGGTGGCGAACCTGCCAGAAGACGACGAGGGGATCGCCGACGACTGCGCGTACCGCATCCACGGAGACCGAGCACCCCGAGGGCACGGTGCTCCCGGGCGCCTCGCGCGGGACCTTGACGGCGATCGGTCCTGCATGAACCCCGCGATCGATGTCGTCGAGCCGAGGTTCGGAGAGGTAGCGGTAGCCGTCGAAGGCCTCGAAGAGCTCACCGAAGATCGACGTGCCGCTGCGACCACACCCGAGGACGAGGACGTTGGCAGGCACGCGTCGAGTGCCGGGCACGCGTCTCGTCAATCGGCGACGCGCGTGAGGACGTTGCGGTCGGTGTGGGCCATCTCCTCGCCGAGTGCGGCGAGCCACACGGTGGTCGTCTCGTCGTACGCCCACGAGCCATCGGGCTCGACCGTGATCGTGACCTCGTAGCGCGTCGTGCGGGCCTTCTCGTCGAGGTACAGGTTGGACAGGATGCCGTAGGTCTGCGAGCCGAGTGTCGCCGTCATCGTGAAGCTCGTCGCGTCGGCAGTCGCCGGGCCGCCGGCGATGAGCACGCTGCCGCGGGGCACCATGAAGCAGCGCATCACCTGGCCGGCGGCGGCGTCCCAGAGCCAGTAGCCGACCTCCGTGTGGAACGGGTCCTCCTCGTCGCCGCGCCACGCGGCCATGCGGTAGTCGAGCCCGAAGAGCTGCTGGGTGCCGTTGTCGACCGGCCCGAACGGGTTCATGGTGATCCGCTCGCGATACGGCGTGTCGCCGATCTCGCGCTCCTCGTTGTGGTACGAGACGTCGAGGCCCTTCTGGCCCTCCCAGGTGCCGACGAGGGCGGCGAGGGGTCCGAGCTGCGCGGGATCGGGTGTGGCCACGGTGGGCTCCTTGGTCGGTGGCGGTGGGGGGCCGCCGGCAACCTACCGGGCTTCGGTCGGTCGGCGCGGGACGCGTACGCTGCGGCGATGGCTCGCGCGACGTTCCCGGTGACCGGCGACCCGACCGCGGATCGGCTCCTCGTGGACGACCCGCTGGCGCTGCTGATCGGGATGCTCCTCGACCAGCAGGTGCCGATGGAGTGGGCCTTCAAGGGCCCGGCCACCTTGCAGGCTCGGCTGGGCGGGCTCGACGCGGCCGCGATCGCGGGCATGGACCCCGACGAGCTCGACCGCGTGTTCCGCGAGAAGCCGGCCCTGCACCGCTACCCCGGCTCGATGGCGAAGCGCACCCACGCGCTGTGCGCTCATGTGGTCGCCGAGTACGGCGGCGACCCGTCGCGGATCTGGAAGCGCACGAGCGACCCGCAGGTCGTGCTCGACCGGCTCCGGGCCCTGCCCGGCTACGGCGACGAGAAGGCCCGGATCCTGCTCGCGGTGCTCGGCAAGCGCTTCGGCAAGGCCCCGCCCGGTTGGGAGGCGGTCGCCGTCCCGTTCGGCGACGAGCAGCCCCGTTCGGTGGCCGACATCTCGTCGCGCGAGGCGTTCGACAAGGTCCGCGCCTGGAAGCAGGCCCAGAAGGCCAAGGGCAAGTCCAAGACGGATTGACTGGGCGGCGGCGAGGACGGTCCGGAGCCGGTCACCGTTTACCGATGCTCAGTTCGGAGTCGCGAGCAGCCCGGGCCGCCCAGCGAGATGTCAGCCCGTGGTCATGCCGCCGTCGATCACGAGGCACTGGCCGGTCATGAAGCTGGAGGCGTCGCTCGCGAGGTAGAGCGCGCCGTCGGCCAGCTCCTCGGGCGCCGCCATCCGCTTGATGAGCGCGGCGTTCACCATCGACTGCTGGGCCTCGGGCGGGTTGTTGCGCACCATGTCGGTGTCGGTGGTGCCGGGCGCGAGCGCGTTGGCGCGGATGCCGTGCGGGGCGAGCTCGGCGGCCATCGCGCGGGTGAGCTGCAGCACGGCGGCCTTCGCGGAGCAGTACATCGAGAGGTAGGTGCCGTGGGTGAACGCGCCGGCGCTGATCACGTTGACGATCACCCCGTGCTCGCTCGCCTGCAGGTGCGGGAGCGCGTGCTGCACGAGGAACAGCGGTCCCCGCAGGTTGACGCCGTACGAGGACTCCCAGGCCTCGGGGGTGATCGCGCCGATCGGCATCCCGAGCGCGTTGGCTGCGTTGTTGACCACGATGTCGAGGCCGCCGAGCTCGGCGACGGTCGTCGCGACGAGTGCTTCGAGCTGGTCGACCCGCCCGGCGTGGGTGGGCACCGCGATGGCCCGACCCCCGGCCGCGGTGATCGCGCCGGCGACCGTCTCGCAGGCGTCGGCCTTGCGGCTCGCGACCACGACCGCGGCCCCCATCGCGGCGAACGTCTCCGCGATCGCCCGGCCGATGCCCCGGCTGCCGCCGGTGACGACGGCCACCCGGCCGGAGAGGTCGTACTGGTCGAGGATCTGGGCGCGGCTCCGCATGGCCGTGCAGTCTGCCCGATCGCCCGGAACCCCCGGAGCGTTGGTGATCCAACCTGTCGTAGCGACGGCTTCGGTCACCAACGCGGCGGTACGCGGGGCGGTGGGTGTCGCAACGTTGTGGTAGCAACGCCGGGTGACGGCTTCCCCCGTGCGGTTCAGTGCGGCGCGGGCCCGGCGGCTCGCGCTCGGCGCGCAGGGCTTCGCCGATCCCCGCCCGCCGGGCCGGGTCGACCGGCGCCACGCGCGT
>VGBT01000067.1 GCA_016870395.1 Actinomycetota bacterium | reverse complement strand
GCGCTCGGGGTGGTCAACCAGCTTGCACCCGAGCACCTCGAACTCGTCGTGCGAGACGCGGAGGCCCTGGTTCCCGCGGTGCGCAACGCGGGGGCGGTCTTCGTCGGCGCCTGGGCGCCGACCGCGCTGGGCGACTACGTCGCGGGAGCGAACCATGTGCTGCCGACGGGTCGGGCTGCGCGCTTCGCGAGCGCGTTGCGCGTCGACGACTTCCGCAAGCACATGCACGTCGTGCGTGCCGACCCCGAGGGAGTCGCCGTGCTCGGTGAAGTGGGGGCCGTGATCGCCCGGGCCGAGGGTTTGGGGATGCACGCATGGTCGCTCGACGTGCGGACACGGCGATGACCCGGCCCCGACCCCGGGCCGACCTGCGCGAGCTGGCGGGCTACCACTCGCCCCAGCTCGAGGTCACGGTGCGCCTCAACACCAACGAGAGTCCGTACCCGCCGCCGGCCGCGTTCACCGACGCGTGGCTGGCTGGCATGAGGGACCTCCCGCTCCATCGCTATCCCGACCGGAGCGCGCAGCAGCTGCGGACCGCAATCGCACGTCGTATGGGTCGCCACGCGGACGAGGTCTTCGCGGCGAACGGCTCGAACGAGGTGCTGCAGACGTTGCTGCTCACCTATGGCGGCGTCGGGAGGCGAGCCCTCGTGTTCGAGCCGACGTACCCGTTGCACGCGCATCTCGCCCGGATCACGGGTACGGGAATCCTGCGCGGGTCCCGAACCGACGAGCTGAGCGTCGACGCGGCGGCCGCGGTCGAACTCATCGCCCGTGAGCAGCCTGAGCTCGTCTTCCTGTGCAGCCCGAACAACCCGTCGGGAACGGTCGAGGCGCGCGAAACGGTCGAAGCGGTGCTCGCGGCCGCTCCCGGGGTCGTGATCGTCGACGAAGCCTACGGCGAGTTCGCGCGATGGTCGGCTGCGGAGCTGGTGTCCGACAAACGCGCGCTCGTGGTAGTTCGCACCTACTCCAAGGTCTGGTCGCTCGCCGCCCTCCGGCTCGGGTTCTGCGTCGCGCCGGCCTGGCTCGTCGCCGAGCTTGAGAAGGTTGTCCTTCCGTATCACCTCGATGCCGCGAAGCAGGTGGCCGGCGTCGTCGCGCTGGACTTCGTCTCCGAGATGGACGCTCGCGTGAGCCTGCTGGTTGAGGAGCGCGAGCGGATGCTCGTCGCGCTGGAGGAGCAGCCTGGGGTCACGGTGTTCCCGTCCGGGGCGAACTTTTTCCTCTTCCGGGTGCACGGTGACGGGCACGCGGTGTGGCAGGGCCTCCTGGAGCGCGGGATCCTCGTGCGCGACTTCTCGGCCTGGCCCGGGGTCGACGAGTGCCTGCGGGTCACGGTCGGGACGCCGGCGGAGAACGACGCCTTCCTGTCCGGTCTCGCCGCCGTCGTGCGCGAGCATGGAGCGTCATGAGCCCCGTTGCCATCCCGCCGAGCGAGCCGCGCCGGGCCACGCGACACCGGAAGACGAACGAGACCGAGATCACGGTCGACTGCTGCGTCGACGGCGGTGGCGAGGCAACGGCCGACACGGGCATCCCGTTCTTGGACCACATGCTCGAGCAGCTCGGCAAGCACGGCGGCTTCGACCTCACCGTCACGGCCACCGGCGACCTCGATGTCGACACGCACCACACCGTCGAGGACGTCGGCATCGTGCTCGGTGGGACGTTCGCCGAGGCGATCGGCGACAAGGTGGGGGTCCGGCGATTCGCCTCGGGTCTGTTCCCACTCGACGAGGCGATGGTGGAGGTCGCGCTCGACCTCTCAGGCCGACCGTTCCTCGTCTACGAGATCGACGCGGTGTCGGAGTGGATCGGCTCGTTCGACCCCCAGCTCGCCGAGGAGTTCTGGCGGGCGTTCGCGTTCGCGGCGGGCATCACGCTGCACCTCCGATCGCGAGCGGGGCGCAACGGGCACCATGTGATCGAGGCGTCGTTCAAGGGTGTGGCTCGGTGCCTGCGCGACGCGGTCCGGGTGGAAGGCGCCGGCCTCCCCTCGACGAAGGGCACGCTGTAGACCTCTTTCCCGCGATCGACCTCCGTGGCGGCAACGCGGTTCGCCTGTTGCGAGGGGACTACGCGGCCGAGACCGTCTACGACGCGGACCCGGTCGGCGTGGCTGCCCGCTTCGCTGCGGCCGGCACGCGCTGGATCCACGTGGTCGATCTCGACGCGGCGCGCCGCGGCAGCGCCGGGAACCTCCGCGCGATCGAGGCGATCTGTGCCGCGGTGTCGTGCCCGGTCCAGTCCGGGGGTGGCGTCCGGTCGGTCGCGGCGGCGAGCGCCCTGCTCGACGCCGGGGTGGCGCGCGTCGTGGTAGGCACGGCCGCCGTCGAGCAGCCCGACCTCGTCGAGGAGCTCTGTGCGCTCCACCCGGGACAGGTTGCGGTGGGGCTCGACGCCCGCGGCCGCGAGGTCGCGGTGCGCGGCTGGGTGGAGGGATCGGGCGTCGACCTGGTATCGCTCGCGCAGCGGTTCGCTCGGGTCGGCGTCGCGGCCCTCGTCGTTACGGAGATCGGCCGCGACGGCACGATGGAGGGGCCCGACCTCGGTCAGCTCGGCTCGGTGCTGGAGACCGTCGACGTGCCGGTCGTGGCGAGCGGGGGAGTCGGGGCCCTCGCTGACCTCCGGACGCTCGCCCGCCTGCGGGTGGCGGGGCGCACGCTGGCCGGGGTGATCGTCGGGCGGGCCCTCTACGAGGGTCGCTTCGACGTGAGCGAGGCGCTCGGCGCGCTGAGCGATCATCGGGACCGGTGACCCGTCGCCGAGCCGACCTGGGTGGGGTACGGTCGCTGCACGGATCCGGCACCCTCGGGGGTGCCCCGATTACAGGGGGTACGCATTGGCGCCGAACGGGGTGGTTGACGACGGGTTCCTGCGCAGGTACCGCGAGCTGCTCGATGCCGAGGACGCGGCGTTCGACGAGCTCGAGCACGCGGTGGAGGACGGTGACCGCGAGCACTACGAGCTCGACTTCTCGACCTGGAAGCAGACCGTCGTGCGGCGCCTGGCGTTCCTCGAGCGTCAGGGCCTCAGCCCGGTCTCGACCTCAGCCTGAGGTCGAAGTCGAGGTTCGGGCGGTGGGTCGGCCGGGGGGCGCAGCGTAGGCTGCTCACCCCGTGGAGACCCTCTTCGACTGCGAGACCGCGGTCACCGAGATCGCCGACGGCACCTACGAGGCCGAGATGGCTCCCGGCTGGTGGGTCGTGCGTGGCCCCAACGGGGGCTACCTGGCCGCCGTAATTCTTCGCGCGCTCACCGAGACCGTCTCGGATCCGGCGCGAGCTCCGCGATCCCTGACCGTGCACTACGCGAGCTCCGCGCGCGAGGGGAGGGTAAACCTCACGACGGTGCGTGAGCGCGTCGGCCGCTCCCTCACCACGTGCTCGTGTCGCATGGAGCAGGACGGGCGCCTCGTGGCGCTCGCGGTCGCGGCGTTTTCGTTGCCGCGACCCGGCGTCGAGTTCTGCGACGTGGCGATGCCCCAGGTGCCCGGGCCAGACCGGATCGTCGCCGTCCGGACGCCTGCCGACGCGCCGCCGATCGCCCGACGCTACGACATCCGGTGGGCGATCGGTCGTCCGCCCGGCTTCGACGACCCCCCGGCCGGGACGCGAGCAGTGGCCGGGGGGTGGATCCGCCTTCCCGAGGCGCGACCTGTCGACGCGCTCCTCGCCGCCGCGATGACAGACGGCTGGATCCCGCCGATGTTCGGGCGCGTGCGGGAGCCCGTCGTGGTGCCGACGGTCGACCTCACGATCCACTTCCGCGCCGAGCTGCCCCACCCGGGCCTCGCGGTCGACGACTTCGTGCTCGCCTCCTTCCGGACCAACGTCGCGTCGGACGGGTTTCTCGAGGAGGACGGCGAGATCTGGGCGCCGGATGGCACGCTCCTCGCGCAGTCGCGCCAGCTCGCCACGATCCTCCCCCTCACCTGAGCACCTCCCCGCCCCGTCCAACACCTCGCCGCGATTGTTGGCTCATGAGCGCATACCGCTCCTCAGCGCACAGACCCGGAGAGGGCCCCGGCAGGGATTGTTGGCGGATGAGCGCATACCGCTCCTCAGCGCACAAGCCGGGAAGGTCTGGAGGGAGGGAGGGGCTGGGTGTCAGTCGACGAGGCCGCGGAGGGCGTCGGCGCCGAATGCCGGCTCGAGGACCGACCGGTAGTCGGGGCCTCGCCGCAGGTGGTGGCCACCGTCGACCCCGATACACTGACCCGTCACCCACGTCGACTCCGGGCCCACGAGGAAGCGAGCCATCGCGGCGACGTCGTCCACCGTGCCGACCCGTGAGATCGGCATGCACGCCAGGTAGTCGTCGAGAACCTCGCCACCCGCGGTCACGAAGCCGACCAGCTCGGTGTCGACGAGTCCCGGTCTGATTGCGTTGACCCGCACCCCGCTCGCGCCGAGCTCGTCGGCCGCGAGCATGCACACGTGGTCGATGCCGGCCTTCCCGACGCCGTAAGGCCCAAACCAGCGGTGGATGTTGGAGGACGCGATCGAGGAGATCCCGACAATCGAACCGTGCGCGGCGCGGGCCATGAGCCGACCGGCGTGCTTGATCGTGAGCATCGTGCCCGTGATGTTGAGGTCGAGCGTCCGGCGCCATGCCTCGGTGTCCATCGTGACGAGCGGCCCGACTGTCTCCGAGCCCCCGGCGCACGCGACCACGCCGTCGAGCATCCCGGTGGGACGCGCCGCGAGGGCGACCGCGGCTGCGACGGCGTCTTCCTCGGTCACATCGGCGACGACGTGCTGCACCGAAGCCCCTGCCGCGGCGTCGGCGCGTAGCGATGCCGAAGCGGCGAGCAGTCGCTCCTCGGTGCGCCCGCATATGGTGACCGAGGCGCCGTCGGCGACGAACCGACGGGCGCAGCCGAGTCCGATGCCGCTGCCGCCACCGGTGACGAGGACGGCGAAGCCCTCGAGTCCGCCGTGGGGCACGCTCCCGTGGCTCATGGTGTCCCTCCCGTGAGCTGGTCGATCAGAAACGCGAGCACCAGCGCCTCGTCGCGCCACGCGTCGTAGCGACCCGACGGGCCGCCGTGGCCGGCGCCCATCTCGGTCTTGAGGATGAGCGGCCGATCGTCGGTCTTCGTGGCGCGCAGCTTCGCGACCCACTTCGCCGGCTCCCAGAACGAGACCCGGGGGTCGTTGAGACCCGCGGTGACCAGGATCGCGGGGTAGTCGCATTCGGCCACGTTGTCGTAAGGGGAGTACGCCTTCATGTACGCGTAGACGTCGGCGTCGCCGCGAGGGTTTCCCCACTCCTCCCACTCGGTGACGGTGAGCGGCAGAGACGGGTCGAGCATCGTGGTCAGGCAGTCGACGAAGGGCACCTGCGCGACGACCGCGCGGAACAGGTCGGGGCGCAGGTTCACGACCGCGCCCACGAGGAGTCCTCCGGCGCTCCCACCGCGAGCACCGAGTCGGTCGGCTGACGTGTAGCCGGACACGACCAGGTGCTCCGCGCAAGCGATAAAGTCGGTGAAGGTGTTCCGCTTGCGGGTGAGTCTGCCGTTCTCGTACCAGTCTCGCCCCATCTCCCCGCCCCCGCGCACATGGGCGATGGCGTACACGAAGCCACGGTCGAGCAGGGTCAGGCGCGCGAACGAGAACGCGGGGTCCGAGGAGATCTCGTACGACCCGTAGCCGTGGAGCAGCGCCGGAGCCGACCCGTCGAGCGCGACGTCGCGCCTGTGGACGACCGAGATGGGGATGCGGACACCGTCGGACGCGATGGCCCAGATGCGCGTGGAGGTGTACTCGCCAGAGTCGAAGCCTCCGAGAACGGGCGCGCGCTTCACGAGGGTGCGATCTGCGCGCTCGAGGTGTTCGTCGTATGCCGTCAGCGGTTCGACGAGCGACGTGTAGTCGAAGCGCAGGGTGTCGACGTCGAACTCGAGGTTCTCGCCGACCCACGCGCTGTACACCGGCTCGGGCATCGACACTTCGTGCTCGGCGCCGTCGGAAAGGCGGCGAACCACGAGCCGCTGGAGACCGTCGCGCCGCTCCGAGACCACCAGGTGGTGAGCGAACGCGTCGACGGCGTCGAGCCTCACCCCGGGGCGATGGGGGAGCACCTCGACCCAGTGCTCGGGCCCGGACGCCGAATCGGGGGCCTCCATCAGCGCGAAGTCGCGGGCGTCGTCGGCGTTCGTGACGATGAAGAAGCGACCGCCGCCGGGGCCTTCGTGGTGCTCGACCGAGTACTCGACGCCGGATCGGCGGGGTGCCACGACGCGGGCCGGTGCGGTGGGGTCGTCGGCGGGAACGACGTGGATCTCGCTCGTGGTCTTCGAGTCGAGTCCCACGAGCACGTAACGTCCGGTGCGGGCGCGACCGACGGAGACGAAGAAGTGCTCGTCGTCCTCGTGGAGCACGAGCGCGTCTTCGGCGGCGGGCGTCCCTAGCATGTGGCGCCACACCTGGTACGGGCGCACCGCGGCGTCGGGGCGCGTGTAGAAGATCGTGCGGTTGTCGTTCGCCCACGCCAGCCCGTAGTACACGTCCTCGATCAGGTCGGGGAGATCGCCGCCGGTGATCGCGTCGCGGAAGTGCAGCGTGTAGCGCTCGCCGCCGGTGGTGTCGGTGGAGTACGCGAGGACCGAGTCGTCGGGTGAGACCGCAAGGCCCCCGAGTGCGAAGTACTCGTGCCCCGCAGCGAGGGTGTTCTCGTCGACCAGCACGACCTCGCCCTCGCCCGGCACCGCGCCGGCCGGTCGGCGACCGTGGGCCGGGTACTGGCGGCCTTCAAACGTGCGGGAGAAGTAGTCCCACGGACCTCGGCGGGTCGGCGGCGATACGTCGGTCTCCTGAACCCGGCCCTTGATCTCCTGGTAGATCGCCTTCTGGAGCGCCTCCGTGTGCGTCGTCGCGGCGCGCGCGTAGGCGTTTTCGGCCTCGAGGTACTCGATGACCGTCGGGTCGTCGCGATCCTGCAGCCAAGCCCACAGGTCGATGCGGGTGTCGCCATGGGCGGTGAGCTCAACGGGACGCGCGGGAGCCGCAGGCGGCCGTGGGCGGTCGTGCATCCGGGCGAGTCTGCCATCCTCTCTCTCCCCTGGCGGGACACGGTCAAACCGGTCGGGAAAGATGTGGCCACCCGGGTATCCTCCGAGCCGATGCCCACCGCCACCCCGATCTCGGCGACCGCAGGCGAGCTCGACGCCGTCGCGTTCGACGCCGACGGCCTCGTGCCCGCGATCGTCCAGGAGCAGGGCACCGGGCAGGTGCTCATGATGGCGTGGATGAACGAGGACGCGCTCCGGCGCACTCTGGAGACAGGCCGCACCTGGTTCTGGAGCCGGAGCCGCCAGGAGTACTGGTGCAAGGGCGAGACCTCCGGCGACCGGCAGTACGTGCGTGAGGCCTACTACGACTGCGACATGGACGTGCTTCTGTTCGTGGTCGAGCAGGAGGGACAAGGCGCCTGCCACACCGGCGAGCGGTCCTGCTTCTTCCGGGCGTTCGGCGGCGGTGCCGAGCCCGGGCGCGTGTGATCCGCCCCACGCTCGACGAGTTCCGGGCCCTGGCCCGCGACCACACGGTCGTGCCGGTGTGGCGCGAGGTCCTCGCCGACCTCGAGACCCCCGTCTCGGCGTTCGTGAAGCTCGTGGGCGACGGCGAGGGCTTCCTCCTCGAGTCGGTCGAGCACGGGGAGCGCTGGGGTCGCTTCTCGTTCATCGGCCGCGACCCGGCCCTCACCCTCGTGGTGCGCGGTCGCGACGTGACCTGCCTCGGGACGGCCCCGCCGGGAGTTCCGCTCGACCAGGGCGCGCTGGCCGCGCTCGAGGCGCTGCTGGCCCGCCACCGCGCGCCGCGCCTGGACGACCTCCCGCCGTTTCACGGCGGCGTCGTCGGGTACCTGGGCTATGACGTGGTCCGCGAGGTCGAGCGGCTGCCGAACGTTCCGTCCGATCCGATCGGCTGGCCCGACGCGTTGCTCGCGCTCACCGGTCACGTCACCGCCTTCGACCACTTCCGCCAGCGCCTGTTCCTGATCGAGAACGTCTTCCTGGCCGAGGACGCCGCCGCCACCGCAGTTAACGCCGCGTACGCACGCGCGGCCGAGCGGCTCGACGACCTGGTCGGCGAGCTCGCGCGGCCGCTGCCGTACCTGCCGTCACCGCCGCCGTCCGACGAGGTCACCGAGCTCCCGACGGTGCGCCGTTCGATGTCGTCGGCCACCTACCGGCGGGCGGTCGAGGTGGCGCGCGAGCACATCCTGGCCGGCGACATCTTCCAGGTGGTGCTCGCGCAGCGCTTCGAGCTCGAGGAGCCGTGCGACCCGTTCGACGTCTACCGGGTGCTCCGCCAGGTGAACCCGTCGCCGTACATGTACTTCCTACGTCACGACGAGGCCACGATCGTGGGGAGCTCGCCCGAGCCGATGGTGCAGGTGCTCGACGGTCGGGTGATCATCCGGCCGATCGCGGGCACGCGCTTTCGCGGCCGCACCGAGGAGCACGACCGGCGCATGGCCGCGGAGCTCTCCGAGGACCCGAAGGAGCGCGCCGAGCACCTGATGCTCGTCGACCTCGCGCGCAACGACATCGGCCGGGTGGTCCGCTTCGGCACCGAGCAGGTCGACGAGCTGATGGTGCTCGAGCGCTACTCGCACGTGATGCACCTCACGAGCCAGGCGTCGGGCGACCTCGCCGACGGGAGAAGCGCGGTCGACGTGTTGCGCGCCACGTTCCCGGCCGGAACCGTGAGCGGAGCGCCGAAGGTGCGCGCGATGGAGATCATCGACGAGCTCGAACCGGTGAAGCGCGGTCCCTACGCGGGCGTCGTCGGCTACCTCGACTTCTCGGGGAACCTCGACACCGCCATCGCGATCCGCACGATGCTGTGGCGGGACGGCGAGGCGAGCGTGCAGGCCGGAGCGGGCGTCGTGGCCGACTCCGATCCCGAGCTCGAGGACCTCGAGTGTCACAACAAGGCGAAGGCGCTGCTGACGGCGGCCGCGGCGAGCCGGCGCCTCGCATCGCTAAGGCGGACATGACGGGAGCGAGCCGCGACCAGGTGACCGTGTCGGGTCCCGACACCTGGACGTTCCTGCAGAACCTCCTCTCCCAGGACCTCGACGACATCGCCGACAGCGAGCGTCGACTCACGCTCCTGCTCACCCCTCAGGGCAAGGTCGATGTCGCCGCCGGGATCACGAGGCGGGGCGATGACGCGGTGCTCGACACCGACACGGGCTGGGGTGAGCGCCTCGCGGCGTCGCTCGCGCGCTTCAAGATCCGCACGAAGGTGGAGATCTCGATAGCGCCGGGTCGGCCTGCGACCGAGGACGAGGAGCGGGCGCGCATTGCTGCCGGGATGCCACGGATGGGCGCGGAGCTCGACGACGGCGTGATCCCCCAGGAGGCGTTCCTCGACGCCGACGCTGTGAGCTTCACGAAGGGTTGCTTCGTCGGCCAGGAGCTGGTGTGCCGGATCGACACGCGCGGGCACGTCAACCGCTACCTGCGACACCTCCGGCCCGGCGACCCGAGCGTGTCGCTACCCGTGGGTGGGGAAGTGGTCGTCGACGGCAAGGTGGCCGGCTCGGTCACCAGCAGTGCGCCGGGTGTCTCGCTCGGCTACGTGCGCCGCGAGGTCGAGCCGCCCGCGGAGTGCACGGTCGACGGCGCGCCCGTGCGGATCGAGGCGATCGCTCCGTCGGGCTCAATCG
>VGBT01000066.1 GCA_016870395.1 Actinomycetota bacterium | reverse complement strand
CTGCCCGACCGCAGCACCTGATCCTCGCGCCCGGACGTGCGGCGGCCGCGCGGGCCCGATCGCTATGCTCGACGCCTACTCGGAGGGATGACTGAGTGGCCGAAAGTGCTCGCCTGCTAAGCGAGTAGGGGGTGTAAAGCCTCCTCGAGGGTTCAAATCCCTCTCCCTCCGCCACTGAACGGCAGGACATCTGGGGGGACCGATGACCACGCACGCCGAGCTCGCCTCGGAGCTACTCAAGCTTGGTGCCGCGACCCTCGGTGAGTCGGGCGCGCGGGCAATGCGCGACCGGATCACGCCGGTCTGGAGCGGCGCAGAGATCGCGGCCCCCGCGTACACGGTGCGCTGCAGCCCCGGCGACAACCTGGCAGTGCACGTAGCCGTGAGCCACGCGCCTGAGGATCACGCGCTCGTCGTCGACGTGGGTGACCTCCGCGAGCTCGGGTACTGGGGCGAGGTGCTCACCACGGCGGCCGAGGCGCGTGGGATCACAGGTCTGGTGATCGACGGCGGTGTCCGGGACGTGCGCGCGCTGAAGGCCCATGGGTTCCCCGTCTTCGCGACGACGGTTGCTTTGCGCGGCGCGACGAAAGATCTTCCCGGCGCCGTCAACGTGCCGATCCGGTGCGGAGGCGTGCCGGTGGTACGTGGCGACTGGGTCGTGGGCGACGCGGACGGCGTGGTGGTGGTGCCCGGAGCCGAGATCCATCCGGTGCTCGTCGCCGCGCGGGATCGGGCCGACAAGGAGGAGGGGATGTTCAAGGCGCTGCGCAAGGGGACCACGACGATCCGGCTGCTCGGCCTCGACCCGCGGCTCATCCGGAAGGGCGACCACTGATGAAGGTGCTCATCGCAACCGACGGATCCGAGCTCGCGCTCCATGCCGTGTCGCGTGGGGTCGAGCTGCTCGGCTCCGTCGAATCGGTGACGGTGCTCGCCGTGCTCACCGACTCGCCTGGCGACGACGCGGGTGGCATCGAGGGCTCCACCGAGAGCCCGGCGGAGGCCGCGGCCGAACTCGTGTCGGAGGAGGGCGCGGCCGCCGCGGCGATCGACGCCGCGATCGACGCGTTGCCCGAGCCGCTGCGCGCCCGGGCGATGCGTCGGGTCGAGGCCGGTGACGCCGGTCCGATGATCGCCTGGGTCGCCGCGCACGAGGGTACCGACGTGATCGTGATGGGCTCGCACGGCCGTGGGGCGTTCAAGCGGGCGTTGATGGGGTCGGTGAGCGAGCACTTGGTGCGCCACGCGCCGTGCCCCGTGCTCGTGATCCGCTCGGGGGTCTGACGCCCAACTTTCGCCCGCGCGCCCACCCAACCACCGAAGCTGTCGCGTCTTCCTGACGCTATGGCGTGAGGAAGACGCGACAGCTTCTTGGGGTGACGGTCAGCCGGAGGTGACGAGGTTGGGCGGGGTCTCGCCGGCCAGCACGGCCCGGGCGCCCTCGCTCGCTACCTGCGCCATCCGGGTGCGCGTCGCGATCGACGCCGAGCCCACGTGTGGGAGCAGCACGGCCCGCGGCGCGGCGAGCAGGCGCGGGTGCACCTCCGGCTCGTGCTCGAACACGTCGAGCCCCGCGGCGAAGATCGTGCCTGCCTCAAGCGCCGCCGCGAGCGCTTCCTCGTCGATCACCGGCCCCCGCGACGTGTTGACGAGCACCCCGCTCTGCTTCATCCGAGCGAGCTCGGCCGTCCCGATCAGGTGGCGTGACTCGTGTGTGAGCGGGACGTGGAGACTGACGATGTCCGACTCCGCGAGAAGTCGGTCGAGCTCGGGGACCCAGCCCGGAAGGCCCGTGTCGTGGCGGGTGTGATGCGCCACGTTCATCCCGAAGCCGGTGGCGCGGCGCGCGACGGCCTTGCCGATGCGGCCGTAGCCCACAAGACCGAGCGTGGCGCCGTGCACGTCCTGGCCGAGGTACTGGAGGATTCCCCATCCGGCCCACCGACCCGCTCGCAGGTCGGCCTCCGCGTCGTGGGCGAGGCGCGCCGCCGCGAGGATCAGGAGGAACGCGAGGTCGGCCGTCGTCTCGTCAAGCACGCCCGGCGTGTTGCACACCGCGATGCCGAGGTCGGTGGCGGCGCGCACGTCCACGTTGTCGTAGCCGACGGCGACGTTGGCTACGACGCGCAGGTGCCCGGCCCCGGCCTCGAGGACCGCGCGGTCGATGCGATCGGTGAGCAGACACACGAGAGCGTCCGATGTGCGCGCGGCGTCGGCGAGCTGCGCCGCGTCGAAGGGATGATCGCGGGCGTTCTCGACCAGCTCATGACCCGCGACGCGTAGGGAGTCGAGGCCGCCGTCCGGCAGACGACGGGTCACAGTGACGCGCGCCATCAGTGGTTCGTGTAGTCGACCGCGTTGGTGCCGGCAAGACCGACGGCGAAGCAGAAGCAGTGAATGGGCGCGTGCTCGCTCACCGGTCGTAGCGAGTGCACGAGGTTCGGCGGGATGTGCACGAGGTCTCCCTGCGCGATCTCGCGCTCCTCACCGTCGATCGTCATCAGTCCACGTCCGGAGGTGACGTAGTAGAACTCGTGCGTCGGGTGCGAGTGCGGGTCGACGAGTCCGCCGCCGGCCACCTCGAACTCGCTCACCAGCTCGAGATACCCGCCGTCGGTGATCTCCTTCATCTCTCGTGGATTCACGAGCCACCAGACGGGTACGGTCCCGTTGTGCTCCACCACCGGAGCGACCCCTTCGATCGACCGTACGTCCATGCGCGTTCCCCCGACGTAGGCTGACGGCCTCGTCAGCGTAGATTAGGGGAAGGAGATGGCGAGTGGGCGCCGAACGCTCGATGCCGCTCCCCGCCGGAGCGATGTCCGCGGACGCGTGGGCTCCGTTCGGCTGGCTCCCGGTTGACGACACCGACCCGCGCGACGCGACCTACACGTACGAGTTCCAGTGGGCAGACGCGCACGTCAACGTCATCAGCCATGCCTTCGACGAGGTCGAGCACACCGGGCGCGGCCCGGTCTGCCGCTGGTTCTACCGTCACGCCACGCACACGCAGGTCCTGATGCCACTGAACGTGGAGGCGGTGCTCGCGGTGGCCCCACCCGATGTCGACTTCTCCGACTCGGCCGACGTCGAGCTCGCCCGCGCGTTCCGGGTGCGCCCGCTCGAGAGCCTCGCGCTCCACCGCGGCACGTGGCACTGGGGTCCGTTCCCGCTCGGTGCCGAGCCGGTCCGCCTGTTCAACGTGCAAGGCAAGCGCTACGCGGAGGACAACACCCGCGTCGACCTGTTCGAGCGCGTAGGAGTGAGCTTCGAGGTGCTCCCCTGACCGCTCGCTTCCGCCCGCTGCTTCTGCTCGTGGCGACGGCGGGTGGGCTCTCGCTGCTCGACGCGATCCTTTTCGGGCTCGTCGAGGGCTTTACCGAGTACCTGCCCATCAGCTCGACCGGGCATCTCCTCGTGCTCGCGCGCATCCTCGACGTCGGACAGGCACCCCACGAGGAGGACGCGATCAAGGCCTACGGGATCGCGATCCAGTCCGGCGCGATCCTCGCGGTGCTCGGCCTCTACCGGCACCGGTTCGCCACAATGATCGAGGGCGCCACCGGGCGCAGCGAGTCGGGGCGACGGGTGCTCGTCGCGGTGCTGCTCGCGTTTGTCCCGGCCGCGGTGGTCGGCCTGATCGGTGAGCGGGTCATCAAGGACGCGCTGTTCGGCGTGTGGCCCGTCGTGGTCGCGTGGGCGGTCGGCGGCGTACTCGTGATCGTGTTCAGCCGCCACGGTGTGCTCGCGCCGCGTGACGGGTTGACGCTCGACGTGATCACGCCACGACACGCACTGCTGATCGGGCTCGCGCAGGTGCTCGCCCTGTGGCCCGGGACGAGCCGCAGCCTGGCGACGATCGTCGGGGCGTTGCTCGTCGGCCTGTCGATGCATGCCGCGGTCGAGTTCTCGTTCCTCCTCGGGTTCGTGACCCTGTCGGCCGCGACGGGCTACGAGATCGTGAGGCACGGCCAAACGATGCTCGATGCGTTCGGCTGGTTCACGCCGCTGGTCGGCCTGCTCGCCGCGTACGTGGCCGCGGTGGTCTCCATCAAGTGGATGATCGGCTACCTGGAGCACCACGACCTCGCGATCTTCGGCTGGTACCGCATCGGCGTCGCCGCGGTCGTCGCGCTCCTCGTGGCCAGAGGGGTCATCTGACCGGAGACCGACCCGGGGGTGCGTGCTAGAAGGGCGCCGTGAGGTCGGCCCGAGTGCTCGTCCAGGTCGCCGTCTGCAGCGTTGCGGTCGCGATGTCGCTGCCTGGGCGCGTGGCGTCCGCTGCCGACGATCCCCGTTTTACCGTGCGCTGCGCCATGTCGCACCGGGCCAAGGACGACCCGATCGTGCATCCCGGCGACCACGGCGCGAGCCACTGGCACGACTTCGCGGGCAACACCGGGACTGACGCCACTTCGACGCCCGTGTCGCTGCGCCGGCGGGGCGACACGACGTGCTCTAACCCCGCGGATCGCTCCGCATACTGGGTGCCGAGCCTCACGGTGGGTGGGTACCGGACGGAGCCGAGCTCGGTGAAGGCCTATTACGAGGAGGCCGGGCGGGGTGACGCGATCATCGTGGCGATGCCCGTCGGCCTGCGCATGATCGCAGGCAACGAGCGCACGACCACGCCCCAGCCGCTGGAGCGCGTGGCCTGGGACTGTGGCGCGGGCGACGACGCGACCGCGCCGGCTGCCGTGCCGCCGAGCTGTCCCGACGGCGAGCTGGAGCTGCACGTTCGCTTCCCCGACTGTTGGGCCAGCGAGGATCTCGACGCGGACGACCACCGGAGCCACGTCGCGTACCAGGCGGGCGACGGGTCGTGCCCGCCGACGCATCCGGTCGCGATCCCGCGCCTTCGGCTCAAGGTGGTCTACGAGAGCGAAGGTGGACGGGGGGCGAAGCTCTCGTCGGGGTCGCCCGTCACCGCGCACGCCGACTTCGTGAACGCGTGGAAGCCGGCCGAGCAGCGGCGCCTGCTGCGCGACTGCATCCTGGCCGGGCAGGTCTGCGACGTCTCGGAGAGCAGGGGCCGACGATGACGACCACGGCGCTTATCGCCGGAGTCAACAAGGCTGGGACCACGTCGCTCTACGTCTCGCTTTCGGAGCATCCCGACGTGGTGCCGTCCGCCCTCAAGGAGACCCGGTACTTTCTGCCGGCCCGCTACGGCCGGCCGCTCGAGCCAGCGTCGGTGTGGGAGGGCTACTTCCCCACCGCATCCGACGGGGGTGTGCGGCTCGAGGCGACGCCGTCGTGCTTCTACGGCGGAGCGTGGGTGGCGCGAGCGATGTGCGACGTGATTGCGCAGCCCCGCGTGATCCTGGTGCTGCGCGAACCGGTGGCGCGCGCGCTGTCGTTCTTCACGTACCAGAAGATGCGGCTGCGGTTCCCGGAGGACATGCCGTTCGAGCAGTACCTCGCAGCGGCGGATCGTTTGCACGACGCCGATTTCGACGACCCGGCCAACGAGAAGTACATGGCGGTGCGCGGCGGACGCTACGCGGACTGGTTGCCCGCGTGGCGGGACGTGGTCGGCGAGGACCACGTGCACGTGATGTTCTTCGAGCACTTGCTCGCCGATCAAGCCGGGCAGCTGCGTGCCCTCGCCGAATGGCTGCACCTCGATCCGGACCGCTTTCCCCACGAGACCCTGCGCAGCGAGAACCTCACCACGGGCTACAGGAACCGGCGCCTCCAGCAGCTCGCGCTCGCGGGCAACGACCGCCTGGAGCTGGTGCTGCGGCGAATGCCCGCGGTGAAGCGCGCGCTGCGCGCTGCGTACTTCCGGCTGAACGGACGGCTGGTGAGCGACGAGCTGAGTACGGCCGTGCGCGCCGAGCTGACGGCCCGGTTCGAGGAGCCGAACCGCCGGCTCGCGGCCCAGCTGCGCGGCGCCGAGGTGCCGTTGCCCCCCTGGCTCACTTGACGTCCGGATCTCGGAACGATTTGCCCGTTATTCGGTCCGCAGCGTGCCGAGGCGGTGGTGCAGTCACCAGGGGTGGAGGTTGGGGCGCTTCTTGGCTGCCCGCGGTGGCGGGGGCCGGCAGGCCCGCAGCAGGCCGGCGATGCGGGCGCGGGTGTCGGCGGGGTCGATCACGTCGTCGAGCTCGAGGATCTCGGCCGCGTTGAGGGCCTTGCTGCGCTCGTAGGCGGCGGCGACCATTCGCTCGTAGACCGCCTCGCGCTCGGCCGAGTCCTCGATCGCCTCGAGCTCCCGGCGGAACCCGAGCTGCACCGCTCCCTCGAGGCCCATGCCGCCGACTTCGCCGGTCGGCCACGCGACGGTGAGCAGGGGCGCCCGGAAGCTGCCGCCGGCCATCGCGAGCGCGCCGAGCCCGTAGCCCTTGCGCAGGATCACGGTGCAGAACGGCACCGTGACGTTGGCGCCGACGGTGAACATGCGAGCGAAGCGGCGCACCTGCGCGGAGCGCTCTGCCTCCGGGCCCACCATGAACCCCGGCGTGTCCGCGAGGAACACCAGTGGCAGGTCGAAGGTGTCGCAGCACTCCATGAACCGCGCGGCCTTGTCGGCACCATCGGCGTCGATCGCGCCGCCGAGATGGGTCGGGTTGTTGGCCACGATGCCGACCGGACGGCCTTCGATGCGAGCGAGCGCGGTGACGATGCCGAATCCGAACGCGGCGCGCAGCTCGAGCACCGACCCGGTGTCGCAGAGGGTCGCGATGACGGAGCGCACGTCGTAGACGCGCTTGCGGTTCTCCGGGACGAGCTCGCGCATCGCGCGCTGGTCAGTCGCTTCCCAGCGCTCGAGCCGCCCCTGGAAGTAGGAGAGGTAGCGCTTCGCCGCGGCGACGGCCTCGGCATCGTCGTGCACGAGCACGTCGATCACTCCGTTGGGTGCTTGCACGCTCACCGGGCCGATCTCCTCGGGGGCGACGCGCCCGAGCCCGCCGCCCTCGATCATCGCGGGCCCGCCCATGCCGATGTTGGCGTCGGTAGTGGCGATGATCACGTCGCAGCATCCGAGCAGCGCGGCGTTTCCGGCAAAGCACCGCCCCGAGCCGATGCCCACGAGGGGCACGAGCCCGGAGAGCCGGGCGAACAGTGTGAAGGCGAGCACGTCGTTGCCGGAGATCGCCGGGACGTCGGTGTCGCCGGGCCGCCCGCCGCCGCCCTCGGCGAAGAGCACGGTGGGGAGGCGCAGCCGTTCGACGAGGTCGAACAGGCGGTCCTTCTTGTGGTGGTTGCGGTAGCCCTGGGTGCCGGCGAGCACCATGTAGTCGTACGACAGCACCGCGCAGCGGCTGGCATCGTCGGCGAACTGCTCGCCGTTCACGTGGCCGATGCCGGCCACGAGGCCGTCGGCCGGGGTGTTGGCGACGAGGTCGTCGTGGTCGCGCCGGGCGCGCTGCGCGGCGACGGCGAGCGCGCCGTACTCGAGGAACGTGCCCGGGTCACAGAGGTCGTCGACGTTCTCGCGCGCGGTGCGCCGCCCGAGCCGGTGCCGCTTGGCGACGGCTTCGGGACGCGCGGCGTCGAGCACCGTGGCGCGTCTATCGAAGACCTCGCTGAGATCGGCGCGGATGGTGTCGAGGTCGGCATTGGTCGCGGCAGCCGCGGTGTCGACAGCCCCCGTACCGGGCCGGATCCGCGCGAGCTCCTCGCCCTCGACGACCGTCGCGCCGAGCGCCACGCGAACCGCGTCGACCGCGCCGGCGGTGGGTGCGCCGACGACGTGCTCCATCTTCATGGCCTCGAGGATCATCATCGGCATCCCGGCGGCCACCTCGTCGCCCGGAGCCGCGAGCACCGCGACGACGGTGGCGATCATGGGCGCGTGCACCGCGACGGTCTCGGCTGGCTGTTCCCCACCTGGCTGGCCCACGCTCGGGAAACCTAGGCGCGCCCACCCCGGGGCTTTGGCGTCACCAGACCGCGATAGTCGCGGTCTGGTGACGCCAGAACCCCGGGGACTACTCGCCGATCGCGGTGTCGGGGTCGTCGGGAACCAACGCGGGCTCGGTGCCGCCGGGGTGGTCGGGGGTGCCGCGCCGGATCACCCGTACGACGCCGAGGTAGCAGAGGGCTCCGACCGCGCCGACGACGACGAGCAGCACGATCGTCCCGAGGCGGCTGTCGGGCTCGAAGGTGTGGGTGACCCACCAGGCAACGCCCGCGAGCACGACGGAAGGGACGAGGGCCTTGAGCAGCGTGGGTGTCCAGAGCACGTGCCCGAGGCGTCGCCGGAGGATCCACGCGAGCACCAGTGCGCCGAGCAGGTATGCGGTGGTGTGGCCGATCCCCATCGCGGCGACGCGCGCGTCGCCGTGCACGTTCAGCCCGATCGCGATGTTGACCGCTGCACCTGCCGCGGCGGTCAGGATCGCGACGATCGCGGGTGTGCGACTGTCACCGAGCGCGTACCCAGCGCGGGCGAAGAGCAGGAACACGCTGTACGGGTAGAGTCCGAGCGCGAGCGACGCGAGCGCGGCGGCGAGCAGGTCGGGGTCGGTGTCGCCGACCGAGATCGCGCGCATCGCCGGAAGTGCGAGCGCGACCATCGCCGCTGAGACTGGGACCACGAACAGGGCCATCGCGTCGAGTGCCCAGCGCAGGGTCTGCGCGAACGCGGCGTAAGCGCCGCGGTGGGCGTCGTTGGTGAGGTCGGGAAGGATCGTGGTGTGCACCGGCATCGCGAGGATGGCGTAGGGAGCCATGATCGCGACGAACGCGAGCTGGTACGCGATCACGCCACCTTCGACCCGGTTGCCCATCACCATCGCGGTGGCGAGCAGGATCCCGATGCCGCCGTGCTGGAGGATCGCCCAGGTGGAGTGGCCGAGCAGCTCGCGCAGCGCGGCGTTGGGCCGGCCGATGCGGGGGCGGAACCGGAAGCCGCTGCGCAGGAGCGCGACGGTGGGGACGCCGACGAAGCCGAGCACCCCGAGCGTGCCGCCGAGCGCGAGGACGAGCTGCTCGGTGCCGGTCAGGTCGAGCCCGGGATCAGGGCCGGTCATCGCGCGGAACACGAGCATCGCCGCGACGACCGCGACCGTGTTCGCGATCGGCGCTGCGGCCGCTGCCACCGGCCGACGCTTCGCGTAGAGCACGGCGGTGGACACGGTGCCGACGCCGTACAGGATCACCTGGAACACGAAGAAGCGCAGCAGGAACGTGGACAGCTCCTGTTGTTGGGCCTCGATGGCGGCGTTCGGGGCGCCGGTGGTGAGCAGGTCGGCGATCCACGGTGCGGCGAAAAACGCGACCACCGCAACGCTGCCGAGCGCGACGAGCGCGATGCCGAGAACACCCGATGCGAGCCGCTCCACCTCGGCGTCGTCGCCGCGGTCAAGGTGCTTCACGAACGTCGGGACGAGCACCGCGGAGAGGGCGCCGGCGGCGAGGAGTTCGAAGAGGATGTTGGAGACCGAGCTCGAGGCCTGGTACGTGTTGCCGAGATAGGTGGTGCCGAGGATGGTGGCGATCACCCAGATCCGCACGAAGCCGATGCCCCGGGACGTAAGCGTGACCGCGCCCATCAGCGCGGCCAGGCGCGTCGGGCGGGCGGGCTCGTCGCTCATCGGGCCCATGCTCGCACGGGCTCCCGGTCGCCTCGGGGCTTCCATCGGCCGGCTGACGCGCCGGTGCCCTAGACTCGATGGTCCACCTGCGCTCGTAGCTCAACGGATAGAGCATCTGACTACGGATCAGAAGGTTGGGGGTTCGAATCCCTCCGAGCGCGCTGAAGAAGGCGC
>VGBT01000065.1 GCA_016870395.1 Actinomycetota bacterium | reverse complement strand
GAGCTTCGCCAACCCTGCCGTCACGATCGCCCGCATGCTCAGCGACCCCTTCGCCGGCATCGACCCGGCATCGGGCCCGGCCTTCGTCGGGTTCCAGCTCGTGGGTGCCGCGGTGGCGATCGTGGTGATCCGGCTCCTCTCTCCCGAGGTCGGCGAGGTGGCCGACGAGATCGTCGTCCCGCACGAGGACGCGTCGTGACTGCCGCGACCTCGAGATGCTCACCGACGACGCCGTGCAGGCGGCCGACCTCGTGATCACCTGAGCACCGCAGCTAAGGGGTGAGTGTCACATTCCCACGCGATGGTATCTGTATGAGCGACGAGGAGATCCGAGAACGGGCGGCCGGCGGCATGTACACGGTCGACTGCGACGACTGCGTGATGCAGGGCACCGCTGCCTGCGACGACTGCGTGGTCAGCTTCGTGGTCGAGCGCCGACCGGGGACCGCGCTGGTCATCGACCTGGCGGAAGAAGCCGCGGTACGCATGCTGGCCGGCGCCGGTCTGGTGCCCGAGCTGCGGCACCGGTCCCGGGTCACGGGGCAGTAGTCCGCCGGCTACGTGCGGCCGAGCGCGTCGCGCAGTACGGCCAGGCGCTCCGGGACGATCGAGTACCACGCCCACTTCCCCCGCTTCTCGCGTCGGAGCAGCCCGGCGTCGACGAGCACGGCGAGGTGATGGCTCACGGTCGGCTGGCTGCGCCCGAGCGGCGCGACGAGATCGCAGGCGCACACCTCGCCCGGGTCGGCCGCGGCCACCAGGCTCAGGAGGCGGAGGCGGGCCGGGTCGGCGAGCACCTTGAAGGCGCTCGCCAGCTCGTTCGCCGCCGGCTCGTCGAGCGCGCCGGCGAGCACGGGCTCGCAGCACGTGGTGATCTCGCGGACCTGCACGACAGCCTCCCCTCCTAATGTATTGACAAGGGTCGATCTATAGGCTACACATTGACGACCGTCGATGGAGAAAGGGTACCCGCCGTGACCACGCTCGCTGCCCCTCCCACCGGCCGACTGCAGCTCGCGCTCAACGTCGGCGACCTCGAGGCGGCGATCGCCTTCTACACCAAGCTCTTCGGGACCGAACCGGCGAAGGTCCGCGACGGCTACGCGAGCTTTGCCATTGCGGAGCCGCCGCTCAAGCTCGTCCTCTTCGCCGGCGTCGGCGAGCCCGGCACGCTCAACCACCTCGGCGTCGAGGTTGCCGACGCCGCCCAGGTGAGCGCGGCGGAGCAGCGGCTGGCGGCCGACGGGCTCGACACCACCGGGGTTGCCGAGACCGAGTGCTGCTATGCGGCCAAGACCGAGACGTGGGTCACCGACCCTGACGGTGCCCGGTGGGAGTGGTACGTGAAGAGCGGTGATGTGGAGCACACTGAGAACGTCGTCGTCGGTGACCGTGGAGCCACGTGCTGCGGCTAGGAGGCTCGCCTACTCCCTGACCTCGGAGCGGAGTGCCTCGACGGTGCACCGGGTCTCGGGACGAGTGGTGAACGGGTCGTATCGGTAGATCCGCATCGCGTTCTCGTAGGTGAACTTCGCGACTACGTCGTCGGAGACCCCGTCGAGCTGCTTGGCCACCGACTCGGGGGAGTGCGGCCAGCTCGAGTCGGAGTGCGGGTAGTCGCACTCCCAGGTGATCGCGTCGACGCCGATGGCATCGCGCTGCTCCACGCCGGAGTGGTCGCTGATGAAGCAGAAGGAGAAGTGGTCGCGCGCAACCTGGCTCGGCAGCTGGTCGCCGAAGTCCTGGTGGGTCCAGAACCGGTGCCGTTGGTACACGTAGTCGAGCCGCTCGAGCCAGTACGGGATCCAGCCGGTGCCGCCCTCGCTGAGCGCGAACTGCAGGTTGGGGAATTTGCGCAGCACCGGGCTCCAGAGCAGGTCGGTGGCGGCCTGCATCGTGTTGAGCGGCGTGAGCGTGATCATGATGTCCATGGGCGCGCCCGGCGCGAGCTCGAGCTGGGTGGAGCTCGACCCGATGTGCAGTGCAATGACGGTGCCCTCGTCCTCGCAGGCGGCGAAGAACGGGTCCCAGTGCCCGCCGAAGATGTGCGGCCAGCCGAGCTTGTACGGGTTCTCGGAGAAGGTGACCGCGTGGCAGCCCTTCTTCGCGACCCGGCGGACCTCGTCGGCCATCAGCTCGGGGTCCCAGATCGGCGGGATCGAGAGTGGGATGAAGCGCTCTGGGTAGGTGCCGCACCACTCGTCGATGTGCCAGTCGTTGTAGGCGCGCAGCAGGTGGATCGCGGTGTCGAGGTCCTTCGACTTGCTGAACAGCTGCCCGCAGAACTGCACGAAGCTCGGGAAGCACATCGAGCCGAGCACGCCGTTGCGGTTCATGTCCTGCACGCGCTCGTGGATGTCGTAGCAGCCGGGCCGGATCATCTCGTAGGACGTCGGCTCGATGTTGTACTCCTCGGGCGGGCGGCCGGCGACGGCGTTGAGCCCGATGTTGGGGATCACGTTCCCCTCGAACTCCCACACGTCGATACCGTCGCGGTGCACCGACTTCGGCGCGGCGGCCTTCCACTTGTCGGGCAGGTGGGCGTCGAAGAGGGTCGGCGGCTCCACGACGTGGTCGTCGACGCTGACGAGGATCAGATTCTCGGGCCGCATTTTCACCCCCGGGTGAGGTTCCTGACGCCGGTGTCACACTAGCCCCGGCGCCCTGACGGCGCCTCCGGGCTCCGGCTCCCCTCCGGTCGCCTGCGCCCTGCGGTGCGTGCCGCCTGGATGACGGGCACGGGTCCGTGACCTTCAGTCCTTGGTGGCGACGGCGTTGGGGGTGGCGTTCATCTTCGGCTCGTACGGGGCCGCCGGCACGTCGCGTGCGACGCCGGGGAACTTGGCGTGCAGCTCGGCGACGCAGTCGGGGCACGGTCCGGCGAAGCGGAGCCGCGCCGGGCGCCCACAGCGCAGGCAGGCGGTGTCGCGGAACTCGAAGCTGTTCATGGGGTCCGTGAGCGTACGGCGCGGCGCGCCGCCCGCCGCGCATCCCGGCGCCATGCGAGCCGGTACCGGCAGAGGCGCCACGCGCGCCGTCCCCGGCACTAGCGTCCGGCAGATGGAGGGAACCAATGCCGGGTTGCTGATCCTGCGGGTGGTCGTCGGGATCGTGATGCTCGCCCACGGGTACAACCACGTCTTCCGGGGCGGCAAGATCGAGGGAACGGGTCGGTGGTTTGAGAGCCTCGGCATGCGGCCCGGGAAGCTGCACGCGTGGCTCGCGAGCCTCACCGAGCTCGGCGCGGGGACGATGCTCGTGCTGGGGCTTCTCACGCCGGTCGCCGCCGCGGGCGTCGTCGGCACGATGCTCGTCGCGTGGATCACGAACCATCTGCGCAACGGCTTCTTCATCTTCCGCCCCGGCGAGGGCTACGAGTACGTGATGACGCTCACGTTCGTGTCGATCGCGATCGGCGCGCTCGGAGCGGGGGAGTGGTCGCTCGACGAGGTGCTCGACGTGACGTTCACCGGCAACGAGGGTCTCGCGATCGCAGCCGGCGCTGGCGCGCTGGGCGCGGCGCTGCTCCTCGCGGTCTTCTGGCGTCCCCCGGAGCGCACCGAGTCCTGATCGGGGCACCGCCGTCGGGAGAAGGCCCGTGGGCACCACCCGCGATGTCGCAGTCGACGCGGACGGCGAGGAAGCGGCTGGCCGAGCGGCGGCGCGGCCCGGGGCCGCTCAGCGAGGCGAGATGTGGTTGAGGGCTCGGCCTTCGCCTTCGCCGATTGTCACGTAGCCCCGGCCGTCCGGGTCGAACGCGATCGCCTCGCCCTGGCGCTCCTCGGGGGAGAGGCCGAGGCACGATGCGCCGGCGAGCGCCTCGGGAATCGTCTGGTTCCGACGCCGCTCGAAGAGGCGCACGGTTCCGTACGTGCGCAGCACGACCTGCCTGCCGTCAACGGAGACGTCCCCTCCGGTGATCGCGTTCGGGACACCCTCGGGAAGCACGACGGTGCCGGCATCCGTGAGCGTGGTGACGCTGCCGGCCGCGAGATCGGGTGGGGCACGGAACACGTGGACCGCGCCTCCCTGGTATCGCTTGCCGACGATGAAGAGGTCGCCGGTCCTCGGGTCGACGAGCAGAGTCTCCGCGTCGCGTGGCCCGTCTGGGTAGCGGAGGTGGAGCGCGGAGACGTCGTCCAGGGCGAGCGGATCGGGTCCGGTGGTCACGTCCGGCTCAGGTACACGATAGACCACGACCTCGTCGCGCTCGACGCGGTTGTCGCCGATGTCAGCCAGGTACAAGTAGTCGACACCCTTGCGTGGACCGGGGCCGAGTGCGAGGTCCTCCCAGTCGCGCGCGGCCGCCTCGGAGACCGTGTAGACGCGACGCGTCGCGCCCTCGGGGCCGAGTGCGAACACTCTCGCGCTGTCACCCGAGTCGTTGTGGACCCACCAGCCGTCGGGGTTGCGACGTCCCGCGGCGATACCCGAGATCTCCGTGAGCGCTGGATCGGTCACCGACCCGGGCGAGCTGATCTCGAGTGCCTGGGTGCATCCGGTCAGGCCCGGGGCCTCGCACCGCGGCGCGCCGAGGCCGAGTGCGGCCAGCAGCGCGCAGAGTGCGGCCCGCACCATGTCTGCCATCGGAGAAGTATTCCCGATGCCGAGCCTCGCTCCGGCGTCGCACCGATCAAGAGCTCGATCAGCTTCGCCATCGTGAGAGGCCATCGCTGGGCAGGAGGGCCGAATCGCCGTACCCTTCGGTGCCGCCCCGAGGAGGTGCCGTGCAGCAGCTGACCGGTCTCGACAACAGCTTCCTGCGGATGGAGACGCCGTCGACCTACGGCCATGTCGCCTCCCTCGCGGTCTTCGATCCGGCGACCGCACCGCGACCGGTCACCTTCGACGACGTACGTAGCCTCGTGCTCGAGCGCATCCATCTCGTCGCCCCGTTCCGGCGGCGGCTCGTGGAGGTCCCGTTCGGGATCGACTGCCCGTACTGGATCGAGGATCCCGACTTCGACATCGACTTCCACCTCCGCCACATCGCCGTGCCACCGCCGGGCGACCGGTTCCAGCTCGCCGAACTCGCGGTGCGCATCGCGGCGCGACACCTCGACCGAAGCCGCCCGCTGTGGGAGATGTACGTGATCGAGGGGCTCCAAGGCGGCTACGTCGCGGAGCTCACGAAGATCCACCACGCGTGCATCGACGGCGTGGAAGGTGCAGAGATCCTCGGGGTGTTGCTCGACGTCGAACCCGACGCGAGCGCGGTTTCACGGCCGGCGGAGCCATGGCAGTGGGAGCGTGAGCCGAGCCAGTGGTCGATGCTCGGCCGTGGGATGGTGGGCCTCATGAGCCGGCCGCGCGTCGGGATGCGGCTTGCGCGGCACGCGGTGCCGTCGCTCGGGACGATCAGTCGCAACTTCGCGGTGAGGCTGCCCGGCGTGCGCAAGCGTGACGACGTGCTGTCGCGTCCGGCGGTGGGCGCGCCGCGCACGCCGTTCAACGGGGTGATCACGCCGCATCGGCGATGGTCCTTCGGGTCGTTGCCGATCGACGACATCAAGCAGGTCAAGAACGGTCTCGGCGCGACGGTCAACGACGTCGTGATGGCGCTGTGCGCGGGTGCGCTGCGCCGTTGGCTTATCGAGCACGACGCGCTGCCGAACGGCCCGCTGCTCGCGATGGTGCCGGTGTCGGTGCGCGTCGACGACGAGATGGGCGCGGGCGGGAACCGGATCTCCGCGATGGTCGCGGTGCTGCCGACCGACGAAGCCGATCCGCGCCGACGGCTCGAGGCGATGAAGGCGGAGATGGTCGTCGCCAAGCAGGAGCACGGCGCGCTGCCCGCCGACCTGCTCCAGGACTTTGCCGCCTTCACACCCCCGTCGGTGCTCGGGATGGCGAACCGCGTCGCGGCCCGAGCGCGGCTGATGGACCGGGTGAACCTGCCCTTCAACGTCGTCATCTCGAATGTGCCCGGACCGCAGTTCCCGCTCTACACGGCGGGCGCCAGGATGGAGGGCATCTACCCGATCTCGGCGATCACCGACGGCGTCGGGCTCAACATGACGCTCATGTCCTACAACGGCAACCTCGACTTCGGCCTCGTCGCCGACCGCGAGATGGTGCCCGACATCTGGTCGATGATCGACGCGCTCGCCGAGGAGCTCGAGCTGCTCAAGAAGGTGGCGAGCACCGCCTGATCGCGTCGACGAGCAGCGGTACCACCTCGCGCCAGTCACTCACGATCCCGGCGTCGGCCGATGCGAACACCGGCGCGTCGCGGTCGTCGCTGATCGCGAGCACGGTGCGCGCGCTGCGGACCCCGACCATGTGGTTGAACTTGCCGCTGGAGCCGACGACGACGTAGAGCCGCGGCGCGATGCTCCGCCCGGTGATGCCGATCTGGCGGGCGCGGGGGAGCCAGCCCTGGTCGGTGACCTTGCGCGTCGCCCCCAGCTCGGCACCGAGTACCTCGAGGAGCGGGGTCAGCGCGGAGTAGTCGGTGGGGTCGATGCCCTGACCGACACCTACGACCACGCTGGCCTCGGCGAGCACGTCGAGGTCGTCGTCGCGGGTGCGGGCGAGCACCTCGACTCGGCCGGCCGGTTCGATCCGGAGTTCCCGCGTCGCAGCGACCGCGGTCCGCGGGTGCAGCACCGGGAGCATGCCGGCGCGCACGGTGGCCATCTGCGTGGGCGAGGTCGCGTGGATCGCGGCGACGAGTCGGCCTCCGAACGCGGGCTTCCACGCGACGAGCCGGTCGTCATCGAGGTCGAAGCCGATCGCGTCGCCGGTGAGTCCCGCGCCGAGGGCAGCCGCGCCGCGCGCCGCCACCTCGCGGCCCCACGCAGTGCTCGGCGCCAGGATCGCCCAGGGCGTCACCTCGCGCGCCCACGCGGTGACGCCGCGCGCGACGTCCTCCTCGACGGTCAGGCCCGGCAGGTGGACGATCTCGTCGGCGCCCCAGCTCCCGAGGCGGGCCGCATCCGCAGGGGTCGACGTGATCGCGACGACGTGCGCCCCGACCCGAGGAGCCAGCGTCGCGGCTGCACCGAGCAGCTCGCGCGTGAGGGTGTCGCGGTCGGGCTCCACGACCACGCCGACGGCGCGGGCCGCGGCGGGATCCGGGTCGAGATCCCCGTCGGGTACCGACGCGGCGTCGGCCGCGTGGTCCTGCGCGGCATCGAAGGCGCCTCTCGTCTCGAGGAGCTCGACCGCGCGCTTGACCTGCTCGGTGAGGGACGCCTCCGGCAGGAGCTGCTGACAGCGGGCCACGTCGTGCACGCGCACAGACCCGACCGCCGTGGGGCTCGCTGCCTCACCCCACGGGCCCGGTCCGAACACCGCGGCGTCGAGCGTGCGGATCCGCTCGGCGGGCACCGCCGCGCGGCCTGGGGGATCGACCTTGCACGGGTCGGTCAGGCGCTCCGCAGTCGACACGACCGCCGGGAGCACAATTCGGGTCTGCACCCAGCCGTCGTCGTGCTCGCAGCGCAGGTCGAGGACGCGCTCGGCAAGCGCGAGGTGGCGCACCGCGGTCGCGAACGGGAGGCCGAGCAGCTCGGCGAGCTCGGGCCCGACCTGCCCGGTGTCGGCGTCCACCGAGTTGCGGCCCGCGAGGAGGAGGTCGAACGGTCCGACCACGGCGATCGCGGCAGCGAGAGCGCGCGCGGTGGCGAGCGTGTCGGATCCCGCGAACGCCGGGTCGGTCACGAGCACACCGTCGGTGTCAACCCCGCGATCGAGCCCCCAGGCGATGCCCTCGCGCAGGCAGTCCTCCGCGCTCGGCGGGCCCAGAGTAAGCAGTGTGACGGTGCCACCGTGTGCAGCCGCGAGGTCCACGGCCTTGGCGACCGCGCGCCGGCAGTAGGGGTTCATCTCGAGCTCGAGGCCCTCGCGTCGCAGCCGGCCGTCGGTACCGAGCTCCATCGTCTCGAACGCCGGGATCTGCTTGACCAAAGCCGCGAATCGGAGCGTCACAGGCGCCGCAGCCTAGCGGCGCGGGAGCAGAACCTGACTAGCGTGTCAGCTATGGCGACCCGTGAAGCAGTGATCGTCGACACCGTTCGCACCCCCATCGGGAAGCGCAAGGGGATGCTCGCCGGGTGGCACCCGACCGACCTCCTCGGGTACACGCTGCGGGGCCTGCTCGAGCGCACGGGCGTCGACCCGGGCACGGTCGACGACGTCGTCGGCGGGTGCGTGACCCAGTCGGGCGAGCAGGGCTGCAACGTGACCCGCAACGCCTGGGTCGCGGGCGGACTGCCGTGGCACGTGCCGGCGACGAGCGTCGATCGCCAGTGCGGCTCCTCGCAGCAGGCCGCGCACTTCGTGGCCCAGGGTGTGATCGCCGGCGCGTACGACCTGGCCATCGCGTGCGGCGTCGAGTCGATGACGCGCTCGCCGATGTCGACGAACGCGCGCGGTGGCACCGGCCCGTTCAGCGCCAACTTCATGGAGCACACCGACCAGACGCTGGGCATCCAGTTCTGGGTGGCCCAGGTGCTCGCCGACCGGTTCGGGGTCACGCGTGAGGAGATGGATGCGTTCGCGCTCGAGAGCCACCGGCGCGCGGCCGAGAACACCGACAACGGGTTCTTCGCGCGTGAGATCCTGCCGGTGCCGCGCAAGGACGACGAGGGCCGCGAGACCGTCGAGATGCTCGATGTCGACGAGGGCATCCGGCGGGGCGGCACGATGGAGGCACTCGGCGCGCTCGCGCCGGCATGGGAGTCCGATACCCAGCCCGCGCCCGAGATCACCGCGGGCAACTCATCACAGATGAGCGACGGTGCCTCCGCCATGCTGATCGCCGATCGGGCCACTGCGGAGCGGCTGGGCCTGCCCGTCCGCGCGCGCTTCGTCCACTTCACAGTCGCGGCCGACGACCCGGTGCTCGTGCTGTCCGCGCCGAACCCGGCGACCCGCAAGCTGCTCGAGCGCACCAGCATGAAGATCGACGAGCTCGACGCGATGGAGTGCAACGAGGCGTTCGCCGCCATCGCGCTGATGTGGGCCAAGGAGTTCGACCCGGACATGACGAGGCTCAACCCGCGCGGCGGCGCGATCGCGTTGGGCCACCCGCTTGGTGCGAGCGGGGTGCGACTGATGACCACGATGCTCAATCATCTGGAGATGACGGGCGGCCGGTACGGTTTCCAGACGATGTGCGAGGGTGGCGGTCAGGCGAATGCCACCGTGATCGAGCGTCTCGACGGGTGACGCCCGGCGGACCCAGCGCGGTCGGACCGGACGCGGTCGGGAACGCGGTGCCCGCCGCGGCGCAGCTGATTACGGCGGCCGAGAGCGAGCAGGCGCAGCGGCGCGCCGCCGCGGGGTTGGCGCGCCTCGGCCTCCGCTCAGGTGACCGGATCGCGATCGTGGCGCGCAGCTCGTCCGCGTACCTGGCCGTCGCTCTCGGGTCGCTGCGCAGGTAGGTGGTCCCCGTGCTCCTGCACGCCGACCTGTTGCCCGCCGAGCAGGAGGTGCTGCTCACGGACGCGCAACCGGCCGCGGTGCTGCGCGACGCCGATCTCGCCGCGCTGGTCCAGACGGAAGCAGGGGAGGAGCTCGCGCCGTGGCCGCTCGCCCGATGCTCTACACGTCGGGCACCACGGGCACGCCGGAGGGCGTGTACACCGGCGTGCTCGACGAGTGCGACGCCGAGGCGTTGCTCTCGGAGGAGCGCGACCTGTGGGGGTTCGCGCCCGACGATGTGCACCTCGTTGCGTCGCCGCTGCACCACTCGGCGCCGCTGCGCTTCGCCGGGGGCACCTTGCTTGCCGGTGGTTCGGTGCTCCTGCCGGGCCGCTTCGAGGCGGGAGCGTTCGCCGCGGCGATCGCCGAGCACCAGCCCACGACCGCGTTCGTGGTGCCCGCGCACCTGCAGCGGCTCGCCGCGCTCGGCGACCTGCCGTCGATGGCGTCGTTCCGGTGCCTGGTGCACGCGGGATCGGTTTGCCCGGAGTCGCTGAAGCGACGGTGGCTTGGCCTGGTGCCCGACGGTGCGCTGTGGGAGTTCTACGGCTCGACCGAAGGGCAGTTCGCGGTGTGCGCGCCGGGGGAGTGGCTGGACCGGCCGGGCACGGTGGGCAGGGCGCGGTTAGGTCGGGCGTTGTCGATCGACAACGACGGCATGATCTGGTGCCGAACGCCGAGCCACGCGCGCTTCGAGTATTGGCGCGACCCGGCGAGGACTGCTTCGGCATGGCGCGGCGACGCGTTCACGGTGGGCGACCTCGGCCGCCTGGACGAACACGGGCACCTGTTCCTCGACGGGCGTCGCGACGACCTCGTCGTCACCGGCGGCGTGAACGTGTACCCGCTCGAGGTGGAACGGGCACTGCTCACTCACCCCGACGTGCGCGAGGCGGCGGTGTTCGACGCCGACGACGAGCAGTGGGGTCAGCGCGTGTGCGCCGCGGTGGCCGGCCGCGCCGACCGGGGCGTCGACGGCGAGGCGCTGCAGGCGTGGATGCGCGGGCACGTGGCCCCCCACAAGGTCCCGAAGGAGATCGTGGTGGTCGACGCGATACCGGTGAGCTCGATGGGCAAGGTCCGCCGCTCCCAGCTCGCCCAGGCCCTCGGCCTCTGACCACCCGCCATCCCGCCCCCACCCCGACCCCCAC
>VGBT01000064.1 GCA_016870395.1 Actinomycetota bacterium | reverse complement strand
GCACCGCCCGCTCCTTCTCCGCCTCGCTATACCGCCGCGTGGTCGGCTTCCCAGGTGACATCTCGTGTGGCATGACTCCATCCTCGTTTCCAAGGTCTGGAGCCTCCAACTAACCCAGGGCGATTCAGGGCTCGGGTTCTTCCTGTTCATGCTCCCGCTGGTGCTCATCGTGGCCTTGGCTACGATGGTGATAGATCGAGTGCAGAAGCGTCGGAAGACAGGGCACTACGCGAACCCTGAACAGGGTCTCCAGCAAGAGCTGATGCCGCACTACGGAGCCGTGCCGCCAGTTCGTCGTTCGACAGAGAGCGAAGAACCTCGTCCTCGTCCATGACCCGCGGCGGGCGCACACTCTCGACATAGGCCATGTACGCCCGCATCGCGGGCACGTCACCAGCCATCGCCTTCTTGTGCATCGCCGCCACCACGTCCTGCGTGCGTTGCGGCGTGATGTTCAGCTCGTCGGAGCGCTGCGCTCGCAGTGAGCGCGCGCTAGCCCGGAGCGCCCGGTTCGAGCGCGAGCGTGAACGACTCGCTCAGCGACGGTGGTACCGCTCCGTAGGCCTGCACCCCGACCGTGTGCGGCTTGCCGTCGCACACGAACGGGATCCGGGTGGTGCCCTTCGTCTTCTTGGACCCACCGACGCGCACGCCGTCGACGAAGAAGGTGATGCCGAGCACCCCCGTCGCCTTCCACGTGACCTCGATCCCTGTCCCGGAGACGTCGTTGAGGCACACGGCCGGCTTCGCCGCGCGGAAGTACTCGAGGGTCGGGCTGGATTGCGTCGGCGGGTTCGTGGTCGCCGAGGTGATCTGCTGGCAGAACCCGGACCCGGGATCGAAGCGCCCGTCGGGCTCGATGACCGCACAACGCTTGAGCGCAGCCGTGTTGGCCCCTTCGAGGTTGGCCAGGGAGAAGTTGGTGAAGAACGTCGATGCGTCGGTGAGGTCGGCGCCGGCGAGGTTGGCACCGGTGAAGTCGGCGCCGGCGAGATCCGTCCCGACGAGCAAGGCGTCGCGCAGATCCGCGTCGCGGAAGTCGACGAGCCCGAGGTTGGACCCGGTGAAGTCTGCACCGCGCAGGTCGGCCGACACGAGGCTGACCGCTCGCAGGTCCTGGTCGCGACACACCGCGCCCGGGCCGATCTTGCAGGATCCGTACGGGTTGTCCACCCGCGAGGACGAACCGGTCGCGCACGCGGCCGGGACGGCGACGGCCGCGGCGGTGAGCACGGCGAGCAGGCCTCGGCGCATCCGGCGACGGTAGCAAGTCGTCGAGACGGCTCTGGGTCGCCCGTCGCCTGGTTGCACGGGCGCTCGCTGCGCGGTCGGGACGCGAGACTGACCCGATGCGACCGTCCCGTCGAAGGTCCTGGGCACCCGCGCTGACGGTGCTGTTCGTCGTCGTCGGCTGCACGGGCACCGGAGACACCACTGCACCCGCCCGCACCGTCTTCAGCCCTCGGGACGGAGACACGATCGCGGTGACGGTCGGCCAGCCCTTCACGATCAGGTTGCCGGCCGACCCGTCGACGGGGTTCGCGTGGAGCGTCGACGGACCGAGTGACGACGTGTTGCTGCTTGACAGCACGTTCGTCCCCCTCGACGCGCCGCGCCCCGCGACGGCAGTGGCGCAGCTCCTGCGGTTCCAGGTGAACAAGGTGGGAGCCCACGACCTCGCCCTCGCCTACGAGCGGCCGTTCCCGGAAGGCGACCCCCCGACGCGAGTGTTCGCGATCGACGCGCGGGGCTGAGCGCTACGCGTCGAGGACTGTCGCGGCGACGCGCTCCTCGAGGACGCGATCGTCCCACCACGAGATCTGCAGCTGCTTCGCACGCCGGAAGTACAGCTGGATGTCGTACTCGAGGGTGAAGCCGACACCGCCGAAGACCTGCTGCGCCATCGCGGTGACGTCGCGGAACGTGCGGCCGGCGAACAGCTTCGCCATCGGTGCCAGCCGGTCGATCGCACGTCCGTTGGCGCTCGCCCACGCCGCCTCGTGCACGAGGATCGTGCCCCCCTCGACCGCGGTGGACGCGTCGGCGAGGTAGTGCGCGATGGCCTGGAAGGCGCCGAGCGGCTTGTCGAACTGCTCGCGATCCTTCGCGTACTGCGTGGTGATCTCGAGCGCGTAGCGCGCGCCACCCATCGCCTGCGCCGCGAGCAGCACGATCCCTTCGAGGAGGGTCGCATTCCAGGTGGCCCAGCCGGAGCCCGGCCCCCCGATCCGTGCCGATCCGGGCACGTGCACGCCCGAGAACCTGACCGCGTGCTGCGTGTCGGACGCGAGCGTGTGCTGCTGCGCCATTCGCACGCCGGGGCTGCTCGGGTCGACGAGGAAGAGGTCGACGGCGTCCTCGGCGTCGCCGGTGCGGGCGAGGACGAGGATGCTCGTCGCCGCGCCGGCGAACGGGACGTGCCACTTCTCGCCGTCGATCCGGAAGCCGTCGCTGTCTGCGACCGCCGTCGCCTGCACGCCGCGGGCACCGAACCCGGAGCCGGGCTCGTGCCACGCGGTCGTGACGATCGCGTCACCGGTCGCGATGCGGGGGAGCCACGCGGCGCGCTGAGCGTCGCTTCCGGCTCGGAGCAGGCACCCGGCGGCCATGACCGCGCTGACGAAGTGCGGCGACGGCGCGAGCGCGCGTCCCAGCTCCTCGTAGACGACCACGCCTTCGAGCGCGCTCATCCCCGAACCGCCGAACTCGGCCGGGATCATCAGGCCGATGCAATCGAGGTCGGCGAGCTGCTTCCAGAGCTCGGCCGCATAGCCGACCGGGTCGTCCTCGAGCGCGCGCACGGTCTCCGGCGGGCAGTAGGTCGCGCAGACGCCGCGCACCATCTCCCGCAGCATGTCCTGCTCGGCGTTGAAGTCGAGATCCATCGTCACAACCTTCTTGGCTCGGTGCGTCGGGTCACGGGCGCCATTGGTCGCCGTGGCGCGTCCAGGGGTTGTCGTCGACCGCAGTGGGCAGCGCCACCCGGACGGTGCACTCGGTCTTCACGTCTCCGTCGACGGTGAGCGCGACCGCGAGCGTCGCCCAGCCGCAGCCCGCGTCGTCGACCTCCGCGCCCTCGACGACGGCCCGCATCGTCATCGTGTCGCCGGGGAACACCGACCCCTTCATGCGGAATGTCATCCGGCCGAGCCGCCCCGTCGGGCCGGTCCAGTCGGTGACGTAGCGCTCGAACCATGCGGCCTGGTTGGGTGTGTTCATGAAGATGTCCTGGGTGCCGTTGCGGTTGACCGCGAAGTCGTGGTCGTGGTGCATGGGCCGCCAGTCGCGGCTCGCCAGCGCCCCGAGCACGATCGTCGTCGCGCTCACCTCGTAAGCGAGCTCGGGGAGCTCGTCGCCGGCGTGCACGTCGTCGAGCACCAGCTTCGTCGTCATTCCGCCTGCTCCTGGTCTGGTCGGCTCCGGTACCCGATCGATCGGCCGCTGCATCCCCTGTGCACCTACGCCTCCGCTCGCCGGTAGCCGAAGCCGGTGTAGGACTCGACACCGACGAGCTCGTCGCGCTGGTTCAGATACTCGACGTCGATGACCCAGAAGCGGCCGGTACCCAGCTTCGTGGTCTTCGGCTCGCTGACCGATCGCAGGATCTGCCGGGTGCGGAGACGGTCCCCGGGACGTACGGGCTCGTGGAACACGATCGTGTTGTCGGTCATCACCGCCTCGGGCAGGTCGAAGATCTCCTTCAGGTCGAAGTGCACCCGCAACGGCAGCGGCTGCACGTCGCGTCCCGGGCTCCAGTGGTGCGGCCGGAACCAGACCGAGAGCATCGTGGGCGGCGCGATCGGCCCGTCGGTGACCGCGTCGGCGACCGCGTCGTCCCAGAACAGCGGGTTGCCGTTCTCCACCGAGGCGCAGGTGGTCCAGATGTAGCCCCGCTCCACGGGGAACTCGCCGGTCTCCTCGTACTGCACCTGCCCGATCAGTGCCTGGACCTCCGACGGGATGCTCATGACTCCCGCTCCTGCGCCTTCGGCGCGGGCCGCTCGGGCCACGCTCCGCGTCGGTTCGTGCCCACAGGGTTCGTGGCTCCGCTCATGCGATCACTCCTTCCGCTCGGAGCCTCGTGAGCTCCGGCGTGTCGACCCCGGCGTCGCGCAGGAGCGCCTCGGTGTCGGTGAAGCCCGGCTCGCGCACCACCACGCGACCCTGGTCGCGCGCCGCGCCCGCGAGGACCCAGCCGACCTGCTCGAACTCGGATCCCTCCTCGCGTGCCGCGGTCACGAACACGCCGCGCTCGCGGAGGTGCTCGTCGCGCGCGACCTCGGGAACCGTCGCGACCGCGGAGACGCAGGTGTCGGCCGGACCGAGCTCGGCGACCCAGTCGTCGCGGTCTCGCGTCACGAACGCGGCGCGGAAGTCGGCGCGGATCTGCTCCTGCACCGCGTCGTCGGTCTGGTGCTCGACCCAGCGGTCGCAGCCGAGCGCACGACACAGGTTCGCGAAGAAGTGCGGTTCGATCGCGCCGACGGCGAGCCAGCGCCCGTCCCGGCAGGGGTACACGTCGTAGCAGGCGTACCGACCGGTCAGGAGGCTGTGGCGGGGTCCCGGCACCTCGCCGGTCGCGAGGTACTCGTCGACGTTGAGCGACATCAGCGCCACGACGCCGTCGGCAACCGAGACGTCGAGGGAGGCGCCCTCGCCGGTCGACGCGCGGGCCACGAGCGCGGCCAGGATCGCGATGACCGCCTGCATGCCCCCGCCGGCGCCGTCGCCGATCGTCGCACCGGGCAGCGCGGGTCCGCCCTCCGCGTCGCGGCCGGTGCAGTCGAGGTAGCCGCCGACCGCGAGGTAGTTGAGGTCGTGCCCGGCCCACTGGGCCCGGGGCCCGGTCTGGCCGTAGCCGCTGGTGGAGCAGTACACGGCCGCGGGGTTCACCGCGTGCACCGCGTCGGGCCCGATGCCGAGCCGGTCGACGACCCCGGGCCGGAAGCTCTCGATGACCACGTCGGCCCGGGCCGCCAGCCGGAGGAACAGGTCCTTGCCCTCCGGTGCCTTGAGGTCGAGCTGCACCCGCAGCATCGAGCGGTGGCCCGCGTACGCGTAGAACGGCGGCGTGATCTGCACCGCGCCGTGCTTGGGCGGCGGACCGACCTTCACGACGCGCGCGCCGTAGTCGGCGAGCCAGCGCGAGGTGCGCGCGGCGGGTCCGACGCTCGAGAGGTCGAGCACCGTGATCCCGTCGAGCATCGGTCGGTCGGTCACGGCGTGATCAGAAGTTCTTCGGGAGGCCGAGCCCGCGGCGGGCGATGACGTTGCGCTGGATCTCGGACGCCCCGCCGCCGATGGTGTCGATCACCGTGTAGCGGTAGGTCGACTCGGCCCGGCCCTCCATCGGCGCCTCGGGCGTCTTGACCCGCAGCTGGGTGCCGGGACCGGCAAGGTCCATCGACGCGTCGGCGAGACGCTTGGAGAACTCCGTCGCGAACAGCTTGTACTGCGAGGACTCGACGGTCGGCGGCGGCGTTCCCGGCGTCTGCTCGGCCTTCATCGACGCGGCCACCACGCGCAGACCGAGCACGCGCGCAACCTCGGCGTCGGTGACGAGACGGGCGATCTCGCGCCGCGTGACCGGGTCCTCGCGCAGCGGCTCGCCGTCACGTTCTGCGGTGCGCACGTAGTCGCAGAGCAGGTCGAGGCGCTGCTTGATCGGCGAGAAGGTGAACATCGTGAAGCGCTCGAGGTCGAGCGCCTGGGAGATGTACTGGAACCCGCGGTTGACCTCGCCCACGACGTACTCGTCGGGCACGAACACGTCCTCGACGAAGACCTCGTTCGTGCGCTCGTCGCCCATCGGCGCGCCACCCATCGTCTGGATGGCGTTGATCGTGATGCCGGGCTGGTCGAGCGGCACGAGCATGAGCGTGATGCCGCGGTGCTTGTTCTCGGGGTCGGTCCGGGTGCCGAGCCAGTACCACTCGGCGAAGTGGGCCGAGGTGGTCCAGGTCTTCTGGCCGTTGAGGATCCAGCCGGTCTTGCCGTCGCGCTCGGCCCGCTCCGCCTTCAGCCGCATCGACGCGGCGTCGGAACCCGCGTTCGGCTCGCTGTAGCCGACCGCGAACTCCACCTCGTTGCACAGGATCATCGGCAGGAACTTCTGCTTGAGGAAGTCGTTGCCGTGCGCGATCAGGGTCTTGCCGATGATGCCGACGCCCTTGCCGATCTGCGGCCCGCCCCGCCCCGCGAGCGCCTCGTTGAGCAGGTACTCGTAGACCCCTTCACCCTCGGAGCCGCCGTACTCCGCGGGCCAGGTGAGGCCCAGCCAGCCCTTCGCTCCCAGCTCGGCCATGAAGGCGCGGCGCTTCGGGGTGTCGACGATCTGGGCCATGTTCTCCCGGGTGAGGTCGAACACCTCAGGGTCGTCGTGCGCGTCGAGGAAGGCCTCCACCTCGGCGGCGAACGCCTGCTGTTCGGGGGAGAACTCGAAGTCCATGCCTGCTCCTGGGCCCGCGGGCCGGATCTGACGGGGCGTCAGATCCTAGGTGCACGACATTTCACGTGACCACCCCGCGCTCGCGCAGGCCGGCGACCGCGGCCGGCGCGAGGCCGAGCTCCGCGGCGAGCACCGCCTCGGTGTGCTCGCCGACCCAGGGCATCCGGGACTCGGGGCCCTCGGCCACCTTCGAGAGCTTCACCGGGTTCCCCGGCACGAGCACGGGCTCGGCCACCCCGTCGGTGCGGGGCACCTCGACCAGCATGTGACGGCCCGCCACGTGCGGGTCGGCGATCACGTCGGGCGCATGGTTGCTCGGGCCGGCCGCGATCCCCGCCGCCGTGAGCTCGCGGGCGGCCTCGAGCTTCGTGCGCTGCGACGCCCAGGCGTCGACCGCGGGGCGTATCACCGACTCGAGGTTCGGGCCCCAACCTGCCCGTGTCGCGAACCGGGGGTCGTCGACCCAGTCGGGACGGCCGATCAGCTCGGCGAGCCGCGCGAACTGCGGCTCCCGGACGATCTGCGCGACGACGTAGCCGTCGGAGGCCCGGAAGCCCTCGCAGATCACCTCGAGGGCCTTGTCGGGCTCGGGCCGGACGCCCAGCGACCAGAAGTTCGTGACGACGTCGGTCATCGCGAGCGTGGCGTCGAGCATCGCGATGTCGACGTACTGACCCTCGCCCGTCCGGTCGCGGTGGCGCAGCGCCGAGAGGATCCCGATCACCGCGAACAGCGCGGAGCTGATGTCGCCGAGCGCACCGACCGGGATCGTCACCGGCGGACCTTCGGGGTTCTTCCAGTCGTAGATGCCCGACATCGCCTCCACGATCGACGCGTACGCGGGCCAGTCGCGGTAGGGAGAGCCCCCGCCGTTGCCGAAGCCCGAGATCGAGGCGTAGACGACGCCCGGATGACGCTCGGCGATCGCCTCGTAGCCGAGGCCCATGCGGTCCATCGTCCCGGCCTTGAAGTTCTCGGCGACCACGTCGAAGCGGGGGACGAGCGCGAGGAACAGGTCGCGGCCCTCGGGCGACTTGAGGTCGATGCCGACGCTGCGCTTGCCGAGGTTGTTGCGCAGGTACGTGGCGCCGACCTTCCGGCCCTCGGGGTCCACCATCGCGGGTGAGGAGCCCCGGCCCGACTCCCCGTGCACCGGATGCTCCACCTTCACGACCTCGGCGCCGAGCCGGGCCAGCAGTTGCGTCGCGTAGGGCAAGGCCTGCATCTGCTCCGCCGCGAGCACGCGCACACCGTCGAGGGGCTTGCCGTACCGGGCCGCTTGCTCGTTCGCCACGTCGCCGAGTCGCATGGCCGCACATGGTAGGAGCGGCCCTAGACTCCGCCCGGTCCGGAGGGGGTTGTCATGAGGGGGATCGTGAGCGCCGCGGGATACGTCCCGTTCCGGCGCCTGCAGCGCAGCGAGATCGCCAAGACGTTCGGCAGCGGCGGCGGCAAGGGCACCCGGTCGGTGGCGTCCTACGACGAGGACACCACGACGATGGGCGTCGAGGCCGCGCGGCTCGCGCTGCGTGGCGCGCCCGATGCGTCGGTCGACGCGCTCTGGTTCGCGACCGCGGACCCGGCCTATCTCGACAAGACCAACGCGACCGCGATCCACGCAGCGCTGCGCCTCGACGGCGACCGGCCCGCGCTCGACCTCGGTGGCGCACTCCGATCTGGTGTCGGCACGCTGCGGGTGGCCCTCGACGGCGCCGGATCGACGCTCGTCGTGAGCGCCGACGTCCGCACGGGCCTCCCGACGAGCGGCGACGAGGCGGCCGGTGGCGACGGGGCCGCGGCGGTGCTCGTCGGCGACGACACCACGGGTCCGGTGGTCGCCGAGTACCTCGCGGCCGGCTCGGCCACCGACGAGTTCTTGGACCGGTGGCGCACGCCCGGCGAGCGCCGTTCCAAGGTGTGGGAGGAGCGGTTCGGCGAGACCAAGTACGTGCCGCTTGGCGAGCAGGCCTGGCAGGCCGCTCTCAAGGCCGCCGAGCTGACGCCGGGCGAGGTCGACCACCTGGTCGTCGCGGGCATGCATGGCCGCGCGGTCAAGGCCCTGGTCAAGCGGCTCGGCACGAAGGACGGCGCGCTCGGCGACGACCTCACGGCGACGGTCGGCAACCCCGGGACCGCGCAGGCCGCGCTCCTGCTGACCGCCGCGCTCGAAGCCGCCGGCCCCGGCGAGGTGATCGCGCTCGTGGCGCTCGCCGACGGAGCCGACGTGTTGCTGTTCCGCACGACCGACGCCCTCGGTGCCCGCTCCGCGGCGCGCCCGGTCGCCGAGCAGGTCGGGGCCGCGACCGACGTCCCCTACGGCAAGTTCCTCACCTGGCGCGGCATGGTCACCGTCGAACCGCCGCGCCGGCCCGAGCCGGCGCGCGTGTCGGCCTCCGCGGCCGGACGCTCCGAGGACTGGAAGTTCGCGTTCGTGGGGTCGCGCGACCGGTCGACCGGCGCGCTGCACCTGCCCCCCTCGCGGGTGTCGATGAGCGGCGGGGCACTCGACGACATGGAGCCGGCGCCGATGGCCGACGTGCCGGGCACGATCGTCACGTTCACCATCGACAAGCTCGCCTACTCGCCGAGCCCTCCGATCGTGTTCGCGGTCGTCGACTTCGACGGCGGCGGCCGGTTCCCGGTCGAGCTGACCGACGTCGACGCCGCCGACGTGCAGATCGGCGACCGGGTCGAGATGACCTTCCGGCGGCTCTTCACCGCCGACGGCATCCACGACTACTTCTGGAAGGCCCGCCCGCTCCGCACCGCGGCGGCGTCCCGAGGAGGAGGCGCAGGCGCCCCCGAGCAGCCGGGGCCGTCGGGATCGGCGCCGAAGCCGACCAGGGAAGGAGGAGAACGATGAGCTCGCACGGGATCCGGGACCGCGTCGCGATCGTCGGGATGGGCTGCACGTCGTTCGGCGAGCGGTTCGACACCGGCCTCGACGACCTCGTCGTCGACGCGTCGAACCAGGCGTTCGCCGCGGCCGGAACCGACAAGGACGCCCTCGACGCGTACTGGTTCGGCACGGCCCAGAGCGGGATGAGCGGCATCACGCTCGCCCGCCCGCTCCAGCTCGCGAACAAGCCGGTGACCAGGGTCGAGAACTTCTGCGCGACCGGCTCCGAGGCCCTGCGCCAGGCCGCGTACGCCGTGGCATCCGGTGCGTACGACATGGCCATGGCCGTCGGCGCCGAGAAGGTGAAGGACAGCGGATACGCGGGCCTCAACGCGTTCCCGGTGCCCAACGACGGGACCGCGCGCACGCTCACCGCCGCCGCGATGTTCAGCATGGTCGCGCCCGCGTACGCGAAGAAGTACGGCGTCGACGAGACCGAGCTCAAGGACGTGCTCGCCCGCATCGCATGGAAGAACCACTACAACGGGGCGCGCAACCCACGCGCGCAGTTCCGGCGTGAGATGAGCATGGAGACCATCTGCGCCTCGCCTCGCGTCGCAGGTCCGCTCGGCATCCTCGACTGCGCCGGCGTCGCCGACGGCGCGGCCGCGGCGATCGTCGTGCGAGCCGAGGACGCGCACCGGTACACCGACCGGCCGCTGTACGTGAAGGCGCTGTCGTTCGTGGCCGGCAACGGCTCCGGGCTGATCGACCCCGACTACGACTACACCCACTTCCCCGAGGTGGAGGCGAGCGTGCGCGACGCGTACGCGCAGGCCGGGGTCACCGACCCCCGCCACGAGCTCGCGATGGCGGAGGTGCACGACTGCTTCACGCCGACGGAGCTCGTCCTCATGGAAGACCTCGGCTTCGCCGAGCGCGGCACCGCCTGGAAGGAGATCCTCGCGGGATCCTTCGACCTCCACGGCGAGCTGCCGGTGAACCCCGACGGTGGCCTGAAGAGCTTCGGGCACCCCGTCGGCGCCTCGGGGCTGCGCATGCTCTTCGAGTGCTGGCTCCAGCTCCGCGGCGACGCTCCCGAGGAGCGCCGGATCGCGAACGACCGGCCGCTCGCGCTGACCCACAACCTGGGGGGATACCCGGGTGAGATGGTGTCGTTCGTGTCGATCGTGGGCCGCGAGCTCAGCTGAGGGTCCCTCAGCAGCCTTCGGTCGCGAACAGGCAGTCGAAGCGCACCTCGGCGTGCGCACGGCCGCGTGCGTCACCCACGGCGACCGTCACGCGTGCGTCCGCGCCTGCACAGCGGCAGTGGACGAGCACTCCGCCGTTGTCGCGCGCGGTCTCGGTCGCGGCAGTGCGCGCGGCATCGGCCCCGGCGGACCGCGCGAGCGC
>VGBT01000063.1 GCA_016870395.1 Actinomycetota bacterium | reverse complement strand
GCTTGGACCAAGCCCGCACAGGCTATCATCCGTTCTCATCGCAAAATGCTTGATCGCATCTCAACAGCGGTGCACTAGCAAGCTGGACGCCACGAAGGCAATAGAGAAAGATCAGACGATTCAGGTGGTTCCTCGCCAGGGTCGACCGACTCACGCGCACGATATGGCGGGCGCGCATGATTCGGGAACGCTGCGCCGCGTCGCCGCTCAGCGGCACGCGTAGACGTCGTTCGCCGGGAAGGTGTCCTCCGGTCCGGGCGTGACGTAGTCGCAGGCAGGTGCCGGTGGTGGACCGGGAAAATCGCGCTCACCACAATGTCCGAGCAGCGCACCCGGCGGGTCGAGAACGACGATGGCGCGCAGCGGTGCCAGCGGGGGGACACCGGCGAAATCCGAGTTGCGGCCGGTGATCTTGATCTCGGCGAGATCCGGCACCAGCGTCCTCACACGCAGCTTCACCTTGTTCACCAGACCGTCGACAGCCGTCGGGCTACGGAACCGGTAGAAGGTCTGGTTGGCGTTGGATCGCCACCCGATGCGCGTGTCCGGATCGTACTGCCCTGGAGGCACGGTCGCGTCGAACAGCACGGCTCCGCCCGCGCCCTCGATTCGGACGCGCATCCCGTTCGCCTTCGGATCGATCGGTGGTCGCACCGGCGAGAACACCAGATCCCCCTTCAGGACGAACGTGTCGTCACCGGCCGGTGCCAGCAGCCCCTCGAAGCGGACCACCGCAGACTGGATGACGACGCCGTTCGTGCACGGGTCGCAGACATCGCCGAGGCCGTCACCGTCCGCGTCACTCTGCGGCGAGGAAGCACAAAGCCGCGATTTGTACATATGCCCTCTTATCGGCCGTCGCGAGCGTGGCTCGACTCCGCTAACGCGCCCGCACAGTACGGCACGTATGCGACCGACGCCACCCATAGCCGCAGCTGGTTGCCCAGCATCGTCCCCGTGCTCGTACGGTCGGCGAACAGGTCGAGCTGCTGCTCCTTGATCCGGTTCTCCATGTCGCCGCGCGCGCAGTACAGCTTCTCGTACAGCGCCGCCGCTGCCCACTCCTCCGCGGGCAGCGACGTCACGACGAAGCGCGGATTCGCCTTCCCGGGCAGGTACTCCGCCTTCCCGATCACGCGACGCTCCCGACTCCAGCTCGTGCGCGTCCGGTAGCGGAAGTCCTTGTAGACGCGCGCCGCACTCTCGGTTCGCTCGTGCTCCCGGCGCGCCTCGGCCATCTCGTCGGCAATCTCCCCCTGCAGGCGCTCGTTGCGCGCCAAGCCCAGCACGTACTCGACGTTGTTCGCCTCGCACCACGCCATCAGCTCGTCGCGCGCGAAGCCCGAGTCCGCGCGCACCACGATCCGCACCCGTGTCCACCGTTCCCGGATCTGTGCGACGATCCGAGCCACTTCCTCCACCGCTCCCGCCGCTCCGTCCTGGTCCGCACGACGCAGCTTCGCCGCCAGCAGGAAGTCCCCGCAGAAGACGTACAGCGGCAGGTAGCAGTACGTCCGGTAGTAGCCGTGGAAGAAACGCCCCTCCTGGTGACCGTGCAGCGGATCGTCGGTCGCGTCGAGGTCGAGCACGATCTCCCGCGGCGCGCGGCCGTGCGCCGACAGAAACTCGCTCACGAAATACCTCTCCACCTCGTCCGCCACGCACACGATCTTCTTGTACCGCGACTCTCACGTCGCGTTCGTAGGCGTCAGCTCCAGCCGGTTCAGCGTGCTCTTCCCCGCCAGCGCGTGCCCACGATCCCGCTTGCGCCGGCGCCCCTCGCCCGTCGCGTCACGCTTGCCCGACGCCATCGCCAGCAGCGCGTCGTCGCGCAGCACGTCGTGATCCTCAAGATCCTCGTACCCGCACGCCTGCGCGAGGATCCGCTGCGACACCAACTCCTCGACCGTGTGCTCGATCAGCTCCGGGTTGCGGTGGTCCACGAAGCAGCGCGCAAACCGCCGCAGCATCCCGCTGCCCTCCGCCACCTCGCGCAGCAGCAGCACGCCGCCGTCCGTGCTCAGGCGCCCGCCGTCGAACGCCGCCACCACTTTCCTTCCGCCAAAGCCTTGGAACGCGATCTGTTCCTTCCTACACTCCGTCTGCTTAACCCCGCCTCATTCTGTTCGACACTTTGTTTGTGGTGAACAGGGTTTAGCAGGAGCCGAGCGGGGTGGGGCTTCTTTTCGGTGAGAAATCCGGGCTAGCGCACGCGCCTCCGACGCGAAACCGGCTCAGGCCGGCTTCGCGGCTGTGGGTGCGAGCACCTGGGCATAGCCCTGCGTGATGCACGCGCGATCGAGCGGATGCGGATGACGAGCTGATCAGACGCGATCGCGCGACACCGACACCACGCTTTCAAGAGTTCCCGCACCTCAGCCTTCGCGGCAGGCGCTCGCGGCACCCGGTGGCCGTTCCGGCGTGGGCGACGCCGCCGCGGATGACCGTGGCGCGGGCCGGCCCCTGGACGGGGTTCGCGTCGGGGTCGACAGCGCCGGTCTGCGAGGCCGGAAGGTCTCTCGCCGTGACCGTCACTCGCCACGAGGTACCCGAGCGGCGTAGAAGCGCGCGCCCACCCGCGCCGGCGTCTCCGCACCGGATGGCGGTCCCGCCCGCCCGCAGCTGGCAGCCCATGATGAGCCGCGTGACGTCGAAGGACCGATCGGCGTCGGTCACGCGAACCGACAGGCCCGCGGCGAGCTCATCGAGAAGCTCCTGGGCCGTGAGGTCCTCGTCGATCACGGCGTCGAGCTTCATCAGGCCCTTGTCGGGACTGCTGCTCGCCCCGAGCGACAGCACCGCCTTGGCGATCACCAGCGGCGAGCCGCAGGCGGGCTGGCCCGGGCCGTCGCAGTCGCCGACCGGCGCGGCCGCGTCGGTCGCATCGAGGGAGGCCAGGTAGGCGACCAGGTCGTCGAGGTCTTCCGGCGCGAGGTCGCGCACGTGGGCGCTCGCCGCTGCCGCGTCGTCCGGCGTCGAGAACAGCACGTCGTCGATCGCCAGCACCCCGCCGGACGTGCGCCGGAGGACAACCGTGTTGGTGCCGCTGGCCCAGCTGACCGGCACGCGCACCCTGCGCCATGCAGTCGGCAGGTAGCCCGGGGAATTCGGCGTCATTGCCAGCGGCACGACCGTCGCAGCGCCGCCGTTCACAGCGACGCTGAGGTTCGCCCCCGCGTACAGCACGGCGTAGCGCACCTCGATGTAGCCCGCACCGGCAGTGGTCGTCTCGACGTCGTTGAACGTGATCGTCTGTCCGCCGGAGATCTCGACGTAGGCCCCCTGGTGCCACTCCTTCATCGGGAACCACGTGACGTCCTGGGCATAACCGCCGCCCCCGAGTGTGCCCCCCTCGGCCTGGGCCAGGCGGCCCCCTGTGCTGGTGAAGACCTCCTCGAGCGTGGCGGCGCTGCCGTCGTGGAAGTAGGGGGCGCTCGCGTGGGCCCCGAGCAGGGTCGGGGTATCGATCCCGGTAAGAGGCCCGCTGATCCTCTGGCCGGAGGAGGCGCGCAGGGTCCCGACGTCGTGCATCAAGCGGTCGGTGTAGTCGGTGGCCGGCGTGTGGCAGGAGTCGCAGCCTTCGGCGACGAAGAGGGCGGCGCCGTTCTCGGCAGCGGCGCTGCGTGTACCGTCGGGGTTCCTCGCCGGGGATCGCGGCAGAAACTCGGACGAGAGCGACGCGACGTAGGCGGCCAGCGCGTCGAGGTCGCCGTCGAGCCCACTCTTCATCGACCCGAGCGGATTGCCCGTGGCCGCGAACTCGGCGTCCCCGAGGAAGCCGCTGCCGCCGAAGAACGCGCGGATGTCGTTCTCGAAGTCCTGGATCTCGTCGAAGTTCGCGGTCCAGTGCACGGCGCCGTGACCGGTGCCGGCGCGGCCGCGCAGGTCCGTCGTGTTGCGGAAGCCTTCGCCCCGGCTGGTGAAGTCCCAGGTGCGGCCGTCGTGCCCGCCGTCGAGGTGGCAGCTTGCGCAGCTGATGTAGCCTTCGGCGCTCATGCGCCTGTCGGACGCGTCGTAGAAGATGCGCTTTCCATCGAGCACTTCCGGGTCGAGGGCTTCCGAGGCGGCGGTCACCACCGTGTTGGAAGGCACGGTGAGGGCGCCGGAATCGAGGAACCCGGCGGCGTCGAATAGCGTGACCTCGCGGCCGAGGAAGTCCTGGGAGACGACTCTGCCGGTGTCTCCGTCCACGACGATGCCCTGAGGCGCGGGGCCGGTGGCCCAGCGGCTGTGCACGGTGCCCGGGCTGTCCTGGCGCAGCAGGTCGAGCACGTCGATCACGGCCACCTGGTTGTTGCCCTGGAGCGTGATGAAGGCGTAGTCGCCGCGCGGGCTGAACGCGACGGCGCTCGGCGAGTCGCTGTTGTCGATGTCGAGGCGCAGCGAGGCGGCTTCCTGGCCGGTGGCGAGGTTCACCACGGCCAGCATCGCCCGCACGGTGCTGTCCTGGCCCGGCTCCATCTCCGGGCTGAAGAACGTGCCGCGGGTCGTGTTGTCCTTCTTGCCCACGATCCAGGCATAGGTGCCGTTGGGGTCGATGCGGATGCCGGCGAGGTAGTTCGGCACCCCGCGTCCCGAGGCCGAACCGTCGGTGGACTGGTCGCGGCGCAGCCGGATGGTGCCGTCGAGGGACATGCTGCCGGCGAGATCGACGTCGTAGACCGAGCCTTCGTACTCGCCCGAGATGAAGCGAGTGACCAGCGCGCGGCCACCGTCGGCCGTCACCGCGATGGCCCGGGGGAAGGGGCCGAGCGCAACCGTGCCGGTCTGCGTGCGCGATGCGGTGTCGAAGCGAACCAGGGAACGGCGCCCTTCGAGACTGACGAGCACGGCGGCGCCGCCGGGCACAGGCGCGATCGCCACCGGCGTCGCGCCGTAGCCAAGGGGCCGCGAAGTCACGCGGGCGCCGCTTGCGGCCGAGAGCACGATGATCTCGTCGCTGTCGCGGCACGCGACCCAGAGCGTGCCGTCCGCGACAAGGGCGAGGCTCACCGGGTGGTCGCCGACGCTGGCCTCCCACGCGACGGAGTTCGTGGTCGGGTCTACCGCTGCGACCGTGTCGCCGTCGGGATGGACGACGAACACGCGCCCAGTCGCACTGTCCAGCGCGATCGGGCTGCTGGCCGTCGAGCCGGGAGCGGCGGGCGGAGGCACTACGGTGATCCTGCGCGAGCGAGCCGACAGCGCGCCGTTGTCGTCGCGGGCCTGGACGGTCACCTGGAAGTGGCCTGCCTCGGGATAGGCGTGGGATTCGCTCGCAGCGCCTGACCAGTCCGTGCGCGGGCTGCCGTCGCCGAAGTCGATGCGGTACTCGATGGGGTCACCCTCGGGATCGCTCGCGGACCACGCGAAGTCGACGGTGGCGCCGGGAGCGGGCTCGGTGGGATCCGCCGTCAGCGACGCGATCTGCGGCGCCGCGTTCCCGCCGGTCAGCGCGTTGCCCGTGGAGAAGCGGAAGCTGTACGGCTCCATCGCATTGCCGGCGGCGTCGAGGATGGCGGCCGTCAGCACCAGCTCGTAGGTCGTGTTGGAAGCGAGGGGCTGCTGCGGCGTCACGGTGAGGAGCTTGCCCTGCGAGAAGGCGTGCCAGATCGCGACGGGCGAGCCGCCGACGGGACGCAGGATCAACGACACGCCATTGACGATGGTCTCGGTGCGCAGCGTCTCGGGGATCGACAGCGTGATCGGCAGCGCCTCCGGGTAGTTCGTCTGGTCGGGAACGGGCACGTGGTAGGCGACGAAGGGGCCGCGGGTGTCGGGGTCGGCCTGCTGGGCCCAGACGGCGAGGCCCGGGCCGTCGCTCCCGTAGCCGCCGGTGACCACCAGGTTGCCCACCGGCAGCGCGAACTGGCTCGTGTCAATCACTCCCGGGACCGTTGCGAGCTCGAGCGCGACGTCGAAGGTCCGCATGTCGATCTTGTAACGGTTCATGAAGGCGAACTCGTCCTGGAACGTGACGTACTGGTTCGAGCCTGGGAGGTTGCGGATGGCGACGACCTTCAGGTTGGTCGGATCCTCGAAGTCGACGACCATGAAGCCGGCCTGGCTGCCAACCCCGCCTTCGCCGTCGCGGCGCGGGAAGAACAGGTAGTGGCCGTAGATCTCGGGCCAGTAGCCGCCCGGGTTCGACTCCTTGAGGACATCGAGAAGGACAGGGTTGGAGAGATCCGAGACGTCGTAGGTGGCCACGCCGCTGCCTGCCTGGTCGGAGGCGACGATCAGGATGTTCCCCATCAGGAAGGGAAAGCCGGTGACGCCGGTGAGGCCCAGGTGATCCCACGTCGCGGTGATCGCCGGCCCGACGGCTGCGCCGCCGTTGCCCCAGTCGTAGACCCAGGCGCCGCCCCGACGGACGGCGAGCCACATGTCCCCGCCGATGGTGTTGTAGCTCCAGAAGTCGTTCAGCCCCCACGGCGACTGCGCGCCGGCGCGCTGCACGCTGCCGAGCAGCAGGCCGGTCTCGCTGTCGATGTCGCCGCGGCGCAGCTCGGAGTCGCCGATCGGCGTCCCGGCGCCGCCGATGCGCAGCGCGTTGGCCCAGACGTCATGGGGATAGGTGCCGTTGCACGGGTCGAGGGCGTTGCCGAGGCAGTGCGGCCCGACGAGGAGGTAGGATCCGGTGTGGTAGTAGCCGTGCGCGTGGAAACCCGAGGCCCGGGCGGGGATCACGGTGACGGTGGGGCCGGTGGAGTCGAGGGCCTCGAGGCTGACGACCCGCATCCGAAGGTCGGCGCCGGGCTGACTGCCCGGGGCCTCCGGAACCGACACGACGCGGCCGCCGTGCCAGGCGACGATGGCCGTGCGGCCCTGCTGCGGAGCGATGGGGCCGGCAAGAAGGTCGCCCGGAGTGCGCGCGACATTCGGAAGATCCTGCGCGAGGACCGAAGTGGCCACGGTGAGTGCCGAGGCGGCGAGCAGTGCGAGGCACAGCACGCGCGCATCGATGATCCGGGCGGGATCTCCGTTGCGGCGGCTGGCCGTGTCGTGGCGGCAGTTCATGTGGTCCTCCCCCCTGTCGGCAAGCGGACAGGCAGTACGAAGCGGGTATTTTTTCTTGTCACCGAAGACGGACTGCCCCTCCGCGACCGCGATCAGGTTCGCGGAGGACCACGGGATCCCGAGTCGGAACCCCAAGCGAGGGAGGAGCAGCCCGATGGCAAAGTACGCAGTGGGTCTCGCCGATCACAGGAGGCAGAGCACATTTTTGATTGAGGACGCGGCCGGCAAGGTATCGCGCAGAGCGAAGGATCGAGCACACCCGCAGGATTCTCCGAGCTGGTGGCGACGTACGACTTGACGCCCCGGATCCCAGGTCGCCCTCGAGACCTTGACGGTTGCTTTCTTCGTTGCTCGCCAGCGGAGCCGGCTCGGACTCGAGCCGGTGGTCGTCGACGCCCGCGAGGTGCGGCTCGAGACGCATCGCCCCAACCAGAAGGGCGACCGGTGCGATGCGCTCGAGCTCTGCGAGGGACTGCGGCGTCGCCCTGACCATCTGCGATTGATCGCGACCCGGCCGGCCCGCAACTCTCTACGGTATGCCCGGAACCGCCATCGAGGTGCTGTACAGGCCCTCGTGGGCGGTGACGTACATCGTCAAGTTTCCGGTACCGCCGAAGGCGCAATTGGTCGCCTGACGAGGAATGCCGATCGTTCCCCATCGGTCGCCGAGCGGCGAGAATACCGTCACGTTGTTCGCCCAGGTCGCTACGTAGAGGTTGCCGCGCGTGTCGACGCAGGTGCCGTCCGGAATGAACAGCCCGGTGGCGAAGGTGCGCTGATTGGAGAGAGCGCCGTCCACGGCGACGTCCCACGCCTGGATCGTGCCCCCCGCGGTCTCGGCCATGTAGAGGACCGTCTCGGCCGGCGACAGCGACACGCCGTTTGGACCGCTGCTGGTCGCTCCCATCCACTCGGCCGTGAGCACGCCCGCCGGCGTGCGGCGGAACAGACCGTTGAACGGCAATTCGCGGTCCAGCGGATTCGCCAGCCCGTACGCCGGGTCGGTGAAATAGATGGTTCCGTCCGACCGCACGGCGATGTCGTTGGGCGAGTTGAACCGGTCGCCCATGTACGTGTCGACCAGAGTGGTGACCGTGCCCATCGAATCGGTGCGCGAGATGCGGCGGGTCAGATGCTCGGCAGCGAGCAGGTCCCCGTTGATGTCGGTGGCGAGGCCGTTGGCCTGGCCGGACGGCGAGCGAAACACTCCGACAGTGCTCGGCGGCGTGAGTTCGTGGATCGTATTCGCCAGGATGTCGGTGAACAGCAATGCGTCGTCACGCCACAGCGGCCCTTCGGAGAACGTGAACGCCTCCGACACGGTGGTCACCGCGCCGATCCCGTACAGCGGATTGCACAGGCGCGTGACCACGATGTCGTCGACACGAAGGTACGCCGTGACCGGATTCGGTTGGAGATGGCTGTACGAATCGACGGCGATGCCTGCGGAGACGTTCTGCAGGGAGGGATGATTGTCGGTGGCCGTCACGTTCCAAACGGAAGGTTCGGGCGAGGCCTCCGGCCAGATGCGCGCGCGCAGCATCGTGGTTGACGCGTTCATCTGGGAGACGCGGAAGCGAACGCGATAGCGGACGCCGTTCGACAAGCTGAGAGAATTGTCGAGGTTGCCGGGTACCGGCAGGCGTTCTTCGACCCCGTCCGTCTCGCGCCAGAGACCGATGCCGTGGTAGCCCAGGAAGCCTTCGACGAACACGGCGTACCCCTCTCCGTGTGTCGAGCTGATCTGCACGTGACCGCCGTTCTGGCGCAAGTAGAATCCGAACCCCTGTGTGGCAAGGTCTTCGAACTCGACCGTGAACAGCGCCTCGGCGTCCCTCTCGCTCATCGGAGCGTAAACGCGGCCCGGCATGAACATGGGCAGGGGGCCCGGCTTGAACCGCCCGGCATTGCCCTGGATGTCTGGATTCGGGTTGATGCTATTCTCCAGCTCGACCCACGGCGCCGGCCAGGGCGATCCGTTGGCCCCCGTGAAGGCCTCCGTGAAGACCACCGTTTCGCAGGGATCGGGAGTTCCCGTTGCGGTAGGTGTCGGAGTGGGAGTCGGCGTCGCGGAGGGGGTCGGCGTCGGAAGCGCCGGGCAGACACCTTCCACGAGCGGCTTCTTCGCGGCGAAGAGCTTCGTGCCATTGTTCTTCACCAGACTCTGCACGCCGAACGCGATCGAGTAGCGATCACCGCCGCCAAGCGTGAGCGCGACGCAGCCATCGGTGCCGGGATTCGGCGGCACGACGTTCACCGTGCCGAACTTCGCATTGACCGCCACACTGATCGAGAAGTTGCCGGACGAGGTGCGCTGGATCTTCACTCTCTTCACGGGGCCGTTCTGTCCCTTGCCGTCGCGGTACAGGAAGCCGCTCGTACCGACCGCCGACCAGAACGGCTGCCCGGTCATGCTCAGGCCCTGCGGCAACACGAAGCGCTGCGCCGACGACGCGCTCCCGTTCACCATCACCTCGAGAACGCCGCCGCCGGCCGTCGGATCACCGATGACCGTGTTGCTGCTCGCCGGCTCCCTTCCCGAGCTGGTGACGCTCCGTCTCGTCGCGACACCAGGGTCCTTCACGACGAGCTGCGATCCGAGAATGGTCTGCTCGGCGGCCAGGAGCACCCCACTTGGCATGAAGGCGCCGAGCAGGAAGAGACACGCGAGCGCACGACGAACGGTTCGGTTCATGGCTGCCCTCCTGGAGCGGATGCGGGGTGAGAGCGCCGCGGAGGCCGTTGGGAGGCCGCGCCGGCAAGGGCGCTTTTTCGCATCCGTGGGTACGGCGCACAGGACGCGCGCGAGACGGTCCGTGCCAGATGCATGCGCAAGACGCACAGCGGGTGCTGCGACCGACACGATGCCAACGTGGTCGCCGCGCGAGTAGCAGCGACAGTGTGCGCAGTACTCCACGCCGAGCGCACCACGAGTACGGCGACGACGAGCCTGTTCGACCGATCGCTCCTTCGGCTCTCCGTCTCGCCGCTCCTGCAAAACCCCGCTGGGCACGTCACCGGTCGGGCGTGAGTTTCGAGGTTACAATGTAACCTCGTGCGATGTTGCGCACTTGGCCCGTTGCTCGAGTGCACAGCGACCGCCTTGCAACCGCGGATGGCAGGACTCCGCTATACCCGCACACCACGCGTTTGCCGTGCAACCGAACTCGCAGCGCTGAGCCCGGCGATGACGGCGATCGATGCGAGCCAAGGTGCGCCCGTGCTGCTCACGGGAGAGGCCGGCATCGGCAAGACCCGGCTGGTGCCCCACTCGTAGTAGCGAAACGGCTCGATCGGGCCCTCGGCCCCCGTGCACGACTCGGTGGCAAGTGCGCCGGCGCCCTCGTCATCGGCCGCTTGCAGGCGAGCTCGTCGAGAACGAAACCGTCCGGTCTCGAGTGCGACCTGGGTCCGGGCCGCCAGGACGCGGGGCGAGCTGGGTGCGCCGGCCGCGGTGTAGAAACCGAGCTCGCCGAGGGAATCGACGCGAGCCCTGGTCGCGCGCGCCTCAGACAGCAGAACCCGGGGCGGCGGTCGGCCCTCGCTCGCCCCCTGCGTCGCCAGCCCCCGCGTCGGCGCGCCACGGCAACGTCAGGTGCCGGCGCACGTAGTTGCCGTCCGCGTAGCGCCCTGCGGCGACGTCGACGCGGAAATCCGGACACCGACGCAGCAGCTCCTCGAGCACCACACGGCCCTGCAGGCGCGCTGCGGCGGCGCCGATGCAGTAATGCGTGCCGTAGCTGAAGGTGAGGATCTTCGAGATCGCCCGCCTCACGTCGAACTGCTCGGCGG
>VGBT01000062.1 GCA_016870395.1 Actinomycetota bacterium | reverse complement strand
CCGACGCGCTGCTCGACGACGCCGACCGGCTGGCGGCGATGACCGCGGCGGCGCGGTCGGTCGCCCGGCCCGACGCGGCCGACCAGCTCGCGAGCCTCGTCGAGGAGGTGGCCGGTGCCCGCGCCTGAGCCGGGGAAGCCGCTCGACCTGTCGGGTGTCCGTCGCCTGCACGTCGTCGGGGTCGGCGGCGTCGGGATGAGCGCGTACGCGGCCATGCTCGCCGAGCTGGGCCATCGCGTGAGCGGCTCCGATCTTCGCGAGCTGGCGCGCTTCGAGCGGCTTCGACTGCTGGGCGTCGACTGCCTCGTGCCGCAGCAGGCCGAGAACGTGCCGACCGACGCCGACGCGGTGATCGTGAGCAGCGCGGTTCCGGCCGACAACGTCGAGGTGGTGGCCGCGAGGGCGGGCGGGATCCCAGTCGTCTCGCGGGCCGACGCGCTGGCGGGGATCGTCGCCACCCACCGTGCGCTCGGCGTCGCGGGCACCCACGGCAAGACGACGTCGTCGTCGATGGTCATGCTGATCCTGCGCGCCGCCGGGCTGCAACCCAGCTTCCTCATCGGAAGCGAGCTCCACGAGGTCGGTACCAACGAGGGGCTCGGCGCCGGCGAGTGGCTCGTCGTCGAGTCGGACGAGAGCGACGGGACCTTCCTACGGCTCGGGCTGCAGGCGGCGGTCGTGACCAACGTCGACGTCGACCACCTCTGGTATTGGGGCGATATGGAAGCGGTGCGGGCCGCGTTCACCCGGTTCGTCGACGGCGTCGACGGCCCGGTCGTCCTGTGCGCCGACGACCCGTTCCTCGCGGCGCTCGCCGCCGATCGGTCCGCGGTGCTCACCTACGGCTTCGCCACCGGGGCGACGGTGCGGGTCTCGGACTACGCGAGCGGCCCGGGCGGGTCGGCCTTCACGCTCGAGCGCAACGGTGAGCTGCTCGGCGAGCTGCGGCTTCCGGTGCTCGGGCGCCATCACGCGCAGAACGCGGCGGGCGCCGCCACTATCGCACTCGAGCTCGGCGCCGGGTTCGACGCGGTGCAGCGCGCCCTCGCCGGCTTCGGGGGCGTCGCCCGCCGGTTCCAGCACCGTGGCGAGGTGGGCGGCGCCGCGATCATCGACGACTACGCGCTGCTGCCACCCGAGGTGCAGGCCACGATCCGTGCCGCGCGCGAGGGCGGCTGGCGCCGGGTCGTGGCGGTGTTCCAGCCCTTCCGCTACTCGCGCACCGCATCGATGTGGCGTGACTTCGCCGACGCGTTCGTAGGTGCCGACCAGGTGATTCTCACCGACGTGTGCGGCTACCACGAGCAGGCCGTTCCCGGTGTCAACGGACACTTGCTCGTGCGCGCCGTGCTCGACGCGCATCCGGAGCTGCCCGTCGCGTACTTCCCGCACCGTGCCGAGCTCGCGGAGCTCGTCCCTCGCTACGCGGGGTCGGGCGACGTGATCCTCACGCTCGGCGGCGGTGACATCACGAACCTTCCCGACGAGCTCGTCGCGCGTGAGCGAGCGCGGTGACCATGGGTTCCGTCGACCTCGGTGTGCTCGGGGACACGCTCGCGGCCACCCTGGGCGAGCAGGTCGTGCGCGGTGAGCCACTGGGACCGTTCACGACCTACCGCGTGGGCGGACCGGCCGCGGTGCTCGTGCACGTGCAGCGGGTTGCCGAGCTGATCCCCGTAGCCGAGGCGCTGCGCGTCTCGGGCGCGCCGATGGTGGTCGTCGGTCGTGGTTCGAACCTGCTCGTGGCCGACCGGGGCTTCGCCGGCCTTGCCGTCGTCCTCGAGGGCGAGCTGGAGGCAATCAACTTCACACCCACACAGGTACGGGCCGGCGGCGCGGTGGCGCTGCCGGTGCTGGCCCGGTGCGCCGCCGCCGAGGGCCGCGCCGGGCTGGAGTTCTACGTCGGGATCCCGGGCAGCGTCGGCGGCGCGGTCCGGATGAACGCCGGGGGTCACGGGCACGAGACGCGCGACGTGCTGCGGTCGGCGACGATCGCCGACCTGGCAACCGACGGGGTCGCCCGAGCGCGGCCGGTGGCAGACCTGGGGCTCGGATACCGGACCTCGGCCCTCGGCCCGACCGAGGTCGTGGTGGGCGCGGAGCTCGCGGTCGAGGTCGACGACCCGGCGGCCTGCGAGGCGCGTCTGACCGAGGTCGTCCGTTGGCGCCGGCGGCACCAGCCCGGCGGGTCGAACGCGGGATCTGTGTTCCGGAACCCACCGGGTGACCACGCCGGACGGCTGGTCGAGGAGTGCGGGTGCAAAGGCCTCCGGGTCGGAGGCGCACAGGTCTCCACGAAGCACGCCAACTTCATCCAGGCCGAGCGCGGAGCGACTGCGGCCGACGTGCGGACGCTGATCGAGACGGTGCGGCGACGGGTCGCCGGCGCGACCGGCGTGGAGCTCGAGACCGAGCTCCACCTCGTCGGCTTCGAGGAGAGCGGGTGACCGGGACCGAGGTGCCGCCGCGGGAGCGGGGTCCGCGCCCGAGCATGGACGAACGGATCCGGGACCGGCGCGTGGCCGTCCTCCGCGAGCAGGGGCGGCGCCGGCTGCGCGTCCTGCTCGGCCTCGTCGTCGTTGCCTCGCTCGTGGGGATCGCCTGGCTCGTCGTGCAGTCGCCGCTGTTCGCGCTCGAGGGCCTTCGGGTCCGCGGGACGGTCCAGGCCTCACGCGCCGAGGTCCGTGAGGCGGCCGGGGTGGAGGCGGGAGACGCGCTGCTCTTCGTCGACGAGGGCGACGTCGCGCGCCGGGTCGAGGAGCTGCCCTGGGTCGCGTCGGCACGCGTGCGCCGGGACCTGCCTCACGACCTCACGATCACGGTGGCGGAACGCACGCCGATCGCCTGGGCCCGCCGTCTCGTGCCCGCGGGCGTCGATCCCGCCGCGGTGCCGGTCGTGCTCGTCGACCGCAAGGGTCGGGTGCTGGCCGAGTCCCCGACGCCACCCGAGGGTCTCCCCGAGCTGGTGGGCGCGACGCTGGTGCCCGACCCGGGCCGGCGCCTCGCGCCTGTCGGGCTGGCCCGGGTGCCGGCCGCGCTGCCCGAGGCGCTGCGCGCGCACGTGAGTGCGATCACCGCGTCGGATGGCGCGCTCGTCCTCGCGGTGCGCGCGCCGGCCGGGGGGACGCCGCCGGCCGGGGAGGTGCGGCTCGGCGCGCCGAGCGCGCTCGCCCGCAAGGGCGCGGCTGCGCTCGCGGTGCTCGACGTCCTGGTCTCTCGTGGCGAGCACGTCCGCTACGTCGACGTGCGGGTGCCGGGCGCGCCGGCGACCGGATGAGCGGCGCGCCCCGGCGGGTGATTGAAGGGGGAACCGCGGTCCACTAGAGTCTCCACCGTCACCACAGGTTTACATAACTCTCGACCTCGAGTCGAGGTCGAGAGTTTTCGACTTCCTGGGAGAGCAGGTCCCGATGTTGGGTGCACCGCAGAACTACCTGGCCGTGATCAAGGTGGTCGGCGTCGGCGGCGGCGGCGGGAACGCCGTCAACCGCATGATCGACGCCGGCCTGAAGGGCGTCGAGTTCATCGCGGTGAACACCGACGCCCAGGCGCTGCTCATGAGCGACGCCGACGTGAAGCTCGACCTGGGCCTTGAGCTCACCCGCGGGCTCGGCGCGGGCTCCGACCCCGAAGTGGGAAGGCAGGCGGCCGAGGAGCACCGGGCCGAGATCGAGGAGGTGCTCAAGGGCGCCGACATGGTCTTCATCACCGCGGGCAAGGGCGGTGGGACCGGCACCGGTGGTGCGCCGATCATCGCGGAGATAGCGAAGCAGGCCGGAGCGCTCACGATCGGCGTGGTCACCCGTCCGTTCACCTTCGAGGGTCGGCGTCGCTCGGTGCAGGCCGAGCAGGGCATCCAGCACCTCAAGGAGAAGGTCGACACCCTCATCACCATCCCAAACGACCGGTTGCTCCAGGTCTCCGACGAGAAGACCTCGATGCTCAACGCGTTCAAGATGGCCGACGAGGTGCTCCTCCAGGGCGTGCAGGGGATCACCGACCTGATCACCACGCCGGGGTTGATCAACACCGACTTTGCCGACGTCAAGATGATCATGACCAACGCGGGCTCCGCGCTGATGGGCATCGGCTACGCCTCGGGCGACGGCCGGGCAGTGAGCGCCGCGCGCGGCGCGATCTCCAGCCCGTTGCTCGAGGCGAGCATCGAGGGCGCCCGTGGGATCTTGCTCAACATCTCGGGTCCGTCCGATCTCGGGCTCTTCGAGGTGAACGAGGCCGCGGAGGTCATCGCCCAGGCGGCGCACCCCGACGCCAACATCATCTTCGGCGCCGTCATCGACGACGCGCTGGGCGACGAGGTGCGGGTCACGGTCCTCGCGGCCGGGTTCGACCGCTTCGAAGGCGAGCGACGCGCCGACGCGCCGCTCGGCCTGCGCGACGAGGAGCGCGAGCTCGCGGGCGACGAGTCGGTCGACGACCTCGACCTCGGCGACGACGACTTCGACGTCCCCGAGTTCCTCCGCTGACCGCCACGCACGTCCTTTCCCTGGGGTGCGCGCGGGCGGTGTTCACCGACCGTCGCGGCGGCGTCTCGACGGGGCCGTTCGCCTCGCTGAACCTGGCGACTCACGTCGGCGACGACGGCGACGCGGTAGCCGAGAACCGCCGCCGGGCCGAGGCCCGCACGGGGCGGGTCGTCGCGCTGTGGCCCCGGCACGTCCACGGGACCGACGTGCTCACCGTCACCCGGGCACTTCCCGCGGGACGGGAGGTGGACGGTTGCGTGACCGCCGATCCCGCGCTCGCAGTCGTCGCGCTGGGCGCCGACTGCGCGCCCGTCGCGTTGGGTGATGACGCGGCCTGGGCGGCGATCCACGTCGGCTGGCGCGGACTGCGCGACGGCATCGTCGCGGCCGGCGTCGCCGCAGTGCGCGCCGTGGGGCGGGGTGCCGTCCGGGCCGCGATCGGCCCGTGCATCTGCGGGCGCTGCTACGAGTTCGGACCTGCCGACCTCGATGCCGTCGTCGCGGCCGTGGGACCGGTGGTCGCGTCGCGCACCACGACCGGAGCCCACGCGCTCGATCTCCCGGCGGGCATCCGATCCGAGCTTCGTCGCGCGGGCGTCGAGTCGGTACAGGACCTGGGCGTCTGCACCAGCGAGTCGGTCGCGCACTACTCGTTCCGGCGCGAGGGGCGAACCGGTCGTCAGGTCGTGCTCGTCGCGGGCCCGACGCCGTGACCTGGCCGTGAGGCCGCGGTGAGCTATGCGGAGGTCGCCGAGCGCGTCGCGGCTGCAGCCCGCGCCGCCGGGCGGGACCCGGGCGAGGTGACGGTGATCGGCGTGTCGAAGACCGTGCCCGTGGATCGGATCGCTCCGGAGCTCGACGCCGGCCTGTGTCATCTGGGGGAGAACCGCGCGCAGGAGCTGGTTGCGAAGGCCCCGGTCCTGGCGCGCCGAGCGACGCCACCGGTGTGGCACTTCGTCGGCCGGCTCCAGCGCAACAAGGTCGCGGGGCTCGTGCCGTGGGTCTCGTGCTGGCAGTCGGTCGACCGGTTGCCCCTCGGTGAGGCCATCGCCCGCCGGGCGCCGGGCGCGCGCGTCCTCGTGGAGGTGAACCTGGGTGACGAGTCAGCCAAGGGCGGTTGCGCGCCGGTCGAGGTGGCCGGCCTGGTCGACGCGCTCGCCCGGTTGGGCCTCGACGTCGCCGGTCTCATGACCGTGGCACCGCAGTGGGGCGACCCCCGGCGTTGGTTCGGCGAGCTGCGCGGGCTGGCCGGGCGGGTGGGTGTCGCCGAGCTGTCGATGGGGATGAGCGGCGACTTCGAGGCGGCCGTCGCCGAGGGCGCCACCATCGTCCGGGTCGGCACGGCCCTCTTCGGCGGCCGCGCCTGACCCGCACCCGCCAGCCTGCGCCGAGCGCGAGTGGCGGAGAGCCGCGATCGGTGGTGGGGTCGGGGTTAGGCTGGCGAAGCCAGCAGGAGGTCGCCAATGCCGGGTATGTGGCAGAAGACGATGGTCTACCTCGGACTCAAGGACGACGAGGAAGGCTACGAGTACGACTACGACGAGCTGGACCTCGTCGACGAGCCCGACGCGAGCTACGACCGTCGGCCCGAACGCCGAGAGCGCGAGTCGGTCACCGTGGGCGTCGTGCCCCCGCCCCCGGTGCAGACCCAGCCCCGGGTGCGCGCGGTGCGGATGGACGAGGCGTCGCCCCGTGACCTCGCGACGTCCACGATCCGACCGGTGCCGGCCACCTCGGCCCGGGTGCACGTCGTCGAGCCGCACGGCTTCAACGACGCGCAGGAGGTGGGGGACCGGCTCAAGGCCGACCAGCCGGTGATCGTCAACCTGCAGGGCCTCGGACGCGACTTGCAGCGACGCCTGATCGACTTCGCCAGCGGCCTCACCTACGCCGTCGGCGGGACGATGGCGCGGGTCGCCGACCAGGTCTTCCTGCTCACCCCGAGCGACGTCGAGGTCTCCCAGGAGGAGAAGGAGCGTCTCCAGGCTCGCGGTCTCTACCGTGCCTGAGCGCCGAACACCGTGCAAGAGCTGATCTGTGCGTTCCTCACTGTGTACACCGTGATCCTCGTCGCCCGGGCGGTGCTGTCCTGGTTCCCTCCGAGCACCTCGGGTGGTGGCCTCGTCACGCTCAACCGCCTCCTCATGGACCTGACCGAGCCTCTGATCGCCCCTCTCCGGCGGGTGATCCCGCCCGTCGGGATGTTCGATCTGTCGTTCATGGTGGCGGTGTTCGGGCTGATCATCCTGCGGCAAATCGTCTGCGAGGGGTGACTCCACCGCTGTGGGTCCCGTCGTCGCTACCATGCACCTCATGGACGTGACGCCCCAGGAACTGCGCGACATCGACATCCGCGAGGGCTTTCGCGGCTACAACCGTGACGATGTCGACGAGCTGCTCGAGCGTGCCGCCGGCACCATCGAGCATGTTCAGGAATCCGCCCGCCGCCTCGAGGAGCAGAAGGGTCAGGCGCGCGAGGCGGAGGACATCTTGCAGCGCACGTTGCTGCTCGCTCAGCGCGCCGCCGACGAGGCGGTCGCGGAGGCGCAGGCGAAGTCCCGCCAGATGCTCGACGAGGCCGAAACGACCGCGCGCGCGACGCTCGCGGAGGCCGAGCACAACGCGCGCCGGCAGGCCGAGGCCGAGCGACGGCGGCTGGAGAGCGAGATCCTCGAGCTCGGCGCGCGGCGCGAGGCGTTGCTCGCCGACGTCAACGGGCTCGAGCGGTTCGAGGCCGAGTACCGCGCGCGGCTGCGGCGTTCGGTGGAGACCGATCTCGAGTCGCTCGGGGGGACGGTGAGCGTCGCCCCGTCGCCGCGCCCCACGATCCATGACGTCGAGTTGCCGGCGGCCGCGCCTGGCGCGGCATCGGCGACTTCCCCGACGGCCGCGCCACCCGCGCCGCCTGCGGCGGAGCCCGAAGCGCAGGGCGCGCCCACTGCGGAGATCGGCTCCGTTCCCGTGTGGACCGAGCCGGCTGTGGATCCCGGGGCGCCGTCGGTGCACCAGCCTCCGCCCGACGTCCCGCCACTGGCGCCTTCGTCACCGTCGGCCGAACGGCCGCCCCTCTTCGACCGGGAGCCGGCCGAGGCCGAGTCGCTCGACGACGAAGCGTTCTTCGCGAGCCTGCGTGAGGCCGTCACCGACGAGACGCCGCTCGGGCCGCGCGACGACCAGCCCCAGCCCGAGCGGGCGCTGTTCGACCAGGACGACGCGAGGAGCGGGAGCGGACGCTTCGGCCGCAACCGCCCCTAGCCGGGGACGCGCTCCAGCGTCACCGTCACGGTCGTGCCGTCGACAGTGACGCTGGTCGGTGTCTCGAACGGCGGGCCCACCTCGAGCTCGGTGGCGAGGATCTCGCCCCCGATCCAATCGCGGTGCCGGTCGATCGCCCGGGCGACGTCACCTTCCGCGCCGAGACACACGGCGACGCGATCGGCGATCCGAAGCCCGACGGCCTTGCGCAGGTCGTTGAGGGCGCGGACCAGTTCGCGCGCGAGGCCTTCGAGGCGCAGCTCGTGGTCGACGGTCGTGTCTAGCGCAACGGCGACCCGACCCTCCTGAGCGAGCGCGAGCTCCTCGTGCGAGGTTGCGCGCACCTCGAGGTCCTCGGCATCGAGCACGATGGGTGTGCCGTCCACGTCGAGGGTGTACTCGCCGGTGTCCTCGAGCGACCTGCGCACGGCTGCACCGTCAGCTCGAGCGAGCAGCTCCTTGACCCGCGGCATCAGCTTGCCGACCTTCGGTCCGAGGCGACGGAAGCTCGGCACCACTGCGTAGTCGAGGAGTCCCTCGAGGCCGGCGATGGCCTCGAGGCGCTTCACGTTCAACGCGTCTGCGACCTCGCCCGCGACGGGATCCGAGAGCCGCTGGTGGTCGGGGAGCAGGACGAGGGCGCGGGCGAGTGGCTGGCGCACCTTCAGGCGCGACTCGGTGCGCGCGGAGAGGCCGAGCGAGACGACGTGGCGGGCGATCGCCATCTCGGTCTCGAGGGCGTCGTCGATCGCGTCCGCGTCCGCCTCGGGCCAGTCGGCGAGGTGGACGGACTCCCCGGTCGAAGCGAGGTTCTGCCAGAGCGCGTCGGCCGTGAACGGGCAGAACGGTGCGAGCAGCAGCGAGATCGTTTGGAGGCACTCGTGGAGCACGGCATGCGCGGCCGGGTCGGATGCCTTCCAGAACCGCGGCCGAGATCGGCGCACGTACCAGTTGGACAGGTCGTCGACGAGCCCGTCGAGCGCCTGCGCGGCATGCAGCGCGTCAAACCGGTCGAGGCCGTCGGTGACGTCGCGCACGGTGTGGTGCAGCCGTGACCGGATCCACCGGTCGAGAACGTGGTTCGTCTCGCCGCCCGACCTCGGCGGTTCCCAGCCGTCGAGGTTCGCGTAGGTGACGAAGAACGAGTAGGTGTTCCATAGGGTGAGCAGGAAGCGGTTCGTCGTCTCGTCGATGCTCTCGAGGTAGACGCGCTTGGGGGTCCATGGTGATCCGGCGGAGACGAAGTTCCAGCGCAGGGCGTCAGCGCCCCGCGTCGTGAGCACGCTCCAGGGGTCGACCACGTTGCCGCGACTCTTCGACATCTTCTGGCCGTCTTGGTCGAGCACGAGCGACAGGCAGACCACGTTGCGAAAGGGGGAGCGGCCGAACACGAGCGTGTTCACCGCCAGCAACGAGTAGAACCAGCCGCGCGTCTGGTCGATCGCCTCGCAGATGAAGTCGGCGGGGAAGCGCCGCTCGAAGAGCTCGGTGTTCTCGAACGGGTAGTGCCACTGTGCCGCCGGCATCGACCCGGAGTCGAACCACGCGTCGAGCACCGGCTCGACGCGGCGGGCCCGGCCGCCGGCACAAGCCGGGCAGTCGATGACGACCTCGTCGACGTACGGCCGATGCAGATCGAGATCGGTGAGCGGGAGCCCGGCGAGCTCGGACAGCTCGGCGACCGAGCCGACGCAGGTGTCGTGCCCGCAACCCTCGCAGCGCCACACCGGGATCGGTGTGCCCCAGAACCGGTCTCTGGAGAGAGCCCAGTCGACGTTCTTGTCCAGCCAGTCGCCGAAGCGGCCGTGCTTGATGTGGCCGGGATGCCAGCCGATCGTCTCGTTCTCGCGCAGGAGCGCGTCCTTCTGCTCGGAAGTTCGTGCGAACCACGTCGGCTTGGCCCAGTAGATGAGGGCGGTGCCGCAACGCCAGCAGTGTGGGTAGGAGTGCGTGTACGCCTCGACCCGCTCGAGCCGGCCCGACGCCTCGAGCGCCTCGACGAGCGCGGGGTCCGCGTCCTTGACGAACGTGCCCCGGAACTCGGGGACGCGGTCGTCGAAGCGGGCCTGGGCGTTCACCGGGTTGAGGACGGGGAGCCCCTCGGCGATCCCGACCTCGCGGTCGACTTCGCCGAACGCCGGCGCCAGGTGAACGATCCCCGAGCCGTCGTCGACGGTCACGAAGTCGGCGGCGACGACGCGCCAGCCGTCGCCGTCGGCCGGGAGCCAGTCGAAGGGCCGTTCGTAGGGAGCGCCCACCAGGTCCTCGACGAGTACCGAACCCAGCACCTCGGCGTTCTCGCCGAGCACTGCTCCGACGCGCGAGGCGGCCATCACGAGGTCGCGCCGCCCGGGCTGCGGCGCGCGCACCCGAACGTAGTCCACGTGCGGGCCCACGGCCGCGCCGACGTTCGACACGAGCGTCCACGGCGTCGTCGTCCAAACGAGCAGGTCGACGTCGCGCCCGACGAGTGGGAAGCGTACGTAGACCGAGTTCTCGGTGATGTCGCGGTACGCGCCCGGCTGGCCGAGCTCGTGGCTCGACAGCGCGGTGCCGCAGCGTCCGCAGTACGGCACGACCTTGAAGCCCTCGTAGAGCTGTGCGTGCTGCCACATCTGTGAGAATTGCCACCAGACGCTCTCGACGAACTTGTTGCTCATCGTCCAGTACGCGTCCGACATGTCGAGCCACATGCCGATACGGCGGGTCAACGCGGACCAGTCCTCCACATAACGCTGGACCGACTCGCGACATCGTTGGTTGAACGCCTCGATGCCGTAGTCCTCGATCTGCGGCTTGCCCGAGAACCCGAGCTCCTTCTCCACCTCGACTTCGACGGGCAGGCCGTGGCAGTCCCAGCCGGCCTTGCGCTCCACGTACCTGCCCCGCATCGTGTGAAAGCGCGGGTAGATGTCCTTGAACAGGCGTGCCCACGCATGGTGGATCCCCGGTCGGCCGTTGGCGGTCGGCGGGCCCTCGTAGAACACCCACTCCTCGGCCCCCTTCCGCCGGCGCAGGCTCTCGGCGAAGACGTCGTGCTCGCGCCACTGGGTGAGCACGCGCTCTTCGAGCGTGACGAGGTCGAACCTCGGATCGACGGGGTCGAAGGCCACGGGTCGTACGATATTCGCCCGTGTTCGATTGCCCGGATCTCGTCCACCCGACCGATGGCGGCATCGTGTCGCAGATGCACGTGCAGCCGCGTGTTGGACGACGGGCAGCGGAGCGACCTCCCGGGCCGAGGCGCCGGGGTCACCGCGCGCGACGCCGCCGACTGGCCGAGCCGAGCCGTGACGGCGGCTCGCCGAGCTCCCCGTTGTACCGGTCCGGGCCGGGCGCCTAGGATTCCCCGCTCTTCAGGACCCGCCCCGCGACGGGCGCAGCACCCCCGACGGAAGGGAACCCCTCGGATGGCCAAGGCCACCGGAACATCGAGCCCGGCGAGGAAGGCCACGGCGAGGAAGGCCACGGCGAGGAAGGCCACGGCGAGGAAGGCCACGGCGAGGAAGGCCACGGCGAGGAAAGCCACGGCGA
>VGBT01000061.1 GCA_016870395.1 Actinomycetota bacterium | reverse complement strand
GTCCCGACGGCACCAGGATCGTTGTGGAGGTCGCCGACGTGCGCGGCCGACAGGTTCGGCTCGCGGTGACGGCGCCGCCCGAGGTGGCCGTCACTCGCCAGGAAGTCTCCGGCCGGTAGTCCGAGACACCAGCGCACGACCGGCCTGCTCCCGAGGCCGGGCGCTGGCGCGCTCGGGCGTCCGGCGATTCCTGACGTTGGTGTCATGCTCCTGCCCCCATTCTGCCCCCACTTGTCGAGATTCCCCGAGACGTAGGGCGACCTAACGAGAGGCCGTTTGGGCAGGTCAGAGCGCCTATTGGCGGGTTCGGGCTGGTCACGAAATCGGCCCGAAATGCCTTCACACGGCAGAGGTCGGGGGTTCGAGTCCCTCATCGCCCACAGGTCGTTGTGAAATCGACAACGTTCGACCACATCGCCCCTGGTCAGAGGCAGGGTTTGAAGGAGGGACCAAAGGTCGCCGGTGGTGGGGCGCCGGGGGTTCAGGTCACTTGGCACCCCGAGCTGGCGGTAGGTGGCGCTCCGGCCAGCCAGGACGCGGGGACTATTGGGCGCCCGGTAAGGGCCGGAGTAGGGCGCCCTCTCACCGACCGATGGCGGGGTATTGAGCGGTCGATACCGCGGCGTCGCCTACCGGCACTACATCGAGTGCTACATCGTCAAGGACGGAGTCGTCGTCGCCCGGAGCCGTCAGACCGTCATCGTCACGTAGATAACTGACTCGAGGGCTGTCCCCAAACGCCGGGAGCCGGGTGCTCTAAGAGTTGGCCCGCCCTCGGTCAGCGGACTGAGTGGCGAAGCGTTCCTGAGGTCAGCGCGCGCCGAATCCAGTCGGCGGTCTCGCTGGGAGATTGGCCGTGGTCGTGGATCAGATGTCGCTGCTCGAGCTCAGCTTCGGAGAACTGCCTGTGCATCGATGCCGTCGCCGCGAGGTCCGTGAAGCCGTGTCCACGCCGTGCCTCAACACGCTGCTGGCACACCCCGACCGTCGGTAGGAGTACCGCGTAGTCGACTTCCGTTAGACCGGCCATCGTGACGAAGGTGTCGAGGAACCAGGGGCCGATCACGCCGTCGTACACGACCGAGAACCCGCCAACGACGAACTCGCCGGTGGCTCTGCCGGCAGCCTTGGTCACCACCGTGTTCTGTGCGTGTGACTCGGGAAGCCACGGATCGATGGCGCCGTTGGCCAAGAATCCGAAGAAGGCGTCGCCCGCAACGAGGACGCTGCGGGACATCGAGTCCGCAACAAGCGTTGCGACGGTGGACTTGCCGGCGCCCGGCGGACCCGTGAGGATCAAGAGCGAACCCATGTCGCATTTTCATCCGCTCTTGGTGCCAAGGTCCATTGACTTCGCCCTGCCACCTACCGCCGGATCGAGGGCGCACACTTCGTCCGCGCTGTTCGGCGCGTGGCCGCTCGATACCCGGCGATACCTCGTGCGAAGGAAGGGCCGATATGCGTCAGGTCGTTGCTGGATGGTGGTCGGGATTCTGGGCGCGCGTTATCTCGTGCCACGGTTCGGCCGCTCTGAACCGTCACCTGGTTGGCGTTGAGCCGCGATGAGAGGATCGCGTCATGCCGAAGGTGTCGGGGTATACCCCTGAGTTCAAGGATCAGGCTGTGCGTCTGGTCGTCGCGGAGCAAGGCCCGGACGAGTCGGGGCATGCGGCGTGTGACCGGCTCGCACCGCGTCTGCATATGAACCCGTCCACGCTCTATGGGTGGGTGAAGAAGGCGGTGCCCGGCCCGGTGTCGGGTCACGCGCCCGGCTCGGTCGAGGAGCTTCGAGCCGCGAACGCGCAGCTCCGCAAGGAGAACCGGGAGCTGGCCCGCGCGAACGAGATCCTCCAGGCGGCCGCGTCTTTCTTCGGGGCGGAGCTCGACCGCCAGTCGAAGAGATCGCCACGTTCGTGATCGCGCATCGCGATCGCCGCACCGAGGGTCTGCGGTGGGGGTTCGAGCCGATCTGTCGCGTCCGGGGCGTCTCGCCGGCGACGGTGCGGTCGCATCTGGCCCGGCCGCCGTGCGCGCGTCGCGTCGCGGACGAGGCACTCAAGATCCGGATCCAGGCGATCTTCGACGAGAACTACCGGGTCTACGGGATCCGCAAGATCCGCGCCGCGCTCAAGCGTGAAGGGATCCGAGTCGCGAAGAACCGGGTGGCTCGCCTGATGCGAGAACTCGGGATCCGGGGCGTCGTGCGGGGCCGCAAGGTCCGCACCACGATCCCCGACGCGGGTCACCAGCGAGCCGAGGACCTCGTCAACCGGGTGTTCGCCGCGCCAGCCCCGAACCGGCTCTGGGTGATGGACTTCACCTACGTGCCCACCTGGGCGGGCATGGTCTACGTCGCGTTCGTGATCGACGTCTACAGCCGGATGATCGTCGGCTGGCACCTCGCCACGAACATGCGCGCCGATCTTGTGCTGACCGCGCTCGAGCACGCGATCTGGCGCCGTGACGCGCTCCTCGACGAGCTGATCGCACACTCCGATGCCGGCAGCCAATACACCGCGATTCGCTACACCGAACCGTCTCGTCGAGATCGGTGCCCGCCCCTCGATCGGCAGCATCGGCGACAGCTACGACTGCGGGGATCCTCGTGCGGTGATCAGTCCGCTGGAAGGATCGCTGCCGCTGTTGCTTCGGGTGGCCTGACTCTTGTTATGACCGACTTCGTGTCCTTGCGTTGACGTGTCGGTCACCCGGAGCAGCGGTGTTCTATGCCTCCAGCCGAGCGGGGCAGTGACCTCATAGAAGCCTGATCTGACCAGGTCCCATCGCAGTCCTGTCCTTCCCCGCCCGGCCGGCGGCTCGACCATCGAAGCCTGGGAAGGGATCAACAGTCATGGGAAGCATCGCGCTTGAACGCGCTGACGTCGTCGTCGGTGTCGACACGCACAAGGATCAGCACGTCGCCGTGGCGCTCGACGGGCTTGGCGCCAGACTCGGAGAGCTGTTCCTCGACGCGAACAACGACGGCTACGCGCAGCTGCTGGCGTGGGCGATGTCGTTGGGTCAGGTACACCGCTTCGGTGTCGAAGGCTGCGGCAGCTACGGCCTCGGACTCGCTCGGTTCCTACGTCGGCATGGTCATCCGCCGGTCGAGGTGTCGCGTCCGCCCCGTGCGGGTGAGCGGCGGCTGTCCGGCAAGAGCGATGCGATCGACGCCGAACACGCGGCTCGAGCGGTCCTTGCCGGCATCGCCACGGTCACCCCCAAGCTCGCCGACGGTCAGGTCGAGGCGATCCGACTCGTCAAGATCGCTCGTGATACTGCCGTGAAAGCGCACTCGACGGCGATCATCACCCTCAAGGCCGTGCTCGTGACGGCTGCGCAGGAACTCCGCGACGAGCTCGAGCCGTTGACCGACTTCAGGCTCGTCACCGCCTGCGCGTGTCTCGAGGCGACCGGCGACTTCGCCGATCCCAACGTCGCGATGCGTCACACGCTCGCTGCGTTGGCGCGTCGCTGGATCGAGCTCCACGACGAGATCAAGATCCACTCGCGCCTTCTGAAGACTTTGACGCGCGCTGCCGCGCCCGAGCTCGTCGACGCGTTCGGGATCGGTCACGACGTTGCCGCGCAAATGCTCATCACCGCCGGCGACAACAGCGACCGCGTCCGCAACGAAGCTGCCTTCGCGAAGATGTGTGGCGCGTGCCCTGTCCCGGCTGGGTCCGGCAAGACCAGCGGCCGACACCGCCTCAACCGCGGAGGGAACCGACAAGCGAACGCGGCGCTCTACCGCGCCGTCATCGTCCGGATGCGTTGGCACGAACCGACCATCGCGTACGTGAACAAGCGCACCGCTGACGGTCTCAGCAAGAAGGACATCATCCGCTGCCTGAAGCGCTACCTCGCACGCGAGGTCTACCAACTACTCCCCGAGATCAGCGCCGCGCGACCACCGGAGACCCTGCGCGCCGTCGCATAGATCGACTTGACGATCTATAGAAGCATCAATGCCCTCGCGGAGACCGTCAACGGGCTCTACAAGACCGAGCTCGTGTGGGCGCAGGGACCGTGGCGCACCGCCGAGGAGCTCGAGCTCGCGACGCTGCTCTACGTCGAGTGGTTCAACACGCGTCGCATCCACAGCGAGATCGGAGACCGACCACCAGCAGAACACGAAGCCGCCCACTACCATCACAACCGCACGTCAGCCACAGTCCACTGACTCAACGCATTTCGGGTGACGGTTCAGTGGTGGTGTACCCGCCGACGGCGACGTTGCGGCGACGGTGTGGGTCATCAGCGAGCGCGCCGCCGCCGAGACGGGCCAGGCCGGCGAGTCCATCAGAGTTCCCCTCGATCGCGCCGAGCGCCACCGCGGGTGCCCCAAGGGTCGTGGTGAGCAGGCTCGGCAGCAGCGCGGTAGGGATCTCGTGGCCCGCATCGGCGAGCAGGCTCGCCGTGCCGATGCCCTTGACGCCAGGCGTGAGCCAGGGCCCGTCCGGGTCGGCCACGACGTCGCGTGCGTCTTCCTCGCCCACTTCAGGACCCTATCGTCCGCTCCGACGACGTCAGGTGCCTCAAGACCAGCCGCGCCGAGGCCCGATCGGGACGCCTGGGGACGCTGGCGAACCCGCGTCGAACTCGCGAACGCGATCTTCGAATACCTCGAGGTGTTCCACAATCGGCAGCGCCGTCACTCGGCGCTTGGAAGCTCACACCCGTCGAGTTCGAAGCTTGAACGCTGCGGTCAGGTGGAAGCGGGCGACGTCCGGCGCGCCCGCAGCGTGCCCATCACCCAGACTCCGCCCAGACCGGTCAGGATCCCGAACGACCAGCCTCCTACGACGTCCGCCGGGAGGTGCACGCCGTGGACGATGCGCGCGACGCCGACCGCGCCGGCCGCGAGCGCGGCGAACGGCCGCGCCCGGGGTGGGAGGGCGGACGCGACGACGACCGCAGTGGCCGCCGCGACCGCCGAATGGCCCGAGACGTAGCCCAGGCCGGTGCCCTGCCCCTCGCGCACGATGATGTCGGTGATGTAGGCGGGAGGCCGGCCGCGGCTCACGAGGGTCTTGATCCCCTTGGCGCTGAACCAGGTCACCATCCCGGTCACGAAGATGGTCGCCGCCAGGAGCCGGTCCCGGAGGAGAACGAGGATTCCGCCGGCGACCACCGCCGGGCCCCACGCGGAGCCGAGTTGCATGATCGGCCACAACGCCGTCGCGCCCGCGCCTGGTACGTGGTTGATCGCCCGGGTGAGATCGATCTCCCACTCCGGGACGGGCCGCGTGCGGGCTACCAGATACGAGGTGGCGAGCCCCGCGGCGGCACTCCCGGCGAGGAGACGCGGGTGGCGGAAGGGCATGCGGTCGGCCGGCTCCCGGGTCACGATGGTTCGGGACCCGTCGAAGGGGTCGGCGCGGTCGGCGTCGCGCGCAGCCGATCGCGGCGGTACGGCTGGACTGCCAGGTGGAGCGAGGCGGCGATCGCGATTCCGAGCGCGCCGCCGCCGACGACGTCGAGGGGGTTGTGTGCGCCGAGATAGACGCGCGCGATCGAGTTGAGCAGCGCCAGTCCGATCGCCACCCAGCGCCATCGCGGTGGGAGGTACGGCAGGATCAGCCAGGCGACGCCCCAGGCGATCACGGCGTGCCCGGACACGAAGGAGTCGCCCCGGAGCGGTACGTCGCGGAACTCACCGCACTAGAGGTCGAGTCCGCAGATGGACGACGCCGGGCGCTCCCGGTGGACGAGCTGCTTGACGACGAGGTGCTCGGCCGCGAGCTTGACCGGGATCAGCGCGAACAGGCACGCCGCCAGCCACCAGCGGCGCGTCGCCGCCGCGACGATGCCGACGAGCGCAGGGACGAGGAGCAGGCCGAGCAGCTGGAACGTCCACATCGGCACCCTGAGGGCGTCGGGCAGTCCGTTGACGGCGTGGAAGATCGCCTGTTCCCATCCCGGAACGGAACCCGTCGCGGCGATCGCCCCCGTGCCGGTGAGGACCGCGATCGCCGCCAGGAGCGCCACGGTCTGCGTGCGCGGTCCGTCGATCGCGGTCGGCACCCGGGTCGTCCTGGCGGTCGTCATGAGCGGGCAACAATGTTATACCAACTCCGTCCTGTAAACGCTGTGGTCGTCGCGCCGCACCCCGGCGAACTTGAAGGTCAACTGTGTCCGGATTCACGACGCTCGAGACCGACGCGCTGCCGGCGGACCCGCCGCCCGAGCTCGAGTCGCGCATCGTCGGATACCGGCGTACGCCCCGGGACCTGTACCGGGCTCTCGTCCTCACCGTCCTCAGCCTGCTCCTGCTCGCCCAGGTTCTCGTCGCGCGGGACGAAGTCGTCGGCCTCGAGCGTGACCTGCTCCAACTCGTCACGTTTCTGGAGGGGACCGGGGAGCGGATCGCGGTCGGCCTGCTGCAGATCCTCGTCGGTGCGTCGGTTCTCGCGTCCTGGCTGGTGCCGCTGCTGACCCGCCGGTACCGCCTGTTCGGGTACATCGCGCTCGCGAACGCGACGGCCGGGCTGCTGGTGTGGACCGCCGAGCGGCTCATCGACAGCGACTCGGCACCGGCGCTCCGCAACGAGCTCGCAGGCCGGGCGGGGTTGGGCGTCGACGACTTCCCGACGATGACCGGACTGGCCACGCTCGCCGCGGTGTTCGTCGTCCTGGGACCGTTCGTCGGTCGGCGGTGGCGTCGCGCCGGAGCCGTCGTCGTCGCGTTCAGCGTCGGGCTCCGCCTGGTCGTGTCGGTCGAGCTCCCGTCGGCGCTGTTCCTCTCGGTCGCGGCCGGAGCGACGGTCGGCGCACTGGTCCTGTACGCGTTCGGACGGCCCGACGAGCGTCCCACCGGGCAGGCGGTGATCGCGGCGCTGCGTCGCGCCCGGCTCCCGGTGGCGACGCTCGATCCGGCGGACGTCGACGCGCGGGGATCGACGCCGTACTTCGGGACCTTCGTCGACGGCTCGCGGTTCTTCGCCAAGGTGCTCGGGACCGAGGAGCGGAGCGCCGATCTCCTGTTCCGGCTCTACCGCTATCTGCGCTTCCGTAATCTGGGTGATGAGCGCCCGTTCTCGTCGCTGCGGCGGGCGGTCGAGCACGAGGCCTTCGTCTCGCTCCACGCGCGCGACGTCGGGGTCCGGACTCCTCGCCTGCGGGCGGTCGCCGATGTCGGGCGCGACTGCCTGCTGTTGGCCTACGACCTCGTCGACGGTGCCACGCTGGACGTGCTCAGTGACGACCTGGACGACGATCTGCTAGAGGCGATCTGGCGACAGGTGGGGATGCTGCGGGAGTTCCGGATCGCGCACCGCGATCTCCGACGGGCCAACGTCCTGGTGGATCGTGCGGGCGACCCCTGGCTCATCGATTTCGGTTTCGCCGAGGTGGCGGCGTCCGACGCGCTTCTCGCCGCCGACGTGGCCCAGCTCCTCGCCGCCCTGGGTGTGGTCGTACCGCCGGAGCGGGTGGTCTCGACCGGGATCGCGACACTCGGCACGGATGCGGTCGTGGGATGTCTGCCCCGGCTGCAGATGGCTGCGCTGAGTGGCGCCACCCAGAGCGCGCTCAAGGAGCACAAGGGCCTGCTCGACGAGCTCAGGAACGAGATCGAACGCCAGACCGGCGCCGAGGCCGCTCCGCTGGAGCCGATCCAGCGGGTAAACGGGAAGCAGCTCTTCACGGTCGTCATGCTCGTCGCCGTCACCTACTTCCTGCTCCCGCAGTTCGCCGATCTGCCCGAGGTGTGGCGCAACGTGCAGGACGCCGACTGGTGGTGGTTCGCGCCCGTCGTCGTCGCGTCGGCCGCCACCTACTTCGGGGCGACGGGCAGCTATCTGGGATCGATCCCAAATCGCCTCCGGCTCGTACCGACCCTCGCGACTCAGGTGGCCGCCTCGTTCGTGAGCAAGGTCGCGCCCGCCGGACTTGGCGGGATGGCGCTCAACATCCGCTACGCGCAGCGGTCCGGCGTGGATCCGGCGGTCGCGGTCTCGGGGGTCGGCCTCAACTCCGCTGCGGGCTTCCTGGTCCACGTGGCATTGCTCGGGCTGTTCGCGGTGTGGGCCGGCCGGGACGCCTTCGGGTCCTTCAGCCTTCCAAATCCGAAAGCGCTCGCGTGGGGCGCACTCGTGGTGGCCGTGTTCGCCGTGGTCATGATCGCGATCCCGTCGGTTCGGGCGCTCCTGCGTGACCGGGCCTTCCCGATTCTGCGGCGGGGCCTGCGCTCGATCGGGGCGATCGCACGGAGCCCGTCCAAGCTGCTGCTGGTCGTCATGGGGTCGACGCTCGTGACGATGAGCTACGTGGCCGCGCTCTTCTTCGCGACCCGTGCATTCGGTGCCGACCTCGGTTTCGCGAAGGTCGGTGCCATCTACCTGCTGGGGGCGGCCGTCGCGACGGCGGCAGCGACCCCCGGCGGTCTCGGCGCTCTCGAAGCCGCGCTGGTCGCGGGTTTAACCGCGGGAGGGATGCCGGGACCGGTCGCGCTGCCCTCGGTGTTCCTGATGCGACTGGCCACCTTCTGGCTTCCGATTCTGCCGGGCTGGCTCTGCTTCACGTGGCTGCGTCGCACCGAGCACGTGTGACGGTCGCCGGTCCCCGGTGTACTCCGCCCGCCACCGGGCTGGTCGTCAAGGTCGATGCGTACCCGCGGCATCGTGATCCTCACGACCTTCGTCACGATGTGACCTCCTCGCGCATTCGCGCACTTTTCGGCGGGTGCGCGCGCCTCGACGCTGATCCGGCGACCGCGGCCGCGAGCTTCGCACAGGCTTGCGGTTCCGTGAACAGGGAGCGTCGAACGGGACTGCCGCGATCTGCTTGTTCAGCGCGATCGCCTACATGCCCTCAACGGAAGACTTGGGCCGTGCGGTCCGCAGCATGGCGAGCCACGTGAACGATCGCGGTGTTCTCGTGATCGACGGCTGGATCCGTCCAGAGGCGTGGCGTGATCCAGGTTGACGCCACGGACCCGTCGGTCATCTTGCGGACCACACGCCGTCGAGCGATACCGGCCTCGTCGAGATGGTGGATCACCGTCGTCCGGTGCACTTGGTATCTGCGGGCGAGCGCGTCGATCGACGCACCCTCTCGGTAGAGGGCCATCAGTGCGTCGATCTCGCTCGTGGACAGGCGTCGCTGCACAGGGTTTGAAAGCCGTCCCCAAAGGTCCACTCGTTGTCGAGAACACAACGTTATGCCTGGTCAGCGGCTACTTCTCGTGTCCGGTGGCCCGACCGATCGCTCGGGCCCGACCTACCCTTGTGGCGGTGACCGTGATGATCCGACGCCTGGACCTGCGCTTCGACGCATCCGAGGGCCGACCGAACGCGCCTGTGGTGAGGATCCTCGTCGACGGCGAGGAGCTGTTGGCTCAAGGGGACAGTTCGAGCGGATTCGTCGGTTTCGATCCTCAGCAACTGCTCCTGACTCGAGCCCTGGTGCCAACGGAGCCACCACTCCGCGTCGCGTTGCATCAGTGCTCGTGTGGCCTGGCAGGGTGCGGCTGCGTCGCGATGGTGATTGAGAGCGCCGGCGACACGATCCGGTGGACAGATCCGAGGAACCTCGTTGGCGTCTACGTCACGCCGATCTACGACGGCGAGGGCGAGTGGGAGGGCGAGCCGCACGACTTCGGCAATATCGTGTTCGACGCCGACCAGTACCTCCAGGAGGTGGAGCGCGCCACGCGCGATCGTTCGTGGGAAACCGAGCCGCTACTGATCGGACGACTGCTGGCCGAGCTCCTTGGCGCTGCTCGCGCCGAATTCGCGGATCACGGCTACCACCTGGGTTGGGTATCTCCCTGGTGGGAGGACGATCGCGAGTTCCGTGTCGAGTTCATCGGGCCGACTGGTCAGGTCATCGTCGGCCTCGAGTCATCTGCAGCCACGCCCGAGGAGCGGCCCCAAGAGATGGCCGCCGCGTTGGAGAACACGCCACCGGAGGTGTGGCGCGTCACTGACAGATCCGACTGGCCGCCTGATGTCGTCCGGCAGGCGCTAGCGGCGCGAGCGCGAAAGCTCCGGAACGAATGAGCACATCACCAATCGGGGCAAGCGCGTGGGCCTCGAGCATGGGCTCGTGCTGCCCTCCCACCTCGTTCGGCTCCGACGACGGTCGGGGGAGGCGCAAGGTGCTGCGCGTCGCTACTGTCCGCGTCATGCGCGTTCCCACGACCCGCGGCCGCGGAGCGGTAGTCCACGCCCACTTGCACAAACTTCCTGACACTCCCCCTTCCGAGGTCTGTGCTCACGGCCGGGCCGTTTCCCGTCGAAACTGGGAGAGGAGTGCGCCATGAGTCACGACCTGATCGTTCGCAACGGGATGGTCCTCGACGGGACCGGTGCGGACGCCCGTCGGGTCGACGTTGCCGTCGACGGCGACCGGATCACCGCGGTGGGGGATCTCGCCGGCGTCGCGGCGGGCCGTGAGATCGACGCGACGGGTCTCACGGTGACGCCGGGGTTCGTCGACCTCCACACCCACCTCGACGCGCAGATCGGCTGGGATCCGCTGATGACCTCGAGCTCCTGGCACGGTGTGACGACGGCGCTGATCGGCAACTGTGGGGTCACGTTCGCCCCGGTGGCGCGGGACGGTCACGGGGTGCTCGCCGAGATGATGGAGAGCGTCGAGGACATCCCGCGCGACGCGATCCTGGGCGGGCTCCCCTGGGACTGGCAGACCTATCCCGAGTACCTCGACTCGTTGCAGCACCTTGCCCCGGCGCTCAACGTGGTGGGCCTGGTCGGTCACTGCGCCATCCGCCTCCACGTCATGGGGGAGCGGTCCCTCACCACCGAGGTGCCGAGCGCCGAGGAGCTGGGCCAGATGCGGGACATCGTGGCTGAGTCGGTCGCCGGCGGTGCGGTGGGGTTCTCGACGTCGAGGCTGCTGGGCCACACGGTGCCCGACGGCCGCCACGTGCCCGGGACCTGGGCCGAGTTGGCCGAGTATGAAGCGATCGCCGACGGCATGAACGATGCGGGGGGCGGTCTGTTCCAGGCGGTGCTCGACTTCGACACCCGGGCCGGGAACGAGTTCCAGCTCCTGCGGGCGATGGCGGAGCGCGCCGGCGACGTGGTGTTCAGCAGCGGGCCGGGCAACGACACGACGGGTGACCTGAGCGTCGTCGAGGGATGGGACGGCTTCCTCCGCGACACCCGGGCCCACGCCGGACGGATCACGGCACTCGCCATGACCCGCCCGAGCGGGATGCTGATGGGGCTGGCCCAGGTTCCCCCTGTTCGGGGAACGCAGTGGCGTGAGCTCACGGCCCTCCCTTCGGTCGCCGATCGGGTGGCTGCCTTGCGGGACGACGCGACACGCAGCGCGCTCGTCGCCGAAGGCCAGCGCAAGGGCCTGTGGTACGACCCTCAGTTCGTCCACCCGCTCGGCAACGGCGCCGTGCCCGACTACCACATCGAGGGTGGCCCGTCGCTGGCCGACCTGGCCGACGCCGCCGGGGTGCACCCGATCGAGGTGATGATCGACCGACTCATCGAGAGCGACGGGCGCGAGCTCTTCAACGTGTGGTTCTACCATCGCAATCGTGCCGCCCTGGCCGAGATGTTGGCCCTCGACGGTGTCAGCCCGGGGTTGAGCGACGCCGGCGCACACGCCGGGCAGATCTGCGACGCAGACGCTCCCACCCACTACTTGGCCCACTGGTGCCGCGAGCGGGGGATCGTCACGCTCGCCGAAGCGGTGCGCCGACTCACTGCCGTGCCCGCGTCGGTGCTGGGCCTGGTCGACCGGGGCACGATCGAGGTCGGCGCCTTCGCCGACATCAACGTGTTCGACCCCCAGCGCCTTGCGTTCGGCTATCCGACCTACGTCAACGACTTCCCCGGCGGCAAGGGCCGGCTCTGCGTTCGGGCCGAGGGGTATGCAGCCACCCTGGTCAACGGAGCGATCGTTACCGAGCTCGGCGAGAACACGGGCGCCCGGCCCGGCCGTGTGATCCGCGAGTTCGCCCGCAGCTGAGCTGAGAGAACTCCACGGGGTTGCGGCTCAAGCCCCCACCGGGCGGCGCCATTCGCCTGAGCCCGGGCGAGCGCGAAGGGACCCGGGAAGCGGAGAACCTCGGTCGTCGTGGGAACCCTGGTCATGCTCCTCGCGCTGACAGGCGCGCCCGCCGGAGCAGCCGACTGGTACTTCGAGACCCTCGACGGCGACGGCGGCACC
>VGBT01000060.1 GCA_016870395.1 Actinomycetota bacterium | reverse complement strand
CGAGTGCGTCGGGTGAGATGCCTGCCACCGGGCGTGGTCAGCGGAGGGTCCGGCCACCCCTAGACTTCCCCTGATGGGAGCGGGTGCGGACGCCCTGACGCGCGTCTCGGAGGGCGACGCGCCGGCCGCGGTGCAGTCCGAGACGGGTCGCAGCCGTGCCGACTCGACCTGGCTGATCCTCGTGGTCGGGGGCGTGCTCGCCGTCGGGATCGGGCTGCGGCTCTTTGCCCGGTCCGACCTCTGGGCCGACGAGGCGCTGTCGGTCAACATCGCCCGCCTGCCGCTCTCCGAGCTCCGTCCCGCCCTCCGCCACGACGGCGCACCGCCGCTCTACTACCTGCTCCTGCACTTCTGGATCACCGTGTTCGGCACCGGCGACTTCTCGGCCCGGGCGCTCTCCGGTGTGCTCGGCATCGCCACGCTGGTGCCGATGTGGTTCGCGGGCCGCCGCCTCGACCGGCGCCGCGCGGCTGCCGGGCTCCAGGGCCCCGACGCCCGGCCGGTTGCGTGGGCGGCGCTGCTGCTGTTCGCGTCGTCGCCGTTCGCGATTCGCTATGCCACCGAAGCGCGGATGTACGCGCTGCTCATCCTGCTCGTGGTCCTGGGGTACCTCGCGGTCCTGCGCTCGCTCGACCGGCCTTCGTGGGGGCGCCTGCTCGTGGTCGCGCTGGTCGCCGGCCTGCTCGTCTACACGCACTACTGGTCGTTCGCCCTGCTGGTCGTCGTGGGAGCCTGGCTGGTGGCCTGCGCGGTCCGGGGTGACCCGGCGCGTCGGCGCGCCGCGTGGTCCACCGTGGTCGCGATCGGTCTCGGGTGCGTCACGTTCCTGGCCTGGTTGCCGACGTTCTGGTTCCAGGTGGTCCACACCGGTACGCCGTGGGGCAGCCCGATCGGTCCCGTCGCGAGCGTGGCGGAGGCGTTCAAGTCGTTCGGTGGCAACACCCACGCCGCGGGTTGGGCGCTGCTGCTCGTGGCTCTGCTGGCGGTCTTCGCCCGGGCGGTCGACGCCAACCACTTCGAGGTCGACCTTCGCACCCGTCCGGGTGTGCGGGTCGAGGCCGGCATCGGCCTCGCGGTGCTCGGGCTCGGCCTCGCGATGTCGCGGCTCTCGGGCACGACGTTCGAGGGGCGCTACGCCGCGGTGATGTTCCCGCTCTTCCTGCTCAGCGCCGCGTTCGGGCTCACGGTGTTCGCGAGTCGCCCGGTCCGCTACGCGGTGATGGTCGTCCTGATCGTGCTCGGCTTCTGGGGCGGCGCGAGCAACGCACTGCGCAACCGCACCCAGGCGTTCCAGGTCGCCGACGTGCTGAGCGCGCAGGCCCGGCCCGACGACCTCGTCGTGTACTGCCCGGACGCGATCGGCACCGACGTCGCCCGGTTGGCGCCCGACGGCCTGCGCGAGGTCGGCTTCCCCGACATGACGCGATCCAGCCGCATCGACTGGGCCGACTACGCGCGGCGGGTCGACGAGGCCGACCCGGAGCAGTTCGCTCGCCGGCTCCTGCGAAGGGCCGGACCGGAGGCGCAGGTCTGGCTCGTGTACACGGACGGCGAGGCGCGCATGACCGAGCAGTGCAGCCGGATCGCCGACACGCTTGCCCTGCTGCGACCCGAGCGGACACGGGTGATCGAGCCCGATCCGTACTTCTTCGAGCATCACGGCCTCTACCGCTACCCGGCCGAGACCCCGGCCCCCTCGTCCTGAGTCGCGGCGCAGCCCATGAGCTCGGCCGCGAGCGCGCGGATGCGGCGGAGCGTCCGCCAGTACGAGTCCTCCATGAGGAGGTGGGCGAACTCCCCGTTGCGCCCGACGCTGAGGAGACGGTCGAGCCCGGTGCCGTCCGCGAGGCGCAGGCGCGCAGCCTCGTGCGCGAGGTCGAAGACCGGGTACGCGACCGGCGAGCGCAGCACGTGACATCCCAGGTAGTCGCGGCGCGCGGTCGGCACGATCGCGCGCATCGCGTCGGCCACCTGCTCGCCGAGCTCGTCGTCGGGAGCCGACCACACAGCGTCGCCCACCTCGGCGCCGAGGTCGGCGGTGACGAGCGTCCGGCCGGCCGGCGCGAGCCACGGCATCGATCGTGACGGCTCCGCGAGCCGGAAGCCGGGGAACCCGGGCTCCGGCGTCCAGGTGAGCGTGTCGGGCAGCAGGTCGCGGCCCCGCAGCATCACGTTCACGAACACCATCGCGCGGAAGCGGAGCTCGCGGAGGTGGTCGAGCGCGGGGTGGTCGGTGAGCCGCGCGAGCGCCGGCGCGGGCAGCGTGCTCACGACCGCGGCCGCCGGCACCTCGCGCCCGGCGACCACCACGCCTACGGCGCGGCCGTCGGCCACCAGCACCCGCTCCACCGGGTTCGCGAGGCGTACGTCGTCGGGCAGCGCGGCCGCGAGCGCCCGGCACACGGCGGCGATGCCGTCCTCCGGGTACACGTGCCACACGTTGGCGCTCTGCGGGGCCTCGCGGCAGTAGCCGATCGCGACGGCGCGCCCGGTGCAGCGAGCCGCGAGCTTCAACGCCATCGTCGCGGCCACGTCTCCGGGGAGCTTCTCCGCGACCGCCGGCGAGAGCTGCTCGGCCGGGAGCCCGGACCACTGCTCCAGTAGCGGGATCGCCACCTCGTCGGCCAGGGCGGCGCCGTACTCGGCCCGGAACCGCTCCGCGGCGTTGCCGGCCTCGACCTTTCCCTGCAGGCGGACGCGCACCGCGGCGCCCAGGTAGTGAGGTGTGCGGAGCAGGCCGAACGGGTAGTCGTGGGCGCGGCCCCGAAGCCACACGGTCTCGCCGTAGTGCTGCACGGTGCGGCACCGGTTCGCGATGCCGACCGCGGCCGCGAACCGGTTCGTGATGAAGTGCGCGCCGGTGTCGAACGCGAAGCCGTGCTCGTCGCGGTGCGTGTCGGCCATCCCTCCCACGCGGTCCGCAGCCTCGTACACGACCACGTCGATCCCCAGCCGGCGTAGCTCCCGCGCCGCCGCGAGTCCGGCCAGGCCGCTGCCGAGCACGACGACCGGAGCTTCGTGGATCTCGGGCACTCCGGCCGTCACGGCGACGATCCCGGGGTCACGAGGACCGCGCGCAGCAGCGCGCCGTGACCGGCAGCCGTGTGGAGGGCGTCGAACGCGGTGAAGATCGCCAGCGCGCCGGGCGACTCGAGCGAGAACCAGTCGACGACGCGCCGTGGCGCACCCCAGTCGTCGAGCGCATTGCGCACCGAGTAGGTCCAGTTGACCGGGCTCACCATCGTCGAGAGCTCGGCCACCTCGAAACCCGACCGGACGGCGAGCGCCCGCAGCGACGGCCCGTCGAACAGGTACCAGTGGCGGGGGAAGTGGTAGCCGCCCCAGTGGCGGCGCTTCGCGAGCGCGAAGTCGGGCGAGCCGGTGTTGTCGGTGACCACGAGGACGCGGCCACCCGGGACCAGGAGCCGGCGGACCGCCCTGAGGACGCGGCCGGGATCGGCCAGGTGCTCGACGGTCTGGATCAGCAGCGCCGCGTCGAACCGGCGCTCGCCGAGGTCGAGGTCCTCGACGGAGCCCCGGTGCACGGTGAGGCCCCGGCCCTCGGCGGCGTCGACCGCGCGCGGGTCGAGGTCGACGCCCTCGAGCCGCCACCCCGCGGGCCCGTGCCGCCGCAGCAGGTCGAGGTGGAACCCGTCCCCGCAGCCCACGTCGATCACCCGGGCGTCCGCGGGGAGGTCGCCGAGCGCTCGCAGCAGCCGGCGCGCCTCCAGGCGGCTGCGCACCCGGTGCACGAGACCGAAGCGGTCCTCGGTGAACGCGAAGGCGTGGTAGTGGTCGGGGTAGATCGTCGGCAGCTCGCGCCGGGTCGGCCGGGGGTCGAGGTAGACCACCCCGCATCGCGTGCAGCGCACGGCGAGGAAGGCGTCGGGCGAGGTGCGGTACTCGAAGTCCTCGCCGACGGCGACGGGTTCCGCATCGCGGGTCCCGCACACGCAGCAGCGCGCGGCCTCGGTCTGGAGTGTCCGCTCGCCCGCGACCGGAGGCGGGCGCTCCTCCGTCGTCGGGATCCGGACCTCTCCGGCCACGCGGTCACCGCCTCCTGTCGTGCTGCTCGGCGATCGTAGGGCTCACCGACCGGTGAGCGCCCGCACCTCGGCGGCGATCCGCTCGCCGGCGTGCCCGTCGCCGAACGGAGTCGGGACCCCCGCGAGACGCCGGTGCAGCGCCGGCAGCTGCCCGGCCCACTCGACGGCCCGGCCCGCGAGGTCGCGCGGCGTGACGAGCTCGGCGAACGTCCCGAGCACTTCGGGACGCTCGGTGCTCGCGCGCACCACCAACATCGGCCGCCCGACGACGCTGGCTTCCTCCTGCAGCCCGCCGGAGTCCGACACCACGAACGCGCTCTCGGCGACGAGGCCCAGGAGCTCCCGGTAGCCCACCGGGCCGATCGTGGTCACCCGCTCGGGGTCGAGTGCGAGGCCGAGCGCGGCGGCGCGCGCCGCGGTGCGCGGGTGCACCGGGAACACCACGGGCAGCGGCATGGCGTCGAGCGCCGCGTAGATCTGGGTGAGCACCGGCGGGTCGTCCACGTTCTCCGCTCGATGGAAGGTCGCGAGCAGGAAGCCGTCGGCTTCGAGGCCGAATCGGTCGAGGATCTCCCGTCGCTCGGCACTTGGCGGCAGCACGGCGCGGACCGCGTCGACGACCGGGTTCCCGGTGACGCGGATCCGCTCGGGCGCGATCGCCTCGGCCTCGAGCCGGGTGCGCGCGTGCGGCGTCGGTGCGCAGCAGAGCGTCGCGAGGTGGTCGACGAGGATGCGGTTGCGTTCTTCGGGCATCCGCGCGTCGTCGCTGCGCAGCCCCGCCTCCACGTGGACGAGCGGGATCCCTTCGCGGTTGGCCGCGAGCGCGCCCGCCAGCGCGGTGTTGGTGTCGCCTTGGACCACCACCGCGGCGGGCCGGTCGGCGGAGAGCACCGCCGAGCACCACGCCGAGCCGAGGCCGATCTGCTGCGCCCGCGGTCGGCCGCCGACTTCGAGCGTGGCCTGGGGTGGGTCCAGGCCCAGCGCCGCGAAGACGTCGGCGGACATGGCGGGGTCGAAGTGCTGGCCGCTGAAGACCACTCGGGCCTGGGTCCCGAGGGCCCGGATGACGGGCGCGAGCTTCACGATCTCGGGCCGGGTGCCGAGCACCACCGCCACGCTGCGGTCCGCCACGTCGCCTCCTGTGCGGCCGGCCGGCGTCGAAGCCGGCCCGGGTGGGCACGGTAGTGGTCAAGGGGGCCCGGCCCGGTGCCGATGCCCGGAGAGCGCCGGTTCTGCGGGAGCGGCCCGCCGGTAGGATCGGGCACCGCCCCCGGGCAGGGGCATGCGGTCGCCCGGACAGCGCCGGGTGGGCCCGCACCCGGTCGGACCGGGTGGCGAAGAGACCGCGGAGGGAGGCGAGCCGAGTGACCACGGTGCCGACGGACGGATCAGCGCGCGCGCCGTCTGCCGTAGCGCTCCCGTCCGACCAGGACGCCTCCGGTCGCTCGTTCGGCCCCGAGGAGCTCGAACGGGTCGCGGCGGTCCTCGAGAGCGGCACCCTCACGTGCACGAAGGGGAGCCAGACGCCCGAGCTCGAGTCTCGGTTCGCCGGCCTGCTCGGCGTCCGCGCTGCGCTGGCGTGCTCGTCGGGAACCGCCGCGGTCCACGCCGCGGTCGCCACCGTCGACCCCGAGCCCGGCGACGAGATCATCACGTCGCCGATCACCGACATGGGCGCGATCGCGCCGATCCTCTACCAGGGCGCGATCCCGGTGTTCGCCGACGTCGACCCCGACACCGGCAACGTGACACCCGAGTCGGTGGCGGCCTGCTGGTCGGATCGGACCCGCGCCGTGATCGTCACCCACCTGTTCGGGAATCCGTGCCGGGTCGAGGAGATCCGCGAGCTCGCCGTTCGCCGCGGCGTGGCCGTGATCGAGGACTGCGCGCAGGCGTATCTCGCCCAGCGCCAGGGACGCATGGTCGGCACGATCGGCGACATCAGCTGCTTCAGCATGCAGCAGGGCAAGCACATCACCACCGGCGAGGGCGGGCTCGTCGCCACCGACGACCCGGCGCGGGCGCGCCGGGCGCGGGTGTTCGTCGACAAGGCCTGGCCGTACGGGGAGGCCGGCGCCGACCACGAGTTCCTCGCGCTGAACGCGCGCATCACCGAGCTGCAAGCCGCGGTCGCGAACGCGCAGCTCGCGAGGCTCCCGGAGCTGGTCGCGCACCGACGGTCCACCGTCGCGCTGCTCGCCGACGCGATCGAGGGCCTCGAGGGCGTGCGCATGGCCCCGGTCGACGCGGGCGACGCCGCGAGCTGGTGGCGGGTACCCCTGCTCGTCGACGAGGAGCTCGGCGGGCCCGACGCGCTCGCCGCGGCGCTCGGCGGCCTCGGCGTCTCGGGTGCGCCGCGTTACGTGCGCAAGCCCGCCTTCGCCTGCCGGGTGATCGCCGAGCAGCGGACGTTCGGAGACAGCCGCTGGCCCTTCACCCTCGCCAGACCCGAGGCGCTCGACTACTCCGCCGAGCGCTTCCGGGGCGCGTGGTCGTTCCTCGACCGCGTCCTGGTGCTGCCGTGGAACGAGCGTTACGAGGCGGAGCACGCGGTGCGGGTCGCCGACGCGCTCCACACCGCCGTCGGCGGGTTGCGCGGGGGAAGCGCATGACGCTCCGATTCGGGCTCGTCGGAGCCGGTGCCATCGGCACCGCGTACCGGGACGTCTTCGCGGGCGTCGACGGCGCGCGGCTGGTCGCGATCGCCGACCGCCGGCCCCGGGCCGCCGACGTGCTCGCCGACCTGCTCGGCGCCGCGTCGTACCCGTCGGCCCGGGCGATGCTCGAAGCCGAGGCCGTCGACGCCGTGGTCGTGTGCACGCCCCCCGCGACGCACGCGGAGGTCGCGCTCCAGGCGATCGAGCGCGGCGTCCACGTGCTGTGCGAGAAGCCCCTCTCGATCGACAGCACCTCTGCGGCACGGATGCTCGACGGGGCCGCCCGCGCCGGTGTGCAGTGCGCGATGGCCACGAAGTTCCGGTTCGTCGACGACGTCGTGCGCGCCCGCGCGCTCGTCGAGTCGGGGATCCTCGGAGAGCTGATCCAGGTCGAGAACGTGTTCACCGGCCGGGTCGACATGCGTCGCCGCTGGTACTCGGACCCGGCCGTCAGCGGTGGCGGCGTGCTCATCGACAACGGCACCCACAGCGTCGACCTCGTCCGCCACTTCCTCGGGCCGATCGTCGAGGTCCTCGCCGTCAAGGGCCCGCGGGCCGAGCATCTCGCGGTGGAGGACAACGGGCGCATGCTCCTGCGCGCGGGGAGCGGGGTGCTCGCCGCGGTCGAGCTCTCGTGGAGCTACCAGCGACCCACCGACTCGTATCTCGACGTCTACGGCACCCAGGGCACGCTCCGGCTGGGGTGGCGCGCCTCGCGCTACCGGCAGGCGGGCAGCGAGGAGTGGGTCGACCTCGGCACCGGATACGACAAGATCACGTGCATGCGGGGTCAGGTCGAGGCGTTCTGTGCGGCGGTACGAGGCGAGCGACCGCTCGCCGTCACCGCCGAGGACGCGCTCGCGTCCGTTCAGGTCATCGAGGCGGCCTACGCGTCGCTCGGGTCCGGCACCTGGGCCCCGGTCGCGTCGGATCCCGTCCCGGCGAGCGCCGCCGACGGCACCGGGGAGCAGGTGGCATGAGCCCGCCGAGCGTGCACCCGACCGCGGAGATCGAGGACGGCGTCGAGATCGGCGAGGGCACCGCGATCTGGTCGTGGGTGCACGTCCGGGGCCCGGCCACCCGCATCGGCGCCGACTGCATCGTCGGCGAGCGCGCGTACGTCGCCTACGGCGTCGACATCGGCAACCGCGTGAAGATCAACGCGGGGGCTTACCTGTGCACCGGCGTCACCCTGGAAGACGGCGTCATGGTCGGCGCGGGCGTGATCTTCACGAACGACCGCTACCCGCGCGCGTCCACCCCCGACCTCGCCGAGCTGCGCCCCTCCGGCCCCGACGAGCGCACGTTCCCGACCCTTGTCGAGGCGGGCGCGACGATCGGTGCGGGCAGCGTCGTCGGCTGTGACCTCGCGGTCGGGCGGTTCGCGATGGTCGGGATGGGATCGGTGGTCACCCGTTCGGTGCCGGCGTTCCACCTCGTCGTCGGCCAACCGGCGCGCTCCGTCGCGATCGTGTCGCGGGCGGGAGAGCCGCTGCTGCGGTTCTCGGGCGCGCGGCCGCCCGATCGCGACGAGCTGGTGTGCCCGGTCAGCGGGCTGCGGTACGCCGTGCGCGAGGGTCACGTGGTGGAGCTCGACCCGCCCGCGCCGCCGCCGACCCCGTGAGCGCCGGGCCCGAGCGCTGGGCCGTCGTGGGCGGCGGCATGCTCGGGTTGACGCTCGCCCTGCGCCTCGCCGGCGAGGGGCGGGAGGTCACGCTCATCGAGTCTGCCGCGACCGCGGGTGGTCTCGCGTCGCCCTGGCGACTCGAGACGCCCGACGGCCCGGTCACCTGGGACCGCCACTACCACGTGACGCTGCTGTCCGACACGGCCCTGCGCGGCCTGCTCGCCGAGCTGGGGCTCGAGCCGGAGCTGCGCTGGGGCGACACCCGCACCGGCTACTGGGCCCAGGAGCGCCTCTCGCCGGTCTCGACGCCGTCCGAGTTCCTGGCGCTCCCGGGCCTGTCGCCGGTGGCCAAGGCCCGGCTCGCCGCGACGATCGCGGTGGGCGGGCGCATCCGCGACTGGCACCACATGGAGCAGATCCCGGTCGCGCAGTGGCTGACGCGCTGGTCGGGCCGTGCGACCTTCGAGCGGTTCTGGCTGCCGCTGCTCCGGGCGAAGCTGGGCGAGGCGTGGCCCGACACGAGCGCGGCGTTCCTGTGGGCGACGATCCGGCGGCTCACCGCGGCCCGGCGCCAGGGCCTGGGCCGCGAGCGCTTCGGCTACGTCGCCGGTGGGTATGCGAAGGTGCTCGACCGGCTCGCGGCACGCCTGGCCGAGCGCGGGGTGACCCTGCGCACCGGCGCGACGGTCGAGCGCGTGGAGGCGGCATCCGGGGGCGGGTTGACCGCGACGGTGGCCGGTGCCGAACCCGAGCACTTCGACCGCGTCGCGGTCACCACCGACGCGCCCACTGCGGTGCGCATCTGCGGCGGGCTCAGCGTCGAGGAGCGCGAGCGCCTCCAAGGGATCCGGTACCAGGGGATCGTCTGCGCGTCGCTGCTGCTGCGCGCGCCGCTCTCGCCGTACTACCTCACCTACCTCTTCGACGAGATGCCGTTCACCGCGGTGGTGGAGATGACCGCGCTCGTCGACCCGGCGGAGCTCGGCGGGCACTGCCTCGTGTACCTGCCCCGGTACGTCGCGCCCGACGACCCGCTGCTCGACGCACCCGACGCCGAGATCCGCCGCTCGTTCGTCGCCGCCCTCGCGCGGATGCACCCGTCGGTGGACGACGAGGCGATCGCCGCGTTCCGGGTGTCGCGGGTGCGGCGGGTGTTCGCCATCCCGACGATCGGGTACTCCGCCCGGGTCCCCCCGATGGACACGAGCGTTCCGGGCCTGCACCTCGTGGGGTCGGCCCAGATCGTCAACGGCACGCTCAACGTGAACGAGACCGTGCAGCTGGCCGAGGCCGCGGCGAGCCGTCTGTGCGCCACGGCCTCCGCCGTGCCGGCGAGGGTCGAGTCGTGAGTACCGTGGTGGCGATGACCAACGGCGCGGCAGGCGGCGCCCGGCTCGAGACCCGTCCCACGGCGAGCCTCTCGCTCGACGCCGACAACCAGTGGACCTACATGAAGATCCACGGCGATCCCGACTGGGAGACGTACCCGACCTATCTCGACGCGCTCGTCGAGCACGCCCTCCCGCTGCTCGCGGAGAACGACCTGCGGATCACCTGGTTCGTCGTCGGCGCCGACGCCGATCGTCCCGAGAACGCCGACGCACTCGGCGGGCTCGTCCCGGCGGGCCACGAGGTCGCCAGCCACTCGTTCCGGCACGAGCCGTGGCTGCACCGCTACTCGGAGCCCGAGCTCGACGAAGAGCTGGCCCGCGCCGAGGACGCGATCGGTGCGGTCACCGGATGCCAGGTGCGCGGGTTCCGAGGTCCCGGCTACAGCCTGTCCACTGCGACGCTGCGCGTCCTCGTGCGCCGGGGCTACGCCTACGACGCGTCCACCCTGCCGACCGTCATCGGGCCCCTCGCGCGCGCCTACTACTTCCGCACCGCCCGCCTCAGCGCCGAGCAGCGCACCGAGCGGGCCCAGCTCTTCGGCGGCTGGCGTGACGGGTTGCGGCCGGTCGCGCCGTACCGCTGGCTGGTGGGTGACCGGACCCTCCTCGAGCTGCCGGTCACCACGGTTCCCGGCCTGCGGGTGCCGATGCACGTGAGCTACCTGCTCATGCTGAGCGAACGTTCGCCGGCCGCGGCCCGTGGGTACTTCGACGCGGTGCTGCGCGCGTGCCGCTTCTTCGGCATCGGCCCGTCGGTGCTCCTGCACCCCCTCGACCTGCTCTCCGCGGACGATGCGCCGCCGCTCGGGTTCTTCCCGGGCATGGCGATCCCGGCGGCGGTCAAGCGTGAGCGCGTCGCCGGGTACCTGGGCAGCCTCACGCGGCACTTCCACGTGGTGCCTGTGGGCGAGCATGCCGAGGAGCTCGCCGCCCAGGAGGTGCCCGTCCGGGCTCCCGATCTCGAGATGCGTGCGGCATGAGCGCCGCCGCGGCGATGGCTGCGCGGGGTCGGGCTTGCGACGGCGCGGGGCCCGAGCGGCCCGGCCCGGAGGGCCAGGAGCGGGGGGCATGAGCGCGGAACCGCTGCCGTTGGTCGCCGAACGCCGGCCGCTCGTCTCCGTGATCGTGCCGGCGTTCAACGAGGAGGCGGTGATCGTCGACACGTTGAGGCGGCTGTGCGAGCACATGACGACCCTCGAGCCGAAGTACCGGTGGGAGATCGTCGTGGTCAACGACGGCAGCACCGACGAGACCGGGTCGCTGGCCGACACCTACGCGCTTTCGCACCCCAACGTGCGGATCCTGCACCACCGGGTCAACTTCAAGCTCGGCCAGGCGCTGCGCTACGCCTTCAACCACACGCGTGGCGACTACGTCGCGGTGATCGACTGCGACCTGAGCTACGGGCCCGAGCACATCACGCGGATGCTGCACACCGCCGAGGACTCCGGGGCGCGGATCGTCATCGCGTCGCCGTACGCGAAGGGGGGGCAGGTCACCGGCGTGCCGTTCGTGAGGCGGGTGCTGTCGCGCGCCGCGAACCGCCTGCTGTCGTTCACGGCGGGAGGCGGCCTGAGCACCGTCACCGGGATGGTGCGCGTCTACGACGGTCGGTTCCTCCGCAGCCTCGACCTGATGTCCGTCGACACCGAGATCAACACGGAGATCATCCGCAAGGCGCAGATCCTCCACGCGCGGATCGTCGAGATCCCGTCGCACCTCGACTGGTCGTTCGAGCGCACCGGCGGGAGGCGGCGGGCGGCAAGCCTGCGCATGTCGCGCACCACCGTGTCTTCCCTGTTCTCCTCGTTCCTGTTCCGGCCGGTGGTCTTCTTCATGGTCTCCGGCCTGATCCTGCTCGCCGTGGCCGCGTACTCCTTCGGATGGGTCGTCTGGCACGTGGCGCAGGTGTACGGCGACCCGTCGCCGCTAGCGAACTCCGGGCTCACCGGTGCGATCCAGAACGCCTACGAGCGCGCGCCGCACACGTTTCTCGTCACCGGCATCACGTTCGTGCTCGCCGCGCAGCTCATCACCTTCGCGGTCATCGCCGCGCAGGCCAAGCGGTACTTCGAGGAGCTGTTCCACCTCGGAACGTCGGTGCTGCGGGGACAGCGCGCGGCGGGAGAGGCGAGCGACTCCGAACCGGCACAGGTCGACGACGACGGCTGAAGCAGCGCCACGACCTCGGCCGCGCTCGGCTGCGGCGCCTGCGACCCGAGGACGCGCCGCGGCGTCAGATGGTCACGATCTCGACGAGATGCTCGACGCCACGCAGATCAGCGACGAGCACGCTCGTGTCGAGGACCGCCTTCGTCAGCGCGGCCTTGGGTCGCCGAGCGTCTGGTCGATGCGTTCACGGTCCGAGGGGCTCTGTTGCGTTGAGTCGGATCTGGGCGCGGTGGGGTGTGAGTCGCCGTCGGGTTGCAGCTCAGATCGTGGCGGCGAGGTCGGTGAACGCTTGCTCGACTCGTC
>VGBT01000059.1 GCA_016870395.1 Actinomycetota bacterium | reverse complement strand
CCGGTGCCGACGATCACCACGATCCGACAGAAGCGGCCGCGGGTGCGGCTGCGCCGCAGCCAGCCGTTGTAGGCGCCGCGACCCCCGTTGACGCACAGGAACGCGAACACCGAGCCAAGCGCGATGCCGGCCAGGTCCATCTCGGTGCCGATCCGGCCCGTCACGACGAACGCGCCGAGGCCGACCAGCAGGACCACCCGCCCGAGGCGTGCGATCTCGACCGATCGCACGCTCGACACGCGCGCGAGGTAGAGGCCCTGTGCGGCGACGAGGCCGATCGAGCACGTGACGATGCCGACGAGCAGCACGATCGCTTCCTTTGGCCCCATCCCGCGCGCCCAGACCGGGAGCGCCAGCAGCCACGCGATCGTGAAGGCGGAGACATCGAGAGCGACGAGCAGCGCCCGCAACGCGAAGTGCTCGCGGGGTTCAGCCGGCGTCGCCGCCGCCTCGAGCACTGCGCGGCTGTCGACGAGTCCGCCCGTGAGCCTCCGCCGCTCAAGTCCCGACGAGCGGAGCCCGCTCCGTCGCGTCGTGGGGAGAGCCTCGGGAAGTTCGACGCCGCGCGCGGTTTCCACCCCTCTACGACTACTCACAGCGGTCATGCCCACCCGCAGCGTGCCGCTCACTCCGGCTCATGCCAGCGCCCCGCGCCTTTCCCTGCCAGTGGGACACCCGTACTCGCCTAAAAATCCTAGACCGGTGCCTCGTTCTCGGACAAACCATCGGTCATTTCTGAACGATCGGAGCGGGGCGCGCCAGGGCCCAGCGACTCAGTCGCGGGCGATCGTGGACACCCGCGGCCGGGGGCCCGCCCCGAGATGGGTCGGCCGACCCAGGCGCCGGCGCTTCCCGGGGGGTGGTCCGGGGGCCGTCGGGCCTACGCGGGCAACTCGGCACCCACCACCCACATCGAGAAGAACTGCGAACCCCCGCCGTAGGCGTGGCCGAGCGCCCGTCCCGTGTGCAGCGGGACCTGGCAGTCGCCGGCCCGGCCTCGCACCTGCTGGGCGGCTTCGCCGAAGCGGATCATCCCCGACGCCCCGATCGGGTTCGACGACAGCACACCGCCCGACGGGTTCCAGGGGATGTCGCCGTCGAGCGCGGTCGCCCCGGACTCGGTGAGCTTCCAGCCCTCCCCCTGGGCGCAGAAGCCCAGGTTCTCGAGCCACATGGGCTCGTACCACGAGAACGGCACGTAGACCTCGGCACAGTCGAAGTCGCGTCGGGGGTCGGTGACACCGGCCTGGGCGTAGACGTCGGCCGCGCACTCCCGGCCTGCTCGCGGGTTCACCTGGTCGCGCCCGGCGAACATGGTGGGCTCGGATCGCATCGCGGTCCCGTGGATCCACGCCACCGGCCCCGGTACCGTCGCCGCGACGTCCTCGCTGCCGAGCACCAGCGCCATCGCGCCGTCCGAGCTCGGACAGGTGTCGAGGTAACGGAGCGGTTCCCAGAGCAAGAACGACTCCTCGACGGCCTTCAGGTCGATGTCGGGCAGGTGGAGGTGTGCCTTCGGGTTCCGGAGCGCGTTGCGCCGGTCCTTGACCGCAACCAGGTGGCCGATGTGGCTCGGCGCGCCCGATCGGCGGATGTAGGCCCGGATGAGCGGGGCGAAGTAGCCACCCGCGCCGGCGACGAGCGGTGCCGAGAACGGCATCTCGACCGTAAGGCCCCAGGTGGCGTTCGACTCCGACTGCTTTTCGAACGCCACGGTCAGCACCCGCTCGTGGATCCCCGCCATCACGAGCTTCGCGGCCACGATCGCGGTCGAGCCGCCGACACTGCCCGCGGTGTGGACCCGCAGCATCGGCTTGCCCGTCGCGCCGAGGGCATCGGCCAGGTAGAGCTCGGGCATGACGACGCCCTCGAACATGTCGGGGGCCTTGCCGATCACCACCGCGTCGACGTCACCAAAGTCCATCCCCGCATCGTCGAGTGCCTCGCGCGCGGCCTCGCGCACCAGACCGGCCATCGACACGTCGTGGCGAGCCGCGACATGACGGGTCTGGCCCACTCCGACCACAGCAGTGCGCACCGAACCCATGTCAGGACTCTCCTTCCGGCGTTGTGATCATCGGTCCGCCTCGAGCACGCAGACCAGGTTCTGTTGCAGGCACGGCCCCTGCGCGGCATGCGCGACGCCGCGGCGCACCGCGCCCGAGCGGATCCGGGTGGCCACCTCGCCGATCCGGATCAGCCCCGTCGCCATCACCGGGTTCGCGCCCAGCGCACCGCCCGACGGGTTGACCTCGACGTCGTCGCCGAGGCCGAGCGCCTCGCGCAGGATCAGCTCCTCGTGGGAGAACTGCGCGTGGAGCTCCGCGACCTCGACCGGGCCGTCGGCAACCCCGGCCGCGTGCGCCGCGAGCGTCGCCGAGGTGCTCGTCGTGAGGTCGCGCAGACCGAGGCCTTGGGGGTCGACCCGGTGCTCGATGCCGCGGAGGTAGGCCGGACGCTCGCAGTGCCGCTCGGCGACGTCGCGCACCGCGATGATCATCGCCGCGGCGCCGTCGGTGATCGGGGCGATGTCGGCATCGCGCAGCGGCGCATGGGTCACCGGCCGCGCCAGCAGCGCGTCCTCGGCGACGTCCTCGGCCGCGACGGCGTACGGGTTGGCCAGCGCCGCGCGCCGGCTGCGCGCCGCCACCGCGGCGAGCTCCGCGTCGGATCGCCCGGTCGCCGCGAGGAACACGCTCGCCTGCAGCGCCGCGAGGTCGACCATCGAGGGCCAGAGGGGCGCAACGGTGTACGGGTCGGTCTGCAGGGTCATGATCTCGTGCAGGTCTCCCAGCGACGACTTCCCGAACCCGTAGATCAAGGCGCTGTCGACGTCGCCCGTCTGGATGGCGACCCACGCCTCGTAGAGCGCCCACGCAGCGTCCATCTCGACGTGGCTCTCCTTCACCGGCGGCCACGCACCTGCGGCGTCGAGACCGGACACGAAGGTGAACGGCCCGCCGGAGAGGTAGTCGCAGCTACCCGAGATCGTGAAGTCGACCTCGGAGCGCGCTATCCCCGCGTCGGCGAGCGCACCGCGCACCGCCGGGATGATCAGCTCGACCTCGTTGCGCTCCCGCTCGCGCGCGGAGATGACCTGGGCGAAGCCGATGACCGCTACGTCACGCATAGTCCTTGTACTCCTCGTAGGGGGCGTCGGGCGCGCCGGTCGGCTCGAACCACTTGATGCTGCCGGCATTCGGCCCGGGGTCGTCGACCCAGACGGCACCCACCCGCATGCCCATCCGCACGTCGTCGGGCGCCACGCCGTGCACGAGCCCGAACCACGGCGTGTTCGAGCCGTCGAGCAGGATCTGGGCGCATACGTAGGGGATCTCGGGGGCGTTCTCCGACAGTCCCGGGATGTTCACCACGCAGTAGGTGGTGACCGTGCCCTTCTGGCCGACCTCGACCTCGACCTCCGTGGGCGCGCCGCTCGTCGGGTCCGAGCCTCGCGGCGGTACGTAGACCTGATCGGAGTCGACGGCACGCTGGCCGACGATCCGCCGCTCTCCCAGCGCGCGCAGGTACTTGCTCGCCGCGATGCCGGCGTTGATGTCGTACTCGAGCCGGATCGGCGTCACGATGCCCGTGATCGCTTCGTCGCTCGCGTCCGCCGCGGCATTGGGAGGTGCCGGCGACGCCGCCTGACCCTCAGGAAGCGGCACCCAGGCCTCCAGGTCGGTCACGTAGCCGTGGCGCTCGGCGGCCCAGCGAGGGGCGACCCGCGCGCCGATCGCCAGCTCGTCGGGCCTGCGGGCATCGACCACGTGCACCATCGCGGTGTCGGCGCCGTCGGGCCGCACGAGCGCGAACGCGAAGGAGCGATCCAGGTGGTGCTTGCCCGGGCGGGGCTCAGCCACCCAGGTCCACGCGACGACCGTGCCGGCCGGGCCGACCTCTACGTAGTCGTCGAGGTCGGCCGCGGTGACCGGGTCGTACTCGGTCGGCGGCACCAGCACCCGGCCGTCGGCTCCCCGCACCCCCACGATCACGCCGTCGCGCAGGCCGGAGAGGTACCGGCTCAGCGCCGGGCCGACCGAGCGCGTGTAGCCGCCCGGGTACTCGAGGACGTGGTGCTCCACCAGTGCTTCGCTCACACGAGCTCCTTCGCGTCGCAGTCGGGTCGTGAGCCGTGGTTCAGATCGCGCTCTCGCGATCGGCCCAGTACGGGTCGCGCAGCTTGCGCTTCAGCAGCTTGCCGGTGGGCTCGCGCGGGAGTTCGTCGGTGAAGTCGATCGAGCGGGGCCACTTGAACTTCGCGAGCCGCGGCCGGAGGTGCTCCATGATCGACGCGGCGAGCGCGTCGTCGCCGGCCACGCCCTCGACCGGCTGGACCACCGCCTTGATCTGCTCGCCCATGTCGGTGTCGGGGATGCCGAACACGGCCACGTCGGCGACCTGGGGGTGGGCGAGGATCTCCCCCTCGATCTCCGCGGGGTAGATGTTGACACCACCCGCGATGATCATGTCGCTCTTGCGATCGCAGAGGAACAGGTAGCCGTCCTCGTTGAGGTAGCCGACGTCGCCGACCGTGAAGAAGCCCTCCGCATCGTGGCTCTCGTCGGTCTTGGCCCGGTCGCCCTTGTACTCGAAGTCGCCGGAGCCCATGCGCATCCACACCGTGCCGGGCGTGCCGACCGGGCACGGACGGTGCTCGTCGTCGAGGATCTTGAGCTCGGACATCGGCCAGACGGTGCCGACGGTACCCGGGTACTGCAACCACTGCTCGGCGGTGGCGAGCGTGCCCCCGCCCTCGGTCGCGCCGTAATACTCGATGATCGACTCGCCCCACCAGTCGATCATCTTGCGCTTCACGTCGATCGGACACGGCGCCGCGGCGTGGATCGCGAAGCGCATCGACGACACGTCGTACTTCGCGCGCACCGCTTCGGGCAGGAGCAGCATGCGGTGGAACTGGGTCGGGACCATGTGCGTGTGCGTGCACCGGTACCGCTCGATGCGCTCGAGCGTCCCCTCCGGGTCCCACTTGTCCATGTAGACAACCGCGTGCCCGGCGTTCAGCGCGTTGCCGGCGAACGTGGTGACGGCGGTGTGGTAGTTGGGCGACGTCGACAGGTGCAGGTGGCCGGCCTGGGCCTCGATGCCGAAGAGCCCGAGGAACATGGAGAACAGCTCGGCGGAGGTCTCCGGGTCGAGGCCCGACAGGGGCCGCTTCACCCCCTTCGGGCGCCCGGTGGTCCCGCTCGTGTAGTGCATCGCGGCACCCGCCGTGCGGTGCTCGGGAAGCTCCGTGGGCTGCGCGGCGAGGAAGGCGTCGAGGTCGCGGAACCCCGGCACGTCCCCGATCGCCAGGCGCGCCGCCGCGGGGATTTCCGCCTCGTCGGCCGCGACCGCCGCGGTCTCGGCGAAGCGCTCGTGGGTGACGAAGGCCTTCGCCTCCGAGTCCGAGAGGATGTAGGCGATCTCGGGCGCGGACAGCCGGTAGTTGATCGGGACGTAGTACAGGCCGACCTGAAGCGCCGCCAGGTAGACCACGGCGGGCCGCAGACCGTTCGGGAGCACTGCCGCAACCGTGTCTCCAGGCTCCAGGCCGAGCTCACACAGGCCGTGTGCCATCTGGTTGCACCGCGCCAGCACCTCACCGGCGGTGTACTCGGTGCAGTCGGGATCGACGATCGCGAGCGCGTCGGGATCCTGCTGCGCGTAGTACCAGAACCCACCAGACATCAGAAGCTCCCTGCGATCACGAGTAGGCGACGGGCAGGTGCCGGATGCCGTTGATCAGCGTCGACTGGAGGTGCTGGGCCTCGCCCGCGAGACGCATGCTCGGGATGCGGGTGAGCACCTCCTTGAACATGACCTTGATCTCCAGCTTGGCCAGGCTCGCGCCCAGGCAGTAGTGGGGGCCGCGACCGCCGAAGGCGATGTGCTCGTTGGGCGCGCGGCCGACGTCGAAGGCCTGCGAGTCGGGGAAGACGTCCTCGTCGCGGTTCGCCGCGCCGTACCAAACCGTCACCTTGTCGCCGGCCTTCACGTCGACGCCGCGGATCTCGGTGTCGCTCATCGCGGTGCGCCGGAAGTACATGACCGGGCTCACATGGCGCAGCATCTCGTCGACTGCGGTGTCGAGCAGGCCGTCGACGTCGCCCTTGAGCCGTTCGTACTGCTCGGGGTACTCGAACAGCGCCAGCATCCCACCGCTGATGAGGTTGCGCGTCGTCTCGTTGCCCGCGACCGAGAGCAGGAGCACGAACACGTTGAACTCGATGTCGGAGAGCTTCTCCCCGTCGAGCTCCGCGGTGACGAGCGCGGTCACGATGTCGTCGAGCGGTCGGGCGCGGCGCGAGTCGGCGAGCGACTGCGCGTACATGTACAGCTCCATCGACGCCTCGTGGGCGGCCTCGATACCTCCGGCGCCGTACTCGGGGTCGTTGGCGCCGATCAGCCGGTTGGACCACTCGAAGATCTTGTGGCGGTCCTCGTAGGGCACCCCGAGCAGCTCGGCGATGACCACCAGCGGGAGCTCGGCCGCGAAGTTCGGCACGAAGTCGACCACGCCGTCGAGCTCTAGCGCACGGTCCACGATCGTGTGCGCGGCCTCCCTGATGTTTGGCTCCATCGCCTTGATGACCTTCGGGGTGAAGCCGCGGGCGACCAGGTTGCGCAGGCGCGTGTGCTGCGGCGGGTCCTGGTTCAGCATCATGAGCTCGGTGCCCTCGCCCTGGTCCTCCAGCAGGGCACCGCCGCGCGACGACGAGTAAATCTTCACCTCACGCTCGATCGCGATCACGTCCGCGTAGCGCGTGCACACCCAGAAGCCCGGGGCGAACTTCTCCGATGCGTGCCAGTACACGGGCGCCTCGTTGCGCAGCCACGTGAAGAACTCGTGCGGCGGCCCGACCGCGTAGGTTGCGGGGTCGTCGAGCCTCACAGGCGTCGGTTGCACGGCGTTCCCCTCCGTCATTCGCGTCTCGCACCCAAACTAGAACAGGTTCTATGTTTTCGCCAGGCTAGTCGACACGCCCCGTACGATCGGCGGCCTGCGCGGACCGCGAGGCAGCGGACCGCGGGCCCCAAACCCCCGAGGAGCGACCGGTGTCCGAGACCCTGCCGATGACCACGAAGCACTGCACCGTCGAGCGCGACGGAGATGTCGTCACCCTCACGATGAACCGGCCGGAGGCGCGCAACGCGCTGAGCCCCGACATGCTCGTGGGCCTCGCCGACGGCTTCACCTACGTTGACGAGACGCCGGAGGTCCGCTGCGCGATCCTCACCGGCGCCGGCGGCCAGTTCTCCTCGGGCGCCGACCTCAAGGCGATGGGGACGCCGAGCGAGTCAGAGCACGTGCGCAAGCGCATGACCGAGTCGCCCGACCTCCACTGGAAGGCGCTGCTGCGCGACTACCGCATGTCGAAGCCGTTGATCGCCGCGGTCGAGGGGTACGCGGTGGCCGGTGGCACCGAGATGCTCCAGGGCACCGACATCCGCATCGCCGGCGAAGGCGCGATCTTCGGAGTGTGGGAGGCCAAGCGAGGGCTGTTCCCGCTCGGGGGCTCGGCGGTGCGACTCCCCCGCCAGATCCCCTACACGATCGCGATGGACATCCTGCTCAGCGCCCGGCCCGTCACCGCGCTCGAGGCGAAGGAGATCGGCCTGATCGGACGCGTGGTCCCCGATGGCACCGCACTCGACGCGGCTCGGGCCGTCGCGGCCCAGGTCGAGGCGTGCGGGCCGCTCTCCACCCAGGCGATTCTGCGCGCGTGGCGCGACACCGAGTACCTCACCGAGGCCGAGGCGATGCCGATCCAGGACACCATCGGCTGGGAGGTCTTCGCCTCGGAGGACGCGCAGGAGGGCCCGCGCGCCTTCGCCGAGAAGCGCCCGCCCGTGTTCAAGGGCCGGTAGATGTCCGACGCACCCGACGGGTCCACGGTCCACGCGGCCTTCGTCACGACCGAGCGCCGACGCCTCACCGAGGCGGTCCGTCACCTCGTCGACGCAGTGCTCACGTTCGAGGACGCCACGGAGGAGCAGCTGGGGACCGCGGCCGACATGGCCGAGGCCGTCGCCCGCCACCTCGGTCGTGCACCCCACGACGACGATCGCGGCGTGCGCGCCCGCCGCGAGCTCGAGCACACCGACTACCTGCCCCGCTCGCCATTGGTGGGCGAGGTGAGCCCGGTGGCGCCGCCGTTCGCGTGGCAGGTGGCCGAGGGCGAGCTCCGGATGCGCGGCACCTACCACGCGGCGTACGAGGGCCCGCCGGGGTACGTGCACGGCGGCTGGGTCGCGCTCACGTTCGACGAGCTGCTCGGGATGGCCAACATCGCATCCGGTCATCCCGGGATGACCGGCACGCTCAAGATCCGGTACCTGCGCCCGACGCCCCTGCACGCCGAGGTCGAGCTCGTGGGCCGGACCGACCGCGTCGAGGGGCGGCGGATCGTCGCCAAGGGACGGATGACCGTGGACGGCGAGCTCACCGCGGAGGCGGAGGGGCTGTTCGTCGTGATCGACGCCGAGCGGGCGATGGAGTACTTCGGACGGACCCGCGGCGAGGCCGCGCCCGCCGGCGTGGACGAGGGCGTCAACAAGGACGAGGTCTGAGCGCGTCGCCCGCGACCGACGCGAGACTGTCGACCGTGGCGCGGATCGGGTTGGTGCTCGGGGCGGGGGGTCTGACCGGCCAGGCGTTCCATGCCGGCGTGCTCGCCGCCGTGCAGGAGCACACCGGCTGGGACCCTCGGTCCGCGACGGTCGTCGTCGGGACCTCGGCGGGATCCGGCATGGGCGCCTACCTGCGCATCGGCCTCTCCGTGGCCGACCTCATGGCGCGCATCACCGGGCGCCCGCTGAGCGACGAGGGCGAGGCCCTCGTCGCGCGGGCCGGCGAAAGCGGGGACTGGACCGTCGCCACCGGACCCCGGCGCGGACCCCAGATGCCCCACGCCAACCTGCTCCGCCGGCTCGCGACGGGCCCGCACCGGGTGCGGCCGGAGGCGCTGCTCGGCGTCTCCGTGCCACCGGGGCGCGTCGACACCGAGACCTGGGCGGCCGCGCTGCGGCAGCTGACCGGACCGGCGTGGCCGTCGGCGACGCTGTGGATCTGCACCGTGCGCGTCGACGACGCGCGTCGCGTCGTACTCGGCCGCGGCGATGCACCCTTGACCGACGTCGCGACCGCGGTCGCCGCGTCGTCGGCGATCCCCGGCTACTTCACGCCGGTGGAGATCGAGGGCCGTCGCTACCTCGACGGCGGCGCGCACTCCTCCACCAACGCCGACGTCCTGCGCCGCGAGGCGCTCGACCTCGTGATCGTCTCCTCGCCCATGTCGAGTGCGCGTGGCGCGCCGTTCACCGGCATCGGCCACGCCGCGCGCCGGCACTTCCGCCGACGCCTCGGCCAGGAGGTACGCGCGTTGGCTCGCGCCGGTCTCCGGGTCGTCGTGTTCCAGCCGAGCGGCGAGGACCAGGCCGTCATGGGTGCGAACACGATGGACCAGGACCGCATGGCGCGCGTCGCGGAACAAGCACACGCGACCACGCTGCGCCGACTCGCCGACGGCCGCCTCGACCAGCTTACCGCGCCGGCTACTGGCCCATGAGGGTGGCGACGCGCTGCATCGCGGTGCCGCACTGGTCGACGAGGTCGAACATCACGTCGCGCACCGGGCGCACCTGGTTCATCGCGCCGACGATCTGACCGACCGCCATGCCCGTGAGTTCGCGGTTCTCCGCGCGCGAGATGCGCGTGTACGCGTCGGCGACGAGCATGAACTGCAGCGGCATGGGCAAATAGCCGGGCGAATCGGGCCGCTCGAAGGCGTCGGTCCACTCGGTGCGCAGCTGGCGCGCCGGCTTGCCGGTGAGCACCCGGGAGCGCACCGTGTCGCGCGAGCCGGCCTCGAGCAGGCGCTCGACGATCAGCGGCGACATGTCGCTCTCGGCCACGGTGAGCCAGATCGAGCCGGTCCACACACCCTGGCACCCCATCGCGAGCGCGGCGGCGATCTGGCTGCCGTGCCCGATGCCGCCCGCGGCGAGCACAGGCACGTCGGGCCCCATGGACTCGACCACCTCGGGCCAGAGCACGACCGAGGAGATCTCGCCCGTGTGGCCACCGGCCTCGGTGCCCTGGGCGACGATGATGTCGACGCCGTTCGCACGGTGCTTCTCCGCGTGGCGCACGGTGCTCGCGAGCGCTGCGACTTTCATGCCGTGCCCGTGCGCGGTCTGCACCACGTCGGCAGGCGGCGGGCCGAGCGCGTTCACCAGGAGCGCCGCGGGATGAGCGAGCGCGGCATCGAGCTGGCCACGGCCCGTCGTGTCGGTCCAGCCGAGCAGGTGGTGCGCTCTCGGCGCGTCGTCGGGCAAGGGCCCCACGCCGTGCTCCGCCAGCACCTGCTCGACGAAGTCGCGGTTCTCCTGCGGGATCATCGCCTCGAGCTGGGACTCCAGGTTTTTTGCCTCGACCGCAGCGCGCGCCTCGGGCGCGAGCGTCGCGGGCATGACCAGGTCGACGCCGTACGGCTTGCCGCCCACGTGCTCGTCGATCCAGGCGAGCTCCATCTCGAGCTCGTCGGGGGTGAAGTACAAGGCGCCGAGCACCCCGCATCCACCGGCCCGGCTGACCGCGGCGACGACGTCGCGGCAGTGGGAGAAGGCGAAGATCGGGTACTCGAGTCCGAGGGAGTCGCAGACGGCGGTGTGCATGCCGTCGACAGTAGTAGAACGGGTTCTACCTCGTCACGGGACGGGGGTCGCCTCGGACCGTCGGGCCCGTAGCCGGCTGAAGCCGTACGCGCTGAGGTTCACCGCCGTGTGCACGAGCACGGGCGCGGCGATGCTGGCGGAGCGGCGTCGCAGCCACGCGAAGCCGAGCCCGGCCAGGGTGGTGGCGGCGACGACCCCGCCGACGGCGGCGAGCCGGTGACCAAGACGCTGCGCGCGGGCGGCAACCCGGTTGGTCCCGAGCGCGTCCACCGTGGGCAGCACGTGCCAGGCCCCGAACCACGCCGCGCTCACCAGGTCGGACACCAACGCCGGAGGCCCACCCGAGATCAGCGCCGGCAGCGCCGCGCGGAAGACCAGCTCCTCTGCGAGCGCGGTCGCGATCGGGATGCGCAGCAGCGCCTCGTAGCGGGCCGCGGCACGATCGTGGCCCGCCACCCGCTCGTCGTAAAAGAGGCCCGCGGTCGCGGGAACCGCCGCGGCCAGCGCGACCGCGCCGGCCGCGACCAGGCCCACCCGGGTCCCGAGCGCGACGCCGCCCGGTAGGCGACCGGGTGCTAGCCCGAGATCGGCCAGGCCGGCACCACGCCCGCGGGCCAGCGCGAGCTCCGCCAACGCGAGGGCCAGGTTCGCGGGAAGGTGCATCCGCCCGGGGAGCACCCGATGGACCGCCGCGTTGTGACCCGCCGCGAGCCCCAGGCCACCGGCCACCGCGGCGACGCGCGCCGCGTCGCTAGCCTGACGGCTCATCTCGGGGCGGGGCGGTTCGGGGGGACCACAATGCAGAGGAGTCTGGACATGGTGGGCGGTCGGTGCAAGCGAGTGGCGTCGTGACCGAGGTCGCGTCCAACGAGCGCACCGCGGCGACCGCGGAGCGGCGCCGGCGCATCGTCGAGGCGGCCGTCGAGCTCGCCGGCGAGGGTGGCTACGACGCGGTCCAGATCCGAGACGTCGCGGCACGCGCCGGGGTCGCGCTCGGGACCCTGTACCGGCAGTACTCGTCGAAGGACCAGCTGCTCATCACGGCCCTCGCGGGCCAGGCCGACATACTGCGGGTTCGCCTGGCCCAACGGCCCCCGCAAGGCCCGGGCCCGGCTGACCGCGTCGCCGACGTGCTCAAGCGCGCGACGCGTGCGCTCACGCGCAGCCCCAACCTGACGGCGGCGATGGTCACCGCCCTGTCGTCGCGGGAGGCAGACGCGGCCGAGGCGAAGCACGAGGTGGAGCGCATCCTCCACACGATCATCGCAGCGGCGATCGACGGTGACGACGTCGCGGACTTCGACGGCGTTTTGCGCGTGCTCGGCTACGTGTGGCTGGCGGTGCTCAATGCCTGGGTGGGCGAAATGCTCGACTCCGACCAGATGTCGCACGACCTAGCCACCGCCGCACACCTGCTCCTCGACGGCCGCTGACCCGGGTTCACGCCAGACGCGGCCGGACCAGCTCCCCGAGGATCTCCGCGTTCTCGGGGTCGTCGGCGTCGACCGGCGCGAGGAC
>VGBT01000058.1 GCA_016870395.1 Actinomycetota bacterium | reverse complement strand
CGCTCAAGCCGGCCGAGCTCGACGAGTTCGGCCAGCTTCTCGCCTCGGTCGGGCTCACCGGGCTCGACGGCGAGCTCGAAGGGCACGTCGAGGCGTTCCCGCTCGTGGTGCTCGCCAACGCCGACGACGGGAGGCACGGCTTCCTGTTCGGCTCACTCGAGCGCGTCGGCGGTACGCCGTGCATCCTCTGGGGCCTCGGGGCCGCACGCAAGGGTCGGCAGGCCGGCGCCATCGTGAAGGGCATGGTCGGCGAGCTGTACCGCCGGGCTGCGATCTCCTTTCCCGACGAAGACGTGCTCGTCGCCGGACGGATCGGTCATGCCGCCGCGTACGGTCTGCTCGGAGCGCTGGTCGACGTGGTGCCCCGCCCGAGCTACACGCCCACCGGCGAGGAGCGGGCGTGGGGGCGCCGACTGGCCAAGCGGTTCGGCTGCGACGGGCGTTACGACGACCGGGCGTTCACCGTCGCGGCCCAGGGCGCGCCCGACGCGGTGCTCGACGCCAGCACGATGAAGGGCGGGGGCAGGGCGGCGACTCAGATCGTCGGTGTCGTCGACGTCACGAAGGGAGAGGCCGTGATCGCGTTCGGGTGGGCGACTGCCGACGCGCTGGCCAACGGCCTCGGCCACCTCGCCTGAACCTCAGCCCCGGCGGGCAAGCGCGCCGTCGAGCTCCTCACGCAGTGCTTCGGGGGTCGTCACCGGGTGTCGGCAGGCATATCTCTCACACACGTAGGCCGCCGGCATGCCGTCAACGATGCCGCGCCCGGCGAGCAGCGGGGTGAGGTCGGCGCCCGTCCCCGCCGCGTCGGCCACCGTGACCGATGCCGGGAGCAGCCGGCCGTACACCTCGCGGCGCAGCGCGGGGGAGTGTCCGACGATCGCCACCTCGACCGGCGCGGCGATCGCGCGTTCGTAGGCGGCGAGCAGGTAGGCGAAGCCGTGCGCGTGCTTGGCGATGACCGGGGCGAGGAGGCCGAGCACCGCGCGTGGGGAGGTCTCGTACGCGGTCTCGCCGGTGAGCGCGGCAAGCCGGAGCAGCGCGTTCGCCGCGAGCGAGTTCTCGGACGGGGTCGCGTTGTCGAAGAAGTCCTGAGGGCGCACGATGAGCGGCTCCGCGTCGGACCCAGTGGTGAAGAACCCGCCCGACGCGGGATCGTGGAAGAGGCGGAGCATCTCGTCGGCGACCGCACGGGCGTCGACGAGCCAGGACACGTCATCGACCTCGGCGAGCGTGCACAGCACCTCGAGCAGCGCGGCGTAGTCCTGCGCGTACGCGAGGTGTCGCGCACCGCCCTCGGCCTGCCACGACCGGAGGAACCGGCCGTTGGCCTGGCGTAGCTCGGCGAGGCAGAACCGGACGTTCGTGACCGCGTCCGCCATCCAGTCGTCGCGCTCCAGCGCCGCGGCCGCTTCGGCGAGCGACTTCGCGAACAGGGCGTTCCATGCGAGCAGCACCTTGTCGTCGAGGCCGGGACGGACCCGGGTGGAGCGCCGGGCCAGCAACGCCGACAGCGCCCGGGAGACGGCGTCGGGGCGGTCGGCCTCGCGGTCGACGGCGTGCAGGATGTTGCCGGTGTAGCCGGTGTGGGGTTCGGTGAAGCTTCCACCCTCGGTGACGCCGAAGAACGCGATGACCTCGTCGGCGTCCGCGCCGCACACCTCCCGGATCTCGTCGAGGGACCAGAGGTAGAACTTGCCCTCCACGCCTTCGGCGTCCGCGTCTTCGGCCGAGAAGAAGCCACCATCGTGGTGGCGGAGATCTCGCAGCACGTACCCGACGGTCTCCTCGACGGTGCGCCGGTACCGAAGCTCCCCAGTGACCAGGTAGCCGCGCAGGTACGCGCCCACGAGCAACGCCTGGTCGTAGAGCATCTTCTCGAAGTGGGGCACCAGCCAGAACGCATCGGTCGCGTAGCGCGCGAAGCCACCACCGACGTGGTCGTAGATCCCCCCGGCCGCCATCGCGTCGAGGGTCGTCGTGATCATCTCGAGGGTTTCGGGCGACCCGCCGCGCACGTAGGCGCTCAGCAGGAAGTCGAGCGCCATCGCCGGCGGGAACTTGGGCGCTCCACCGAATCCGCCGAAGCGGGCGTCGAAGCGCTCGCGTAGTGACGCGTACGCATGCTCGAGGACCTCGGCAAGCAGCGGTCCGTCGGAGCCCGCCCCGACCTGGCCGTGCAACGTGTTGCCCTCGATCACCTCACGGAGCTTGTCGGCCTGCTCCGTGACTTGGACGCGCTTGTTCGCCCAGGCGCCGGCCACGACCTCCATGACGCGCACGAACCCTGGAGCGCCGGGACGATCGGTGGGAGGGAAGTACGTGCCGCCGTAGAACGGCCTGCCGTCGGGAGTCAGGAAGACGGTCATGGGCCAGCCGCCCCGCCCCGTGAGTGCCTGGACCGCCTCCATGTAGATCGCGTCGACGTCGGGCCGCTCCTCTCGGTCGACTTTCACGTTCACAAAGGCGCCGTTCATTACCGCGGCGATTTCGTCGTCCTCGAACGACTCGTGAGCCATGACGTGGCACCAGTGGCACGACGAGTAGCCGACCGACAGGAGGATCGGAACGTCTCGGCGTCGGGCCTCGACGAACGCCTCCGCGCCCCACGAGTACCAGTCGACGGGGTTGTCGGCGTGCTGGCGGAGATAGGGGGAGGTCTCGGTGGCGAGCCGGTTGGGCATCGGCTCCGAACCTACTTGGGCGCTCGAGTCGACGCGTCCAGCCGCGTCGTCGCGGCCGTCCTCCCCCATCGGTAGTCGGGCTTGCCCGAGGGTGAGCGGACGACGCGGTCGACCACCAGCAGGTGGCGGGGAACCTTGTAGCCGGCGACGTGCTCCCGCATGTGGGCGTCGATCTCGTCGGGGGTGAGGGTCGCGTCGGCGCGGAGCTGGACCAAGGCGACGACTCGCTCCCCCCAGCGGGAATCGGGCACCCCCACGACGATGGCGTCGAAGATGGTCGGATGGGCCTTGAGTGCCGACTCGACCTCCTCCGGGTACACCTTCTCGCCTCCGGTGTTGATCGACACCGAACCCCGCCCGAGCAAGGTGATCGTTCCGTCGGCCTCTGTCACCGCGTGGTCGCCGGGGACCGACCAGCGCACGCCGTCGACGACGGGGAAGGTCGCGGCCGACTTCTCCGGGTCCTTGTAGTAGCCGAGCGGGACGTGCCCGCGGCGGGCCAAACGGCCGACCACCCCGACGGCCGCGGGGCGGAGGTCTTCGTCGAGCACCTTCGTCTGTGGGTTCACCCGGAACCGAGGGGCGGTGGCGGGCACGCGGCCCGCGACCGTGACCGCCTGACCCTGACCCCCGGCCTCGGAGGACCCGTACCCGTCGATGACCATGCAGCCGGGGAGCGCCTCGGCGAGCGCGATCTTGACCGCGGGCGACAGGATCGCACCACCCGAGAGGATCACGACGAGACGGGTGAGGTCGAGCGTGGTGGAGTCCTCGACGAGCGCGTCCACGAGGGGACGCGCGAAGGCATCGCCCACGATTACGAGGAAGTTCACCTGCTCCCGCGCGGCGAGCTCCCACAACGCGTGCGGCTCGAACCGGCGATCTGGTGAGATCACCACGGTGCCGCCCGAGTACAGGGCGGTGAAGGCCATCCAGTGCGCGGTGCCGTGCATGAACGGGCACGCCGGAAGGCAACGGGTCCGCCCGCCCACGGCCCTGTCGGCGATCTGCTCGGGCGAGGTGATCGCGTTGCCCGCGAAGTCGCCACCACCGAACGCCCCGAAGAAGATGTCCTCGTGGCGCCACATCACGCCCTTCGGCATGCCGGTTGTCCCGCCCGTATAGAGCACGTAGAGGTCATCGCCCGAACGGGGCGGAAAGTCGCGTCCGGTCCGTCCGTGTGCGAGCGCATCCTCGTAGGTGGTCGCGCCGAGCCGGGCGAGATCTACGCCGCTGTCGTCCTCGACCGCGACGAACGTGGCGAGCAGGGGAAGATCGGCGCGCAGTGCCGCGAGCGTGGGCGCGAACTCGCGATGGAACACCACGACCCGGGCATCCGCGTCGTTGAGCAGATACCGCAGCTCGTCCTCGACGTAGCGATAGTTGACGTTGATCGGGACTGCCCGCACCTTGAACGCCGCGAGCATCGCCTCCAGGTACTCGACGCTGTTGTGGAGGTACAGGGCGACGTGGTCGCCCGGCCCGATGCCGCGGTCTGAGAGGAAGTGCGCGAGCCGGTCGACGCGGTCGTCGACCTCCCGGTAGCTGAGGCGAACCGCCCCACAGACCAGTGCCTCGCGATCGGGGATCGTGTCGACCACCCGCTCCCATAGATCGGCGAGGTTGTACTCCATCGGTCGAACCTAGCGACCGCCCGTTGCGACCGGCGACTTGACGGAGTCGTCAGGAACCGACGGCGCGCCGCTCGGAGACGGGCGTCAGACGCCGAGCGTGTCGAGGCCGTGCTCCACGGGCGCCCAGGCGCCCTGAAGGAACCGTCGGATCTCCTCGGGGCCACCAGCCGCGGAGTCGTCCGCGTTCGACCAGAGCTCGGCTTCGACCGCTGCGAGGACGGACCGGATCTCGCCCAACGCGTCGGGTGAAGCCTCGGCACGCTCGCGCAGGGCGCGAAACCGCTCCCAGGTCGCGTCGTCGCCGAGCTCCGGCGGCACTCCGAGCGGCGGGAAGACCGGTACGTACACGCTCGCGCAGGGGCTGCCGAGCGCGGCCCAGGCCCGCATCGGGGCGTCGGGGTCGTCGGTCAGCTCGGCGATCATCGACGCGGTGGTGGTCTGGTAGTCGCCGACGTGCATGCAGACCGTGACGCCCTCCCACTCCAAGGGGACCGCGTGGATCGTCGACACGTCGGTCGCGTCGGTGCCCGGTGCGCCCCAGGGACGTTCGCCGTGGTGTCGCATCGCGGCGGCCAGGTCGCGCGGGCCAAGCGCCGACGCGCCGGTGGCGACGGTGGCCCGCGTCACGGCGAGCCGTTGGTCCGCGATGGCGACGAAGGCGTCCGGGTCCCGCCAGTCCTGGAAGTCACGCCCCGGGGCGACGTCCGCGGACGCGCGCGTCCAGGCGGTTCCGAGCGACACGCGGTTGGAGATCGCCGCGCCGTCTTCGACCGCTTGCGCAGCCCAGGTGCGAGCGCTGGTCTCCAAGATCCACGCGCTGCGAGGGTCGGCGATCAGGAACGACGAGAAGTAGGGCTCCGAATGGTCCCGCGCGCCGCTGCCCCCCTGGCCGTGTGCCTCGAGCAGCGTAGTGATCACGTCGAGGGCCGCCTCGGCGGTGGTGGCCCGCTCAAGGCCGAGCCGCACCAGGTCCATGCCGATGAGGGCCGGGGGCTGTGCCACCGGATCGTCGATGGTCCAGACCTTCTCGTTGCCGATCGCGACGCCGTGCTCGTTGACCCCGTGCTCGAGACCCCAGAGCCAGCTGGGCCGTGACCCGGTGAGTGCGTACGCGTCCGCGTCCGGGATCTCGAGGTACTGGGTGTGCAGGCCGGCGCCAGCAGGGCGGCGGGCGAAGCTTCGCACGACCTGCGGCTCGGCGAGCGGGCGGTCGGAGTTCTTGGCGAAGAGGGTCCGCCCGCTACCGATCACGCAGAGGGTGTCGCACATGCCCCCACCCTATGGGCCGAGGACAGTCAGAAGTCGGTGCCGCCGTCTACCGGAATCGTGGCGCCTGCGATGTAGCTGGCCGGTACCGAGCACAGGAACACCACGAGCGCGGCCACCTCCTCCGGAAGCCCGATCCGGCCGATGTCGTTCGCAGCCCCGTAGTCGCGCTGCATCACCGCGTACGCGGCCTCGAGTGGACCCTCCTCCGCGTCGGGCGACGGGTCTGCCTCGCCGACAAGCTGCTCGATCGCGGGGGTCATCACCGCGCCCGGACACACCGTGTTCACGAGGATCCCGTCGGAGGCGAGCGCCCGAGCGAGGTTCTTCGAGGCACTCGTCATCGCGGCCTTTGCCGCGGTCCAGCCGATGAGCGACGGCTCCTGGTGGCGCACCGCAGTCGAAGCCACGTTCACGATCCGGGCGTAGGTCGCCTTGCGCAGGAGCGGCAGCGCGGCCCGCACAGTCCGCACCGTCGTGAGCACGCCGTGGTCGAACGCGTCGAGCCAATCGTTGTCGCTGAGGTCCTCGAGGTCGCCCATCGTGTCGGGTCCGGCCGCGTTGACGAGGGCGTTGATCTCACCCCACCGCTCGTCAAGAAAGCTGAACGCGGCTTCGACCTCGCCGGTGTCGAGTAGGTCGCAGGGAAGCCCGATCGAGTCGGGAGAGCCGAGCGAGCCGAGCTCTTCCTCGACTGCGCGCAGCTCGGGCTCAGTCCGCGCGAGCACCGCGACGCGACAGCCCTCCTGCGCGAGGAGCTCGGCGACGGCCCGGCCAATGCCGCGTGTACCCCCCGCGACGACGGCAGCGTGTCCGGACAGTCCGAGATCCATCAGACAGCCTCCAGCTCGCGGGCGAGGTGTCGGGGGGTCAGGGGCTCGCCCGTGACCTGCTCGATCAGGTGGTCCCAGCGAAGCGACGCCCCGGAGGCGAACAGCTCCGACCGTAGGAGGGTGCCAGCGGCAGGCACGTCGACGAGGCCGCCGGCCCGGTCGCGGAGCGTGGCGTGGAGCTGTGACGCCACAAGCTCGCCGTAGAGGTAGTTCTGGTAGTAGACGGGCGCGAGCGCGAGGTGCAGCTTCGCGGCCCAGTCAGGCGCGACGCGGCCGTCGGGGCGCCGAAGTCCCTGGAAGCGCTCGACGAGATCCCACCACAGCGTGTCGAGGTCGCGCTCGGGGTCGGCGTAGAGCGCGCGCTCAAAGCCCGTCATCACGAGCACCCAACGGGCGAACACGAAAAGCGCAGCGCGGCGGGCCGCGACGAGCGAGGGTTCGAGCTGCGCGACCGCGTCGGTCGGGAGCCCGGCGACCGAAATAAGCCATTCCGGATCGCGCGTGCAGCGCCCGAACATCATCGCGACCCCCTCGGTGGTAAGTGGATGCATCGTGCGCAACGACCACGGCAGGTCGCGGCTGACCTCCACGTCGTAGATGGCATGCCCGAACTCGTGCAGCATCGTCTCGGCCCAGCGCTCGGAGGGCTCGTTGTTGCAGAGGACGCGCACGTCGCCCTCGTGGTCGATGTCGATGCAAGACGCATGTTGGCTCTTGCCGTCGCGGGGGAGCAGGTCGGAGCGTCCGAGGACGGTCCGCACGTCGAGGCCAAGACCGTCGTAGGTGCGCAGTGTGAGGGCGTCCAGGTCGGCCTCGGCGAGATGGTCGTCGAGGCTCACGGCGGCCGCGATGGGGACGTCCTGGAAGAAGGGATCGTCGTAGTGCCAGGGGCGCAACGCCTCCGCGTCGAGGCCAAAGCGGTCGGCGAGGGACGCGTCGAGGCCGGCCTTCCAGCTCTCGAAAGGCGCCCCGGTGGCCTGATCGACGGCATCGAGGGTGGCCAGCAGGCGCTCCTCGGAGAGCTCGCTGGTGGCAAGCGCGAGCGCGAAGTGGTCTCGGTAGCCGAGATGGGTGGCCGCCCGGTTCCGTAGCCGGGCGAGCTCCCGGACGTGCGCTGCCACTTCGGTGCCGACCTGCTTGCTGGCACTCCACGCGGCCTCGCGCTCCGCGCTGTCGGTGCTCGTGCGCAGCACTCTCAGGATCGTGTTGTCGTTGACGGCCTCGCCGGCGATCGTCCCGCGAAAGCTGTTGAACGTGGAGTCGACGGCCGTCTCGAGCTCCACCATCTCCGCCCGGAGGTCGGCCGGCACCTGCTGTGAGGCCATCGCGTCGTGCAGCACAACGAGCTGGCGTGCCACGAGCGGATCATCTGCTTCGCCGGCAGCACGGGCATCGCGCACCTCGGCAAACGCATGGGCGTCGCCGAGCGCGTCGCGCAAGGCGAGGTCGGCCGCGATCCGGCGGCGGTTGTGCGCGTCGGAGACTTCCGTGCTCGAGAGCCACCACGACTGGTTTGCCTCGATCTCGAGGGGACGCAGCCGCGCGGTGACAGCGTCGACGAGCTCGCGGGGGCCGGACACGGTCAGCGGAACCAGATGCGCTGATAGTCCCTGCTCATCGGGTGCACGAGCAGGCCGACGAGCAGCGCGTCGAACATCAGCCACATGATCTGCGGGAAGCCGAGCACCTCGAAGTCGAAGATCACGAGCAGGCTCCCGAGCTGAACTACCGCCGCAGCGATGGCGACGCCGTAGCCCCAGCGCTTCTCGTTGGCGACTCCGATGCCGCCCGCCACGAGCCCGATGATCGTGAGCACCGCGACGAGGGCGCTGACCGCGACCATCCCGAACAGGAAGCCGAACACCGCGTCCATGTAGCAGAGAATCGTGGCCCCGTAGAGCGTTTGGGGTTGTGAGGGGTTCACCCAGCGAAAGTCGTCCACGGCGCCATTGTTGCCGACGGCGATGGTGCGGGAGGAGGCAGGGCCGACCCGCCGGGCGCAGCGGGGCTCGCGTGGCGGTTTCGCAGCTGGCCGCACGCGGCGTCGATGTCGCCACCGCGGGTCCGGCGGACGGTGGTGTTGACGCCGCGCTCGCGCAGCACCGAGGCAAAGACCTGGAGTCGGCGCCGATCGGTCGGACGACCCGGGTAGCCGGTCGTGGCGTTCAGCGGAATGAGGTTGACGTGGGCCCCGAGCGCTCCGAGCGGTCGCAGCAGGTGGGCTAACGCCACCGCCTGGGCCGGCGCGTCGTTGACGCCCGCGATGCACGCGTACTCGAAGGTCACCCGTCGCCCGCGCGCTGCGGCGAGCTCGGCGGCCGCGTCGAGCACCTCGGTGAGCGGGTAGCGACGATTGACGGGGACGATTGTGTCGCGCAGCGTGTCGTCGGGCGCGTGCAGGCTGACCGCGAGGGTCACCGGCAGGCGCTCGCGGGCCAGGCGCCGCATTCCGGGGACGATCCCGACCGTCGAGATCGTGATCCGCCGAGCCGACAGGCCGAGGTCGCGGTGCAAGCGCTCCACCGCGGTCCAGGTCGCGTCGTAGTTGGCGAGCGGCTCGCCCATGCCCATGAACACGACGTTGCCGACCGGCTGGGCTGCCGCATGCTGGGCGCGCAGGACCTGCTCGACGATCTCGCCGCGGTCGAGGTGGCGCTCGAAGCCGGCCTGGCCCGTCGCACAGAAGGTGCACCCCATCGCGCAACCGGCCTGGGAGGACACGCAGACCGTGGCCCGGGTGGGGGAGCGCATGAGGACGGTCTCCACCTCCGCCCCTTCGCCCGCGCCCCACAGCCACTTCACGGTCATGCCGGCGTCTCCTTCGGCGCGGGCGAGCTCGGTGAGCGCGAGTGGGAACCGATGGGCGAGCCGGGCGCGCAAAGCCTTGGGGGCCGAGGAGGCGTCTTCGAGCGGCGCCCGTTGCCGGTAGAGCGCGTCCCAGATCTGGTCGAGCCGGTAGCGCGGGGCACCGATCTCCGCGAGGGCGGCCCGGTACTCGTCGCGGTCGGCGTCGTAGCGGGTGGTCACGAGCGCGCTCGCCGGTCGGCGGCGACTTCGATCGCGTACGCGCGATCGGTGCGCCGGACGTGGAAGCCGAGTGAGCGGTACAGCGCGAGCGCGGCCGTGTTCCTGGCCGCAAGGTACAACATCCCCGTCGGACATCCTCGGACGCGCACCAGGTGGTCGAGGCCCCCGACAACGAGGGCGCGGCCGAGTCCGCCGCCTTGGTGATCGGGGTCGACGCCGATGACGAAGATCTCGCCGACTGGGTCCGGCGTGTCACCGAGCACCGCGTGCTGGTGGACCTTGGTCCAACAGAACCCGGCCAGACCCCGCGCGTCGAAGGCCAGCAGGAAGCCCGCCGGGTCGAACCAGGGCTCGCGGCGGCGGCGGGCCAGCGTGTCGGCGACCCACGATCCCTGGTCGGGGTGGTTGGCGAACGCACGGTTGTTCACCGCGAGCCAGGCGTCGTCGTCGAGGTCGGGGACGAACGCGCGCACCGTGACGCCAATCGGCCAGCGTGGCGACTCGTCGATCGGGAGGGCGACGGTCATCTGGAGCTGTTCTCGTTCACGGGTGAAGCCGTCCGCCATCGCGGCGCGGTCGACGTCGTCGTCGGTGCCTTGGGTCCAGACCACGATTCGCCCGCCACCGGCATCGGCGCAGGCCGTCACGAGGCCGTCGAGCAGCCGGTGGGCGACGACGGGTCCGGCATCCGACGCCAGCACGATGCTCCCCGCGAGGCGAGGAGCTTGAAGCGTGTCATGGGGCGCCATGTGGGCGAGACCGAGCGGTCTGTCGTCGGGGTCGAACGCGACGACGCTCACCGAGGCGGGCGAGGGGTTTTCGAGGTCGGCGATGGTCGCCGCGTTGAGCGCCTCGTGGCCGTGAGTCGCCCTGTGCGCGGTGTCGAGTGCGCGGGCCACCTCGCGCTCGCGAGCGCCGGGAGGTCGGGCCGTGGCGACGGTAGCGACCTCGTCGCAGCGGGGCTCGGGCATCGGGAGACGGTACCTTCCGGGCATGGCCCTTCCTCGCGGTGCCCGCCAGCGCGTCCCCGCCGTGGTCGAACGGCTCGCGAAGGAGTACCCAGGTCGGGCGACGGACCTCTGCGAGCTGGCGCACGACACGCCCTACGAGCTGTTGATCGCGACCATCCTGTCGGCCCAGTGCACCGACGAGATGGTGAACCAGGTGACGCCGCGGGTGTTCGCTCGGTACCCGACGCCCGAGGACCTCGCGCACGCGGATCCCTCCGAGCTGGAGGATCTCGTGCACCCCACCGGCTTCTTCCGCCAGAAGACGAAGAGCCTGATCGGTATGGGCGCCGCGCTCGAGGAGCGCTTCGGCGGCGAGGTGCCGACGGACCTCGACGACCTGGTGACCCTGCCCGGGGTCGGCCGTAAGACCGGCAACGTCATCCGCTCCGTGGCCTTCGGGCTTCCTGGGCTCCCGGTCGATACCCACGTGGGCCGCCTGACCCGCCGGCTCGGCCTCACGCGTGAGGACGACCCGGTGAAGGTGGAGGCCGACCTGCATCGCATCGTGGCACCGGAGGACTGGGGCGCCCTGTCGCTGCGCCTGATCCTGCACGGCCGCCGGGTGTGTGCAGCCCGCAAGGCCCGCTGCGGGGAGTGCCTCCTCGCCGACATCTGCCCCTCCGCCGCCCCCTGAACGCCCCACGCCCTCCCCGGGTTTGTGCGTTGGGAGCGGTATGCGCTCATTCGTCAACAAGCTCGGAGAGCACTCGAGCGGAGGGTTGGTGGTCAGTGGAGGGCGGTGGTCGCGCGGCCGACCGCGCGTCGGGCCGTCAGGAGGTTCCTCTCGGCAGCGTCGAGCTCGGCGGCGGCGAGCGAGTCCTCGGTGACCCGGTAGCGGTCGGCGACGGCCACCAGCCGCCGGGTGAGGTCGTCGAGCTGGGAAGCGAGGCTGGAGAGCTCCGCGCGGTCGGAGTCGACGGTCATCCGGGCAGCCTGCCGTCTCTCCTTCCAAGGGGCAATTCGGTCACGGGCCGGCAGGGGTCCCGGGTACGATCCCGTGGTGCTGTCGCGACTCGACCTGCGCGGCGCGGACGCCGACCCACGCGTCGCGCTGACGCCGGCGGCAACCGATGCGGGTCCGCTCGACGCGGTGCACGAGATCATCGCCGCGGTCAGGGCCGGCGGCGACGGTGCGGTGCGTGAGCTCACCGAGCGCTTCGACGGGGCGCGTATCGATGATCTACGCGTCCCCGCCGACGAGATCGCCGCGGCCTCGGCCCACGTCGACCCGACACTTCGCGACGCGCTCGTACACGCTGCCGGCCGCATCCGCGAGTACCACGAAGGGCAGGCGGCCGTGCCCGAAGCCGTGGGGATCGACCGTCAGGGCGTCTCTGTCACCGAGCGGGTCGTGCCGGTCGATCGGGTCGGCCTGTACGTGCCCGGCGGTCGTGCCGCCTACCCGTCGACGGTGCTCATGACCGCGATCCCGGCCCGCGTGGCGGGCGTCGCCGACCTCGCGCTGTGCGTGCCGCCCGCCCGCGACGGTTCGGTGCCGGCGGTCACGTTGGCCGCGGCGGGGATCGCCGGTGTCGACGAGGTGTACCGGGTTGGGGGTGCGCAGGCGATCGCCGCGCTCGCCTACGGCACGGAGACGATCGGACCGGTCGACGTCGTCGTCGGGCCCGGAAACGTGTACGTGAGCCTGGCCAAGCACGTGCTCGCCGCCGCGGGCGTCGTGGGGATCGAGTCCATCGCGGGCCCGTCGGAGCTGGTGGTCGTCGCCGATGGCACGGCTCCCCCCGATTTCGTCGCGGCCGACTTGGCGGCCCAGGCCGAACACGGTCCGGGAGGCACGGCGGTCCTTGTCACGTGGGACGTCGCGCTCGCCGACGCAGTCGATGCCGCTCTTGTCGCGCTGGTCGACGCCGCCACCCGCCGCGAGGAGATCCGCTCGACGCTCGCGAGCGGCGGTCGTACCGTGCTCGTCCGCGAC
>VGBT01000057.1 GCA_016870395.1 Actinomycetota bacterium | reverse complement strand
TCGTCGACGGCAAGGTGGCCGGCTCGGTCACCAGCAGTGCGCCGGGTGTCTCGCTCGGCTACGTGCGCCGCGAGGTCGAGCCGCCCGCGGAGTGCACGGTCGACGGCGCGCCCGTGCGGATCGAGGTGATCGCTCCGTCGGGCTCAATCGGGTAGGCCGGAGACGCGCAGGCTCGTCGCGGTGCGCACGAAGATGCGCCTGTTCGAGACGGCGTGGTCGAGCGCCTGGATGCCCGGGAGGGTCAGCAGCGGTGTGCAGATCCGCGGCGCGCCGGCGCACCCGGCCTCGCCACGCAGATCGGTCACGCCGAGCGAGCCATCGGCGAGACGCTCGACGAGGAGGTTGGCCGACGCGGATGATCGCTGCCCGCCGCCGCCCGCGATCCGCCAGAGGGGCTGGCACCAACGCGGTGACGCGAATGCACCCTGGTCGGTGCCCGCGGCCGTGCCGGCGGTGGAGTAGGACTCAGCCGAGCCGGTTGGAGCGTGCGATCGCGCCGAGCCAGCGGGGACTCGGCCTCGGGGTGCGCCCGCAGTTCTCGCGGTCGACGGAGACCAGGCCGAACCGGGGCCGATAGCCGAGTGTCCACTCGCAGTTGTCGAGCAGGGACCAGGAGAAGCAGCTGCGGACGTCGATGCCGTCGTCGAGGCGTGCGGCCGCGCGCTCGGCGAAGCGGGTGAAGCGTTCGACGATCAACGGGTTCACCCACCCACCGTCGGCTGCAGCCCAGCTCGGCGTCGTGAAGTGGTGGAAGGTGACGATGGGCAGCAGGCCGTGCCTTAGAGGAGGCCGTCGGGAAAGGAGATGACCATGGCGGCCGATCGTAGACTCGCCCTCGATGGAGGCAGATCGGACCGAAGGGTCGAGCGTGCTCGACCGGATCCTTTCCACGAAGCGCGACGAGGTCACGGTCCTGCACCGCCCCGAGACGCGTGACCTCCTGCGGCGACACGCCCTCGACGCGCCGCCGACCCGCGATTTCGGGGCTGCGCTGCGGCGCGCCGACGGTCGGGTCGGTGTCGTCGCCGAGCTCAAGCGCCGCTCTCCGAGCAAGGGCGATCTCGCTCCGGATCTCGAGCCGGCGCGCACCGCGATGGAATACGAGCGCGGCGGCGCCGCGGCGCTCAGCGTGCTCACTGACGGGCCGTTCTTCGGCGGCCGGATCGAGGACCTCCAGGCGGCTCGGGAAGCGGTCGGCCTACCCGTCCTGCGCAAGGACTTCACCATCGACGAGGTGCAGGTCTACGAGTCGCGCGCGGTCGGGGCGGACGCGCTGCTGCTGATCCTGGCTGCCGTGCCCGACGACGCGCGGTTCGCCGACCTGCAGGAGCTGGCCTGGTCGCTGGGCCTGGCCGTGCTGGTGGAGGCGCACACTGCCACCGAGCTCGAGCGAGGTGTTGCACTCGGTGCCCGGATCCTCGGAGTGAACGCACGTGACCTGGGAACCTTCGCCGAGGACCTCGATGGCGCGTCGGCGTTGGGCGCCCGCATCCCGGCCCCGACGATTGCGGTGGCCGAGAGCGCGATCCGCAGCCCTGCCGACGCCGCCCGTATGGCCGCTGCAGGGTTCGATGCGGTGCTCGTGGGCGAGGCCCTCGTACGATCCGTTGACCCGGCGCGGCTAGTCGGCGAGATGGCCGACGCGGCCGTGTCCCGACGAGGGGGGGACCCGTGATCCGCTTCGACCTCACGACCGACCAGATCCCCACTGCCTGGTACAACGCGCTTCCCGACCTGCCCGAGCCGATGCAGCCCCCGCTGCACCCCGCGACGCGCGAGCCGGTGGGTCCCGACGACCTCGCGCCGCTGTTCCCGATGGGCCTCATCGCCCAGGAGGTCTCGACCGACCCCTGGATCGACATCCCCGGCGAGGTGCTCGACATCCTCCGACTGTGGCGGCCGACGCCCCTTGTGCGCGCCACGCGCCTGGAGGAGCAGCTCGGAACTCCGGCGCGCATCTACTTCAAGGACGAGTCCGGCTCGCCGGCCGGGTCACACAAGCCGAACAGCGCGGTGCCCCAGGCCTTCTACAACAAGACGGAGGGGCTCACCCGTCTCACCACGGAAACCGGCGCGGGCCAGTGGGGGAGCGCGTTGTCGTTCGCGAGCGCGCAGTACGGCCTCGAGTGCAAGGTGTACATGGTGCGGGCCTCGTACAACCAGAAGCCGTACCGCCGGATCCTCATGGAGACGTGGGGCGCGTCGGTGGTGCCGTCGCCGGTCGACGACGAGTCGAACCCCGGGTCGCTGGGGATGGCCATCTCCGACGCGGTGCGCGAAGCGGTCACCCGCGAGGACACGCACTACTCGCTCGGCTCGGTGCTCAACCACGTCCTGTTGCACCAGACGATCATCGGCATCGAGGCCAAGGAGCAGCTCGCGGCGGCGGGCGAGCTCCGACCTGACGTGGTGATCGGCTCGTGCGGCGGCGGCTCGAACCTGGGTGGCATCAGCCTGCCGTTCATGAACGATCCCGCGGTGCGATTGGTGGCGGTCGAGCCGGCGAGCTGTTCGACCCTCACGGAGGGAACCTTCGAGTACGACTTCGGTGACACCGCAGGCATGACCCCGCTGCTGCCGATGTACACGCTCGGTCACGACTTCATTCCGCCTTCGATCCACGCCGGCGGGCTGCGCTACCACGGCGACTCGCCGATCATCTGCAACCTGGTCAAGGCCGGGCGCATGGAGGCGGTGGCCTACCCGCAGGGCAAGACCTTCGAGGCGGCGGTGCAGTTCTCGAAGTCGGAGGGCAAGGTCCCGGCGCCCGAGACCGGCCACGCGATCCGGGCCGTGATCGACGAGGCGCTCGCGGCGAAGGAGACCGGCGAGGAGAAGGTGATCCTCTTCAACTACTCGGGCCACGGCCTCCTCGACCTCACCGCCTACGACGACTTCCTCAACGGCCGTCTCGTCGACGCCTGACCGACCGCCACCCGTTCTCGGCACGTTCGAGGCCCCTATGGGGCCCGAAACGTGCCGAAAATGCGCGGGTTGGAGGTCTGGTGGGGGCTACCGTCGGGGGGAGTGTTCGTCAAGATCTGTGGGATCACCAACGAGGAGGACGCGCTCCTCGCGGTCGCGATGGGCGCCGACGCGCTCGGGTTCGTGTTCGCGTCCGGCAGCCGCCGGATGGTCCGCCCCGAGCTCGCCCGCGACATCGTGAAGCGCCTGCCCGGCGACACGGTCACCGTCGGCGTGTTTCGTGACGAGCGGCCCGAGCGTGTCGTCGAGCTGGTCAACAAGATCGGCCTCACCGGCGCGCAGCTCCACGGTCGTGAGCCGGTGTCCGAGGTCCGTTGGGTCCGCAAGCGGGTGCAGTTCGTGATCCAGGCGTTCGCCGCCGGCGACCCGGCGCTCGCCGCGGCCGGCAACGGTCCCGCCGACGTCATCCTCGTCGACTCGCCGGATCCCGGCTCGGGCCGACTCTTCGACTGGACTCTCGCCGAGGGCGCGCCCGGCGGGATCCGTCTGCTCGTCGCCGGTGGGCTGACTTCCGAGAACGTGGGCGACGCGATCCAGCGTCTCCGCCCGTGGGGGGTCGACGTCTCGAGCGGCGTGGAGTCGTCGCCGGGTCGCAAGGACGCGCGCAAGCTCCGGCGCTTGGTGCAGGCCGCGCGAGCAGCCGCGGAAGCGCTCGAGTCCGACGAGCGACCGCCGGCCGCGGCGGAGAGCCCGTACGACTGGGAGTTCGACGAGCTCGCCGGCTCCTGAGCCGACTACCACCCGGCTGCAAGCCCTACCAACCCGTATCATGACGGGCCCGGCCACCCCCCGCCCAGGAGCCCACATGCCCGCGCCCGCACGCGGCGAACACGTCCACCTCGACCCACCCGGCCCCGAGCCCTCGGCCCGGGGCCGCTTCGGCGAGTTCGGCGGGCGCTTCGTCCCCGAGACGCTCGTCCCCGCGTTGCTCGAGCTCGAGGACGAGTTCCGTGTCGCCTGGGCGTCGGACGAGTTCCGCGCCGAGCTCGCGGCGTTGCTCGAGTCGTATGCCGGGCGGCCGACGCCGGTTACCGAGTGCCGCCGGCTGTCGGAGCGTCTCGGTGTGAGGGTGCTGCTCAAGCGTGAAGACCTCACGCACACGGGGTCGCACAAGATCAACAACGTGCTCGGGCAGGCCCTGCTCACACGGCGGATGGGCAAGCAGCGCGTGATCGCCGAGACCGGCGCGGGTCAGCACGGGGTCGCCACCGCAACCGCGGCGGCGCTGTTCGGGCTCGACTGCATCGTGTTCATGGGCGCGGTCGACGTTGAGCGCCAGGCCCTGAACGTCTTTCGGATGCAGCTCCTTGGTGCCGAGGTGGTGCCGGTCACTTCGGGGAGCGCCACGCTCAAGGATGCGATCAACGACGCGCTCCGGGACTGGGTCGCGACGGTCGAGCACACGCACTACTGCATTGGCTCGGTGGTCGGCCCGCACCCGTACCCGTGGATTGTGCGCGAGTTCCAGCGCGTGGTCGGCGACGAGGCCCGCAGGCAGTGCTGCGAGCTGCTCGATGGCGCGGATCCCGAGGTGGTGGTGGCGTGCGTCGGTGGTGGCTCCAACGCGATGGGCACCTTCGCCGGCTTCCTCGAAACCTCCGCCCGCCTCGTAGGGGTGGAGGCGGGCGGTCTCGGCATCGAGTCGGGCAAGCACGGCGCGTCGGTCGAGCGCGGGGTGCCGGGGGTGCTGCATGGCGCCCGCTCGCTGTACCTGCAGGACGAGGACGGCCAGATCCTGGAGGCGCACTCGATCAGTGCCGGCCTGGACTACCCCGGAGTGGGCCCCGAGCACGCTGCCCTCGCGGCGGACGGCCGGGCGGAGTACCACGCCGCCACCGACGAGGAGGCACTCGAGGGCTTTCGGTTGCTGAGCGTCACCGAGGGGATCGTGCCCGCGCTCGAGCCCGCCCACGCCATCGGCTGGCTGGCTCGGGAGGCCGGTCGGAGCGTCCCGACGGGTTCGACCGTGCTGCTCACGCTCTCGGGCCGTGGTGACAAGGACGCCGCGCAGGTCGCGGAGCGCATCACCGGAGAGCCGCTCCCATGAAGCTCGAGTCGACGCTGCGGGCCAGGCGCGACGCGGGGCACAAGCTCGTCGTCCCGTACGTGACCGGCGGCCTCGGAGCCGGTTGGACCGACGTGGTTCGCGCCGTCGCCGCCGCCGGCGCGGACGCCATCGAGGTCGGCATCCCGTTCTCGGATCCGGTGATGGACGGCCGCACGATCCAGGAGGCGTCGCAGCGTGCGCTCGACATCGGTGCAACGCCGGCCGCGATCGTCGCGGCGCTCGGCGACGTCGACATCGAGGTCCCCCTCGTGGTGATGACCTACTACAACCCGGTGGCGCATGCGGGTCACGAGCGATTCGCCGCGAGCCTGGCCGCGTCGGGTGTCGACGGCGCGATCGTGCCCGACCTACCGCTCGACGAGCTCGACGGCTGGGCCGACGCCGCCGATAGCGCGGGTGTCGAGACCGTGCTGCTCGCGGCGCCGAACACCTCCGACGACCGTCTCCGAGCGATCTGCGAGCGTTCGCGCGGCTTCGTCTACGGGGTCGCGCTCATGGGGATCACCGGTGAACGCGAGACGCTCGCGCGCCAGGCGGTGGAGATGGGCCGGCGGTGCAAGGCCGCCACCGATCGCCCGGTGCTGCTCGGTGTCGGGATCTCGAACTCCGCGCAGGTTGCGGAGGCGGCCGCCGCGGCCGACGGCGTGATCGTTGGCAGCGCGCTCGTCCGGCGGCTGCTCGAAGGTGGGGGGCCGGAAGCAGCGGCGGCGTTCGTCGCCGAGTTGCGCACCGGTTTGGACACCTGAGATGAGCTGGATGCCCGGTGCCGACCACTGTGACCTCTGCGAGGCGGCGCGGATCACGCGCTGGTACCACGAGGACGACATCTGCTGGATCGCTGAGTGCGAGATCTGTGCCGTCCCGATGGTGGTGTGGCGCGAGCACGGGGTCGAGCCGCCGACGGAGCAGCTCGCGCACATGCACGAGCGGCTCGCCTCGGTGGTCGTGGAGCACTTCACGTTCGAGCACTACGTCGACGACAACATGCGCAACATCCCCGACCACTACCACGCGCACGCTCGTCCCAAGGGAGGGTTCTTCGGGCATCACCTCCGGGGCTGACACTTGCCGCCGCGGCGGTTCCGCACCCGGGTCGCGGTGCCGGTCACCGACTCCGGCGCGGCTTGGCCGGGGGCGGTCATGGCGGGCTCGTCGGCCGACATCGTCGGGGTGGTGCCCTCAGTGGCGACCCGCGCGCCGGCCCCGCCGCTCACCGATGCGTGAGTCGCAGTTCCGGTCGAGGCCCCGCTCGCCGCAGCTGCGGCTCCGGCGGCGCGCCCGGCGGCTGTCGCCTGCGCGCCGCCCTGCACGTTCGAGGCGCGCCCGTCCCCTCGAAGCATCCCGGCCACGACCCCCGGTCCGCCCGCACGGAAGAGGTCCAGCTTGGTGAACCCGTACCCGAGCACCTGGGTCGCGTCGGCCTTGAGCCACTGCTCCAGCACGGTGGCGTAGACCCGCCGGAAGTCGACCTGGTGGACCAGGTTGCCGTTGCGGTCCAGGGCCGTGAGGCTCGGCTGCTGGCCGTGCAGGCCGCCGTTGACCTGCTCACCGACCAGGAGCTGCACGCCCGCGGTGCCGTGGTCGGTGCCCCGGCTGTTGTTGTCGCCGGGTCGGCGCCCGAACTCGCTGAAGGTCATCACCGTCACGCGCGACTGGAACGACGGGGAGAGGGTCTGGAAGAAGAGGTCGATCGAGTTGTCGAGGTCGGCGAGCAGTGCGGCGTGGGTGCTGGGCTGGTCGGTGTGGTTGTCGAACCCGCCGGTCGCCGTGCCGATCACTCGCAGGCCGAGATCGGTGTTGATGAGCCGCGCCGCTAGCACGAGCTGGCGGGAGAGACGCGAGGTGGGCCAGGTGCCCTGGTACGCGGGCTGGATCCGCGACGCGAGGTCAAGGGTCGAGCGCGCGACGGTGGCGACCGTGTCGCCCCACTGTCCGAGGTTCGTCGGCGTGGCGCTGAAGGACGAGATCGCGTCGAACATCCGCACGTCAGACGGGTCACTCCGGTCGACGCCGAACGCGCCGCCGATGCTCTGGGGGAGGCCGCACGCACGGGCGACCGAGCCGACCATGTGCAGCGGCACCGAGGTGCCGACCACTGCGCCGAGCAGTGACTCGTTCGCGGCGTTTGGCAGGCCGTCGAGATAGCGACCGATCCAGCCGGTGGCTCCACCGGGTTGGGCGCCGCCGCCCCAGCCGTTCATGACGATCCCCATCGAGGTGAAGTGGCTGAGGTCCGGCGGCTGGTAACCGACGCCGCGCACGACGGCCACCTGGCCGAGGTCGTAGCGCGCCTTCAGCTTGGGCAGGCTGGGATGGAACCCGGCCGTGCCGTCGATGGGCAGCACCTGGGCCTGGGGGATGCCGATGCGGGTCCGCAGCTGGTAGTAGCGCGAATCGCCGTAGGGCACGAGCGTGTTCAAGCCGTCGTTCCCGCCGTCGAGCGCGATCAGGACCAGCACGCCGTCACCGGGTCCGATCGGCGGAGCCGCGAACGCGCGGAGGCCTTCGAGTGTGGAGCCGAACACGGAGCCGCCCGCGGCCAGACCCGCCGTGCCGCCGAGTAGCTGGAGGAAGCGGCGCCGGCTCAGTCCGCCGGGCAAGGCGGCCGGCACCGACAGGCGACGCAGCGCCTGGTCGTCGAATGCGTCATCGTTCACTGAGGGCTCCTCACGCGAGCTGCACCTCGGGGCACAGCATCATGATCGTGGTCAAGTTGATCGGTGCCCACAGGTTCCAGGCGTAGGTCGGCGCCCGCTCGGCCGCGCGCTGCGCCTGCAGCCACGCAATCATCGCGTTACGGACCGGCGCGGAGACCGGAGCCACGAGCGGGTCGCGCCCGAACTTCCGATACGCGAAGTCGATCGCGTCGCCTTCGGTCATGACGTAGCCGTTCTGCGCGTTTCTGGCCGCGATCTCGAACAGAAAGCTCGCGTTGCGCGCCTTCCAGGTGATGTTCCGGGCAAAGTCGGCCCGCGCCCAGAGTGCGGTGTTGCTGCACCAGTAGGCGTTGTTCTTCCATCCGGCCACATTGGGTGGCTCGAAGAGCTGTTGACCCATCGACTCCATCCACCACTGCGGGTTCGTGTCCTGTGCGGTGAGCCCCGTCGCGCGCAGCACGGCCACGACCCATTCGACCGGACTGCGCACGAGTCCCTGGCGGGCCGTCGTGGAGAAGAACTCGGGTCGGAGAAAGATCGCGCGCAGGAGCGCGCGCACATCGAGCGAAGCCGCTACGAACTCCGCGGCCAGAGTGTCGACGAGGGCGGCATCGGGGTTCGGGTAGGCGAAGAAGGTCCACAGCTTCTTCGCGATGAAGCGGGCCGCGATCGATCGTTGCGGCTCCACGGTCAGGACGCGCGTGATGATCTCCGGCCCGTTCCAGGCCCGGGTCTCACCCAGAAAGGTCTTGTTCCCGTAGTCGTGGCGCTCGGAGTAGAAGCGGTACGCGCGGCGTGGCACTGCCTGCTTGTCGACGTTGTGGCCCGTCCAGGCCCGCGCCGTCTCGACGACGTCGGTCTGGGTGTACTGGTTGACGCCGAGCGTGAAGAGCTCTAGGAGCTCGCGGGCGAAGTTCTCGTTGGGAGATCCCTTGCGGTTCACGTCGTTGTCGAGGTACACGAGCATCGCCACCTGCACCGACATGGCCTGGACCAGGGCCTCGAAGCCACCCGTACCCGCGGTGCGGAACAGGTGGTTCTGGTCGTACATGTCGACGGCGTGGCCGACCTTCGTCGCCTCGGTCGCGAAGTGACCGTGCCAGAACAGGGCGAGCTTCTCCTGGAGAGGGGCCGGAGCGGTGCGCATCCGGTCGAGCCACCATTTCCGGAGGTCGACGACCCGCTCCCAGTCGCCCTTGCTCGGATCGGTGAGGCTTGCCGGGGGAGTGTCCGCCGGGTTCGGCGAGAAGTCGAGGAGGCGGTCGACGACGGCCGGCAGGTCGAGCGGGGTGAGCGCGGCGACGTCTGCCGGAGTGCCCCCGAACCCGGCTCGGCGGAGCAGGTGGGCGACATCGGCGGCTGCAGTGGGCACGGCGGTACCCCTTCGGATGTGTCGGGCGCGGTACCAGGAATATCGGCAAAAGGCGCGCGAGAACTTGAGGCCGCGGACGCGTTCCGCCGGCGCGAGGACCGTGGCTGGGGGCGGGGACGGCCTAGGAGACCGGGGAGTGCAGGCGCTCCGCGAAGAACGCCAGCACCCGGTCGAGCGCGGCGCGGGTGGGGTGCCCGGGCTCGTCGACGAGATCCTCGGTAAGCACCGAGTGCGCGCGCTTCGCGATGCCCCAGGGGTTGCCGGGTGACGAGTCGATCTCCACCGCGATGAACGCGTCGCCCAGCTCGCGGCGCAACGTCTCGAAGCGCGCAGCCGGGACAGCCGCGTCCTCGGTAAAGCGCAGCCCGAGCACGCAGGCGCCGTCGGCGGCGCGCGTCTTGACCCGTTGGAGGTCGGCCGGGGAGATCCCGAGGTCGGCCTTGTTCCTCTTGGTGACCGGCAACGGCAGCGACGGCTGGCTGAGCACCGGGGCGAGCATCCGGTCGTCGATCATCATCGCGAGTGCGAAGCCGCCGGTGAAGCACATCCCGACCGCTCCCACCCCGGGCCCGCCGCACGTGTCGTGGGCCTCGGCGGCCAGGGCGCGCAACCACACAATGATCGGGCTGGTGCGTCCGGCCGCGAAGGCCGTGAACTCGCGGTTGACGCAGCCCCACGAGATGCTCTGTGCGATGTACGGGTTGGACATCGGCCGCCCCGGCGTCCCGAACAGGGCCGGGAGCCAGGCGCTGAAGCCCGCTGCGACAACCCGGCGGCCGAAGTCGGCGACCGCGGGGGTGAGCCCCGGCATCTCGTGGATCACGACGACGGCCGGCCCGGTGCCCTGGCGGTACACCGTCCGGGCCTTGCCGTCGTGGGTGAAGGTGCTGGCTTCGAAGTCCGCGAGCGCGGTGGCGTGGTCCGTCACGGCACGGAACGTAGCGCGGCGGCCGGCGTCGACGAAGACCCTCAGGCTTCGGGCGGGCTGACGTCGTCGAGTGCGCGGCCACTCGGTTCCGGGAGGCGGGGGAGGAGGAACACCGCGGCGCCGAGGGGCGCGATGCCGCACAGCGCGATCGCGAAGCCGAGGTCGCCCAGGGAGTCGGCGAGGATCCCCGCCCCGAGCAGGCCGACGGCGGAGCCCAGTACCGAGCACACCAGGAGCAACGCGCCGGACGTGCCGCGTACCTCGGTCGGGAACAGCTCGGCGTCCATGGTGCCGACCGCCACCGTCGAGGAGGCAGCCGCGAGCAGTGCGAGCGCGGAGGTGACCCAGAGCACCGCTCCGTGACCGAGGAAGAAGACCATCGTAAGGAGCGTTCCGACCAAGAGCCCGACGCGTGCAACCGGGCGGCGGCCGTGCGTCTCGGTGAGGCGGCTGGCGAGCAGGATCCCGACGAGACCCGGCACGCCGTTGGTCACCCCGCGGAACAGCGCGATCCCAGAGCTGGAGAAGTCTCGTTCGTCGCCGAGGAACCGGTTGGTGAGCTGTGCGGACGGCGCGCTGAACACGTTGGCGAGGAACCCGACCGCTGCGAGCAGCAGAAACCGCCGGCCGTACGCGGGGTCGAACACCTCGCGGAAGCGACCGCGCTCGGTGGCCCGTGCCGCGAGGTCGGTGTAGCGGGTGGTCTCGCGGAGGTGGCGGGCAAGCACCGGCAGGGCGAGGATCGCGAGGGAGCTGACGGCGAACGCGAAGCGCCAGGCCTCGCCGCCGAGGTCGGCCAAGGGGAGCAGCACGACGGACAGCGCGAAGCCGGCGCCCGCCGCGAGCCCGAACATCGCGACGGAAAAGGCCCGGGCGTCCTCGGGAGCCTCCTCGACGACTGCGATCCCGCCGACGACGAGCGCGGTCTGGACGCCGGCGCGGAGCACGAGCTGAGCGCCGGTAAATGCAGCGAAGGTCGGAGCGACGGCCGATACCGCGTTGGCGATGCACACCGCGCCGATCGCGAACAGCAGGATCCTCCGTCGCCCGATGCGGTCGGCAAGTGCGGCGGCGAACAGCGCGAGCAACGCCCCGAAGCGTGTGATTGCCAGTGCCTGTCCGAGGCCGCCGTTCGAGATGTCAAACGTGGTGGCGACCTGGTCCGCGTTCTGGCCGAACAGCGCGCCGGCGAACGACACGACCAGGCCCGCGAGTGCCACGGTCGCGAGCAGCGCGCCCTGGTGCTCGTCGAAGGCGGCAGGCGGGGCGAACGCCGAGGTTCGCAACGGGGGGGGCGGTGGATTGCCCCGGTCGGCCGCTTGCAGGGCGGCCACGGCGTGCGCCATCCCCCGGCGCATCTCCCAACGGAACACCGGTTGGAACCACCAGTCGAAGAACGGGACGTGGGTGTCGTTGACGGCAACCAGCTCGACGTCGGCACCGCCGGACGCACCGGCGTGCACGCTAGCAGTGAGCTCCGCATGGTGGTTGCCGGGGAGCGGGCCCCGACCCCGGTCATCAAGGTAGAGCGCCGCACCGGCAAGTGACGCGGCGATCTCGGGTGGCGCGTCGAGGTGAGCTGTGGCGCGCCGTTGCACGCGCGGCATGCTAGGGGCTACCCGCGAGACCAGCATGGAGGAGCAATGGCGAAACTCGAAGCCGGGGAACGGGCCCCCGCGTTCACGCTCGTCGACCAGGGCGGCAGGAAGGTGAAGCTGAGCGACTTCAAGGGCAAGCGTGTCGTCATCTACTTCTACCCGAAGGCCGACACACCGGGATGCACGACCCAGTCGTGCGAGCTGCGTGACCACCGCAAGGACCTGAAGAAGCTCGGGGCCGAGGTGATCGGCGTGAGCCCGGACTCGCCGGAGCGTCAGGCCAGGTTCGACACCAAGTACGGCCTCGGGTTCCCGCTCCTCGCAGACGAGGAGCACGTGGTGGCCGAAAAGTACGGCGTGTGGGGCGAGAAGGTGAACTACGGCCACAAGTACATGGGGATCATCCGCTCCGCGTTCGTGATCGACGAGAAGGGAAAGATCGCGGCCGCGCTCTACAAGGTCAGTCCGAAGGCAACATTTACGTCCGTCGCTAAAGCTCTCTCGGCGATCTAAGGGCGCAGACGTACCGGATCGGCGTGAAACCTACCTATGGCACCGACTTGAACATTGTGGCAATCGTGCCTCAGGGTTCGGAACCTGGCCCGAAGGCAACGGAGCAGGCCGGTCGTGCGCTCGGCCTGGAGGTCGTGCGCTGGTGTCTCGGACTACCGGCCGGAGACTTCCCGGCGAGTGACGGCCACCTCGGGCGGCGCCGTCACCGCGAGCCGAACCTGTCGGCCGCGCACGTCGGCGACCTCCACAACGATCCTGGTGCCGTCGGGACAGCCCAGGGCACCCATGCGGCGGGGAGCCTGTG
>VGBT01000056.1 GCA_016870395.1 Actinomycetota bacterium | reverse complement strand
GGTCGTGGTCGTCTTGCCGTTCGTCGCGGACACGATCGCGCACCGCCGGCCACTGCCGACCTGTTCGAGCAGGTCGGGCGCGATCGCGAGCATCACCCGCCCGCTGACCTGCGTCCCCGCACCGCGCCCGGTGACCCGCGACGCCCAGCCCGCGGCGCGCCCGGCGCCGAGCGCGACCCTCGCTCGAAGACTCACCGCGGTGCCCGCTTGCACCAGTAGGCGTCGACCCGGTAGGGGATGGCGATCGTGTCGACGCCGCGCGTGTCGGGGTGGGTGGCGAGGACCTGGCGGACCTCGGCCAGCACCGCGTCGCGCTCGGCGGCGGGCAGCACCGCGACGTGGCTGACCGACTGGAAGCGGGCCACGACGTCGTCGACGGTCAACGTCTGCTCGTGGTGGAACGTCGCCTCGTGCAGCGGGCCGAACCAGGGCGTCTCGGTGAACGCGGACTCGTGCCACTCCTCGTGCTCGCGCCACGGCGCGCGCCTCTCGACCTGGTCCATGATCGACCAGAGCCGGTCGACGTAGTCCACCGAGCGGTCACGGGCGTTCCACACCAGGCCGAGCCGCCCGGCTGGGCCGATCCACAGGTGCCCGGCCAGCCACGCGACGGCGTCGGGCGGGTACCCGGGGCGGGCCCGCTCGTACACGGTGGCCTCCCGGTCGAAACCGGTTGCGGCCACCTCGTGCACGGGCATCGGGCCATGATGACACCGTGACCGCGGACGCCTCGATCTCCTTCGACCGCCTCGCCCACTGCTACGACGCGACCCGTGGTGGGCTGGCCCGGGGCGTCGCCTTCGCCCCGGCTCTGGCCCGTTGGTGTGCGCCGAACGGTCCGGTCCTCGAGGTCGGTGTCGGCACCGGGGCGATCGCCGTCGCCCTGCGTGGCCAGCTCGGCCGCGCGGTCGTGGGCCTGGACCTCGCGCCGGCGATGCTCGCCGTCGCGCGTGAGCGCCTCGGCCCCTGTGTCGGCGTCGCCGACGTGCAGCAGCTCTCCGTCCCGGACGCAGCCGTTGCCACGCTGGTGGCGTCGTGGGTGCTGCACCTGGTCGGCGACCCGGCCGCGATGCTGCGGGAGTGCCGGAGGGTGGTGCGCGGCGATGGCCGCCTGCTCCTCGTCTCCGCGCGCGGCGAGGTGAGCGCGCAAGACATGGACGCCGTGATGCGCGACCTGACCGAGGAGATCCGCGGCCGGGCCGACGTGCGCGAGCGACTCGAGCCGATCGCAAGCGCCGCCGGCTGGACGATCGTGGCGGAGGACCTCACCGACGAGGAACGATGGGCGGACTCGCCGGCCGCGATCGCCGACCGCACGGAAGCCCGTCTCCGCGTTGCGCTCCTCGACGTCGACGACGAGACCTACGACCGATGCGCGCGACCGATGGTGGAGGCGTTGCGGGCACTGCCCGATCCCACGCGGCCGCGCGAGCACGTCGGTCGCCACCGCCTGTTCGTGCTGGAGCCGCAGTGACCCAGTGTCGGGACGGACGACTGATGGAGGAGACGGCCCATGTCTGAGGAGTGGCTGGACGCGATCGACCAGGCAGATCTGGTCCGGCGGGGCGAGGCGAAGCCGGTCGAGCTCGTCGAAGCAGCCATCGCTCGCATCGAGGCGTCGAACCCGACGCTGAACGCGGTGATCCACCCGAGCTTCGAACGCGCCGTCGAGGCAGCCATTGAGGGTCCCGCGCCGGGACCCTTCCAGGGTGTCCCCTTCCTGGTGAAGGACGCGGTGTGCCACACCGCGGGCGAGCCGTACCACTTCGGGATGCGCGCGCTTCGGGACGCCGGCTGGACGGAGGCGACCGACACCTGGTTGGCCGAGCGGTTCCGGCGCGCCGGCTTCGTGTTCGTGGGCCGCACCAACACGCCCGAGATGGCCAGCAGCGTCACGACGGAGCCGCTCGCGTACGGTCCGACGCGCAACCCGTGGGACACGTCCCGTTCCACCGGCGGGTCGAGCGGGGGAGCGGCCGCGGCCGTGGCCTCGGGAATGGTCGCGGCGGCCCACGGCAACGACATGGGCGGATCGATCCGCTTCCCAGCATCGATGTGCGGACTCGTCGGCCTCAAGCCGACGCGTGCTCGCAGCACGCTCGGTCCCGACTTCGGCGAGCTGTGGGGTCCGACCACCCACGAGCACGTGCTCACACGGTCCGTTCGCGACAGCGCCGCGATCCTCGACGTGATACGCGGCCCCGGCATCGGCGATCCCTACGAGATCGCCGCGCCGACCCGCCCCTACCGCGACGAGGTCGGTGCCGAGCCCGGTCGCCTCCGCATCGGGTTCCGCACGGCCCGGACCAACGGAGCCGGCGCGTCACATCCCGGCGTCGTCGAATCCGTGCACGCCACCGCGGCGCTCCTCGAATCGTTGGGACACGACGTCACGCCCGACCCCGTCACCGCGCTCGACGATCCTCGACTCGGTGAGGCGGTGGGTGCGTGCTGGGGCGCATTCGTCGCGCGCGAGGTCAACCGGTGGAGCGCGCGGCTCGGGCGGCCGATTGCGCTCGACGAGCTCGAACCCGCGAACGCCTTGCTGGTCGAGATGGCAGATGGCGTGTCGGCTGCCGCGTACCTCGGTGGCGTCGAGGCGCTCCACGGGTATGCACGCGGCGTCGCCCGGTGGTTCGCGGACTTCGACGTGCTGCTGCTCCCGACGGCGCCCGAGCCAGCGTTGCCGCTCGGCGAGCTCGCGCCGGGGGCGGGCGACCCGTTCGCACAGCTGATGCGGCTCGGTGAGCTGATCACCTTCACGTTGCCATTCAACGCGACGGGCCAGCCCGCGGTCTCGTTGCCGCTCCACATGAGCGGAGACGGTCTGCCGATCGGGGTGCAGCTGGTTGCACGCTTCGGGCGCGAGGACGTGCTGTTCCGCCTGGCGTCCCAACTCGAGCAGGCCGCCCCCTGGCATTCCCGCCGACCCGCTCCCGGCTGAGCGGCCCGGACTCCGCATGATTCGAGCCTGAGCATCGGCCTGAGGTGACCGAGCGGAAGCGCTGTCGGCGCCGCTCAGATTCGGCCGCTCAGCGAATCAAAGGTGCAGGCCGCACTCGGTCTTGTCGAGGCCGGTCCAGCGGCCGGCGCGGGATGCCTCGCCTTCGGTGACGGGCCGCGTGCACGGCCAGCAGCCGATCGACGTGTAGCCGCGCTCGGAGAGGGGGTGCGCCGGCAGGTCGTGGTCGGCCACGTACCCGGCCACGTCGGCCTCGGTCCAGGTCGCGATGGGGTTCACCTTTACGATCCGGCGGGCAACGTCGAAGGCGACGAGCGGAGTGTGTGCGCGCGCCGGGTTCTCGTCGCGGCGCACGCCGCTCATCCACGCGGCCTTGCCGGCGAGCGCCCGGTTCAGCGGCTCCACCTTGCGGACCCGACAGCAGGCGTCGGGATCGTTGTGCCAGAGGTCGTCCGGTGTGGTGTCGGGTGTGATCACGCGGAGGTTGAGTCCGTAGCGGCGGCGGACCTGCTCGACGTACCAGAGCGTCTCGGCGAAGTGGTACTGGGTGTCGAGGAACGCGACCTCCACGTCGGGCACGGTCTTGTACACGATGTCGATCAGGACGCAGTCCTGGAACGAGGCCGCGAGCACGAGGTCGTCGCCGAAGCGGTCGTAGGCCCATGCGACGATCGCCGACGCGGGACGGCGCTCGAACGTGCGCGAGACCTCGGCGAGCTCGGCGAGGTCGGGCACCTTCTGTGCCGCGGCCTCGGCCGCGGTGTCGACGTCGATGGTTGCCCTTGTCCTCGTGGAGGTCACGTCGCGCACTCGCTTTCGCCGACCTGGCTCACGTAGGGCCCGGTCTCGTCGAAGTCGACGTAGAAGTCGGGCTGGTCCTGCGGGGTGGGGAACTCGTCGAGGTCGGCGAGCGTCCGGCCCACCGCCTCGGCGCCGCCGGCACGCGCCAGCCAGTCCGCGAACGTCTCGCCGGCTTCGCGTTCGCCGGCGAACCGGCCGACGACTCGCACGACGGCTTCGGAAGCGGTCTTGGCGGGGACCTTGGTGGCCTTCTGACCGAAGGTGATCTCCATCTGGCCCACCTGGCCGCCGAGCAGCATCTGGTAGCCAGGAGCCGCGCGGCCGTGGGCGCGCCGCTCGAAGCCCATGAAGCCGATGTCGGCGATGTGGTGCTGGCCGCACGAGTTGGTGCAACCGGAGATGTTGACCCGCACGCCGCCGATCTCCGCGAGCCCGGCTTCGTCGAGCGCGCGGTCGATGTCGGCGGCAAGCCCGCGGCTCTGGGTGACGGCGAGGTTGCAGGTGTCGGCACCGGGGCAGCTCACGACGTCGCGCGCGAGCTCCGCTCCGGGGCGGTGCATGTCGGCTGCGGCGAGACGGGGGTGCAGGTCCGTGAGCTGGTCCTCGGAGAGACCGCGCAGCACAAAGTTCTGTCGGTTGGTGATGCGCACCTCGACGCCGAAGTCGCGCTGGATATCGGCGAGCTGTCGGAACTGCTCGCCGGTGATGTCGCCGAGCTTGGCGTGCGCATACGCGCTGACCGTGCCGTTCGCTCGGCCGCGCACGACGTTGGCGACTCCCCAGCGGCGCGCCTCGTCGAGACCGGAGAGCTCGACCGGCACGCCGCCGTCCGCGGCGACCTGGGTGCCCATCCCGGCAGGCGCGTCACCGGCGTCGAGCACCGCAGTGGGCAGCCCGTCCGGGTAGGTCGCCGACGCGCGCAGGAACTTGCGCTCCTTGAAGACCCGCTCCCGCAGCTCGTCGATGCCCATCGTGTCCACGAGCCACTTCATGCGGGCTCGCAGCTTGTTGTCACGGTTGCCGTAGTGGTCGAACGTGCGCAGGATCGCCTCGATGGTGGGTAGGAGCTCTTCACGCGAGGTGAACTCCTCGAGGGCGAGCGCGGGGTGGGGGTTCGCTCCGAGCCCGCCGGCCATCACGATCTTGAAGCCGGCCTCGGTGCTGCCGTCGGCGCGGGGCCGCGCCACCGCGATCACGCCGACGTCGTTGAACATCGCCTGGCCGCAGTCGGTCGCGCAGCCCGAGAAGTTGATCTTGATCTTGCGCGGCATGCGCTGTGTGATCGGGTTGCGCAGGAAGAGGTCGGTGGTCGCCTGCGCCCACGCGGTGATGTCGAGCACCTCGTAGGGGCAGGCACCCGCGAGGTGGCATCCCGCGACGTTGCGCACCGTGTCGCCGCAGGCTTCGCGGCTGGTGAGCCCGACCGACGCGAGCAGCCGGAGCACCTCGGGCGTCTGGCGCAGCTCGACGAAGTGGAACTGCGCGTTCTGGCGCGTCGTGAGGTGGGCCCAACCGCGCGAGTAGAGCTCCGAGATCGACCCGAGCATCTCGAGCTGGTCGGGTGTGACCCGACCGTGCGGGATCTTGACCCGGACCATCTGGTTGGTGCCGCCCTGCCGCTGGCCGTAGACACCCTGGTTGAGGCGCATCACGCGGAACACGTCCTCGGGGAGGTCACCTGCGAGGTACTCCTCGATCGCGGCCTCGAAGCGATCGATCTCCTCGGCTGTTTCGGGGTCGAGGGGCCGGGCTCGCAGCTCGTCGAGGTTGATGGCCATCGGCCTTGCGCCTTCCGGTCGGGGGTCGGTTCGAGCATCCCGGGGGCCGCAACACAAACAGGCGCGCCTCGGTCCCCGGGCGGGGGACTGGGTGTGGGTCCGGCGCGCTATCGCGAGGCGCCGTGGCCCGTGGACCGACACAGCTCGTCGCGCACCTCGTGGGGGGTGCGGCCCTGGCTGATGCTCGGCGCTCCGTGGGCTCGGATCACGGCGTCCACCCTACCGGGAACCTCGACGAAATACCAGTCCCGAGGTCAGGAATCTTTCCGACCTCGGGACTCGGTTTTCAGGAAGCGATTGGGCGGGGGTCGGGGAGGGCGGTCGCGTAGCCTCCGCCGCTATATGCGGATGACCTCCCTCTTCTTGCGCACGCTGCGTGACGACCCCACCGACGCCGAGGTCGAGAGCCACCGCCTCCTCGTCCGGGCCGGCTGCATCCGCAAGGTGGCGTCGGGCGTCTACTCCTGGCTGCCCCTCGGGAGCCGGGTGCTGCGACGGGTGGAGCAGATCGTGCGCGAGGAGATGGACGCCGCCGGCGCCCAGGAGGTGATCCTGCCGATCGCCCAGCCCCTCGAGCTCTGGGAGCGCTCCGGGCGCGATGCGGCCTACGGACCCCTCATGTTCCGGCTCCAGGACCGCAAGGAGACCGGGTTCTGCCTGTCGCCGACGGCCGAGGAGGTCGTCACCACGACGGTCGCGGCCGAGTACTCGAGCTACCGGGACCTGCCGGTGAACCTCTACCAGGTCAACTGGAAGTATCGCGACGAGCTGCGCCCGCGCTTCGGCCTCCTGCGCGCCCGTGAGTTCCTCATGAAGGACGCGTACTCCTTCGACGTCGACGTCGAAGGTCTTGGCGTCAGCTACCAGGAGATGTACGACGCGTACCACCGGGTCTTCACGCGCTGCGGGCTTACCTTCCGTTCCGTCGAGGGTGAAGCGGGTGAGATCGGCGGCGACGTGAATCACGAGTTCATGGCCGTCGCGGCCGTCGGCGAGGACGACTTCGTCTGGTGCAAGCAGTGCGACTACGCGGCGAACGTCGAGGTAGCGCGGCGCAGCGCGGAGCACCCAGCGCACCATGCGGTCGTCCCGGCCGCCGATGCGGCGCCTGTCGAGAAGGTTCACACTCCGCAGCTCCCAGGGATCGCCGGCGTCGCCGAGCACCTGGGCGCGGCAGCGTCGGAGCTGCTGAAGTGCATCGCCTTCGACGTCGACGGCGAGCTCGGCCTCGCGCTGGTCCCGGGCGACCGGGAGGTCAACGAGTTCGCGCTCGCGCGAGCCGTCACCCCCCGCAAGGCGCGGCTCTACACCGACGACGACTTCGCGGCTCGCCCGGCGTTGCCCAAGGGCTACATCGGGCCCGGCTACGAGGGAGCGGTGCTCGTGGTCGCAGACCCGTCCGTGCGCGCGCCGCGCGGCTGGATCACTGGTGCGAACGAGGTCGACCACCATGTCCGTCACGTGCGGCTCGACCGCGACTTCCGCGTCGACGTGTGGGCCGATCTTGTCACGATCGTTTCGGGCGACCCCTGCCCGAACTGCAGCGGGCCGCTCTCGGTCGACCGGGGCATCGAAGTCGGGCAGGTCTTCCAACTCGGCACCAAGTACGCGCGTGCACTCGGCGCGTTCTACACCGACGAGCGTGGCGACCAGCACCCCATGGTGATGGGTTGCTACGGCATCGGCATCAGCCGCGTGGTGGCCGCGGTGGTCGAGGAGCACCACGACGAGCACGGCATCGCGTGGCCGGCCGCGCTGGCTCCCTTCGACGTCCACCTGGTGGTGCTGCCCGGAAAGGGCGACGCCGCCGACGAGGTCCGCCGCACGGCCGACGCGCTCTACGACGCGCTGCGTGGAGCCGGCCTCGAGGTGCTCTACGACGACCGTGACGCGAGTCCCGGGGTCAAGTTCGCCGACGCCGACCTGCTCGGCATGCCGGTCCAGCTCACGCTCGGAGCGAAAGGCCTGGCTCGCGGCATCGTCGAGCGGAAGGTGCGTGCATCGGGCGAGCGCAACGAGCTCGCCCTCACCGACGACGTGCTCACCGTCGGGCCCGGGGAGCTGCGCGCCGCGGTCGGGGCGCGTGACGCGTGGAGCGGATGAGTCTGCCGTTCGGCCCGCCCGTCGCGCCGATGCTGGTCAAGCTCGCGCGTGAGATGGCGGTGGGGGAGCAATGGTGCTACGAGCCGAAGTGGGATGGTTTCCGCTGCATCGTGTTCCGCGACGGCGACGACGTGGAGCCGGGCAGCCGCAACGAGCGGCTGCTGACGCGCTACTTCCCCTAACTGCTCGAGCCGCTTCGTGCCTCGCCGCCCGCGCGCGCGATGGTCGACGGCGAGATCCTGATCATGACCGACCATGGGCTCGACTTCGATCTCCTCTCGCAGCGGGTCCATCCTGCGGCGAGCCGGGTGGAGCGTCTGGCGCTGGAGACGCCGGCCGCGTTCGTCGCGTTCGACGTCCTTGCGGTGGACGACCAAGACCTGGGGACACTGCCGTTCGAGGCGCGGCGCTGCACTCGAAGCGATGCTCGGGGGTGCTGATCCGCCCGTGCACCTCACCCCGCTGACCCGTGATCCGCGGGCCTCGGCGTTGTCGCGAAGGTCGCGCGTGGCGAGTGTCGGGAGGGCGAGCGAAGTTGTGCGAAGGTGAAGCACTTGCGCACCGCAGATTTCGTCGTCGCCGGTTACCGGGTGCACAAGGACGGGGCGGGGGTGGGCTCGCTCCTGCTCGGCCTCTACGACTCCGACGCCGTGCTTCACCACGTAGGCGTTGCTTCGAGCTTCGACGCCAAGACCCGAGCGCGCTTCGCGGAGGAACTCGCGCTGCTGTGCGCCGACGCGCTCGCCGATCATCCGTGGGCCGACTGGGGCGAGCCGACGGCCCACGGTGAGGGGGGAGCGGTCAGCACATGCCCGGCGCCCCGAGCCGTTGGAACGCGAAGAAGGACATGAGCTGGGAGCCGCTGCGCGTCGCGCAGGTCGCGGAGGTGACCCACGAGCACCTCCAGGGCGACCGCTCCTGCCACACGGCCCGCTTCCAACGCTCGTGTCCCGACCGCGAGCCGACATCGTGCACCTACGAGCAGCTCGACGCGCCGGTACCGCTCGAGCTGCACGAGGTGTTCGGCACGAGCGCCGCGAGCGACCTGACCCCCACCTCGTAGGCCGGCTCGTCGTCTGGCCGTCAGCGCGGCTTGCGCGCGCGGCTCGGATGCACGCGGGCTCCTCCGCCCGCCTGCTTGCGGAAGTGCGGTGGCCAGCGCTCGTCGCCGAGACCTTCACGCTCGTCGCGCGCGGCGAGCTCGAGCAGTGACTCGAGCGGGAACGCGACGTCGTCGATGGGTTTGGACGGGTCGCCGACCTCGGCGACCCGGGCGCGGACCGTCGCGATCGTGAGGTCGGCCGGGTCGGCGTCCATCAGCTCGTCCCAGGTGAGCGGGCAGCTCACCTGGCCTTCCGGGTTGGCGCGCACCGAGTACGCGCTGCCCACCGTGCGGTCGCGGGCGTTCTGGTTGTAGTCGAGGAACACCCGGTCGTCGCGCTCCTCCTTCCACCACTTGGTCGTCGCGACGACGGGCATGCGGCGGCCGACCTCACGCGACATCGCCAGTACGGCCCGGCGGACCTCGGTCAAGTCCCAGCGGGCCTCGATGCGGACGTTGACGTGCCGCCGCGTGAGCCCGACGTCTTCGGGTACCCGACGAGCGCGTGGTCCTCGAGCACCTCGCGGACGCACCCGGCGGCCGTGAGGACCTGCGCGTAGGGCACCCCGGGCTGGGGGTCGAGGTCGACGCCCAGCCCGTCGGGACGGTCCACGTAGGCACGCCGGACCGGCCACGGGTTGAGATCCAGGCAGCCGAGGCTGGCCGCCCAGACCAGGTGGGCCACGTCGACGGGGCGAAGCTCGTCAGCGGATCGCCCGCTCGGGAACGAGACCCGGACGGTCTCGCTCCACTCCGGGCGCGAGGCGGGGACCGGCTTCTGGAAGAAGGGCTCGCCGGTCGCCCCGTCGGGATGCCGCCTCAGCACGGTGGGTCGCTCCCGCGCGCCACGCAGCGCGCCCTCACCGACCGCGCGTAGTAGCCGGCGCGGTCGAGCTTGGTCTCGCCGCGGGGGGGAAGAACACCTTGTCCGGGTTCGTCACCTTCACGGTATGTCCAGACACGTCGAGCTCGACGAACGGTGAGGGCACCACGGCCACGACGGTATCGAGGCGGGCCGAGAATCTTGCGCCACGGTCTGGTAACCTTCACGGGTTCCTGTCCGTTCGAGACGGGCGAAGGTCGGCCCCGGTCGGCGTTCGATCCGAGTGGGGCCTCCGGGCCCAGGCCAGCGTGGGCCCAGTGCCCACGTTCTTTGTTGACTGGAGCCGGGTGCTCGCACGAGCAAGCCGCAGACCATTCGAGCCGCAGACCATTCGAGCCGCAGACCATTCGAGGAGGTGACATGACCGACCGAACCGAGGCCATCCGCGCCCGACTCGAGCCGGTCGTCGCCGATCTCGGCTGCACCGTCTACGACCTGGCGTTCACCGGGGGGAGCGGGCGACCGACCCTCCAGGTGGTGCTGGACCGGCTCGGTGGGCTCGACCTCGACACGATCGAGGAGGCGACCCGGCAGGTGTCCGACGCGCTCGACGCCGTCGACGTCCTGCGCGGCGCCTACACGCTCGAGGTCTCGAGCCCCGGGCTCGAGCGCGCGCTGCGTCGCCCGGAGCACTTCGCGGGCGCGTTGGGCAGCACGGTGAGCGTCAAGGTCCGCGACGAGCAGGGCCAGGTCGAACGCGTGCGCGGCGAGTTGACCGCGGCCGACGTGCGGGGCATCGAGATCTGCACCGACGAAGGTCCGCGCCGGGTGACGTTCGCCGGCATCGAGTCGGCCCGGACGGTCTTCACCTGGGGGCCCGCACCGAAGCCCGGCAAAGGCTCGAAGCCCGGCCGCGCCAAGAAGGAAGTGGCGACCTCATGAACAGCCAAGCGGAACGGAGCCAGCGCCTGTCCACCTCGAAGCGCGATGCGAAGTGGAGCGACCATGAATAACGACATGATGGAGGCGCTTTACACGATCGAGCGCGAGAAGGGCATCTCGGTAGAGATCATGCTCGAGGCCCTCGCGAACGCACTCGTCACCGCGTACAAGCGCGTGCCCGACGCCGCGGAGGAGGCGCTGGTCGAGATCGACATCGAGACCGGCGACATCCGGGTGATCGCGCAGGAGCTCGACGAGGACGGTCACGTCGTCAAGGAGTGGGACGACACACCCGAAGACTTCGGCCGCATCGCTGCGCAGACCGCGAAGCAGGTGATCCTGCAGCGCATCCGCGAGGCCGAGCGCGAGATGAAGTACGAGGAGTACGCCGGCCGCGAGGGCGACATCGTCACCGGGATCATCCAGCAGACCGATCAGCGCTACACGTTGCTGGATCTCGGCAAGGTCGAGGCGTTGCTCCCGCAGGCCGAACAGGTCCAGAACGAGCGCTACGAGCACGGCAGCCGGCTCAAGGCCTACATCGTCGAGGTCCGCAAGACCGCGAAGGGCCCGCAGATCGTGGTGAGCCGCACGCATCCGGGACTGGTGAAGCGGCTCTTCGAGCTCGAGGTGCCGGAGCTGCTCGACGACGTCGTGGAGCTCAAGGCGGTCGCGCGAGAGCCCGGGCACCGCACCAAGATCGCGGTCGCGTCCAACGATCACCACGTCGACCCGGTGGGTGCCTGTGTCGGAGCTCGAGGCAGCCGGGTGCGGATGGTCGTCAACGAGCTGCGCGGCGAGAAGGTCGACATCGTCCCTTACACCGACGACCCGTCCGACTTCGTGATGAAGGCGCTCGCGCCGGCGCGGGTCCGCGAGGTGCGGATCCACCGGGACACCTGGACCGCGGAGGTGATCGTCCCGGACTTCCAGCTCTCGCTCGCGATCGGCAAGGAGGGCCAGAACGCCCGCCTCGCGGCGCGGCTGTCCGGCTGGCGGGTCGACATCAAGAGCGAGACCCAGCTCGCGGAGGAGGAGTCGGGCGGGGGCGTCGAGTACGCCGAGGGCGAGTGGGTCGAGAACGAGTCGGGTGAGCTGGTGTGGCAGCCCGCGGAGGGCGGCGAGGCCATCTCCGCGGCCCAGGCCGGCTACGCAGCCCCTACGGGTGCGCCCGCGTCCGGCGAGGCCCAGATCGAAGCCGAGGTTGGGCTGGCGCCGACCGGCGACGCCGAGATCGGGGAGCCCGGTGGCGAGCCCGACGAGACCCGGCCGGCCGAGGAGGCCGCGATGCACGTCGAAGGCGAGGAGGACGAGGTCGTGGCCGACCGCGCGGTCGCGCCGGAAGTTGAGGGGATCGACGGGCAGGCAGAGGCGTAGGCCGCAGCGGACCTGCGTCGGCTGTCGCCGCGTGGGCGATCCGTCGGGCATGGACCGCATCGCGGCCCGCACCGACGGGAGCCTGGCGGTCGGCCGGACGGAGCCGGGCCGTGGGGCGTGGCTCTGTGCCGGAGCGCCGGCGTGCTTCGCGGCGGCGACGAGGCGAGGGGCGCTCGTCCGGGCGCTGCGGCGCTCGGTCTCGGGCGACGAGATGGACGGGCTCCGTGCGAGACTGTACGGAGCAGCCCCGAGTGCGGGGCGAAGATCGAACGGTAGCGACAAGTAGCGAGAAGCAGGGAACGACTTGCCCAAGAAGATCAGGGTCTACGAGCTCGCCCGAGAGCTCGGCGTCGAGAACCAGGTGGTGCTCGAGCTCGCCGAGGAGCTGAAGGTCGGGGTGAAGAGCCACTCGTCGAGCATCGACGAGCCGTCGGCCGACCGCATCCGCCGCCTGGCGAAGTCCAAGGGAATCGAGCCTGCTCCGGTGGTGGAGGAGCCAAAGCCCGAGAAGCCTGTCTCCGCGGAGCCGCCTACCGCGCCGGCGGCAAAGCCCGTCGCGCCCGAGGTGGCTCGCCCCGCCCACCGGGTCGTTCGGTCCACCGGTGGGATCCCCGCGCCGACGCCGCACCCCCCGGCCCCCGGACAGGTCGCGCCGGCGGTGTCGAGACCGCCGGCGGTGGCCGAGCCGGTGGCCCCCGCGGCCGCCGCCCCGCCG
>VGBT01000055.1 GCA_016870395.1 Actinomycetota bacterium | reverse complement strand
TTCGACGGCCACACCCTCCACGTCCTCCGCCCCGACGGCACCCAAGTCCAACCATGAGCCGCTCGGTCGGTGACCGAACCCGTCGTCACACCGGTCTGGATCACCAACGCCGCGACGGGTCGGGGCGCCCGATCGTCAGCGCCGGGGTGTCACCGCAACGCCGCGGCGGTTCGCCCGAAGCTCGTGAAGCTGTCGTCGTCGCGGCCGTAGGTGAGGCCGGCGTGGTACAGCACGGGCTGCACGTCGAGGCCGCGCTCCAGGAGCGGTCGGCACCGGGCGGCCACCAGACCGGGCAGGTCGGCCCAGGAACCCTGGAGCACGAAGTGGTCGAGCACCTCGTCGGGGACCGCGGCGCTCATCCCCGCCGCGTCGCCGGCCTTCTGGGCCGCCCGGAGCGCGGCGGTGGTCCCAGGCGCGCCGATCTGGTCGAAGACGAACGCGTAGTTCGGCGTCGAGCCGTAGAAGCCCACCATCGTGCGCGAGGTCTCTCGCCAGTGAGCCTGCTCGTCGGCGTTGCCGGCCGCGCTGAACATGGGCAGGAAGACCGTGAACCCGTCGAGCGAACGGCCGGCCCGGGCGGCCCCTGCCTCGAGGTTGGGCACGAGCGTCTCCGCGAGGTACGTCGGCGTGTTCAGGGGGTGGACGTGCACACCATCGGCCAGCTCACCGGTCATGCGCAGCATCCACGGGTTCACCGCGGCCACATCGATCGGAGGGTCGGGCACCACGATCGGGCCAGGCGACCACATCGGCGGCAGCAGCGACAAGGCGTAGTGCTCCCCCTCGAACCGCAGCGGCGCGCCCCGGAACGCCGCGAAGCAGGCGCGCAACGCGAGCACGTACTCCCGCATGCGGGGACCGGGCGGGTCGAAGACCGACGAGTAGCGGCGCTCCACGTGGGCGCGCACCTGCGTCCCGATGCCGAGCCGGAACCGTCCACCGGTCGCCTCGGCCAGCTCCCACGCAATGGACGCCGTCACCATCGGACTGCGGGGGAACGCGACGGCCACGCCCGTCGCGAGGTCGAGGTCGGCGCCGCTGAGCGCGGCCGCCGCGCAGGACAGGTACGCGGTGCGACCCGACTCCGTGACCACGAGCCCGGCGAACCCCGCAGCGGCGGCGCGCTCCGCGAGCACTTGGAAGTCACCCAGGGACGAGCCCCCGGTCATCATGTGCACCTTCACGGAACAACCCCCAGTCGTTCGGCCAACAGTCCGGCGGCGTCGAGGTCGTCGATCGCCTGCGTCGTGCGCTCCATCGCCGCGAGCGCGCGCGGCGCCGGCTGCCAGCGGTTGCCGACTGCGGCCGTCGAGACGCTCGACACCCACGAGAACACCGAGAACAGCCGGTACTGCTCCTCGGCGAGCGCCCGTGACATGGTGACCCCGCGGGCCGCAAGACTCGCCAGGTACCGGTCGAGCAGCTCGCCCTCTGCTTCGCGCCGGACCTCGCGCGGCAGCGAGTTGCAGCAGAAGTACGCGACGTCACGCATGCCAGGCGACCGGCTCGTCATCGCCCAGTCGAGGAAGCCGACAACCGAGCCGTCGAGGAACAGGTTGCCCATGTGCGGATCGCCGTGGATCAGGGTCCGCTCACCCTCGTCCCAGAGGTCGAGCACTCCGGCCGTGTGGTCCGCGTACAGCGACCCGACCGCCGCGAACGCCGGGGGCATGTCGTCGCCGAACACGTCCAACGCCCGGCGCGCGAACCGACCCGCGCCGTCGATCGCGGCGGCGTCCTTCCCGCTGTCGCTGCCGAACCCCGCGCGCTCGGGCACCCACGCCAGGTCCCGACCGAAGCGGTCACTCTCCCAGTACGGCGCGTGGAGTGCCGCCAGCCCGTCGATCGTGCTGCGTGCGTGGTCTGCGACGTCCGGGTCTCGCGGTCGCGGGAACGTGCACCCGGACGCCACGAGATCCTCGAGCACCATCACGTACCGGCCCTCGCCGTCCGTCCCGATGTGCCACACCCGCGGCACCCGCAGCTCGAGCTCCTCGCCGACCGTCTCGTAGAAGCGGGCCTCGGCGATCCCGAGTCCGGCCGCCCGCACGAAGGCGCGCTGGCGCTCGTCGAAGGGGGCCAGCTTGACGAACAGGGTCGACGGCCCTTCGCCGCCGCAGTCGAGCGCGACCCGGGCCCGGCCGGTCGTCCCGCTGTGCGCCTCGAGCACCTCTACCCGCCGCACCGCCCACGGCAGCACTCCACCGAACCACTCGGGCGTGAGCTCGGCGATCTCGACCGGGATAGGCACGTCCCATGCTGACACGGCCCGGCGGCGACCTGCCCGTGACCACGCCGCGCGACCGCGTTCGCGCGGCTTTTTCGAACCTTTGCGTTCTCCGGGCGCGCCGTTGGTCCGCTCCGTGTCGACATGCAGGGCACAGCCCACAAGCGTCCCAGGAGGCTCCCGTGCCCACAAGGCTGATGCGTCTGCTGAAGGCGAAGGTGACGATGGTCGTCGTCGCGATCGCTTCGATCGCCCGCATCGCAGCCGCGGCCGCGAGCGTCGGCGCCGACGGCCCGCACCGGATCCCGGCGTCGACCACGACGTCGGGGCCCTCGGCCGGCGACCCCGCCGGATCACGCGATCCGGCGCCACCCACACCCGTCGTGAGCGATCCCGTGGGCCCCGACGTCGACGACACCGACGCGCAACACGACGACGACGATGGTTGGGGTCGGAAGGGTGGCGACGACTGAGCACACGCGCGGTCGTCGCCGTATGCTTGCGGGGTGTCGATCGCCCAGATCCCTCTGGTGCCCGTACCGGCCGCGCCCCATGGCCACGACTACCGGCACATCGGCGTGGAGCGCTACGCGGGCCCATGCGGTGCGGTGATCTCGGGTGTCGACCTCTCGGCCGACCTGCCCGATGCGGTGGTCGCGGAGATCCGGCGCGCGCTGCTCGACCACCTCGTCGTCTTCTTCCGCGGTCAATCCCTCACCGCTGACCAGCAGGTCGCCTTCAGCCGCCGCTTCGGGCCGTACAGCCCGGTGCCGTTCGTGCAGCCGATCTCCTCGCATCCGGAGGTGATCGCCGTGGTGCGCGAGACGAGCGAGACGCATGGGTTCGCGTTCGGCGGGCTCTGGCACTCCGACTTCTCGATCCTGCCCGAGCCACCGATGGGCTCGATCCTCCACGCGATCGAGGTGCCGCCGTACGGCGGAGACACGCTGTGGGCCAACCAGTACCTGGCGTTCGACACGCTCTCGCCCGGCTTGCAGGAGACGCTGCGCCACCTCAGCGCGAACCACAGCGCCCGCGACGCGTACTCCCCGAAGATGCAGTCGGTGCACGACATGTTCACGGGCATGTCGGTGCAGACCAGCGAGGAGGCGAACCGGGTCCAGCCGCATCCGGCAGTACGTGTGCACGCGGAGACAGGACGCGAGGCGCTGTTCGTGAACGCGCAGTACACGATCGGGCTCGACGGCTGGTGGCCGCAGGAGGCGAAGCTGCTGCTCGACCACCTGTACCGGCACTCCACCCAGGAGTCGTTCACCTGCCGGTGGAAGTGGCAGGAAGGCGACGTGGCCTTCTGGGACAACCGCTGCGTGCAGCACATGGTGATGGGTGACTTCTCGGGTCACCGCCGGTACATGCACCGCACGACGGTCGCCGGTGAGGCGCCGGAGCGAAGCCGCCAGAGCTAGGCGACCACGAGCTGGCGGTTCGGGGCGTCGAGGCTCACACCGCGCAGCAGCAGCACGATCGACACGAGGAGCGCGACGCCGACGACAGTGATCGCGCCGGAAGCCACCATGTACGCGACGCCGATGCGCACCGTCTCGATCCCACCCGCGGTATTGACCGTCGTCGTCGCGGCGAGCACCAGGAACGCAGCCCCCAACACCACCGCGGACCCGATCACCAGCGCCGAAAAGCTCGCCTTCGGCTCGCCGTCGCCGGTGCCCCGGATCGCGACGAGCGCCGCAGCGGCGCCGAACGCCCAGACCCCCACAACGGCGAAGGCCGCGAACGCGTCGCTGGGACGGTGCCAGCCGGCTGCGAGGGTCATCGCGGCGATGCCCGTCGCGTAGAGCGCGCCCACCATCGCAGCCAGCGGCCGGGCGCGCGCCGGTACGGCGAGCACCAACGCGGCCGCGAGCGACATGGCGACCGTCGCATGCCCGCTCGGGAGGGAGTTGAACGAAAAGACGTCGGGATCGGTCAGGAGATCTGGACGTTCCAGTGTCTTCTTGAGGAACTGCGTGCTGAGGTTCGACCCTGCGATCACCCCTCCGACCGCGAGGGCGAGCAGACCGCGACCGCGCGCTACCGCGATCAACATGATCCCGCCGCCGAGAAGCGCCAGCGAGCCGATGGAGACCGTGCGCAGCAGCCGTTCGCTCTCCTCGCGGGCTTGAAAGTGCTGGACTACCCGGCCTTCTAACGCGGCGTCGTCCATCCGCTGACCAATCTCGGTATGCAGGAAGAAGAGGTCGATCGCCACCAGCGCCACCACGCAGATAGCCGCCGCGGCGAGGAGTCGGCCGAACGCACGGGAGCGCGGCGCGGTCTCGATCAGCCCGGACGTCACCGCGCGGAAGGCTACGGCACCGGCTCCTCCGAATTCGTGGCGAACACCTGTTCGCTATGCTGTTGCGATGCGGCCGCTCCAGGGATCGCTGATCGGTTTCGGGGAGCCGGCGCTCGACGTCGCGGCGGGGTTCGAGCGGGTCGTGCTCGACGGGCACTCGTGGGTCGACTGCGCGCGCGGTTGGCTCCGCGGCGCCGACACCGTGTGCTCACACCTGATCGAGACCGTCGACTGGAGACAGGGTCGTCGCCTCATGTACGACCGTTGGCTCGACGAGCCCCGGCTGTCGCGCTGGTACCGGCGTGACGATGTGGTGCCCCACCCGGTAGTCGCGGCGTGCCGGTCGGCGCTCGAGCGCCGGTACCGGGTGCGGCTCGCCGGGCCGGGCCTCAACTTCTACCGCGACGGTCGCGACAGCGTCGCCTCTCACCGCGACACCGAGCTGCGCCACCTCGACGACACGCTCGTATGCGTCGTGACGCTCGGTGCGCGCCGACCCTTCCTTCTCCGTCCGCGCGGCGGTGGGCTCTCGCTCGACCTCTCGCCCGGGTCCGGCGACCTGCTGGTCATGGGCGGGTGCGCCCAGCGCGACTGGGAGCATGCAGTCCCGAAGGTCGCCAACGCCGGGCCCCGCGTCTCGGCATCCTGGCGCTGGAGCTCTCACACCGGTCCGCGCCGACCCCGACCTGTCTGGCGCGCCTCCGAGCGGCCCGCGACGTCCCGATGACGAACGGTGGCCGGCCGGTGCCGGCCGGATAGTTTCGGCCCGGCACCGGCGCCGCCGGGGCACACAAAGGGGGCTTCGTGGCACTTGCCACCGTGCTCGCGCTCGTCGCCGCGGGATTGCACGCGGGCTGGAACCTGCTGATCAAGACCGCTGACGACCGCGAGCTGGCGGCGTGGGGCCAGTTCGTCTTCGGGGGGACCGCGCTCGCCCCGGTGCTCCTGTTCATCGGGCTCCCCGGATTGGACACGCTCCCGTACCTCGCGGCCTCGGCGATGGTCCACCTGCTGTATATGTTCGCGTTGGTGCGTGCGTACCACCACGGCGACTTCTCGCTCGCGTATCCGCTCGCGCGTGGGGGCGGGGCACTGACCGCGGCCGTCGTCGGCGCCGTCGTGCTCGGCGACGAGCTCCCGATCGGCGGATGGATCGCACTGGTCGTGGTGGCTGGCGGACTGGCCTCGCTCGTACGGCCAGCGGCCCCGCGTGCGGAGATCGGGTACGCGTTGCTCACCGCCGTGGTCATCGGCACCTACACCGTGATCGACACCGCCGGCTCGCGTGACGCGACCAACGGCTTCGCGTACGGCGTGACGCTCACGTTCCTCACCGGCATCGTGCTTACGGTCGTGCTGGCGACACAAGGCCGCATGCGTGACGCACTTCGTTCAGCCAAAACCGACTGGCGGCGGCACCTCGTCTCCGGGGTCTGCCTCACGCTCGCCTACTCGCTCGTGCTCGTCGCCGTGCGCTTCGCCCCGATCGGCTACGTCGCGACGTTGCGGGAGTCGTCGGTCGTCATGGGGGCCGCCGCGGGCTGGCTGCTGCTGCACGAGCGCATGGGTGGCCGAAGGCTCGTCTCGTCCGTCGTCGTCACGGTTGGCCTGGTCGCGCTCGTCGCCTTCCGTTGACCCACCAGATCCGCGCGAGGCTGGCGACATGGAGCATGTCCCGGTGATCGACGTGAGCGTGCTCGTGGACGGTACCGGCGATCCCGCCGTGGTGACGGCGCGCATCGACGCTGCGTGTCGCGACGCCGGGTTCTTCGCGATCACCGGCCACGGCATCGACCCGGCGCTGCCGGCGCGCCTCGCGGCCGGTGCGCGGGAATTCTTCGCGCTCGACACGGACGAGAAGTCCCGAGTCGCGATGACCGAAGGAGGCCGCGCGTGGCGGGGATGGTTCCCGTTGGGGGGCGAGCTGACCTCGGGCATCCCCGACCGGAAGGAGGGCTTCTACTTCGGGGCCGAACTGGCACCCGAAGACTCGCGCGTCGTCTCGGGGACCCCGATGCACGGACCCAACCTCTTTCCCGAGCAGCCTCCCGGCCTGCGCGCCCTCGTGCTCGAGCACCTCGACCGGTGCACCGCACTCGCGCACGCGGTCACCCGCGGCATCTCGATGGCGCTCGGACTCGAACCGGGTTGGCTGCGCGAGCACTACTTCGCGGACCCGCTGGTCCTGCTCCGGGTGTTCCGCTACCCACCACTGGACGACGGCGAGCGCTCGTGGAGCGTCGGCGAGCACACGGACTACGGGTTTCTCACGCTGCTCTGGCAGGACGACCGCGGTGGGCTAGAGGTGCGCATCGGTGATCACTGGGTAGACGTCGATCCAATTCCCGGCGCGTTCGTCTGCAACCTCGGCGACATGCTCGATCGGCTCACCGGGGGGGAGTACCGCTCGACCCCGCACCGCGTGCGCAACCGCAGCGACCGAGACCGGATCTCGATCCCCTTCTTCTTCGACCCGAGCTGGGACGCCCGGATCTCCGCGCTGCCCGGCACCGCCCCCACCGACGACGCGCCGGCGCGCTGGGACCGCGCCGACGTCCATGCATTCGAGGGCATCTACGGCGACTACGTGTTCGCGAAGGTCGCCAAGGTGTTCCCTGCACTGCGCGCAGGCATCGACGCGACGTAGGCGAGCTCAGGGCTCGAGGATGACCTTGCAGTCCTCGGTGGGCTGCTTGAGGGCCTGGAACCGCTCGGGCAGCGCGTCGATGCCCGTGGTTCCCGTCACCAGCACATGGGGCGCCAGGCGACCTTCGGCGAGCGCGGCGATCGTGGCGGCGAAGTCGGCCTTGCGGTAGTAGAGGACGAACTTCGCCGCGAGCTCCTTCTGCAGACCGATCAGCGGCACGATCTGGTCGGTCGTCATGCAGACCCCCACCACGGTCACGTGCGCGTCCGGGGCCGCGACATCCATCGCGTGCTGGATCATCCCGGGGATCCCGACGCACTCCACGACGACCTTGGGCAGCGTGTCGCAGTGCTTGGCGAACGCGCTCGCGACATCCTCGGTCGTGGGATCGACAGTCAACGTCGCTCCGACCCGTTCGGCAAGCTCACGACGGTGGGCCACCGGATCGGTGACCACCACCTCGCGCGCGCCGAGCTGGTGGCCCCACAACGCGACCGCCGCACCCACCGGGCCGCCGCCGATGACGAGCAGCGGCTCGTCGAAGGGGCGCGGCGTGCAGTCGAGCGCATGGTGGGCGACCGCGAGCGGCTCGACGAGGGCGCCGGCGTGGTCGTCGAGCGCATCGGGCAGCCGGAACGCGCTGGTCGCGGCGAGGGTCGTGTACTCGGCGAAGCCCCCCGGACGCTGGAGCCCGAGCTGAGCCGCGTGCGCGCACTTCGAGGTCGCGCCCACGAGGCATGCCTCGCAGCGCTCGCAGCCCACGAGCGGGAAGCCCGCGATGCGGTCGCCGAGCCGCCAACCCTCGACACCTGGGCCGAGCGCGACGACCTCCCCGCAGATCTCGTGACCGAGCACGAGGCCCGGGATGTCGAACACATCGGAGAGGTGGAGGTCGGAACCGCAGATCCCGCATGCCCTCACCCGGATGAGGAGCTCACCGGGCGCGGGCTCGGGCTCGGGGACGTCGGTGACCGAGAGCAGGTCCCCGGCATGCTCGACCACGGCGGCACGCATCGGATTCGAGCCTACGCGCCGGCTGCGTGGTCGCCGGGTTCGGATGCGTGGTTCGCCCCACCCGCAGCGTGAAACTCCTCGGTCGCGACCTCGCGGAGCAGCGCGACGAGGCACTCGTTCGGGTCGAGCCCGGCGTCGCGCTGGTCGCGCATCCATCGCTCGACAAGTGTCGCCGCGAGTCCCTTGCCGATGGAACCGTGGCGCGCGATCCACTCGGTGCGCTCCACCTCGATCACGGCAAGATGGCGCTCGATGCGCGTCAGCTGGTGCTCGCTCGCGTCGAGACCGAGCACCTGGTGGAAGAACGGGAGCAGATCCTTGCGGTAGTCGTGCCCCTTGGCTGCGAGCACGCCGGGGATGACGGTGGCCGAGTTCTTCATGTCGACGAGCACCTGGAAGAACGTCGTGACGGGCGACCACGCCATCCCCCGCGGCACCTCGGGCGGGCGGGCATCAGGTGGCCCGAGCCATTCGGGCGCCTGGATCGCAAGCTGTGGGCCGAACAGGGCGACACCGTCGTCGTGGTGGGTGATCATCACGTAGCGGACCTTCGCCCGTGTCTCGGCGTCGAGCGCCTCCCAGTCGTCGATGCCGGAGAAGACGCCGTAGCAGGCCGGGTCGACGTCGGCCCGGTCGTCGAAGCAGACCTGCTCCTTCCACTTCGAGGGGTACGGCGTGCCGATCCAGATCGCAAAGTCGATGCCGGCCTCGGCGAGGCCGTCGGTGCCCCGGTCGACGAGCGCGTCCTGGCTCGACCACGCGCCAAGGCTCTCCCCGAAGAGCACGACCTTCGGCCTCCGATCCGCGGGGAGCACGGCAAGGCGCGCGGCAAGCGCGTCGAACAGCAACCGTGCCTGATTGGCGCCCTCGGACACCCGGTCCAGCGAAAGCACGGACGGCCTGGCCGCGTACTGCATCGCGACCGTCGCGCAGTCACCCCGGGTCAGCAGCTCGAGCGTCGAGACCGCGGCATAGTTGACGTAGCCGGTCCCGGTCGGTGAGTCGAGGAGGAGCCAGGCGCGTTCCCACGCGCCGGTGCGGTCGAGCTCGTCGAGCACGGCGGCGACTCGAGCTTCTTCCGAGCTCGCCGACTCGAGCCCGCAGTAGACGCGGACCGGAGATGCGACCGCCGGCTCCTCCATGACCGCGGCGATCTGCTCCCGGGTGCTGACGGTCCAGACGTAGCGACGGCCTTGCTTCGAGAGGGTCGCGAACGGCACGCGGCTTTCGAGGCTGCCCGAGACCAGCGGGTTAGGCGGCGGCACGTCGAACGCGGCCTCGAACGAGGTCTCCTTGCACTCGATCCCGCGCATGCTCCGGTCGGCGATCCAGGCGGTCCCCCGCCCGAGGGCGACGAGGGCAACGGCATGGCCGAGTGGCCGCCAGACGGCCTCGCCGCCCGGGAGCACCCTTGCGGCGCCGCGCGCGACGAGGTCAGCCAGGACCCGCTCCCCCGCGGTCGCGAGCGACAGGCCACCGGCGATGCCGATCCCGATCCCGATGGCCTTGCCCGGCGCGATCTTCGAGCCGTCGCCGTGACCCTCGCCGCGTTCACGATATCGGCGCGCCGCCTCGCTCGCGAGGGAGAGCGCCGCTGCAGTCAGCACGATCGCCGGAACCCGCTGAGGGTCGGCCCGGAAAATGCCGCGCACCTCCTGGACCAAGCCGATCATGGCTCCGGTGCCGGCCGCGACCGACAGCCAGTAACCCGTCGTTCGGGCACCGGCCCGGGGCAGCGGCTCTCGCGGCGTCTGGCGGAAGCGGCGCTGGAGCGCGATCCCGGCACCGAACATCGCCGCGTCGGCCGCGAGCGCGGCACGGCTCCACGCGCTGTCGCTCACCCGTCCGGGGGCGACCCGGCGCAGCGCGACCAGCGCCGCGGTCTGGGCAATCTCCTGCGCGAGCTGGACCAGCGCGTGGTTGGCCGCGAAGGAGAGCCCGGTGATCAAGGCCTGGTCGACCGTGCTGCGCGGCATGAGGGTGCGCTGGAACGAAAACGGCACGCTCGTCGCGGCGGCCAGCAACCCGGCCTGGTCCGCCCGGTGATGAAGGAACGAGGAAGGACGAGGCTGCCGCGCCACGCTCAGACCCTCTGGAAGAAGTCCCACATGACCTCGTTGGCGGCGATCGAGAACGTCGTCGGGCCGACGACGTTCTCGATGCTCTTCGAAAACGCGCTGCCCGGCCAGCTGTGGCCACCGCCGTCGACGCGGTAGAACTCGACGTCCGCGCCGTCGGGACAGTCGTACGCGATCCGCGTCACGTCGGGCGCGACCTCGGTCTCGGTGGGCTCGGTGTCGCAGCCGTTGCGCTTCGCCCACGCGGCCGTGATCTCGGGAACCGAGGCCCGTTCCGGGCGCGCCCTCTCGAGCGCGCCCGACTCGCCGAGCGTCTTGCCGGAGCCATCGGGGGATGGCAGCGACGCGGCCTTGTCGCCGTAGCCGCCGTCGTAGGGGACGAACTCGTCGGCGGTGCCGTGGAACGCGACGGCGGGAACCACGCGGGCGGGATCGCAGCCGTCGGGGTCCTGCACGCCCGCCACCGGTGCGGCGGCCGCGAACCGGTCGGCAAGCTCGCAGGCCACCGCTGAGGTCATCATCGCCCCGTTCGAGAGCCCGGTGGAGTAGACGCGGTTCGTGTCGATGCAGAGCTGCTCGCCCACCTGGTCGAGCAGGTCCTCCACGAACACCATGTCGGTGGAGCCCGGCGCCGGGTCCCAGCGGGGGACCGCGCCCTGACCCTGGGGAGTGATCGTGACGAAGCCCTGCTCCTTCCCGTAGTCGCCGAGCCCAGACATCTGCAGGTGCACGTCGGCACCCTCGCTGTAGCCGTGGAAGTCGACGACCACCGGGACCGGGGTCTCACCGTCGTGGGCGGGTGGGACGTCCTGCCAGTACCAGCGCTCGGCACCGCTCGAGCTGATCGTGACCTTCCCGTGAGCCACGGGCTCGGCGGCCGACGCCCCCGTGCAGCCCTTCGACGGTGCGACCTCGGCCGGCTTCGCGTCGTTCGCGTCGCCGCCCGACGCGTCGGAAACATCGTCGCTGCTGCACGCGGCGAGCGCGAGCACGCCAGTGACCAGCACCACCAGAATCTGTCGGCTCATCGTCCCTCCAAAGGGTTCGTCAGTGGCTGTCGATCATGACAACGGGTGGGTCGTCGATGCCAAACTGGTCCTTGCACGCTATTTTGTAGAAGTCGTAGACGGACTGCGCGTCGATCACGATCTCGATGTTGTCGTTCGCGTCGAGGTTGAGGTTCGCACCGTAGATCACGAACCACACATCGGTGACCTCGGTGTTGCTCGCCGGGACGTTGAGCGTGTGGACCGAGCCGGCCGGTTCGAAGAGGTACGAGCCCGCCGTGTTCACCGCCTCGGGCGTCTCGAGGTAGTGCCAGCTCCCGCTCTGGGTGAACGCGTAGACGATGCCCGTGTGCTTGTGCTTCTGAACCGCCGCGCCGGGCTGGAACTGGGTGCGGATCACCCAGACCCCGCTCGCGAGGTCGACCTGGAGCACCTGGAGCGTCGAGCCGTCGCCCATGTCGACGAACGGCAGGTCCTCCTCGCCGATGTGGACCGCGGTGGGCGGCGCGGCAGAGTAGATCGTCATGAGCACTTCCTCCTCTGATGGTCGGCACCGGTGCCGACCCAGACCAGCGCCGTCAGCCCGGGCACCTGCGCCTCCTCCAAACGTGGAAGGCGCAGGCTAACTGGCTGCCCAGCGAGCCAGCAGGTCGGGCATCTTGAACGCGGTCCAGCCCCGGTCGCAAGTGAGGTGCGCGCCGGTGAGGCTGCGCGCCGCGCCGGAGGCGAGGAACACTACGACGTCCGCGATCTCCTCCGGGGTCTGCAGGCCGGTCGCGTGCCCCAGCGCGAAGCCGTCCTTGACGTCGTCGTTGCCCCAGATGAGCGTGTTCATGGGCGTGTCGACGTAGCCGGGGCCGATCGAGTTCACCCGGATCCCGAGCCGGCCGCAGCTCGCCGCGAGCGACTTGGTGAGCCCGATCACGCCGGCCTTCGACGCCGCGTACGCGTCCATGCCGCCAAGCGGGAGCGTCGACATCGACGAGCCGGTGTTGACGATCGCCCCACCGCCGCTCGCGGCGATGCGGGGGATCGCGGCCCGACAGCAGTAGAAGACGCCGTTGAGGTTCACCGCGATGGTGCGGTCCCAGGCGTCGACAGGCGGCGCGAAGCCGTCCTGGCCGGTGAGCGCCACGCCCGCGTTGGCGAACAGCACGTGGAGCCCGCCGTGCTCGTCGACGGCGTGCTGCATCAGCGCGTCGCACGCGTCGGGATCGGTGACGTCGACCGCCCGGGCGCCGGCCGAGCCCCGGGCGGCGCGGATCTCCGCGGCGACGGTCTCGGCCCCGCTCGCGTCGCGGTCCGCGACGACCACCCTC
>VGBT01000054.1 GCA_016870395.1 Actinomycetota bacterium | reverse complement strand
CTGCGCATCGAACGAGTGATGCGCACCTGAGTGGTGGGGCCGGAAGGGATCGAACCTTCGACCGAGGGATTATGAGTCCCCTGCTCTGACCACTGAGCTACGGCCCCGAAGGCGTGCATTCTGCCGCGGGACCGCAATCACCTGCTGCGATGGCTCCGGGGGAGAGACTCGAACTCTCAGCCGTGTCCTTAACAGGGACCTGCTCCGCCAATTGAGCTACCCCGGAATGGCCTCCGACGATAGCAGGGCGCGCTGGAGGCCCATGATCCGCCGATGTGTCGTGGCACACGTGTAGCGCACGTAGACGCAGCCGAATTCGTGCTTGTTGCGCCGGATCGTCGGATCGGCCGGGGCCCGGTACCCGGGGCGGAACTGGGAGCGCGGCACGCCGGTCACTTCCGACCAGAACGCCTCCGCGGCATCGAGGTCCAGGCCCTCGTGCAGATAGACCCTGACCCTCAACCTCTCCTCGTCGATCGCGAAGAACCACCGCAGCCAGGCGCAGTAGAACCGCACCATCTCGGGATCCGTGTTGGCGAACGTCACCTCGCCGCCTCCCTTCGCACGCAGCTCCCGCGCTCGCTCCTGCTCACGCGCCTTGGCCCGGTAGCCCATGCCCGCGAGTCTAGCGAACACATGTTCGCCCCCGGTCACACTTCGCACGACCCCACCCGAATGCGCTAACAACGAGACATGAAGTTCCGCATCGGCCTTGTCCTCGGCTTCGGCCTCGGCTACTACCTCGGCGCGAAGGCGGGCCGGGCCCGCTACGAGCAGATCCGTCGCCGGCTCGAGCGCCTGCGCGACAGCCGCCTCTTCGAGCGCCTCCAGGCCGCGGTCGAGATCGGCGTGGAGCGCCTCCGCCCCGACGACGAGCTGCCCGACCTGAAGCTGGTGGAGCCGGTCGTCGACGTCACCACCGGCTGATGCACCCCGGCCCGGCACGCGCGAGAGCAGCGCGCGCTATTGCTCTTCGAGGTAGTCCCGCAGCCGGTTCGAGCGCGTCGGGTGGCGCAGCTTTGCGAGCGTCTTCGACTCGATCTGGCGGATGCGCTCTCGCGTCACCCCGAACTCGCGCCCGACCTCCTCGAGCGTGCGCACCTGACCGTCGGTGAGCCCGAACCGCAAGCGCACCACCTCGCGCTCGCGTTCGTTGAGCTCCAGCAACGCCTCGCGCAGGTCTTCCTGCAGGCGCGCTAGGTCGGCTGCGGCCGGCGGCGCGACGGCGTTCGGGTCCTGCACGAAGTCGCCGAGCGAGGAGTCCTCCTCCTCGCCCACCGGCGCCTCGAGCGAAACCGGCTCCTGTCCGAGCCGCTGGATCTCGCGCACCCGGTCGGGTGTCATCTCCACCTTCGCCGCGATCTCCTCGACCGTGGGCTCGCGCCCGAGCTCCTGGAGCATCTGAAGCTTCGTGCGCGTCACCTTGTTCATGGTCTCGACCATGTGCACCGGGATCCGGATGGTGCGCGCCTGGTCGGCGATCGCGCGGGTGATCGCCTGGCGAATCCACCACGTCGCGTAGGTCGAGAACTTGAAGCCCTTCGTGTAGTCGAACTTGTCGACCGCCCGCATCAGGCCGAGGTTGCCCTCCTGGACGAGGTCGAGCAACGCCATCCCCCGCCCTACGTACCGCTTCGCGATGGACACCACCAGTCGCAGGTTGGCCTCGATCAGCTCCCGCTTGGCCAGCTCCCCGTCGCGGGCCACTGCCCGCAGGCTCGCCCGCTGCTCCTCGGTGAGCGCCCGGTCGTTCTCCACCCGCTCGGTCGCCTCGACCCCCGCCTCGAGCCGCTTGGCCAGGCTGACCTCCTCCGGCCCGGTGAGCAGCGGGACCTTCCCGATCTCCTTGAGGTACATCCGCAACGGGTCGAAGCTCGCCGACTCGCCGCTCCCGGTGGTGCGGGTGTGGCGTGGCCGTGGCGGGCGCACGTGCGCGTCCTCCGAAGGTCCCGGCGCCGCCCCCGGGCGGGGCGTGGTGGTGGCGCTCGGGTCGGGCGGTACGGGCATCTTCGGTTCCGGCTCGTGCCCGTCGTCGCGGCGCATGTCCTCGCGCCGCAGCTCCTCGCCGACCTCGTCGACGACCTGCACGCCAGCCGACTCCATCCGCGCGTAGATCGCCGCGAGCTCGTCGGTCTCCGGTTCGAGATCGGGAAGTGCGGCGAAGATCTCGCCACCGGTGACGAAGCCGCGCTCGCGTCCGCGCGCGACGAGTGCGGCGATGTCGCCGTCCAACGGCTCCGCCTGCGCGCCTGACTCCTGTGGTGCCGGGTCGGTCACGTCCACTCGGAGATCCAGCGTACCAACTGCATGGCGGGTGCCTCCCCGGCTGCCCATCCCGATGCCGCCGCCGAACGCACCGCGTCGAGCTGGGGCTGCACCTGCATCGCGCGATCGTCGCCCTCCGCGACCAGCCGCCGCTGTAGTCGCTCGGCCGCCGGCACCACCGTGTTCACGATCAGGCGCGCGCGGATCGTTTCCGGCTCGGCGTCGGCCTCCGGCTCCTCGACCGCGAGCCGCTCGAGCAACGCGCGCACGGGGCCCTCGCTGGCCTCGAGCGCCTCGTGGAAGTCGTGGTGTGCGGCGAGCACCTCGAACGCCCCGTGCGCAACCGGGTCGGCGAAGAACGACGCGTCGAGCCAGTCGGCCACCAGCGCCGGGTCGTGGATCGCCCAGCGCAGGACGTCCTCTTCCCGTCCGTCGACCGGCATGGGACGGACCGGCGGGCGGGCCGACCACTCCTCGGGGTCCTCCGCGCCGCGGTCACGTCCGGAAGCCGAGCTTCGTGGCGGACGCCGGGCGATCGCCTGCTTGAACCACACGTGGTCGAACCCGAGTGTGCCGGCTGCGGTCTGGATGTACTGCTCGCGCACGAGCTCATTGGGGTGCTCCCGCAACACGGGCACCAGCTCCTCGGCGGCGCGGGCCCGCCCCTCCGGGGAGGCGAGGTCGGCGGCGGCGAGCACCCGATCGACCTTGAACTGCATGAACCGCGATGCACCCTCGACGGCCTTCACCAGCGCGGTCGGGTCCTCGCGCCACAGGTCACCCGGGTCGCGCCCCGGCGGGAGCGCGGCGACCTTCACCTCGATGTCGAAGCGCTGCTCCCACTGGTACCACTTCTCGGCCGCGTTCTGGCCGGCCGCATCGGCGTCGTACGCGAGGATCACATGCCGTGTGAACGCCTTGAGGATCTGCACGTGCTCGTCGGCGAGCGCGGTGCCACAGGTCGCCACCGCGTTGGGCACGCCCGCGAGCGCGAAACCCATCACGTCGGTGTAGCCCTCGCAGATCACCACCTCGTCGCGTGCGCCGACCTCGGCCTTCGCCCAGTTCAGGCCGTAGAGCAGCCGGCTCTTGTGGTACAGCGCAGTCTCCGCGGTGTTCTTGTACTTCGGGCCGTCGCCGTCGAGCGTGCGGGCGCCGAAGCCCACTGGTACACCGGCCCGGTCGAAGATCGGGAACATCAGCCGGGAACGGAAGAAGTCCTGCGCCTTCTGCGCTCGGTTCACGAACGCGAGGCCCGCCGCCGCGATGTCGTCGCGCGAGAACTTCCGGTCATAGAGGTGCCGGGACAGCAGGTCGAAGCCCTCGGGCGCCCAGCCGAGGACGAACCGGCGCGCGGCGTCACCGTCGAAGCCGCGGCTGCGCAGGTAGCCTCGGGCCCGACCGCCGCGCGGGTCCTCGAGCAGGAGGCGGTGGTAGAAGTCGACGGCTTCCTGCACGGCCGCGGTGAGCCGCTCCCGCCGCTGACGGTCCTTGCCGGCCGCGGCGGAGTCGTACCGGAGCTGGATGCCGGCTCGGGACGCGAGCCGCTCGACCGCCTCCACGAAGTCGAGTCCGTCGAGCTTGCGCACGAACGTGATCGCGTCGCCCGATTCCTGGCACGAAAAGCAGTGATACAGCCCGAGGTCGGCGTTGACCGAGAAGCTCGGAGTCTTCTCGGTGTGGAACGGGCACAGCCCGACGAACCGTCGTCCGACTCGCTTGAGCGCGAGCCGTTCGGAGATCAGCCCGACGATGTCGGTCGCCTCCCGGACCCGCGCGATGTCCTCGTCGAGGATGCCCATCGAGGCTCAGGGTAGGCGGGACGCCACGGCCACCGCCGGGGGCATCAGTGGCCCACGTCGACGCCGGCGGGCAGCGACGCCGGATCCCATCCGAGATGGGCCATCGCCTGGGCGAACGCGAAGCGGTCGGTCATCCCGGCGACGTAGGTGACCGCCTCGCGCAGCGCCTGCGGGCTCCCGGCCTCCGACCCCTCACTGGAATGGCCGGTTCCCGCGAGCTCCCGAGGTGGCATCGCGTTGGGTCGGTCGGCGTAGAACTCGACCAGCGCCCGCAGCACCCGCTCCACGATCTCACCCTGGGCGACCGACGCCCGCCGCATGTAGATCCGCTCGTAGTTGAACGCCCGGAATGCGGCGAGCGCATCGGCCAGGGGCTCGGCCATCCCGACCTCGCCGGTGCCGGTCGTGGCGTCGACCACCCCGGCGATGAACGCGCCGAGCTGGCGGCTGCGTCGCTCCCCGCACCGCCCGAGCACCGCCTCGGGCAGCATCGCCGGGGTGACGATTCCCGCTCGCACAGCGTCCTCGAAGTCGTGGCACACGTAGGCGATCCGGTCGGCCCACGACACCACCTCCCCCTCCGGCGTCGACGGCGCCGGGCGCGACCACGAGTGGTTGCGGATGCCGTCGAGCGTCTCGGTGCAGAGGTTCAGCGGCGCCAGCACGACGTCTGCGCCCCAGACCGCATGGTCGTAGCCGCCCGGGACGTAGGGCGTGAACGCATCCTCGCTGGCGTGACCGAACGGGCCGTGCCCGCAGTCGTGGCCCAGGGCGATCGCCTCGGTGAGCGCCACGTTGAGGCGACATGCCCGGGCGATCCCCGTGGCCACCTGGGCCACCTCGAGCGCGTGGGTGAGCCGGGTGCGCTGGTGATCCTCCGGGAAGACGAAGACCTGGGTCTTGCCGGCGAGCCGTCGAAAGGCCGTGGTGCCGTGCAGGATCCGGTCGCGGTCACGCTCGAAGCAGGTGCGCATCGGATCGGGACGCTCGTCGACGGCCCGGTTGCCGGCCCCGCGGGCGCGGGTCGCGCCCGGTGCGAGCAGCGCCTCCTCGGCGTCCTCGCGAGCCGCGCGCCCCAGCGGGGTGACGACGCCGACCACCGCCCCCGAGTCCGCGTGCGCGCGGCGCAGTCCCCCCCCTCGGTGGCCGCCCATCGTGGCCGCCCACTCCTGCTGGCGTTCGGTGAGATCGCCCATCGGATCGAGGATACCGAGGGGGTGAGACGCTGCTCCCGGGCCTACGCCGTCGTGCCGGGACCGGTCGCCTCGAGCGCGGCGTGCGCCGCGGCCAGCCGGGCCAGCGGAACCCGGTAGGGCGAGCACGACACGTAGTCGAGGCCCACCTCGTGGCAGAAGTGCACCGACGCGGGATCGCCGCCGTGCTCCCCGCAGATGCCGAGCTTCAGGTCGGGACGCACCGAGCGACCGCGCTCCTTGGCCCACTCGACGAGCTGGCCGACGCCGCCGCGGTCCAGCTGCTCGAAGGGGCTCACCTTCAGCAGGCCCCGCTCGAGGTACTCGGGCATCATCCGGCCCTCGACGTCGTCGCGACTGAACCCGAACGTCATCTGTGTGAGGTCGTTCGTGCCGAACGAGAAGAACTCCGCGGTGCGGGCGATCTCGTCGGCGACGATCGCGGCGCGGGGAGTCTCCACCATCGTGCCGACCAGGTAGTCGACCTCGGTGCCCTGGTCCTCGAACACCTTCGCCGCCTCGTCACGCACCCAACCTTCGAGCAGCTCCATCTCGGTATCGATGACGGTGAGCGGGATCATGATCTCCACCTGCGGGTCGCCACCGGCGCGCTTGCGGATCACCGCGGCTTCGATCAACGCACGCACCTGCATCTTGTACAAACCGGGCTTGAGGATCCCGAGGCGACACCCGCGGGTGCCGAGCATCGGGTTGGCCTCCTCCCAGCGCTTCAGCGCCTGCATGAGCTCGTCGGCCTCGGGGTCGCCGACGCCCTGGATGAACGCGTTGACCCGGCGGCCGAGCACCTCGTCGTGGCGGGGCAGGAACTCGTGCAGCGGCGGGTCGAGCAGCCGCACGGTGACGGGCAGGCCGTCCATCGCCTCGAGGATCCCGACGAAGTCGGAGCGCTGCACCTCGAGCAGCGCCGCGAGCGCCCGATCCTCGGCCGCATCGGTCTCGGCCAGGATCATCGCCTGCACGATCGGGAGCCGGTCGCCGAGGAACATGTGCTCGGTGCGACACAGCCCGATTCCCTCGGCCCCGAACTCGCGGGCCTTCTGCGCGTCGTGGGGCAGGTCGGCGTTCGTGCGCACCTTCAGGGTGCGGAACCCGTCGGCCCAACCGAGCACGATGCCGAACGGCCCGGTCGGCTCGGGCGTGACCACGGGCACCTCGCCCACGACGACCTCACCGGTGCTGCCGTTGATCGAGATCACCGCACCCTCGCCGACCGTGGTGGTGACAATGCTGGCGACGCCGCACACGATCTGCTCGCGGTCGACGGTGAACTCCTTCTTGGCCAGGTCGATCCTGAGCGCGTCGGCGCCGCAGATCGCGGGCGTGCCCATGCCCCGGGCCACCACCGCGGCGTGGCTCACCAGCCCGCCGCGCGACGTGAGGATGCCCTCGGCCGCGATCATGCCGTGCAGATCCTCGGGCGAGGTCTCCGGACGCACGAGGATCACCCGCTCGCCACGCGCCGCCGCCGCCTCGGCGTCGTCGGCGGTGAAGTACACCTGGCCTACCGCCGCGCCAGGCGACGCGTTGAGGCCCTTGGCCAGCACGTCGTAGGACGCGTCGGAGTCGAACTGCGGGTGCAGGAGCTGGTCGAGCTGCTCGGGCTGCACGCGCAGCACGGCCTCGCGCTGGTCGATCAGGTCCTCCTGCTCCATCTCGACGGCCATGCGCAGCGCGGCCGCCGCGGTGCGCTTGCCGACACGGGTCTGGAGGATGAACAGGCGCCCCTGCTCGATCGTGAACTCGATGTCGCACATGTCGCGGTAGTGGCGCTCCAGCAGCCCCATCACGTCGAGCAGCTGCGTGTGGCACTCGGGGAAGTGGTTCCCCATCGCGCCCAGCGGCTCGGTGATCCGGATGCCGGCCACCACGTCTTCGCCCTGCGCGTTGGCCAGGAAGTCGCCGTACGGGGCGTTCTCGCCGGTGGACGGGTTGCGCGTGAACGCAACGCCCGTGCCGGAGTCGTCGCCCTTGTTGCCGAAGACCATCGTCTGCACGTTGACTGCGGTGCCGAGGTCGTCGGGGATCTTCTCCATCTTCCGGTAGACCTTGGCCCGGTCACCGTTCCACGACTTGAACACCGCCTCGATCGCGTATCGCAGCTGCTCGCGCGGGTCGTCGGGGAACGAGACGCCCGCCTCCCGCGCGACGATCGCCTTGAACGTGCCGACGAGCCCGTGCAGGTCTTCCGCCGACAGCGCGGTGTCGAGGGCGACGTCGCGGTCCTCCATCAGGTCTTGCAGCGCGTCCTCGAACAGGTCGCCCGGCACGTCGAGCACGATCTTGCCGAACATCTGCACGAATCGCCGGTAGGAGTCGTACGCGAAGCGCTCGTTGTCGGTGAGCTTCGCGAGACCCTTCACCGACGCGTCGTTGAGGCCCAGGTTGAGGACGGTGTCCATCATCCCGGGCATCGAGAAGGGTGCGCCCGACCGCACCGAGACCAGCAGCGGATCGGCGTCGTCGCCCAGGCGTTTGCCCATGTTCTCCTCGAGGGTCACCAGCGCGTCGGCCACTTCCTCCATGAGGCCGTCGGGCAGGGTGTCGGCGGCGTTCATGTACGCCTTGCACGCGTCGGTGGAGATCGTGAAGCCGGGGGGTACCGGCAGGCCGAGCTTGGTCATCTCGGCAAGGTTCGCCCCCTTGCCCCCGAGCAGGTACTTCTGGTCCTTGCCGCCCTCGTGGAAGGCGTACACGTACTTCATCGGGGTTCGGTTCCTCTCCGGGACGCGTGGAAGCAACTGATCGTACTGAAACCCGGGCTCCGGAGGCCCCCCGGAAAGGCCGGGGTCGTGACCCCCCGTGGTCTAGGCCTCGACGACGAGCGTCTTGGCCAGCCGGTCGTGCAGACCCTGGCGGTTGCGGTCCCGGAAGAACCACAGCACCATCCCGAGGCCGAGCAGCGCCCCGAGCTGGGACAGGAACACCGCGAGTGTGATCGGCGGGACGAAGCGAGCGAGCGCGCTCCCCCAGGTGGCCGGGCTCCCGTCGATCCGGACGACCTTCACCCGCCGGAGCCGCATCCCGAGCGTCTGGCCGGTGAGCGCCGTGGACGGCACGACGTACGCCAGGCACAGCACGAGCAGAGCAGCGATCAGGATCAGTGAGAAGCCCTGGAAGTCGCCGGCGACGTCTGCGCGCTGCTCCTCCAGGTCGTCGATCTGCTTCCCGAGCTGCTTCGAGTCCGCCTCGGCCTTTTCGCGCTCGGCCTTCGTGGCCTTGTCGTCGTCGGCGGTGTCATCAGCCTTCTGCTGGCGCTTGTCGAGACTCGTGATCTGCTTGTCGATCGCGTCGATCCTGTCGGTCTGCTCGGGGTAGCGACTCTGGAGCAGCGCGGGAAGCACGGCCGCGACCACGATCAGGTAGAGCACCGCCAGCACCGAGAAGTCGAACAGCATCGCCATGCCGCGGGCCTTCGGCTCCGCGAGACGCATCCCGGCCGGCAGCACCACGGTGGGCGGGAGCTGGTTGCGCCGACCACCGCTCGCCGGCGCCGGAGCAGCCGCGTCGAGGACCTCGATGTCGTCACCCTCCTTCACCTCGCCCGCGGCACGGCGCTCGTCGAAGCGGGCACGCTGCGCGGGGTCGGAGAGCGTGTTCCACGCCTTGTTGAGTCGCGCCCGCTCCCCGGGATCGGTCGCGACCTCGAGCGCGTCGCGGTAGGCGCCGCGGATCTCGTCTTTCGACGCGTCGGGCTCGACCCCGAGGATCTCGTAGTAGTCGGTCATGACGGCAGGCGCTCCCGGAGATACGCGACGAGGTCGTCGACGGCCACACGTTCCTGGTGCATCGAGTCGCGGTCGCGCACCGTCACGGCCCGGTCGTCGAGGGTGTCGAAGTCGACGGTGACGCAGCACGGCGTCCCGATCTCGTCCTGGCGCCGATAACGGCGACCGATCGAACCCGTGACGTCGACATCGATCACGAGGTGCGGGCGAAGCGCGTCGGCGACCTCGGTCGCGACGGGCACCAGCTTCTCGTTCTTCGACAGGGGCAGCACCGCCACCTTGATCGGGGCGAGGCGCGGGTCGAGGCGCAGCACGGTGCGCTTCTCGACCTTGCCGTCGGCAGTCGGCGCCTCCTCCTCCCGGTACGCGGCCAGCAGGAACGCCAGCGTCGCCCGGTCGGCCCCCGCGGCCGGCTCGATCACGTGCGGCAGGTACCTCCGGTCGCTCTCCTGGTCGAAGTACGAGAGGTCCTCGCCTGAGAGCGCGGCGTGCTGTCGGAGGTCGTAGTCGGTACGGTTGGCGATACCCTCGAGTTCGCCCCAGCCCCACGGGTAGGCGAACTCCACGTCGGCGGTGCCCGCGCTGTAGTGCGAGAGCTCGTCGGGGTCGTGGGGCCGTAGGCGCAGCATCTCCTCGGGGATGCCGAGGTCGAGGTACCAGCGGAAGCGCTCCTGGCACCAGTACTCGAACCACTCGGCGCCCGTCTCCGGCGGAACGAAGAACTCCATCTCCATCTGCTCGAACTCGCGCGTGCGAAAGATGAAGTTGCCCGGGGTGATCTCGTTGCGGAACGACTTGCCGATCTGCGCGATGCCGAACGGCGGCTTCTTGCGCGACGTCGTCTGCACGTTCTCGAAGTTGACGAAGATCCCCTGCGCGGTCTCCGGCCGCAGGTACGCGACCGACGCGTCGTCCTCCACCGGCCCGACGTAGGTCTTGAACATCAGGTTGAACTGGCGGGCCTCGGTGAAGCTGTCCTTCGCGCCGCAGTTCGGGCACGCGCCCGATGTGGGGAGCTGGTCGGCGCGGAAGCGCTCCTTGCAGCTTCGGCAGTCGACCAGCGGGTCGGTGAACGTGGCAAGGTGACCGCTCGCCTCCCACACCTTGGGTGCCATCAGGATCGCCGAGTCGAGCCCCACGACGTCGCCGCGCATCTGCACCATCGACCGCCACCAGGCGTCCTTCACGTTGCGCTTGAGCAGCACACCCAGCGGCCCGTAGTCCCAGGTGGAGCGGAACCCGCCGTAGATCTCGCTCGACGGGAACACGAGGCCCCGGCGCTTGGCCAGGTTGACGACGCGCTCCATCTGGTCGGGGGAGGCCATAGAGGCCGACAGGCTAGTGGCGAGGGGTCCGTAGACGGGAAGCGCTCCCAGCGGACCGGGTACCGTCCCGGTCGTCAGCCGGCTCGAGGGTCGACGACCGGGAGGTGCACCGACCGTGACCGAGATCCTGTACGAGCGCGACGCCGACCCGACCGCCGTCAGCGGGCAGGCGGTCGCAGTGGTGGGGTACGGCAACCAGGGGCGGTCGTGGGCCCTGAACCTGCGCGACTCGGGGCTGGCGCCCACGGTGTGCGTCCGCAACGACGAGTCGCGCGCCCAGGCCGAGCGCGACGGCTTCGCCGCTGCCGATCTCGAAGCTGCGAGCGACGCGGACGTGATCTGCGTGCTGATCCCCGACGACGCGATCCCGTCGTTGCCGATCGCGCCTCGCGACACCGCGCTCACGATCGTGGCGAGCGGCTACACGTACGCGTTCGGGCGCTTCGACCCGGCCGGCGACCAGGCGATGATCGCCCCCCGAATGCTCGGGCCCGAGGTTCGCCGCTGCTACGAGGAGGGCGTCGGCTTCATCACCGCGTTCGGCGTACACCGCGACGTCACCAAGTCGGCGCGGGCGCGCACGCTCGCGATCGCGTCCGCGATCGGCGGCCTGCGCCACGGGGCGATCGTGCTCACCGCCGAGCAGGAGGCCGTCCTCGACCTCGGCGTCGAGCAGGTGCTCTCCCCGGCGCTCACCGCGGTGAACAACGCGTTCGTCCAGGTGATGCTCGAGCAGGGCATCCCGATCGAGGCGATCGTCACCGAGCTCTCGCTCTCGGGCGAGATCGAGCGCAGCTACCGGCTGCTGCGCGAGATCGGCTACTCGGCGCAGTTCGGCTTCCACTCCCCCACCAGCCAGTACGGTCAGCTCTCACGTCGGGGCCGGTTCGACCACCTCGACGTGCTCTCGACGATGCGCGAGCTCGCCGACGACATCGCCTCGGGGCGGTTCGCCGACGAGTGGGACGCGGAGCGCGACACGGGCTACGCGCACCTCGACGCGCTGCGCGAGCAGTACGCAGGCAAGGCGGTCGCCGACTACGAGGCCGACCTGCGCCGCCGCCTCGGCCCCAACGCCACCCCGGCCCCCAAGACCACCTGACCACACCCCGTCGGGATTGATGCGAGAGGAGCGCGATGCGCTCTTCGGCGCGCAAACCCGGTGGGGGTGGGAGGAGGGGCTTGGGGGCGCTGGTCAGAGGAGGGTGGCGCTGCGAAGGCGGCGCTCGGAGTGGTGCTCGAGTGCCGCCACCCCGAGCCGCTCCACCTCGTGGATCACCTCGGGCCCCGGCGGCTCCGCCATCGCCCGGTGCAGCTCGCCGCCCATTAGCCGTCGGAGGAACCCGAGCGCCTCGGGCGACAGCCTCCGTCCACCCAGCCGCCCGCACGTCGCGCAGAGCACCCCGCCGTCGGCCAGGTCGAACGCCACGAACAGCCCGGGCTCGTCGCCGCAGCGGACGCAGCCGTCGAGATGCGGGTGATAGCCCTCGAGGCTCAGCAGCTTCCAGAAGAAACCGGGCGTGACCACCGGCGACGGCGTCTCCCCCAGCGTGCGCAGCGCACCCGTGAGCAGCCGGTACAGGGCGGGTGCGTTCTCGTGCTCCTGCACGACCTGGTCGATCGCCTCGAGCATCGACACTGCATGCGTGCACAGTGTGTAGTCCTCACGCAGCCGCCGGTTGGCCTCGATCGTCTCGACCTGGGTGACCACGTCGAGCTCGCGGCCCTTGTAGCACTGCAGCGCCACGTGGCTCGTCGGCTCGAGCCGCGCACCGAACCTGCTTCCACTCTTGCGCACCCCCTTCGCCACCGCGCGGACCTTGCCGTGGCCCAGGGTGGCGAAGGTGACGATCCGATCAGCCTCGCCGAGCTTCACCGTCCGGAGGACGACGCCCTGGTCTCGATACAGCCCGGCCATGACGTGAGTGTAACTACCGGCGTGTAGGGCTCACCGGCCCGTCCAGCGGGGCGACGAGACGTCGTGCACCCGAACGGCCCGCCCGTGCAGTGCGACCTCCCGGAACTGGTAGAGCATCGCCGCGGTCGGCGGGTTGATCCACTCCCCCCGCACCGGCATGCGCAGCACCCGCCCCTCCACCTCGCGTACCGTGACCCACCGCGGCGCCTCCGCGTGGTCGAGCTCGCTGACGGGCACGATCCAGGCGTCGTGCACCTCGTCGGGATCGGGCACCAGCGCGACCGGTCCGTCGACCCAGCAGACGACGGGGGTCACCACCCGGCCGGTGCGCGTCACCAGGTCGTCGAGCAGGCCGAGCACCCCGTCGGTGCCGACGGCGACGCCCACCTCCTCGGCGAGCTCGCGCCG
>VGBT01000053.1 GCA_016870395.1 Actinomycetota bacterium | reverse complement strand
CTCGCTCCACGACGAGCGTGGGTTCAGCCTGGCGCGCACGTTTCGGGGGGCGGTGGTCGGTGAGCTGAGTCTGGACGCCGAAGGCGGCGAGATCGTCCGCAAGGCCCTCGACGCGTACACCGACCCGCCCCTGCCCGCCGACGACCGCACCGCGGCGCAACGCCGCGCCGATGCGCTCGTCGCGCTGTGTCGCGTGGCGCTCGATGCGGGCCTGCCGGGACGGGTGTCGGGCAGCCAGGTCCCCCACGTCTCGTTGATCCTCGACCACGACACCCTCGCGCACGGTCTCGACGGCCGGTGTGAGCTGGAACACGCCGGACCCGTCAGCCCGAGCACCGCGCGGCGGATCTGTTGCGACGCGGCCATCTCGCGGGTGGTGACCGACCCGGACGGGATCCCCCTGGAGGTGGGCCGGTCACGCCGGACGGTGCCGCCCCCACTCAGACGGGCGGTCGTGGTCCGCGACCGGGGCTGCCGATTCCCCGGTTGTGACCGTGACCCGGCCCGATGTCAGGTCCATCACGTGACCCACTGGGCCGACGGCGGCCCCACCACCCTCGAGAACCTCATCCTGGTCTGCTCCCACCATCACCACCTCCTCCACGAAGGCCGATGGACCGCGACCTTCGACGGCCACACCCTCCACACCCACCGCCCCGACCGCACCGAGCTCACCCAGTCGGTCCTCGCCGCTTGACCAGTCGGGTCGCTGCTGGCCTGGCCGCGCTCCAGCAACTCGCTGTGGGTGCCGATGTTTCTGCGGTTCCGGATCAGGAGGGGTCATGTCCGAGCAGGACTACGTGCAGATGGTGACGCCGCTCGTCGATGGCGAGGAGGTGTTGGCCGCGGGTGTCTTCCAGCCGCGGGGCACGCAAGGGGGCATGGACGCGGCCGGCGGTCTCCTCGGGACGCACAACGTCGGGGCGGCCGCCGCGGGCATGGTCGGCATCGTCGAGGCCGGGCACGTCGCGTCCGCGGTCGAGCGCCAGCCGCGCTGGACGATCCTCGCGGTCACGCCGACACGCGTGCTCGCGTTCGAAGGCGTGGTCGACGGCATCCACTGGAAGCCGGGTGCCCGCTACGCGACGTTCGCTCGCGCTGGGCTCGGCGTCAGCGCGAAGGGGCGCATGAGCACCCGCGTGCTGGTGCTCGAGAGCACGGACGACGGCACGCATCTCGACCTCGAGACCATGCGAGTCGGACCCCAGCACGGCACCGACGTGATCCGCGTGCTCGGCGCGTAGCCGAGCGCCGCCCGCGGTGGCGGGCTCGGACCTGCACGGGGCGTCGACCGGCAAGCCGACGGAGCTCGTACCTTGGTCGGGGTGATGGGTCAGTATGTCAACTTCGACATCGTGACCCGTTTGGAGTGTCTGTCCGCTGGTCAGGAGCCGCGTCGCCTACCCGTTCGGACTACCCGATCGCCTCGACGGCGGTTGACGGTCGTGACGAAGGCGATGGTCGCCGAGATGGTTGCCGCTCGAACGGCAGGCACCGAGATCAACGAGTTGGCAGCTCGGTTCGGGATCAACCGCAACACCGTGATGACCCACCTGCAACGAGCTGGCGTACCGAAGCAGCGAAGGCGAGGCCGGACGCTCGACGCCGAACAGCTGCGGGCAGCCGGTCGGTTGTACGAGTCGGGCGTCAGCCTCGTGTCTGTCGGCGAGCGTTTCGGTGTCGACAAGCGCTACCTGAGCAGGGCATTGGCTGAGGTCGGCGTCGTGATCCGTCCGAGCGGGCGCCGAGGGACTTGACGCTCACCGCCGTGATCGTGATCCGCTTGTCAGAACGCTCTCCGACCGGGCAATCTGTTCGGTGTGCTCGCCGAGCTGCGTCCCGCTGTGTTCTCGGCAGGGGCGCCGTTAGCAAGGACCTTCTTGATGAATGCTCACCTGCTTGGAATCGAGGAGCGTGGTTGGGAAGCGCTCTCGTCGCCGGACCCACGCGCATTCTGCGAGCAGTGGCTTGCCGACGATGCCGTCATTGTCGTGCCGGGCGCCGTGATCGACCGAGCGACGTTCCTCGCCGCCCTAACCCACGAGCGACCGTGGACATGGCACCGCATTGAGGACCCTCGCACCGTCGAGCTGACCGAGGGAGCGGCCGTCCTGATGTACCGCGTCGTCGCGCAGCGCGAGGACCACCCGGAATTCGTAGGCCTGCTCAGCAGCGTGTACGCATCGCGCGAGGGCCGCTGGCAACTTGTCTTGCATCAGCAGACCCCTGCGCACGTTCCGGGTTGAAGGGCCGATATTGAACAGCGCCGAAATGCCGATCTGCGCTCCTGCCGCGGGCCGAGTTCTATTACGAACCTGTGAGGATCAGGCCAGTCGGGATGCCGGGATTTGAACCCGGGGCCTCAGCGTCCCGAACGCTGCGCGCTAACCAAACTGCGCCACATCCCGTGGAACGGGCGAGTCTAACCGTCGGCTGCTTCCGGCTCCCCAACGGGTTCCGGCGCATCAGCTGTGGGTGCGGGCGACTCCTCGGCCGGCGCCTCGTGCAGGAGGCGCTTCGCGGTGCGCCGCAGGATCCCGGCGTCGATCGGCTTCACGAGCTCGCCGTCAACGTCTGCCCGCCGGGCGATGAAGCGGTCGGCCTCACGGTCGAGCAGCAGCAGGATCTTGGTGTCGGGGAGGCGACCTTCGCCGGCCTCGAGGCGTAGGTCGATCGACGCCGCGACGCCGCCCATGTTGGCGATCTGCATGTCGAGGATCACAAGGTCGGGCTCGTACTCGGCGACAGCGCCCCGCACGTCCTGGCCGCGGCGCACCTCCACCACGCGCTGGTCGCGCCCGACGAACGCGGTGCGCACCTGCTCCCGGACCCAGGGGGCCTCGGCGGCGACGAGGATTGTCTCCACGGCGCCGAAACCTACTGCCCCGGCCCCGCGCCTGTCGGCTCCGAGCCGGCGCGATCGGGGAGATCCGGGAACAGGATCCGGCCAACCTCGGCGAGCGCCTCGAAGTCGTGCACGTCGTGGGCCAGGTAGGGCACGAACGACACCGGCGCGGCGCCGGTGCGCACCCGCACCGTCTCGATGTGGGCCCGCTCGCGCTCGGCGATCTCGTTGAAGTCGGCGAGGTTCGCGTAGCAGGCGGAGAGCCGGTCCCGGGCGGCCGTCGCCTCGCGGCCCGATACCTTCAGCTCGCGCAGCGAGTCGGCCCTCGAGCGCAGACCGGCGGAGAGCTCGGTGCCGAACCGGGGGTGCACCCGGTTCACGATCAGCGCGTCGACCGCGAGGTCGTGGTCGCCGATCTTCGCCGCGAAGAACCGCGCCTCCTCCACCGCGTCGCGTCGGGGCGAGGTGACGAGCACGAAGCGCGTCTCGGGCTGCGCCAGCACCTCCACGACCCGGTGCGCGCGCTCGCGGAAGCCCTCCTCCATGCCCTCGAACGACCGGAAGAACGCGACGATGTCGTCGACCACCTCGGTGCCGACGACGCGCGAGATCGTGTGCAGGAACATCTGCACTGCGGCGCCCGCGACGCGCAGGTACGTGCGGGTCGGCACCATGAGCAGCCGGAACACCCGGTTGTCGAGGAGGCGCAGCAGGCGCTTCGGCGCGTCGAGGAAGTCGAGCGCGTGGCGGCTGGGCGGCGTGTCCACCACGATCAGGTCGAAGTCGCCTTCCTCGTGCAGCTCGTGCAGCTTCTCCATCGCCATGTACTCCTGCGTGCCCGACAGCGCGCTCGCGAGGTTGCGGTAGAAGCTGTTCTCGAGGATCCGTTGTGCTTGCTCGGGGGTAGCCGCGTAACGGGTGACCAAGTCGTCGAAGGTGCTCTTCGTGTCGAGCATCATCGCGGAGAGCCGTCCGCCTTCCACCCGCTCCCCCTTGGGGTCCCAGCGGGCGGGATCGATCTGGTGGGGCTCGTTCGACAGCTCGTCGAGCCCGAGGGCGTTGGCGAGGCGCTTCGCGGGGTCGATGGTCACGACCACCGCGCGCCGGCCCCGCCGCGCGCTCTGCACCGCGAGCACCGCGGCCGTCGTCGTCTTGCCCACGCCGCCGCTCCCGCAGCAGATCGCGACGCTGCCGTGCTCGACGACGTCGTCGAGCGAGTGCACGACGCGTGGGTCGTTCACAGCGCCGCGACTCCCTCGGTGAGCGCGTCGGCAAGGTGGCCGATCTCCTGGTATCCGAGGTCCGCCGTGAACAGGAACGGCAGCCGGATCTGGGGAAGGGGCAGCAGGCGCGCGAGGCGGTCGGCCTGGTGCGTCTGGATCGCGGCCCGTTCGGCGCGAAAGCCCGCGGCACGCGCCAGGTCTTCGGCCTCGCGCTCGCTCACGAACACGTCGAGCAGGTCGGCGTCGCGGAGCACCGACGCCGCGGTCACGCCCGCGCCGTCGAGCGCGAGCTTTTCGTAGCAGCCGTTCACGACGACCGGGCCGAGCGCGACACCGGCACGGTCTTCGATCGCGTACGCCGTGTCGACGAGCTCGTTGACCGGGGTCTCCTCCGGGAGCGTGACGAGGAGCACCCGGCAGCGCTCGGGATCGGAGAGCAGCTCCACCACGTCGCTCGCCTGCTTGTTCACCGGCCCGACGCGCACCGCGTCGAGCAGCCCGCGCGCCGAGGTGAGGAACGTGACGGCGTGGCCCGCGGCCGGGGCGTCGACGACCACGAGGTCGGCAGCTCGGGTGAGGTCGAGGCTCTTCACCTTGCCGAGCACGAGGATGTCCTTGAGGCCGGGCACCGCGGTGGCCACCACGTCGAGGGTTCCCGAAGCCACGAGCCGGTTGGAGATCCGACGCAGCCCGTTGCCGCGGAGCCAGTCGAGGAGGGCGTCGTCGGGGGTGAGCGTGCGGCCGCGCACGCCGGGAGCCAGCTCGGTCTCCTCGTAGCCGAGCGGGGGCCGGTCGAAGGCGCTCGCGAGCCCCGATTTGCCCTCGACCTCCACGATCAGCACGCTCATGCCCGTGCGGGCTGCCGCCACCGCGAGCGTTGCGGTGACGGTCGTCTTGCCGACCCCACCCTTGCCCGCGACGATGATCACGCGGGAGGTGGAGCAGAACCGGTCCAGCTCCATCGCCCCGATGCTACGGGAGCCCCCATGCCGCGCCGCCTACGCAGAATGGTTTGTGCCGCGGGCCTGGTCGCGCTCGGGCTGGCGCTCGCCGTGCCGGCCGGTGCCGGTGCCGCCGACCCGCCGTCGTCAGGGCCCTCGTCGTCAGGGAGGCGGGGGATCGTGGTGGTCCAGGTCGACGGGCTCATCGACCCGCCGAACGCCGAGCTCATCCGCAACACCATCCGCGACGCCAACGACCGCCGCGCGTCGCTGGTGGTGATCAAGTTCGCCTCCGGGGGCGCGGTCGACGTCGACGCCGATCCGCTGGTGCAGGCCATCCGTGGGTCGGAGGTGCCGATCGCGGCCTGGGTGGGGCCGGCCGGGGGGAAGGCGAAGGGTGTCGCGGCGCTCCTCGTGGCCGCGGTCCCGGTCAACGGCGTCTCCAACGACTCGACCCTCGGCCCGGCCGACCCGCTGCGGCTCGACGACCCGGACGCCACCCCGACCGACCTCTCCGCCGAGGTCGCCGCCCTGCAGACCTCGAACGGCCGGAGCGCGGCCGGGGGGCGTGCGATGACCGGCCGCAGCCTCTCCGCCGCGGCAGCCGTGCGGCTGGGCGCGACGAACCGCGTCTGCCCCGAGGTTCCGGGGTGTCCGACGCTCGGCGACTTCATCGTGCACCTCGACGGCACTACCGTGCAGACCGCGAGCGGCGAGGTCACGCTCGAAACCGCGAAGGTCGTCGGCGAGGGTGCCGACCGGCGCCGCCAACCCAACCAGGTGATCGCGTTCCGCAAGCTCGACCTCGTGGGGCAGGCGACCCACACGCTCACCAGCCCGTCGATCGCTTACCTGCTGTTGGTGGTCGGCCTCGCGCTCATCGTGTTCGAGTTCTTCACGATCAGCGTGGGCCTCGCCGGTGGCGCCGGTGCGCTCGCCGTGGTCGGTGCGTTCGTCGGCTTCTCCCACCTGCCGGTCACGTGGTGGGCCCTCGGCCTCGTCCTCTTCTCGATGGTGGGCTACGCGATCGACGTGCAGGCGGGCCGGCCGTACGCCTGGACGGTCATCGCGACCGCTTTGCTCGTCGCGGGGTCGTTGTTCCTCTACGGCGGGTCGTCGCGCCTCGACGTTCGGTGGTGGGTCCTCCTGACCGTGTTGCTGGGCACGATCGTGTTCATGGTCGCCGCGATGCCGGTGGCGGTGCGGTCCCGGTTCTCCACCCCGACCGTGGGCCGGGAGGGTCTGGCGGGCGAGATCGGCGATGCGGTGGTCGACGTCGCGCCCGACGGCGTCGTGATGCTGCGCGGGGCCCGCTGGCGCGCCCGCACCAACCGGGCGACTCCGATCCGCGCGGGTGACCGGATCCGGGTGGTGGAAATCGACGGCCTCGTGCTCGAGGTGGAACCGGAGGAGGGCGGCGCCAGGGACTACCGGGAGCGGCGCAAGTCGGCGACCCGGCCCGCTGACGATCCGGGTGACCAGTCCGCCTGACGGACCCTGACCCGCACCCTGACCTGCCGTGCACCGGTCCCGAAGATCCCGATTCCCCTTGTCGGAGACCCGTCCCTGGGGATACCTTCGCCGCGGGGGTAGGGGCTGAGCCCGGAGGAGGGCAGAGCGATGGGCGTCCAGATCGCAATGGAGACCTGGCAGGTGCGTGCCGCGTGTCGCGGACCCGAGTCGATGGTTTTCTTCCCGCCCGCCGTCGGCGAGCGGCGGGAAGAGCGTGACGCGCGCGAGGCCAAGGCGAAGGAGATCTGCGCGGTCTGTGCAGTGCGGGTCGAGTGCCTCGAGTACGCGCTCGGGATCAAGGAGCCGCACGGCATCTGGGGCGGGCGCAACGAGCAGGAACGTCATGAGCTCCTCGTCTCCAGCGCCGTCTGATCCAGTTCGAGCGGTGCGCCGCTAGGTCGGCGGGTCGGCGCCTGAGGTCGGGCCCGCGATGCGCTCGTCGCCGCGCCGGCGGGTGACGCCGGTCGCGTCGAGGCGGGCGACGATCGGCAGTACGTACTTGCGGGTCGAGCCGAGCAGATCGCGGATGTCGGCCACACTCAGCGACGCGCGGCCCTTCAGCGCCTCGACCACGAGTGCGCGGGCGCGTTCGAGCGCCCGCGCACCGAAGTAGACGCCGTCCTGTTCCACCAGGGTCCCCTCGCGCACGAGCGCGCGGGCCAGGGCCAGGTCCGTCGGTTGCGGGGGCGTGAACGGATCGGCTTCCAGCGTGGCGACCATCGCCTCACCCTCCGGCGTGTCCGAGGTCCTGCCGCCGTGCCCGGCGCGGTGCGCGACGCCCCGTTCCACGACCGTGTCGCCGGCGCCGACGAGCAGCGCGTGCAGGGCCTCGTTGCCGATCCCGAGCTCGCGGGCGAGTGCTGAGATGCTCAGGCCAGCTGAGCTCGGGTCGGCGCGGTGGTGCTCGTCGAGGCGCGCACCCACGCGCACCCGGAGGTTCTCGGCGGTCACCCGGTCGACCAGCCACCGCCCGATTCGCTCACCGCCCGCCTGCTCGACCAGCGCGGTCGCGTGGTGGCCCGAGCACCCGGCGCGCGCCGCGAGCCCGTCGACCGGGACCCAGCCGGTCGCGAGAAGCCGCCTCCCGAGCGGAAGTTCCAGCCGGGCCGGCGCGTCGGCGGCTCGACCGCCGGGTGCGACGTCGAGCACCTCGGCGCCGGCGACCGTCGTGGCCCGGCCGGGGTCGCGCAGCACCAACCGGTCGCCGGGTGCGATCGGGAGCGCCGCGTCGAGGCGCAGGCGGGCGAACCGGTGGTCGTCGTCGAGCACCCGGCACCACGCCGTGTGCTCGCCGGAGCCGAGATAGGCACTGCATCGTGATCGTCGCGCCAGGCGCTCGCCGGGAAGCTCGGCGAGCGCGACGTCGATCGCAGTCACGTCCAGCCACTGGCCCGCCAGCACCACCGCGTCTCCCCGGTGCAACGCGTGATGATCGATGCCGGCGAGGTTCAGCGCCACGCGCGTCCCGGGGACCGCGCGCTCGAGGCGCGTCCCGGCGGTCTCGATGCCGCGCACCCTCGCCCGCAGCCCGCCGGCGAGCACCTCGGCGTCGAGCCCGAGCGCGCCACCGGCCAGCGTCCCGGTCACGACCGTGCCCGCGCCCTTGGCGGCGAACACGCGGTCCACCCACAAACGAGGGCGGCCGCGGTCGTCGGCGGGCGGCGCGGCCGCGAGCACCGAAGCCAGCACGGCGCGCACGTCGTCGAGCCCGCGCCCCGACCGCGAGTCACAGGTGACGACTGGCGCCGCCGCGAGCGTCGTGCCCGTCAGGTGCTCGAGCACCTCGAGCTGGCCGAGCTCGAGCGTCTCGTCGTCGACCAGGTCGGCCTTCGTGAGCACGACGAGTCCGTGGCGGACGCCGAGACCGTCGAGGATGCGCAGGTGCTCCTCGCTTTGGGGCATCCAGCCCTCGTTGGCGGCCACGACGAGCAGCGCGACGTCGACCGCGCCGACGCCCGCCAGCATGTTCTTCACGAACTGCACGTGCCCGGGAACGTCGACGAAGCCGACGCGCTCGCCGTCCGGCAGGGTGCAGAACGCGAACCCGAGGTCGATCGTGAGCCCGCGGGCCTTCTCCTCGGGGAAGCGGTCGGGATCCGTGCCGGTGAGCGCGAGCACGAGCGACGACTTGCCGTGGTCGACGTGGCCCGCGGTCGCGACGGTACGCAAGGGCTCAGAGCGCGGCGAGTGCCGCGGCGAGCCTCGCGTCGTCGTTGGGGGCGACGGTTCGCAGGTCGCACACGATCCGGTCGTCCTCGGTGCGCGCGACGATGCCGGCTCGGCGTAGCGACGCGAGCCCGGCCGCGCCGGTCTCGATCGAGACCCCGACGGACGGGATCGTGAGCCCGGGAAGCGCTCCGCCGCCGGCGACCGCCTCGGTGTCGATCACCTCGACTCCCGGCACCGAGGTAACGATCGCCTCCGCTCGCGCTTGCAGCACTTCGATCGGGGTCGTCGCCATGTGCCACAGCGGGATCCGGGTCGCGTCGCCGTCGAGGTACGCGAGCGCCACCGTTTGCAACGCGGCAAGGGTCATCTTGTCGGCGCGCATCGCGCGAGCCAGCGGGTGCCGGGCGACCGTCGCGACGAGCTCGGCCTGACCGACGATCACGCCGGCCTGCGGCCCGCCCAGCAGCTTGTCGCCGGAGAACGTCACGAGCGCGGCACCGGCGGTGAGCGCCTGGCGCACACCCGGCTCGTCGGCGAGCCACGCCGGTCGACCGGGCAGCCACGGCGTGGTCTCGTCGAGAAGACCCGAGCCCGCGTCGACCATCACCGGTGGTCCGAGCGCGGCCAGCTCCGCGACCGGCGTGGTCTCGGTGAAGCCCACCATGCGGTAGTTCGAGGCGTGCACCTTGAGCACGAGCGCGGTCTCGCTCGAGAGTGCGCGCTCGTAGTCGGTGCGCCGGGTCCGGTTGGTGGTGCCCACCTCGACGATGCGACTGCCCGACTCGGACATGATCTCGGGCACCCGGAAGCCGCCGCCGATCTCGACGAGCTCCCCGCGTGACACCACCACCTCGCGATCGCGAGCAAGCGCGCCGAGGCAGAGCAACACCGCGGCCGCGTTGTTGTTGACCACGACGCCGGCCTCTGCGCCGACGGCTTGGGCGAGCAGCGAGCCTGCGTGCTCGTGGCGTGAGCCGCGCGTGCCCGCTTCCACCTGGTACTCGAGGTTGCTGTATCCGCGGCCGACGGCCACGGCGGCCGCGAGCGCATTGTCGCCGATCGGTGCTCGCCCCAGGTTGGTGTGGAGCAGCACGCCGGTCGCGTTCACGATCGGTCGGAGCAGCTGAGCCTGCCGTATGGCGACCCGGTCGCGCGCGTCGGCGACGATCGCGTCGGGGTCGGTCGCGAGACCCTGTGCCGCGCGCTCGCGTGCTGCGTCGATCGCGGCCCGCGCGCTCGCAACGAGGAGGTCGTGGGGCAGCCCGTCGAGCTGGGCGAGGACGCGGTCCACGGAGGGCAGGCCGCGCCGTGGGTCGGCGGTCATGGTCGGAAGCGTAGGCGGGGGGCGGGACGGCTCTCGCCGGCCCGCCGGTAGACTTGCCGGGTGACGCCGCGCGAGGCCGCAACGGTCATGCTCGTCCGCGACGCCCCGGAGTTCGAGGTGTTCATGCTCCGTCGGAACCCCACGGCGGACTTTGTGGCCGGCGCCTTCGTGTTTCCGGGTGGCGCACTCGACGCCGAGGACCGCGACCGGGAGTGGGCCGCGCGATGCCCCGATCGGAGCGACGCCGACGCGAGCGCGCTGCTGGGCCTGGGCCGCGGCGGGCTCGGGTACTGGGTCGCCGCGGTGCGCGAGACGTTCGAGGAGGCCGGGGTCCTGCTCGCGCGCTCCGCGCGCACGGGCTGTGCTGTGGACGGTGAGCACCACGACCTCGCGGTCGCCCGTGATGCGCTGAACCGGGGTGAGACCACCTTCCTCGACGTGGCGCGCGACGCCGACCTGATGCTCGACGCCGGGGCCATCCACCCGGTGGCGCACTGGGTGACGCCCCCCGGAAGCCACCGCCGCTACGACACCCGGTTCTTCCTGGCCGCCGCGCCCGAGGGACACGCGTACACCCACGACGACGGTGAGAACGTGGCGGCGCGCTGGCTGCGACCGGCAGAGGCGCTCGACGCGCTTGCCCGCAACGAGATCGACCTGATCCTCCCCACCGTGCGGAGCCTGGCGCTTCTTGCCCGCTTCGACCGCGCGGCCGATCTGCTCGACGTCGTCGGCCGGGCGACGCGCCGCCCGCCCGGTCTCGTCACCGAGTCGGCGGGTGGTACCCGCATCGCCCTGCCGTTCGACACCGACGAGGGAGCAGCCTGATGCCGGACATGACTCCGGGCGTGCCGAGCGCCCTCTCGCCGCTGGTCCGGCGGGTCGTCGCCTCGAACCCGAGTCACATGACGGGACCGGGCACCAACACCTACCTCGTCGGCATCGACGAGGTCGCGGTGATCGACCCGGGTCCCGACGACGCCCGGCATGTCGACGCGATCGTCGGGGCCGCGATGCGCGAGCGGGTCCGATGGGTGCTGCTCACCCACACCCATCCCGACCACTCGTCGGCGACCTCCCGGTTGGTGAAGGCGACGGGAGCGGAGGTGCTCGCGTTCTCGAAGCGGGACAAGGAGCTCGAGGTCGATCGCGCGATCGGTGACGGCGACACCGTCGACGGCACGGAGTTCCGGCTCGAGGTGATGCACACGCCCGGCCACGCGGTCGACCATCTGTGCTTCCTTCTCGACGAGGAGCGCATGCTGTTCACCGGAGACACGATCCTCGACGGGATGTACTCGGTGGTGTCCACCAAGACGGGTGGCGACATGGCGCAGTACCTCGCGACGCTCGAACGGCTCCGCAAGCTGCGCGTGTCGCGTATCGCACCGGGGCACGGCGAGGTGATTGAGGAGCCTCCGGCCCGCATCGACGATTACCTCGCGCACCGGCGCCTGCGCGAGAAGCAGATCGTCGGAGTGCTGAAGCGCAACGGTCCCACCAGGATCAGCGCCGTCGTCGCGATGCTCTACACCGACACGCCCGAGCCGTTGCTCGAGGTCGCCGGTCGCCAGGTCCACGCGCACCTGTTGAAGCTGCGCGCCGAGGGCAAGGTGGCCGGACGCGACGCGAAGTCGATCTGGGAACTCGTGTAGGTCGGCGGCGGGTGCTGGGGTGTCAGCCGGGGACGCCCTCGGCGTCGCGGTCTTCGAGGTTCGCCAGCGCCGTCTCCAGGATCCGCGCCGTGCATCCGGCCATCTCGACCGGTGGGAGCAGCTCGGTCGCGATCGCGGCCGCGAGGTCGACGAAGGCGCGACCGGCGGCGCTCCCGGGCCCCGACCACGCGACGGGCGCGCCGGCGTCCCCGCCGGCCGCGACGTCGGGCTCGAGCGGGATCTGCGCGAGCAGCGGGACGCCGATCTCCGCGGCCAGTGCCGCTCCGCCGCCCCGGCCGAACACCGCGATGCGCTCGCCGGCCGGGGTCACCAGCTCGCTCATGTTCTCGACGACGCCGATCAGCGGCATCGCCGACTTCCGTGCCATGTCGGCGACTCGGGCCGCGACCCGCTGCGCCGCGAGCGCCGGGGTCGTCACGACCAGCATCTCGGCCTGCGGAAGCATCCGTGCGAGTCCCATCTGCACGTCGCCGGTGCCCGGGGGCATGTCGACCAGCAGGTAGTCGAGATCGGCGCCCCAACGGACGTCGGTGAGGAACTGCTCGACGGCGCGGTTCAGGATGAGCCCTCGCCACATCAGCGCGCTCGCCTCGTCGTCGACGAGGAAGCCCATGCTGACGACCTCGAGCTCGCCGCCGGCGTCGACCTTGCGCCGGTTCGGGTGGATCTTGCCGTCGGCGCCGGAGAGCCGACCTTCAAGCCCGAGCATCCGAGGCACGCTGAAGCCCCAGATGTCGGCGTCGAGCACGCCCACCCGCAGGCCGCGTCCGGCGAGGGCAGCGGCGAGGTTCACGGTGACCGAGCTCTTGCCGACGCCGCCCTTCCCACTGGCCACGGCGAGGACCCGTGCCGTCGACGGGACCATGGTGTCGGGAGCGTTGGCGCGCGCGTTCACGCGCGCGCGCTGCATCACCGTCGCCTTCTCCTCCTCGGTCATCTCAACCCAGTTGACCTCGACGTCGCGGATTCCCGGGAGCGTGGCCACCTCGGCGGCGACGGCCCGGCGGATCTCCGCGCGCAGCGGGCAGCCCAGGGTGGTGAGCGCCACGTCGACGGTCACCAACCCGTCATCGCTCACGGACACTTCCTTCACCATGTCGAGCTCCACGATGCTCGCCCGCAGCTCGGGGTCCATCACCGCGCGCAGCGCCTCCCGCACGGCGTCGGGTGCGGGCGCGCTTGGGAGGGGCTGGGGAGAGACGGGTTTCGGCATGGCTCGGAACCTCGGTCCCTGGCGGGCCGGCTCGTGAATAAAAACTGCTTCGGGCTTGAAAATATGCCCGGGTGTCGCTACCGTCAAGCCGTGGACTTCGAGGTGTGCAAGGCGCTGGGTGACGAGACGCGCTTCGAACTCTACCGCCGACTGGCGGCGTCCCCCCGTCCGCTGGCCGTCTCCGCGCTGGCCGAGGCGTGCGGTCTGCACCCCAACACCGTGCGTGTCCATCTCGACCGCATGCGTGAGGCCGGCCTGGTCGAGGTCGAAACCGTGCATCGCGGCACGGTCGGGCGCCCCGGCCACCGGTACTTCGTCGCCTCGGGCTCGCCGGCGCTCGCCTCCGAGCCGGGGGCGCACGTGATGCTCGCCGGTCTGCTGGCCGCGCTTGCGGAA
>VGBT01000052.1 GCA_016870395.1 Actinomycetota bacterium | reverse complement strand
CGTCGCGGCGGGTCACAAGGTCCTCGGCGCGCTCGCGCTCACCGGCATGCCCATCGTCGACATCGAGGCCGGCTGCGCGAGCGGCGGGGCCGCGCTTCAGCTCGCGGCCGGCGCCATCCGGGCCGGCCAGTACGACACCGTGCTCGTGTTCGGCATGGAGAAGATGTCGAAGGGCATCATCCGCTCGAGCTTCTTCGAACCCTGGCGGGAGGAGGCGGGCCTCGCCGCGACCCCCGCCTACTTCGCGCTGCGGGCCCAGCGCCTCATGCGTGAGTCGGGCCTGACGAAGGACGACCTGGCCGCGGTGGTCGTGAAGAACCGGGGCAACGGCGTGCACAACCCCGACGCGATGTTCCGCAAGCCGGTCAGCGCGGCGGAGGTGCTCGGCTCCCGGGTCGTGTGCGAGCCGCTGCACCTCTTCATGCTCTGCTCGCCCAACGAAGGTGCGGCCGCGGTGGTGCTGCGCCGCGCCTCGGGGGCGCGCGGCGAGCGCGTCACGCTCGAGGCCGCAGTCCTCCGCTCGCACCTGCCGGGCAGCGTGCTGGGTGAGGCGACGCCACTGGCCGGCATCGACCACCGCCACATCACCCCGCCCACGACCCTGGCGGCCCTGGCCGCGTTCGAGGAGGCGGGCCTCGGCCCCGACGACGTCGACGTGGTCGAGTGCCAGGACACCGACGCGGCGCGCGAGCTGCTCGGATGGGAGGAGCTCGGGCTGTGCCAGCCGGGTGAGCAGGGCCGGATCCTGGCCGACGGCGACGCCGCGCTCGGCGGCCGCCGACCCGTCAACCCGTCGGGCGGGCTGCTCTCCAAGGGCGAGCCACTCGGCGCCTCGGCGCTCGGTCAGGTGGTGGAGCTCGTTCGCCAGCTGCGCGGCGAGGCCGGGGCGCGCCAGGTGCCCGGCGCCCGCGTCGGGCTCGCCCACACGGTCGGCCGCGGCGCCAACGCCTCCGTGACGATCGTCAGGCGCTGAACCTCACCCCACCCGGGAGTTGTAGTCCTGGATCGCCGCCGTCGCGTCCTGTTGGGCCTGCGCGAGCGCGTCGTCCACGCTCTTGCCCTGCGTGAGCATCCCGATGAGCGCGTCGCGCACCGAGTCGCGCACGCACTGGTAGGCGCCGATCACCGAACCGTTCGCCGCCTTCCCCCCGGGAGCGAGCAGCTGGTCGTAGGCGACCCGGTACGTCGGGTTCTGCGCCCAGAACTCCTGCACCTCCGAGCTCTCCGCCGCCGACTCCCGGATGGGCACGTAGCCACTCGCGATCGCAAAGGCCGCGATCTGGTCGGGCGCGGCGAGGTACTTCACCAGCTCCCACGCCGCCGCGCGCTCGACCGGGCTCTTCCCCTTGGCAGTGATCCACAGCGACGCGTCGCCGACCGGCACCCCTCCCTTGCCGGTGAGGCTGGGCAGCGGCGCGCCCGCGATGGACACTCCCGGGTACTCGCCGGACTTCAGGACGTCGTTGATCGGCCCGATGACCCCCGATGCGTCGATCGTCATCGCCGCCTCACCCGTCGGGATCGCCAGCAGGTGATCGAAGTTGCCCACCGCGGCACCGCCGTCGAGTGCGAGCCCCGAGTCGACCATGTCCTTCCACCCGGTTCTGATCTCATGGCCGATCTCGTTGTCGAGCGTCGCGGCCGTCGCCCGTGTAGTAGTCGATCGCCCTCGGCAGGAAGTCTCCGAAGCCGTAGCCATCGGCCTTCGCGCAGTCGGTCATCGACACGGTGCTCGGCAAGTCGATGAGCTGCTGGACCGTCGTCTCCTCGACCTGCCCGACCTCGGGCAGGTCACCGGACCCGAGCCCGGCCTTGTACTTGTCGAAGACCGACTGGTAGTCGGTCTGGCTGACGAGCTTCACCCGCACCGTGTCCTGCGAGGCCTCGAACGCGGCGACCTGGCCCTCGAGCTCGGTGAGTTTGGCCCGTTGCTGGGTGTGCCAGAACGTGATCTCGATCGGGTCGGTGACCTTGTCGAGCACGTCCAGAGGGCAGGTCGCGCCGTCGGCGTCCTCGCCGTCATCGCCCCCGCCGCGTGCGGGTCACGCCCCGATCCGCTCGTTGTACTCGGCGAGGGCTTCGTTCGCGGCCCGTTGCGCGTCCGTTAGCGCGTCGTCGGACGAGGTGCCCTGGGTGAACATCCGCTGCTCGGCCGCGAGGACGACGTCACGGATGGCCTGGTACGGACCGATCACCGGCCCGGCCGTCGCGACGTTCTCGACCCCGGTGACGAGCTGGTCGTAGGCCACCTTGTATCCCGGCTCCCGGACCCAGAGCTCCTCGATCACCTGGGACTCGGCAGCCGACTCGCGGATCGGCACGTAGCCGGTGCCCGCGGCCCAGATCGCCTGGCTCTGCGAGGAGGTGAGGAACTTGGCCAGGTCCCATGCGGCTGCCTGCTTCGCGGCGGAGGACTTTGCGGAGATGTAGAGGGCGGCACCGCCGACCAGCACGCCGCCCTTGCCGGTCGGTCCCGGCATCGGCCCGACCCCGAGCTTGACCCCTCCGCCCTCCCCGGAGGAGAGGACCTGGGAGATCGTGCCCAGCGCCGCCGAGGTGTCGACGGTCATGCCGACCTTCTTGCTGCGGATGGCGAGCAAGTTGTTGACCGCGCTCGGGCCGTCGGCGCTGTTCGTGACGGCGAGGCCGTCGTCGACCATCGCGTCCATCCATGCGAACACCTGCTGGCCGACCTCGTTGTCGAAGGTGGCCTTGGTGGCCCGGGCGTCGCGGCCGTTGCCGTTGTTGACGAAGGTCACGCCGCCCTTAGCCGACTCCTGCTCGATCCACCACGGGTCGAGCTTCAGCCCGTACCCGTACTCGTAGCCCGCCGCCTTGATCCTCTCGGCGTAGGTGGTGACCTCGTCGAGGGTCTTCGGGGGATCCTCCGGATCCAGGCCCGCCGCGGTGAACGCGTTCTCGTCGTAGTAGAGGACCGGGTTGGAGACGTTGAACGGCATCGGCCAGAGCGTGTCCTCGACCGTGTAGTAGTCGAGAACGCGCGTGAGGTAGTCGGAGGTCTTGTAGCCGTCCGCGTCGATGCACGCCTGCACGGGCGTGATCGCCTGCGTGTCGATCATCTGCTGGGTGCCGGTGTCCTCGATCTGCACGAGGTCGGGCAGGTCGCCGCTGCTCAGCCCGGCCTTGAACTTCTCGAAGGTGTCCTGGTAGCTGGTCTGGTTGATCAGCTGGACCTTCACCTTGGGCTGCTGGGCCTGGTACTCGTCGACCAGCTTCGCAAGGACCTCCTCGTTTGCCCGGTTCATCGAGTGCCAGAGCGTGATCTCGACCGGCTCGCCGGCCTTGTCCAGCGCGTCGACGGGGCAAGTCCCCTTCGCGGTCCCGCCACCGCCGCCGCCGGAGTCGCCGCCGTTGCAGGCCGCGAGCGCGAGCGCCCCGGCCGCCGCGAGCGCGATCAGCCGGACCAACCTCGATGACCTCGACGAGTGGGACATGAGCACCTCCGGGGGACGGGGTGGTTCCGGACCTCAGCCTTTCACCGCGCCGGCGGTGAGACCGCGCACGAGCTGCTTCTGGAACACGAGCAGGAGGATGACGAGTGGCAACGCCGCGATGACGACGCCGGCGAACGTGACGTTGAGCTGGTCGATGCTGGTCCGGCTCAGCTGCTCCAGGCCGATCTGGACGGTCCGGTACTCGTCGTCCTCGGTGATCAGCAGCGGCCAGAGGTACTGGTTCCACGCACCGAGGAACGCGAACACGCTGAGCGCGGCGACCGTGGGACGGGCCAGCGGGACCGCGACCCGGGCCAGGAAGCGCCAGTGCCCGTACCCGTCGAGCGCGGCCGCGTCCTGGAGATCGCTCGGCACCTGGAGGAACGCCTGGCGCAGGAGGAACGCGCCGAACCCGGTCGCGAGGAATGGCACCGCCAGCCCGGCGTAGGAGTTGAGCAGGCCGAGGTTCCGGGCGGTGGTCAGGTTCGTGATGATCGTCACCTCGAACGGCACCATCAGCGTCGCGAGGAACACCGCGAAGAGCGTCCGCTTGAGCGGGAACTCGAGAAAGGCGAAGGCGTACGCGGCCAGAATGGCGGTGACGACCTGGCCGGCGGTGATCGCGACGGTCACGATCACGCTGTTCACCAGGTAGCGCGACATGTGCCCGCCGTCCCAGGCACGCGAGTACGCGTCCCACTGCGGGTCGAACGGGAAGAACTTCGGCGGGCGAGCCGCGATCTGATCGGGCCGGAGCAACGAGTTCACGACGGTGATGTACAGCGGGAAGAGCACGACCGCCGCGAGCAGCGTGAGCAGCCCGTAGCGCACCACCTTCCCGATGACCCGCCGGGCCTTCGACTTCCCGGCCTTGGGAGGCGCGGGCCCGCTAGCGCGCATAGTGCACCCGCCGTTCCAGCACCCGCATCTGCACGAGGGTCAGCGTCAGCGTGATCGCGAAGAGCGCCACGGAGAGCACCGCGGCCTTGCCGTCGTCGTTCTTGCTGTGCAGGGTGTCGTAGACGAAGTAGGTCAGCACGTTCGTCTTCTCGAGCGGCCCGCCCTGGGTGAGCAGGTCGATCTGCCCGAAGGTCTGGAACGCAAAGATCCCGCCGATGACCACGGCGAAGAAGATCGTCGGCGACAGCATCGGCAGCGTCACCTTCCAAAACCGGGCCCACGCGCCCGCCCCGTCGACCCGCGCGGCCTCGTGCAGCTCGTCGGGGATGGCCTGGAGACCCGACGACATCAGGATGAACGTGAGCCCGAGCGTCTGCCAGACCGTGATGAGCGCGACCGCGGGAAGGGCCCAGTCGGGGTTCCCCAGAATCGGCGGCCGCGGGTTGACCCCGAGCCAGGGCAGCAGGCCCACGACCGGGTTGAACAGCGTGCCGAAGATCACCGACGCGACCGCGACCGACGTCGCGACCGTCGAGGAGAAGATCGTCCGGTAGACGGCCATGCCGCGCAGCTGCTGGTGCGCGAGCACCGCGAGCGCGAGCCCGAGTGCGATGCCGACCGGAACCGTCATCAACGCGAACTGGACGGTCACCTTGACGCTGTTGAAGAACGCGCTGGAGGTGAGCACCTCCCGGTACTGCTCGAGCCCCACATAGCGCTTCGGCAGGCCCGGGAACGGCGGCGTCCGGAAGAACCCCAAGTAGAAGTTCCGCAGGAACGGGTAGAACACGAAGATCGAGAAGATGATCATCGACGGCGACAACATCAGGTACGCGAGCCCCACCTCGCGCAACCGCCGGCGACTGAAGTGGGGACGCCGCCGGACATGTCCTTGCGCGTCGAGCGCGTCGGCCTCGCCGACGTCGGCCAGCGCGCCGAGGGTCCCGGAGTCGCCGGTGAAGCTCACTGCCTCGCCTTGTCGGCGGGGAACGACCGCGGCGTGATCGGTGGCAGCCCGTCGGTCTCGATGCGCCGCTCGGTCTCCGCGTCGTAGAGGTGCAGGTGCGCCGGGTCGGCCACGAGGCGGACCATCGAGCCCTCGCCCGGGGCGGGCTGGTCGGAGGGCTGGCGAGAGATCACCATCTGTTCGTCGTCGAGCCGGCAGATGACATGGCGCTCGTGCCCGAGCGACTCCACCACCGACACCGTGGCCGGCAGGACCCCGTCGGACCCGAGCTGCAGGTGCTCGGGGCGCACCCCGATCACCACCGACTGCACCCCGGTCCGCTCGATCGCGGCCTGGTGCTCCGGCGGCAGCGGCAGCACGGTGTGCTCAACCGCGACCCCGAGCTGGCCGTCGATCCGCACGACCGGTCCGGCGACCATCTGCATCGGCGGGTTGCCGATGAACCGGGCGACGAACAGGTTGGCGGGCTTCTCGTACACGGCCTGCGGAGGGCCGACCTGGTGCAGGAGGCCGTCGGCCATGATCGCGATGCGGTTCCCCATCGTCATCGCCTCGACCTGGTCGTGGGTGACGTAGATGACGGTGGTGGCCAGCTCCCGCTGGAGCTCGATCAGCTCGGCGCGGGTCTGCACCCGCAGCTTGGCGTCGAGGTTGGAGAGCGGCTCGTCCATGAGGAAGGCCTGCGGGCGGCGCACGATCGCCCGGGCCAGCGCGACGCGCTGGCGCTGCCCACCCGAGAGCTGGGCCGGCTTGCGGTCGAGGAGCTTCTCGAGGCCCAGCGACTCGGCCGCCTCCATCACGAGGGAGGTCCGCTGGTCCGGCGCGACTTTTCGCGTTCGAAGGGGGAACTCGATGTTCTTGCGCACGCTCATGTGCGGGTACAGGGCGTAGGTCTGGAAGACCATCGCGATGTCGCGGTCCTTGGCCTCGACGTCGTTCACGACCCGGTCGCCGATGGTGATCGTGCCCTCGGTCGGGTCCTCGAGGCCGGCGACCATCCGCAGCGCCGTCGACTTGCCGCAGCCCGACGGGCCGAGCAGCACGAGGAACTCCTGGTCGAACACCTCGAGGCTCATGTCGTCGACGGCGACGACGTCGCCGAAGCGCTTCGTGACGTGGTCGAACACGACCCGGGCCATGACACCTCGCAGTCCGCGGTTGCGGCGTGACCCTAGACCCGGGGCCCACCGCCTCGGAAGGACCGAAGGTCACTGCCAAGTCGCTGAACGGCCCGGGCTCCGCGTGGGTGAACACTGAGCACCGGCAAGCGGTGACCGGCTTCGGACCGCCGGTGACGCTGCTCAGGAGCGGAGGAACCAGCCTTGGGGATCCCAGCTGCGCAGGGCCGCGATCTCCTCGGGCGTGGGGGCCGGGAGCTCGCGCACCTCGGAGGCGACCTGCAGGTCCCAGCCGCACGCGGCGCGTGCCGCGCCGACGCGCTCGGCGAGCGGGCCGGGCCCCTCGGGCACCGCGGTGAGGGTCAGCTCGCCGGCGGCGTCGGGCTTCTCGAGGAGCCCCCGATCCGTGACGAGCGCGCGCACCGCGCGGCCCGGTGAGGTGACGTAGCCGCAGTCCGGCGGCGTCCGCGGTGGCGTGAGGGTCGCCACCACCACGTTCTCGGCCGCGACGCTGGCCACGTCGTTGGCGCCGCCTGAGCCGACGAGGAACGGACCGCCGGGGATCTCGGTGCTGTTCACGTTTCCGAACCGGTCGACCTGCGCGCCACCGAGACAGCCGACCGTCGTGGTTCCCGGACCGCCGACGAGCGTGCCCAGCACCATCGCCGCGTCGCCGAGCATCGTGGCCGACGGGAAGTTTCGATGGTTGAGCACCAACGGGTCGCCGAGGGCGGGCTCGTAGCCCCACAGGCCGATCTCCGCGGTGAGCTCGACGGTGCAGCCCCGGTCCCGGGCGAGCCGCACCCCCAGCCAGGCCGCGAGGTTCGCGACCCCGGCCCCGGCCAGGACGGCGTCGGCTCCGAGCGCGCCGACCCGATCGGCGAGGTGGCGGGCTCCGAGCACCGCCGCGGTCTCCCAGGCGTTGACCGGCGCGTCGAGGTCGGGCGGGTGCGCGGCCGCGTCGCGGGCGGCGGACTCCGGGCGAGCCTTCTCCCGCAGGTCGGCGACCCGGTCGGCGCCGAGGCGCGCGAGGTACTCGTCCTGGGTCTCGGGCTCGAGCACCCAGTGGCGGATCCACTCGTCGTAGCCATCGCCGCGGGTCGCGGTGCGCGCGTCGACCCAGAACTCGTAGTCCTCGCCGTACCCCTCGACTGGCAGGCCGCGGGCAAAGCACCCGCCCGGATGCGCGCCCATCGGCGCCTCGCAGACGGCAAGGACGCGGTGCGCCGGGATGCGGACGCAGTCGGCGACGCCGGTGAGGTCGTCGACGACCCGCTCGACCGTCACGATCGCCCCGCGGCGGGCCGCGAGCGCGCCACACACGCCTTCGAGGAGCGGAGAGGCGACCGCGACGTTGCCATGGTGGTCGGCGACCGGCGCGTGGAGGATCGCGACGTCGGGCACGAGCGGGCTGAGCAGACCGAGCTCCCCGAACGGCGTGTCGACGCGGGCGAACCCGTCGTTCGCCTCCATCGAGGAGCCGGCGATCGAGCGGGTCACGACCGCGGGCAGGCCCTTCGCCGCGGCCTCGAGCCGCTGGCTGAACGCGAGGAACGACCAGTGCTCCACATCGACCTCGCCTGAGCGGTACCCGCGCTGGAACCAGGGGTTCGGCGTGAAGTTGGGGAAGGTGTCGCCCGAGTAGCCGGTAATCACCTTCTCGACGAGGCCGCCGCGGAAGAACAGCGCACCGAGGCTGGAGAGGCTCAGCATCACGAGCGTGAAGCCCGGGTCCTTTCCCCACCACTGGCGCACCACCTCTCGGGCTGCGGCGCTCCAGCGCGTGTGGCCGACCACGAGGTGCAGCGCGTCACCCGCGTGCACGTGCTCGGCCACGGCGTCGCTAAGGCTCGTCACCGTCACCACCCTCCCCCGGTTCGTTCGTTCAGGAGCGAAGAGCGCACCTCGGCGCACAAACCCGGCATGGTGGGAGGCGGTCAGGCGGGGTCGAGGACCAGGTCGGCGACCCGGCGGCGCTGCCAGCCCTGGTAGCCGAGCATGACGTCGTTCTGCTTCGCGCGCTTGTAGAACAGCTGCGCGTCGCAGTCCCAGGTGAAGCCAACGGCGCCGTGCACCTGGATGTTCTCGGCGGTGACGAACACCGCGGCCTCGGCCATGGAGCTCTTCGCGATCGCCGCGGCGCGTTCCCGCTCCGGGTCGCCCACATCGGACGCCCACGCGGCGAAGTGCACCCCCACGCGACCGAGCTCGAGCTTGTGCAGCATGTCGACGATCTTGTGCTGGATCACCTGGTGGGTCGCGATCGGCTTGTCGAACTGCACGCGGGCCTTCGCGTAGTCGACGGCCATCTCCAGCGCGCCCTCGCAGACGCCGACGAGCTCGGCTGCCAGCGCGATCCGGCAGTCGTCGGCGACCGCGCGCCACAGCGCCGCGTGGTCACCCGGCGGCCCGATCGGCTCGGCGGGCGTCTCGTCGAGCACCAGCCGAGCGGCCTTGCGCGTCGGGTCCATCACCGGCACCGGCTCGGCATCCGGCGCGCGCAGCAGAAACGAGCCCAGCCCTTCGTGGGTGCGCGCCGCGACGATGGCCCAGTCGGCGGTGTGGGCGTCGAGCACGAGCGGCTTCTCGCCCGTGAGCACCCACTGCGCGCCATTGCGGCGCGCGCGGGTTCGCACCGCGTCGACGGGATCGCCGACGCCGATCTCCTCGAGCGCGACGGTGCCGCGCTCTTGCCCGGCAGCGAGCGCCTCGAGCCGATCGGTCGCACCGAGCGCGCGAGCCATGAGCGTCGCCGCGATCGCCGACGAGAAGTACGGCCCCGGGAACGGGGCCCGCCCCATCTCCTCGAGCACGACGACCGCGTCGACCATCCCGAGGCCGAGGCCGCCCTGCGCCTCGGGGACGAGGATCGCCGCCCATCCGAGCTCGACGATCTCGGCCCAACGCTCGTCGAGGAAACCACGCTCGTCGTCGCCCATCGCCCGCACGTACTCGCTGGGCGCCTTGTCGGCGAGCCACGCCCGCACGGTGTCGCGCAGCGCCTCCTGATCGGCGGAGAACGTGAAGTCCATCCCTATGGCTCCGCTCGCTCCGGGGCGGGATACCCGCCCCGCGGTCGCTCGCTGCGCATGCTCCGGTCGCCTCCTGCTCGCTCCGCAATTGTGGCCAGCCGCGTTCCACCCTACCGAGAAACCTGACACGCGTGTTAGGTTCCGCGGCGATGGACTTCGCGTTCACGCCGGAGGACGAGGCGTTCCGCGACGAGCTGCGGTCCTGGCTCGACGTGAACCTCCCCGCGTTCCTCGAGCACTGGGGCAGCGACGGCGACCAGGCGCTGCACCTCACCGGGCAGGCCAACACGCGCTCCGAGGGCTTCGTTCGCACCCAGGAGCGCCGCAAGGACTGGCAGCGCCGCCTCGACGACGGTCGGTGGGCGGCGATCAACTGGCCGAAGGAGTGGCACGGACGCGAGGCCACCCCGGTGCAGAACGCCATCTACTCCGAGGAGATGGCGCGCGTGCGTGCGCCGGGCATCTACAACGCGAACGGCATCTGGCAGATCGGCCCGATGATCATCAAGTGGGGCACCGACGAGCAGCAGCAACGGTGGCTCCCCGGGATTCTCTCCGCCGACGAGCACTGGTGCCAAGGGTTCAGCGAGCCCGAGGCCGGCTCCGACCTCGCCAACATGCGCACCACCGCCATCCACGACGGTGACCACTACGTGGTGAACGGGCAGAAGATCTGGATCTCGTCCGCGCATCTCGCACAGTGGGGACTGTTCCTACTGCGCACCGACCCGACCGCTTTCGAACGCAACGCGAAGCACGAGGGCATCACCGCCTTCATCGTCGACATGCGCACGCCGGGCATCGAGTGTCGGCCGATCCGCGACATCACCGGCGACACGATGCTCAACGAGGTGTTCTTCACCGACGCGATCATCCCGGCCGACTGCCGGCTCGGCGGCGAGGGCGAGGGCTGGCAGGTGGCCATGAGCACGCTCGGCCACGAGCGCGTCGGCACCGCGGGGCTGTCGATCACGATGGCGGCCGACCTGACGTCGATGATCTCGGCCGCCCGGGCCGTGAACCCCGACGCGCTGCGCGATCCCGAGCTGCGCGAGCGCATCGGCCGGGCCTTCACCGCGATCGAGCTCACCCGCCTGCTCAACTACCGCGCGCTCACGAAGATCCTCAAGGGCCAGCCGAACTGGCCTGAGGTGCCGCTCGCGAAGCTCCAGTGGTCGTCGATCAGCCAGACGCTCGCCGAGCTCGCGGTCGACCTGCTGGGTCCGGCCGGGGTGCTCGCCAAGGGCGGACCCGACGCGGTCGACGGCGGCATGTGGACCCGCAGCTACTCCTGGCAGCGCTACACGTCGATCGGTGCCGGCGCGACCGAGATCCAGAAGAACATCATCGCCAAGAAGGCGATCAAGCTGCCGCGCAAGTAGTCACCCCTCCCGTTTCCCCGGCCTGGTCGCCGGGCTACTGGAAGACCCACCTGGACAACTGGGAGGAGTACTCGCCCAGCCTGAAGCTCAAGTACGTGTTCGCGTTCCCCGCGAGCCTGGCCAGCCTCGGTGAGGACACGATGGCCACGGCGCTCTCGTATCCCGGCGGTCCGGGCGTCCAGGGTGGCGCGAAGAGCCTGCTGCGCGCGGCGACCGCCGCGTTCCTCAACGCGGCCCACGAGGGCGTCGGCTACCCGTACCGACGGTTCACCGAGCCGGGCAACATGAAGGCGGCGGTGGACGCGGCGCTCGCGAGTGGCAGCCGAGACCAGATGATCACACTGGCTGCTCAGCTCGACGACGCCAACAACCTGGGCTGCCCGCTGAGCTGACCACGACCCGACTCGACGCTCACGGGGGTGGCACCGGCGGGGTGCCACCCCCGTAGCTCGTCCGCGACACCGGCGCGCGGGAAGAATGCAGGGCGTGCGCCTTGGAATCGTCACCCCGGTCCTCACCCGACTACCCCGCGCGCACGCGGAGTGGGAAGAGACGGCCGGGATCACCGAGGTCGAGCGGGTCGTCACCGAGGCCGAGCGCCTCGGCTACGACTTCTGCACCTGCAGCGAGCACGTCGCCGTGCCGGTCGACGTGGCCGACGAGCGCGGCGCCACCTACTGGGACCCGCTGCCGACCTTCGGGTACCTCGCCGCGCGCACCACGACGATCCGCCTGGCCACGTTCGTCCTCGTCCTCGGCTACCACCATCCGCTCGCCATCGCGAAGCGCTACGGGACGCTCGACGCGATCAGCGGGGGGCGGCTGGTGCTGGGCGTCGGAGTCGGCTCGCTCGAGGAGGAGTTCGTCCTGCTCGGCGCCGAGTTCGAAGCGCGCGGCGCGATGGCCGACGACGCGATGCGCGCGCTGCGAGCATCGCTCTCCCAAGGTGAGCCGCGCTACGACGGCGACTATTTCACCTATGGCGGGTTCGTCGTCGAACCGTGCGCGGTGCAGGCCCACGTGCCGATGTGGGTAGGTGGGCGTACCGCGCGCTCGTTGCGGCGGGCGGTGGAGCTGGGTGACGGCTGGGCTCCGTTCGGGTTGCGCAGCGCGGAGCTGGCCGGAATGCTCGAGCGCGCCCGCGCCACTGCCGCGTGGGCTCGGCGGCGGAGCCCGCTCGAGGTCGTGGTGCAGAGCGACCGACCGCTCGACCCGTCGGCCGAGCCCGAGAGGGTGGGCGAGCAGTTGGAGCGGTACCGCGAGCTGGGTGCCACCACGCTCGCGGCCCGCTTCGTGCACCACTCCCCCGACCACTACTGCGAGCAACTCGCCGCGCTCGCCGAAGTCGCAGCGTCCGTCTGAGCCGCCCAGCGCCCGGCCAGACTGAGGTCGTGCAGGGTCGCCGACTCGAGTTCCTCGACGCGCTGCGCGGCGTCGCCGCGATCGCGGTCGTCGTACAGCACGGCGCCGAGCGGTGGTGGCCCGGGTTCGACGCGTTCTCGCGCGAGTGGTTCGACCTCGGCCGCTTCGGCGTGTGCGCGTTCTTCCTCGTGAGCGGGTTCATCATTCCGACGAGCCTCGAGGGCGAGGGATCGGTCGGGCGCTTCTGGGTGGGCCGGGTGTTCCGGCTCTACCCCGCGTACTGGCTGTCGATCGGGGCCCTGCTCCTCGTCTCGGTGTGGGAGCCCACGACGTTCAGCCCCGAGTACCAGGCGCACCAGGCGTGGTACACGCTGGTCAACCTCACGATGCTCGAACAGCTCGTCGGTGTGCCGATGGCGAGCGGCATCTACTACACGCTCACCATCGAGCTGTGCTTCTACGTCGCCTGCACCGTCCTGTTCGCGGCCGGTCTGCTGCGCCGGTCGTACGCGCTCGCGGTGGCGGCGGTGGTCGTGCTCGGCGCCACGAGCGTCGTGGCACCCCTGCTCCTCGACCGCCGGCTGCCCGCGGCGATCCCCTTCTACCTCGCGACGCTGTTCGTCGGGACCGTCCTCTACCGCTGGTCCGAGGGCGATGTGTCGACGCGCGCTGCCGGTGCGCTCCTCACCGCGGTTGGGGTGGTCGGCGCGCTCACCACCTGGGTGAGCTACGACCACTTCGGCGTCGAGGAGGCCGGCAAGCAGTTCGCGTTCGCCGGCGCGTTCCTGCCGTGGCTGGCCGCGTACGCGTGCTTCCTCGGTGCCCTCGCGGCGCGTCGCCACGCGTTCCCGCGCGGCCTGCTGTTCCTCGGGCTGATCTCCTACTCGGTGTACCTGCTGCACCCCGCGGTCCTCGCCGTCGTCGGCGACTGGCATCAGCACGTGCTCGCGCTGACGGTGCTCCTCGTCGCGACCGTGGGGCTCGCGGCGCTCGCCTACCGCCTGGTCGAGGCCCCGTCGATCGCGACGGGCCGCCGAATCCGCCGCCGGCTCCGACAGGGCGCTGACCACCCCCGCTGAACAGGCCGGGATTGGTGCAAGAGGAGCGGTATGCGCTCCTCAGCGCACAAACCGGGGGAAGGGGTCGGGGTG
>VGBT01000051.1 GCA_016870395.1 Actinomycetota bacterium | reverse complement strand
GACCCGCAACGTGGGCCGCATCCGGGCGCTCGCCGAGCACCCGCGCTTCGCGATGGTGCGCGTGATGCCGCTGGCGACCCAGGTGCCCACCGACGACGCGCGCCACTACCCCGCGTACTCGGCCTGCGAGGAGCTCGACATCCCGGTGGGCATCAACGTGGGGATCCCCGGGCCGCGGGTGCGCTCGCGGGTGCAGCACCCCGAGCTGCTCGAGGACGTGCTGATCGACTTTCCCGATCTCGTGGTCGTCGGCGCGCACATGGGCCACCCGTACGAGGAGCTGCTCATGAACTACATGCGCAAGTGGCCCAACCTCTACCTCTCCTGCACCGCGTACGCTCCCCGCTACTTCGACCCGAATCTCGTCACGTTCATGAACACGTCGAAGTTCCGCGGTCGGGTGCTCTGGGGCAGCGACGAGCCGTGGTTCCCGATGCGCCGCTCGCTCGCCGAGGCCAAGGCGCTCCCGCTCGACGACGAGGCGATGGCCCTGTTCCTCGGCGGCACGACCCGTCGACTGCTCGACCGCACCGCCCGCTAGCCACCCCTACCGAGGCGTCAGCCCACTCGGGCCGCGTCGAGCAGGAGCCGGCGCTCGGCCGCTCCGATGACCCGCCGAGCCGCGTCGAACGCGGCGGGTTTCACCCAGACCGACGTGATGCCGGCGGAGCGCGCCGAGGTGATGATGTCGCGGATCGCCGCTCGCACGGCGGTGTCGGACTCGTCGAACAGCGCTGCGCCGATCCCGGAGTCCCGGGCGACGCCGAGCGCAAGCGGGGCCAAGTCGTTGGAGCCGATCGCCGCGAGCCCGTCGAGCCCGAAGACCACCCGCGCGATCGGTCTGCCCTCCATCACCGCATTGTGCCCGGGGTCGGATGAGCGCGGAAGGGACCGATGCCCCGAGTCGGCGGCAGCCGCCCCCCCTCGACGGTCAGCGCACGAGGATCGTGACGGTGCTGTCCGTGGTCACCGACGACGGGCCCGCGAACCGACCGGCCTGGTCATAGCCGATCCGCTGGGTCGCGCCTGGGGCGATCGTGAGCGAGCCGAACACGTGGGGCCGGTCGTCTCGGTTCAGCACGACCAGCTCGTCGCCGACGTCGAGCAGGATCTCGCCCTCAACCACCGAGGGGTCCTTGCCGTCGGCGAGGAGGCGCGCGGTGCCGGCCGGGATCTCGACGCGCACCTGCGAGTTCCCCCCGTCGACCGCCACCCACCAGATCAGCACCGCCAGCACCACCGACACGACGGCGGCGACTGCGAGCGCGACCCGCCACGACCGCGCTCGCTCCGGCTCCGCGGCGGGCGTGGCTGCCGGCGGTGCCTCGGGGGCGTCCGGGCTAGCGGTCGCCACTAGCCAGGTTCCGCCCACCGGAGAGCCCCGCCGATGGCTCACCGGGAGAGAGGTCGTAGCGGTCGAGCACCCCGCTGCCCGAGCAGGCGCCGTCGTTCTTGCCCGACTGGCGGGCGAGCTCGGCATCGAGGATCGGGCTTGCCCCGCTGAACATCCCCCATGGGCTGTCGCAACCGGGGACCGACCACACGTGGTTCATCCAGCCGAGGCTGCCGTCCTGCTTCTTGCCACCGATCGCGGCGCACTCCTCGGCGGTCATCGTCGAGTCGCCGATCACGCCGCCCTTGCCCACGCAGAGGCCGATGTGGCGGTGGAAGTGGTCGTTCGGGCCCGTGAAGCCCTGGGTCGGCTCCGCGTCGCCTTCGTGCAGGATGTAGTAGCTGAGGCCGACCACGTGCGCGTCGGGGCCGTTGCCGTCGTAGAGGAGCATCTCGGGCTTGTCGATCTCGAAGGTCCCGTCGACGTAGGGGAACTTCATGTAGTGCGCGGCGATCCCGGGCACGTACGGGGTGACCTTGGTCCAGCCGGCGGCGGTCGCGTCGGCCGCCGTCGGGTACCGAAGCGCGGTGTCGCGCGAGAGGGCGAGCTCCTCGGCCAACCGGTCGCACTGCTCCTCGTCGAGCATCGCGCGCCACGGGATCGGGCCGAGATGGCCCCCGTGGCCGCCCGTGTCGTCACCGGTGGCCCCGTGACCACTGTGCGAGCCGACCTGACCGGTTTCCGTCATCCAGCTCTTCCAGGCCTCGTACTCCGCGTCGGTCGACTTGCCGAGCTCGGCGACGAGCTCTCCGGCCGCGGCCTCGCCGACGGCCTGCGAGGTGAGCGAGACCAGCTTGTCGAGCTGCACCGAGCCGCGCCCGCCGAGCGGTTCGGGAGCCAGGACGCTGCCGAGCGTGGACGTGCCCGTCATCGAGCTCATGTCCATCGCACCCTCGGCGTACGTGTCGACCCCGAGGCTCGAGGCCTCCTGCCAGTAGGACTTCGGGTTGAAGCCGAAGTCGCACCGCGCGCGGTCGATCGTGAGCATGTCGGCCGCCATGGTCGACGAGCTGCCGGCACCACCGCCGTGGCCGGCACCACCGCCGTGGCCGGCGTGACCGTCGCCCCCGGTCGACACGATGGCGGCCCCTCCGGTCGCGGATGCCGTCGTCGTGCTGCCTCCGTCGTGGTTCGCGGCCTGGGGCGAGACGATGACCATCATCGCCACGGCCACCGCGCCACATCCGGCGACCACCGCGGTCATCTCGGGGAACCGGAGCCGCTCAGGCGCGAGCACGAGGAACACGGCCAGCGCGACCGCCGCGGCCTCGAATGCGACGCAGATGATGTCGACTGACGTCGCCGCCTCGACATGGCCGGCATGCTCGCCCCAGGGCAGGCCCGCCGTACGGCTCCAAACCCACGCACCGATCAGGGCAACGTTGCCCACGATCGTCGCGTAGAGCACGGTCCGGTCCGCACGGCGCGTGAGCAGCAACGCCGCGACGACGAGCTGGAAGACACCGGCGACGACGAAGCCGAGCGGGTCGACGAACTTTCCACCGGCGTGGATGGGCACCATCGCGATGTGGATGATGCCAGCGGCCGCGCTCAGCCCAGCCAGCAGGTAGCCGAGCGGCTGGACGCGCGCGTCGTCGCGCGCTCGGTCGGACTGGGTAGAAGTCATCGACGCTCCCGAGGTCGTGGCGATCGCACACTCTTACACGCACCGTGCAAGGAGACAAGCCGCCCACTCCCCGTGGTCGGCCGGCTCCGACCCGTCAGCCGCCGGCCACGGTCCCCTCCTCTACCATCACCCCGCTCTCCACCCCTGTCCGATCCCGTCGGCGATGAGAGAGGACGCTCGCGATGGCCAAGCCGCCGACGACGAGGGGCGTGGCGGGCTCCACGATGCCTGAAGGCGCTGCGTTCCCGGGAGTGGCGAGTGGCGAGCCCGGCCGCTTCCCGTGCATGGACGGGCTGCGAGCCTGCGCGGCGCTTGGGGTGCTCGCCTTCCACTTCTCCCGAGCCTCACTGGCGACGGATCCGGACTGGCTCTGAGCGGGACCGCTCTACTGGACCGACCGCTTGGGGGCGCTGTGCGTCGCCGTGTTCTTCGTGATCTCCGGGTTCCTCCTCTACCGCCCGTTCGTGCTCGCGGCACTCGGCGATCGTCCGGCACCACGGGTGGGCCGCTTCTACCTGCGCCGCGCCCTTCGCATCTTCCCCGCGTACTGGCTCGCGCTGACCTTCTACCTGTTCGTCTTCGGGCCTGATCAGGCTCGCGGCGTCGGCGACGCGCTCGTCTACTACGGGCTCGCACAGAACTACCGGTCCGGCTCGCTGCTGCTCGGGCTGGGAGTGGCCTGGACGCTCGCCATCGAGGTCAGCTTCTATGTCGTGCTCCCCGCCCTGGCGGCCGGATTCCGCGCGTTGTCGAACGCGATCGATCCACTACGACGCCTGCGGGGGCAGCTCGCCGGGCTCGCGGCGATGTACGTGATCGGTGTCGCGGTGCGGGCGTGGGCCGTGTGGAGCCGCGGACACATCGTGGAGTCGCACGGCGAATGGCATCCATGACGGTTCCCCGAGTGGTGGCTGCTTGGGTTCCTCGACTGGTTTGCGCTCGGGATGGCGCTCGGGATGGCCCTCGCACTGGCGAGCGCCTGGGTCGCACGCGGTGGTCTTCTGTGGCTACCGCTGCGGGCGCTCGGGCGCTATCCCGCGGTGTCCTGGGGCCTCGCCGACCTCGTCTACTGGACCACGCAGCAGGCGCACTTCCCCGAGGTCGTCGGCAGCCGACCTGGCGCCACCGAGCTGCTCGAGACGGCGACGCAGACCCTGGCCCGCACGACCCTGCTCCCGTTGGCCGCGATGCTGCTCGTGCTCCCGGCCGTCTTCGGCCCGCAGCACCGTGGGGCAATACGGCGCCTGCTGCGCACGCGCACGATGGTGTGGCTGGGAACCGTCTCGTACGGGATCTACCTGTGGCACTTCGTGGCGATCGGTGAGACCTGCCAGTGGATCCTCGAAGACCGGTTCCCCGAGAGTGTGGTCCTTCAGCTCGCCGCGGTCCTCGCCCTCACGCTGAGTGCGGCCGCCGTCAGCTACTACCTGCTCGAGCGACCGTGCGTCCGGCTGGCACAAGCGCTGACGAGCCAACGCGCGCTCCACCTCTGATCGGACGACCCCGGCACCGGTGATCAGCCCCCGGCGAGGATCGTGCCGACCGCGGCGCGTGCAGGCTCCGGGCAGGGCCAGTAGTGGCTGATCGTCGCGCCCCATTGGATCGCGATGCAGTCGGCGACGCGCTCCGACGCGCCCTGACCGGTGTCGGTGACTGCGGCATTCAACCGCGCGCGCTCGTCGGGCGTCGCGACCCGGAAGTACCACGCGTGGCCGACCTCGTGCGCGAGGACGTAGCGCAGCCGCTCCGGGCTCGCGAACGCGTCGGGGCCGATCCACACCCGGTTGGTCCCCACCTCGTAGACGCCCCAGTGCCCGGCAGCACCGGCCGGCTCACCGACGAGAACCTCGGCGCGGCTGAGCCGGGAGACGGGGGGAAGGCCGTCGACCTCAGCGCGCAACGCGTCGGGCGCGACGAGCGGGTCGGGCGACGACGGCGCGGGCTGCGTCGTGGAGACCGGCGGCGAAACCGCGCCCATGCCGTCGACGTACGCGCCGAGCGCGGGATGCATGGTGGTCGCGATCACACGATTACGGCGTGCATCGCGGCCTGGATCGCGGCCTGCCGCCGACTCCGAGCGAACCGGGCCGACGACGACCACCGCCAGACCCAGGAGGGACACGGCAAGCGCTCCAACGAGAAGAAGGCCTGCTACGCCTGCTATGCCTGCACTCTTCGCGGCGCGACTGTTCGACACGGTAAACGCGAACCCCAGCTCGGTGTACCCGATCGCTCGGGCCCATTCCCGCCGGCGACCCTACCCGTCGACGCGCGAGGGGACCCAGGCCCGCGAGGCGATCTTCACGCCTTGTTTACCGGGCCGAGACAACACCGATCACACCCGCACCTCTGGTACCAGATGACAACCGGTGTCGGGATCGAACGACCCAGACACCGGTTCCCCGAACACACCCGGGTCGGTACATCAGCGCTACTTCAGCAGGTAGTCCGCCGGGTCGGGACGGCGGGTGCGCTGCCAGAACTCGAGGAGCGAGAAGGGCCAGTTCTGGCTCACCCGCCCCGACGCGTTCTTGTACCAGGTGTTCACGCTCGACGCGCCCCACGCCATCGCCCGGTTCGCGTCGTCGACGCGCTCGTTGTACGCGTCGTGCACGTCGCGACGCACGTCCATGGACGCCAGTCGTCGATCGCAGAGCATACGCACCGACTCGACGATGTAGTTCGCCTCGCCTTCGGAGAAGTAGATGATGCTCCCGTTGATCACGATGTTGGTGTTCGGCCCGTACATCAGGAAAAGGTTCGGGAACGACGGGATCGTCATGCCGAGATACGCCCGCGCCTCACCGTCCCACCACTCATGGAGGTCGACGCCGTCGCGACCCGTCATCTGCATCGGCGTCAGGAACTTCGAGGCCTGGAAGCCCGTGCCGTAGATCAGGACGTCGCACTCGTGCTCGACGCCGTCGACCGTGCGCACGCCGCTCTCGGTGATCTCGGCGATCGAGGTCGTCTCGAGATCGACGTCGTCGCGCCCGAACGTCGCCGGGACGATCCCGTTGTCGAGCACGATCCGCTTCGCCATCGGCGGGTACGTCGGGAGCATCTTCCGGTACAGCTCCGGATCGGCAACCACTGCCTGGAGGTAGAGCGTGAACATCTCGCGGATGAGGTCGTTACCCGCGCTCACCGAGCGCGCCTGATCGGGCCAATCCGGATCGACCACCGCCATCGGGAGCAGGCCCTCGTGCATGCGCCAGAAGATCCACAGCCGGTCCCAGTTCGCGTACCCGGGTACGTGTCGCATCAGCACGCGCAGGTTCTCGGGCAGCTCGTCCATGTAGTTCGGTGTCGGCAGCATCCACGGCGGCGTCCGCTGGAACACGGTCGTGTGTGCGGCGCGCTCGGCGACCGGCGGGATGAGCTGCACTGCGCTCGCGCCGGTGCCGATCACGGCGACGCGCTTGCCGTCGAGCGCGACCGAGTGATCCCAGGCCGCCGAGTGGAACGCCGGCCCCGAGAAGCGGTCCCGGCCGCAGATGTCGGGGAAGTGCGGGCGGTTGAGCTGGCCGGTCGCGCTCACGAGGACTTCGACCGCCGTGGTGTCCTCGCACCCGTCGCGCGTCCGCATCCGCACCACCCACGCGGCTCGTTCCTCGTCCCAGACCGCGCCGAGGACCTCGGAGCCGAAGCGGACATGGGGTAGGACGCCGAAGCGATCCGCGCACGTCCGGAAGTAGTCGAGCAGCACGTCCCGGGTCGAGAAGAACTGCGGCCAGTCGGGGCTCTGTGCGAACGAGTACGAGTAGAAGTGGTTCGGCACGTCGACGCGGCATCCCGGGTAGGTGTTCTCCCACCAGGTTCCGCCCACCTCGTCGTTCTTCTCGAACAGGACGACGCGCACCCCGGCCTGCAACAGCCGGTGCGCGGCGACGATGCCCGACATGCCTGCGCCGATGATGCCAACCGTGAAGTCGCGCTCGGGCGCGACGTCGGACTTCGTCCACGCCGGCGCGCGGCGGTCCCCGTCGAGTGCGAGCTCCTCGGTGAGCAGCAGGAGGTACGCGTCATCACGGCCGACGCCGGTGACGAAGCCGATCAGGCGGGCCAGGTCTGCCTGCGAGGGCGGCGGCGCCGGCACGCTCCCCGCGTCGCGGAAGCGCGCGAGCGCGGCGGCCGCGAGCCGCTGCACCTCCGCCACCAGCTCCGGGGTGTACCCCGCGTCGGGCTCGAGCATCCTGGCCGGGTCCGGTGCCAGGTCGTCGCGCAGCAGTGTGAGGTCGCCGGTGAGATGCGCGACCGACGCGAGCAACGCCGGCGGCGACGCGTCCGCCACCATCGCGGCGGTGTCGCGCTCGGCGGGGATCGGCTCGGGCCGCGGGTGCAGGCGCATCTTCGAAGTCTCACACGCCTCCCGCCCACGGGCAGCCCCGGGGCGGGATTGTGCGGTCGCGGGAGCACGGACAGGTACGATCGAGGCGCGATGAGTTTCCAGGATCCCTTCGCCGGTCGCTACCGGGTTCAGCGCGAGATCGCCAGCTCCCCGAGCGCGTCGGTCTACGTCGCCGAGGACACCGAGCTCGGGAGACCGGTCGCCCTGAAGGTGCTCGGCGAGGGCGTCGCCGCCGACCCCCAGGCCGCGGCTCGGTTCCGCAACGCCGCGGCGGCGGCCGCCTCGATCCGCGACCCGCACGTCGTCGCGATCTACGACGTCGACGAGGCCGACGGCGTCCCCTACCTCACCATGGAGCCGGTCAACGGGCGCAGCCTGGGCGACGCGCTTCCCAACGGTCGTGCCGTCTCCGTCGAGCGCGCGACGACGCTGGCGATCGGCATCGCGAGCGGCCTCGCGGCCGCGCATCGCGCGGGGGTCGTCCACGGCGGGCTCACGCCCCACAACGTGCTGCTCACCACGAGCGGCGACGTGAAGCTCACCGACTTCGGGACCGCCGGGATCGCCGCGGGCGGCAACGCGCTCGAGCGCGCCGAGTACGCCGCGCCCGAGCAGCTGCGCGGTGCTCCCGCCGACACGCGCAGCGATCTCTACGGACTTGGCGCGATCCTCTACTCGCTCATCACCGGGTACCCGCCGTTCACCGGTACCGACCCGGTCGCGGTGTCCGAGCGGAGGCTCGCCGGTCCGGCGGCCCCGCCCTCGAGCCGGGTCGCCGGGGTGGCCCCGGCCCTCGACGCGGTCATCGCGCGGCTCCTCGAACCGAAGGCGTCGGCGCGCTACGCAAGCGCCGACGAGGCGCTTGCCGACCTTAGACGGGTCGCGGTGTTCGCCGAGCCGGTCACCGCCGTCGTGGCGAGCACCGACACCACCGCCGTGGCCCAGACCGTCGCGCCGACCTCGACCCTGCCCGCGACGACCGCCGGCGCCCGAACCGGCACGGCTGACACCACCGAGCCGGCGAAGCGGCGCAACACCGCGATCTGGGTCGCGGTCGCGATCCTCGTGGTGGCGATCGGCGCGCTGGCCTGGTGGATGGTCGCCTCCGAGAAGGACGACGCCAAGAAGACGGTCGCGATGCCCGCGGTCGTCGGCCAGCAGAGCGCGGCGGCGCAGGCGACGATCGTCGCCGCCGGCCTCAGCCCGTCGGTCAGCGAGGTCACGAACCCGGACTTCGCCGCCGGCCTCGTGTTCGCGCAGTCCCCGGAAGCGGCGACGAAGGTGCAGAAGGGATCGGTCGTGGTGCTCAAGGTGAGCCTCGGACCGGAGCCGACCACCACGACGACCGCGGCCACCACCACCACGACGACCACCACCACCACCACCACGACGACCACCACGACCACGACGACGACGGCACCGCCCGGCCCGTAGCCGCGGCACCGCACACCGGCTCAGCCGCCCGAGAGCGCCTGCATGATCGTGACCTCGTGCGCGTCGGACACGCTCGCTTCTAGGTCGCGCACTGCCTCGTCGTCGACGAACACCTTCATGTGCGGGCGCACCCGCCCCTGCTCGTCGACCATGCGGAAGCGGATCCCGGGGTACTGCCGGTCGAGATGCTCGAGCACCTCCCCCACCGTCGCGCCCGACGCTTCCACCTCCGCCCGCCCGGCGGTGTAGGACCGCAGCGGCGTCGGGATGCGCACCTTCACGGTCGAGCTCAGTCGCGCTCGGTCGGGTCGGCCACCTCGACCGAGTACACCTCGGGCAGGTGCCGCAGCACGCACGACCACTCGCCGCCCTCGTCGCGCGAGGCCCAGACCTCGCCGCCCGTCGTGCCGAAGTACACGCCGACCGGATCGCCCGCGTCGACGGACATCGCCTGGCGCTTGACCGTCAGCCAGCCGCGTTCGGGCAGCCCGCGGTCGAGCCGCCTCCACTGCTCGCCGGCGTCGCGCGTGACGTACACGGCGGGGCGACCGTCGGGGCTGGTCCGCGGCCATACGTCGGTGCCGTCCATCGGGAAGACCCAGACGGTGTCGGGATCGCGCGGGTGGAGCTCGATCGGGAAGCCGATGTCGCCGACGTCGCCCGGCATGTTGTCGCCGATGCGCACCCAGCGACCGTCGGTCCGCTCCATCCGGTAGATGCCGCAGTGGTTCTGCTGGTACAGCCGGTCGGGCCGCAACGGGTGCAGCCGCACGCAGTGCGGGTCGTGGCCGTACTCCGGCTCGGGATCGGGCAGGAACGTCGCGACCGACCCCGCGTTGAGCGGCGCCCAGTCGCCGCCGCCGTCGACGCTCTCGAACACGCCCCCACCCGAGAGGCCGAGGTAGAGGTGACGCGGATCGCGCGGATCGACGTTGACGGAGTGCAGCATCGACCCGTCGGGGGTCCCTTCCTCGGGCCACTCGGCCCAATCGGCCCAGCGCGGGTGGTCGTTCCATCCCGGAACCGGCGCCCAGGTGTCGCCGCCGTCCTCGCTGCGGAAGAGCCCCTGGGGGATTCCGCCCGCGTACCAAGCCCCCGGCTCGTCGGCGTGCCCCGGCGTGAGCCAGAACACCGCGCGCAGCGCACGCCCGAGCAGGTCACCCGACGCGAACGCGGGTGGGCGCGTCGCCTCGACGAACGACCGGCCGACGTCGGTGGAGCGCAACACCGTCGGCCCGAGGTGGCCGGTGCGCGCGGCGACGAGCAGTGTGCGCCGGTCACGCGGGTCGACGACCGCATGGTGGACGACGTGCCCGAGGAACGCCGGCCCGGCCACCGACCACCGCGAGCGGGTGGCGTCTGCGCCGACCAGCCAGAGCCCCTTGCGCGTCCCGACGAGCAACATCGGGCCCTCGGGGGACTCGTGCTCGACGTCGCCGTCGGTGCTCGTCCAGCGCGTCTCGGCCATCACCGCAGCGTAGGGCTGAGGAAAGGAGGCGTCGACCGGTGCGGGCGCGTCCGGCGCCGCGTCAGGCGCCGAACACCGGCCCACCGACCCGATCGACGGTCGTGAACTCCGCGACCGCGGCACGGGTGAGCCGCGTGGGCTGGCGCACCGGATGCCCCAACGCGACGACCGCCGCGACCGCCATGTCGTCGGGCACCTCGAGCAACGCCTTCACCTCGGGCTCGTAGCGGACCACCATCGTGGTGACGACTCCCGCGAGCCCCTCTGCGCGCGCTGCGAGCAGCAGGTTCCACACGAACGGGTAGATCGACGCGCCCCCCGCCAGCGTGTACCGACCGAGGTCGCGATCGACCGCGGCGAGCGCACGCAGGTCGGCGAGCACCACGAGCAGCACCGGCACCTCGTCGAAGTGCTCGGCGAACCCACCGGGCCCCTCCGCCGCACTCGCCGCGAGCTCCGCCGCCCGGGCGCGCGCCGCGGTCTCCGCGTCGAGATCCGTGATCGGTGCCCACGGGGTGAGCCCGGCCTGTGCCTGCGCGAGGTACTCGTACCAGCCGGCGACGTAGACGTCGCGCAGTCGGCGCCGCACCTCACGGTCCTTCAGCACGACGACCCGCCAACCCTGACGGTTGCCCCCGCTCGGCGCGAACCGGGCGCGGTCGAGGATCCGGGCGACCACGGCATCGCCGACGGACTCCGTGGTGAACTCCCGGACCGCTCCGGTGGTGCAGAGTGCCTCGATCAGCTCCATGGGCCCAACCTAGCGACGCACCGACTCCCGACGCGCAGACTCCCGGCACAGCACCAACCTGGCGCGGCGCGCGTCTCAAGGCTCGAGTAGCACCGTGCAGAGCGCGTGAGCGCCGACCTCGACCGACAGCGCGCCGGCAGCCAACGCGACACCGCCACTCCCGGAAGCAAGCGGCTCCTCGTCCAGTCGCGCGGGGCGCGCGGCACGCACCGGGAAGCCGAGCGCGACCGCCGCCGTCACCGGCTCGTCGGTCGGGTTCAGCAGGCGCAACACGATGCCGTCACCCGCGGCTGCATGGCTTCAGCGCGCTGAGCACGATCGTCCTCGGCTCCACCCCGAGGAGCGCGTGCCCCGGCGCCACCAGCGGCGCGCCGCCGGCCGGAACCGCGGTCAGGCCCAGCTCGGCATCGCGCACCGCCGTCGGGTCCGGCGACACGAGCAGCGAGCACCGTGCCTCGAACCGGCCGGGGCACTGCGCAGCCGGCGTCGGCAGGGCCAGTCCCGCAGGCACCAGCCGGCCCGGCAGGTCCATGCGACGCATCCAGCCGACGGCTCGGAGCAAGGTGACGGCGAGGACCCCCGTCGGGCGTGGCCTCGGCCTCGGCGAGGCCGGGGACCGCCACGGTGAGGCCGTTCGCCGACACCCAGCCCTGGGCCGGGAACGTGGACGGCGGTGGCTGCACCCAGCCTTCCCCCGGAGTGGCACGGTCGAGCGCGTGGCGGCCCGCGGCAGACCCAGGAGAGACGAGCAGTGCCAGACCGGCACCGAGCAGCGCGATCGTCGGCATCAGCGGCGCAGGCGGGGATCGATCATTCGGCGGAGCTGCGATCGCTCCTTGGCACCCATGCCCGAGACGAAGTGGCTCGACGCGGCTCCGCGGTCACCGGCGGCCGCGAGCAGCTCGCGCATCCGCAGCGCCTGGGACTCACGATGATGGCCGGCCTCACACCGGGGTTTCGATGGCCCATCGTCCTGCCGGGCTGACCCCACCGACGCACCCGACCACCGTGGCGCCGCGCGGTGCCGCCTACGCTCGCCCACGGTGATCGCCGACGGAAGGGTGTCGCAGCCGTGACCGCAGCCGTGAGCCCGCTGTGCTTCGAAGACGTGGCACTGCTCGACGTCGCGGCCGGCGAGCGGCGTCCCGGGTCGCACGTGGTGGTCGCCGACGGTCGGATCCGAGAGATCTCGGAGCGCGCGATCACGAACGTCCCCGCCGGCACGCTGCGGATCGCCGGACGGGGCCGCACTTTGATGCCCGGCCTCATCGACGCGCACATGCACGCCACCCTCACCGCGATGGATCTCGGCGCGCTCGCCCGCAAGCCGGTGATGGTCCTCGCCCAGGAGGCGCGCCTGGTCCTCGAACGCATGCTGCGCCGCGGCTTCACCAGCGTCCGCGACGCGGGCGGCGCCGATCACGGCCTGGCCGCGGCCGTCTCCCGCGGTCTCGTCGACGGACCGCGCCTCTTCTTCTCCGGACACGCGATCAGCCAGACCGGTGGGCACGGCGACTTTCGCGCGCACGACCACGACCACACCTGTGCCTGCTCGCTGCACGCCGAGGGGTTCTCCGTCGTCGCCGACGGGCCGGAGGCGGTACGTCGTGCCGCGCGCGAAGAGCTGCGCCGCGGTGCGCATCAGGTGAAGGTGATGGCCTCGGGCGGTGTCGCCTCGCCGAGCGACCCGGTCTGGCTCGTGGGCTTCACCCCCGAGGAGCTCGAGGCCGCCGTCACCGAGGCGCGACGGTGGCGCACCTACGTGCTCGCACACGCGTACACGCCCGAGGCGATCACCCAGGCTGTGCGAGCGGGCGTGCGGTCGGTCGAGCACGGCAACCTGATCGACGAGGCCACGGCCGCGCTGATGGCCGAGCACGGCGCGTATCTGGTGCCGACCCTCGTCACCTACAGCGCGATCTCGGAGATGGGCGCGCAGCTCGGGTTCCCGGCGCGCTCGCTCGCGAAGCTCGCCGACGTGCTCGACGCCGGTCTCGGCTCACTGGAGATCGCCGGTCGCGCCGGTGTGCCGATCGGGTTCGGCACCGACCTGCTCGGCGAGACGCACGACATGCAGTCCCGCGAGCTCGAGATCCGCGCCCAGGTGCAGTCGAGTGCGGAGATCCTGCGATCCGCGACCGTCGTAAACGCGGCATTGCTGCAACGTGAAGGTGAGGTCGGCATCGTCGAGAAGGGAGCGGTCGCGGACCTGCTGCTCGTCGACGGCGACCCCCTCGCCGACCTCTCCGTGCTCGCCGGGCAGGGGGAGCGCATCGACCTCGTGGTCGTCGACGGCGCGATCCGGGTCGGGGCACCGTGACGACGGCACTCACCCGCACCGGCCGCAGCCTCCAAGCATCCGACTGAGCTCCCGGGGCGACGCCACCGCATCCCCTGCTACCGGGGCCCGGCACGGAATTCGGGCGGTACCTGTCACACCCCCCTGGGAGACTGACGGCACCGGAGCCGACCATCGAAGGACGAGGCGAAGGTGCCCCCAGGGCACACCCACCCGAACCCACAGCACCGGAGCCGACCATCGAAGGACGAGGCGAAGGTGCC
>VGBT01000050.1 GCA_016870395.1 Actinomycetota bacterium | reverse complement strand
CGCGCCGGCCGCGGCGAGTGCGCGCGCAGCCGCGGCGCCGAGGCCGGACGCGCCGCCGGTGACGACGCCGACCCGGCCGTCGAGGACTCCCCCACCGCCGGTCATGCCGCGAGCCCGGTCGCGGCCGTGCCCATGAGGTCGAGGAAGTTGTCGCAGTAGAAGGCCCGCCGCACCGCCTCCGAGGCGTCACCGAGCGACGCCTCGAACCGCTCGACGGGCTTGCGCCCACCCTCGACGTGGGGGTAGTCGGAGTTGAACAGCAGCACCTCGGGCCCCGCCTGCTGCACGATCCAGCCGACGTCCTCCGTCGGGTACGGCGTGAAGCGGATCTGGCGGCGGACGTACTCGGAGGGGCGCAGCGACAGCGCGCGCAGGCGCTCCTCGTGACGGGCGAACGCGTCGAAGGCCGACTCCATCTGGCGCATCCACGACGGCACCCAGATCGCGCCCTGCTCGATCACGCCGATCCGCAGGTTCGGGAACCGCTCGAGCACACCGTCGAAGATCATCGTCGCGAGCGTCTGCGCGGGCGGGCCCGGGATCCCCATGTAGTCGACCGAGCGGAAGTTCTCCTCGCCGCCGTGGAAGTCGGGCGGGACCGGCAGCCCGTTGCGGAAGTAGCTCGCGTCGATCAGGTCGCCGGTGCCGCCGACGTGGAACACAATCGGGATCCCCGCGACCTGCGCGCGGGCCCACACCGGATCAAGTGCGACGTGGCTCGGCGAGTGGCCCGGCGGACAGCCGGAGGCGACGAGCAGCGCGGCGGCGCCCATGCCGATCGCCTCGTCGGTCATCGCGATCGCGCGATCGAAGTCGGCGAGGGGGACGTAGCAGGTAGGGAGCAGCCGGTCGTCGACGGAGCAGAACTCGACCATCCCGCGGTTGTGGGCGCGGGCCGCGCCGTACGCGAAGTCGAGGTCGCCCGCGTGCTCCCAGTCGTGCAGGCGCTGGTTGTGGAACGTGTTGAACATCAGCTGGCTCGAGAACCCCAGCAGGTCGAGCGCGCGGGGCCGGTCGTCGGCCACGAAGGACCCGGTCGCCGCGAAGTTCTTGCGGGCCATGATCTCCTCGGCCTCGACGGCGCGGTACTCCTCCGAGGCGTGCTTCGCCCGGATGCGGTCGAAGGCGGCGGTGAGGTCGCGCAGCTGCGCGGTGGGGTCGCCGGTCTGGCGCAGCTCGTTGCCACCGGAGAGGGCCAGCGGCTCGATCCGGTCGCGCAGGCCCGGGTCGGCGTGGTCCCGCAGCCACGTCGGCGGCTCCATGATGTGCGCGTCGGCGTCGTGCAGGATCCGCCCGGTCGCGTATGGCATGCGATCACCCCCGGGCGGGCATTGTCGCCTACCGGGGCGGATCGGGCCAAACCCCCGGGGCCGGGTCAGGACGTCTCGGCTTGCTCCCGCAGCACGAACTTGAGCACCTTGCCGCTGGCGTTGAGGGGCAGGGAATCGACCACCTCGACCCTGCGGGGCACCTTGTAGTTGGCCATCTGCTCGCGGCACCAGGCGATCACGGCGTCGGGCTCCACCGTCGCCCCGGCACGGGGCACCACGAACGCGACGCCGACCTCCCCCAGCCGGTGGTCCGGCACGGCGACCACGGCGACCTGGCCGATCGCCGGATGGCCCATCATGAGGTTCTCGATCTCGGCCGGATAGGCGTTGAACCCTCCGACGATGTACATGTCCTTCTTGCGGTCGGTGATCTTCAGGTAGCCGCGCGCGTCGAGCACGCCGACGTCGCCGGTGTGCAACCACCCGGCGCGGTCGATCGCCTCGGCGGTCGCGGCGGGGTTCTCGAAGAACCCCTGCATCAGGTTGTAGCCGCGGATCACCACCTCGCCGGGCTGGCCCGTCGGCACGTCGGCACCGGCGTCGTCGACCACCCGGACCTCGACACCGGGGATCGCGCAGCCGGCCGTGTTCGCGATCGTCTCCGGGTCGTCGTCGTGACGGCACATCGTCGCGATGCCGGTCGCCTCGGTGAGGCCGTACCCGGTGACGATCGTCTCGAAGGCGAGCTCCGAGCCCATCCGCCGGATCATCTCGACCGGCACAGTCGCCGCGCCGGTCACCGCGAGCCGCAGCGACGACAGGTCGAAGCTCGCGAGGTCGGGGTGGTCGAGGATCGTCTGGTAGATCGCCGGGGGACCCGGCAGCATCGTGATGCGCTCCTCGACGACGCGCTGCATCACCGACGGCACGTCGAACACCAGGTGCGGGACGATGGTCGCGCCGGTGAGGAGCGATGCGACGATCCCGGCCTTCAGCCCGAACGCGTGGAAGAACGGGTTGACGATGAGGTAGCGGTCGCCTTCGCGCAGGCCGACGACCTGCGACCAGGCGTCGTAGGCCCGCACCGTCGCCCCGTGGGTGAGCATCGCGCCCTTGGGCGCGCCCGTGGTGCCCGAGGTGAACAGGATGTCGCACAGGTCGTCGGGCCGGAGCGGCGCGGCGCGCGCCGCGGTGGCCGACGGCTCGATGCCTGTCGCACGCGCGACGAAGTCGGCCCAGGCCGTCGTCCCGGCCGGCGTGGCGCCGCGCAACACGACGATCTCCTCGAGCTCGGGCGCCTCCGACGCACCGCGCAGCAGCGCGACGTAGTCGGTGTCGAGAAAGTCGGTGACGGTGAACAGCATTCGGGCGCCCGCGGTACGCAGGATGTAGGCCGCCTCCTCGCCTTTGAAGCGCGTGTTGAGCGGCACGACGACCGCGCCGGCGCGGTGCGCGCCGAGCGCGACGAAGATCCACTCGGAGACGTTCGGTGCCCAGATCGCGATCCGGTCGCCGGGCTCGATGCCCGAGCCCACCAGCGCCCGAGCGGCCTCGTCGACCCGGTCCGCCACCTCCGCGAAGCTGAGACGCATCTCGCCCTCGACGAGGCCCTCACGGGCGCCGAAGCGCACGGCGGCGCGCTCGACCACCGCCGGCACGGTCCGGGGCAGTCCCTCCGGCCAGTCGTCGGGCTCGGCGTTCGGCGTCATGTCGGTTCATCGCTCCTCGTCGTCTTCGCCCGCTCGAGCAGGTCGCGAGCCAGCACCTTACCGACCTCGTTGCGAGGCAGAGCTTCCACCGCCCCGAAGCCGGCGGGCACCTTGTACGGCGCGAGGTGCTCCCGGCAAGCGGAGACCAGCGCCTCCGGGTCGAGCGTCGAGCCCGGTGTGCACACGACGAACGCCCAGGGCACCTCGCCCAGCCGCTCGTCGGCCACGCCGACCACCGCCACGTCGGCCACGGTCGGCTCCCCCCGCAGCACTTCCTCCACCTCTGCCGGAGTCACCTTGAGCCCGCCGCGGTTGATCATGTCGGACACGCGTCCCTCGACCCACAGGAAGCCGTCGGCGTCGACCCGCCCGACGTCGCCCGTGCGGAACCAGCCGTCGGCAGTGCACCGGTCCGCGAACGCGGGGTCGAGCGCTCCCCGTCGGATCGTCTCGGTCCGCACGACGATCTCGCCGACCTCGTCGGCCCCGAGCGCCCGACCGTCGTCGCCCACGCTGCACCTCCACGCCGGCGTGCGGGCGGCCGACGGCACCGAGCTTCGTCGCGGTGAAGTCGCGAACGTCGGCCGCCGTCCAGCCGACGATCTCGCCCCCGAGCTCGGTCTGGCCGTAGGAGTTCATGACCGCGATGCCGAACCGGTCCATGAACCGGTGGGCCTGGTAGGGCGACAGGGGTGCCGTGATGCTGCGCACGTACTTCAACGGCGCGAGCGACGTGACCGCAGGCTCGTCGACCAGCATCGCCATTGCGGCCGGGGGCAGCACGACCGACCGGACGCCGTGCTCGACGACGAGGCGCGCCAGCTCGACCGGGTCGAACCGGTCCATCAGCACGACGGGCGCGCCGGTCCTGAACGCGAAGAGCACCTGGTAGATGCCGGCCCACAGCGACAGGGAGACCGGGATCAGGTTCGGCATCGGCGCGCGCCCGGGTTCGCGCGGGCGCGAGCGGAGCGACGCGATCACGCCGTCGAGCAGACCCAACACCTGCTCGTGCGCGAGCGGCACCGGCTCGGGTGGTCCGGTCGTCCCCGACGTGAGCTGGATGAGGGCCACCGAACCTGGGTAGGTGACCGGGTCGTCGAGGGACGCGACCGACCAGCCTTCCGCTCCCGCCGGCGTCACGAGTGCAGCCGGGCGGACAACGCCCAAAATCCGATCTTGCTCCGCGGCGGTGAGCCGCGGGTTGAGCGGCAGGTACACCGCGCCGGCGCGCCACACCCCGAAGAGGGCCGCCACGAGCAGCGCCCCGTTCGGCATCGCCACTGCGACGGCCTGTCCCGGTCGGACACCGGCCTCCCGCACCGCGTCGGCGACGGAGCCGGCGATGCGCTCGAGGTCCACCCGCGTCGTCGCTCGCCCGTCGACCGTGACCAGCACGTCGTCGGAGGCGGCCTCCGACGTGAACAGCAGGTCCGCGAGCGTCATTCGCCGGCGGCACGCGTGTAGTCGGCCCACTGGGCGTCGCGCTTCTCCGCGAAGGCCCTCGGACCTTCGACCTGGTCGGGATGGCCCCACATCGAGACCAGCTCCTGGGCGCCGCGCTTGCACGCCTCGGTGAGCCCTACCTCGAACGCCCCCCACAGCGCGCGCTTCGTCGCGGCCATGGCCGCCGGTGAATTGCGCGCGATCGTCTCGGCCAGTGCCTGCGCCTCGTCGCGCAGCCGGTCGGGAGGGTCGACCACCTGGCTCACCATCCCGAGCTCGTACGCGCGCTCGGCGGAGAGCCGCTCGTACCGTCCGACGAACGCCATGCGCATCACCGCCTCGGCCGGCATCTTGCGCAGCAGGCCGATCGCCTCGATCGCCACCACCTGCCCGACCGACACGTGCGGGTCGAAGAACGTCGCGTCGGACGCGGCGATCACGATGTCGGCATCCGCTACCCAGTGGAAGCCGCCTCCGGCACACACGCCGTTCACGGCGGTGATCACGGGCTTCCACACCCGGTTGTGCCACGAAGTGAACCGTAGGTCGAAGGCTTCGACCGACTCGCGGTAGCGGTCCATCCCCACGCCGTCGGTCGCGATCTCGGTCACGTCGACCCCGGTCTGGAACGCGCGTCCCTCGCCGGTGTGCACGATCACGCGGACCTCGGGATCCGCGTCGAGGGCCTTCCACGCGACCTCGAACTCGTCGCGCATCCTCGCCGACATGGCGTTGAGCTGGTCGGGGCGGTTGTTCAACAGCCATCCGACCGGGCCACGCCGCTCGAGCTTCAGGCACTCCAGCTTCGGATAGCTCATCTCGCGTCCTCCTGGGTCAGCTCGAACGCCGCCCACAGCGCCCGCTTGGTCGCGGCCATGGCGGCCGGCGAGTTCTGCGCGATCGTCTCGGCCAGCGCTTGCGCCTCGTCCCGCAACAGCGCGGGCGGATCGACGATCTGGCTGATCATCCCGAGCTCGTACGCCCGTCGCGCCGGGATGCGCTCGTGGACACCCGTGAAGGCCATGCGCATCACCGTTTCGGCCGGCATCTTGGCCATCAGGCCGATGGTCTCGAACACCGTCGCCTGGCCTACCGAGACGTGCGGATCGGTGAACGAGGCGGTCGACGCGGCGATCACGATGTCGGCGTCGGCGACGAAGTGCAGGCCGCCCCCGGCACAGGTGCCGTTCACCGCGGCGATCACCGGCTTCCACACCCGGTTGTGCCAGGCGGTGAGCCGCAGCTCGGCTTGCTTCGTTCGCCGCGACTGCTCGCGGAGCGCGTCGGGATCGCGGCTGAGCTGCACCACGTCGAGACCGGTCTGGAAGGCGTCGCCGTTGCCGGTGTTCACGATCACGCGCACGGCTCGGTCCGCGTCGAGCTCGCGCCAGGCGTGCTCGAGCTCGGCGAGCATCGTGGCGTTCATCGCGTTCGCGCGGTCGGGCCGATCGAAGACCAGCCAACCCACGGGACCTCGGCGTTCGACGACGAGCGTCTCGTAGCCGGTCACCCGCGTGGCACCTCGCGCCAGGCGGCGTCCTTCCACGGGTCGGGCTCGCGGGGCAGGCCGAGCACCCGCTCGCCGATGATGTTCTTGTTCACCTCGGTGGTGCCCCCCTCGATCGTGTTGGCCCGGCTGCGCAGCATCCCGGCGACCTCGTAGGGCAGCGACGCGCCGTAGTCGAGTGCCGACGAGGGCCAGGCCATCGCGTGCGGGCCGAGCAACCGGGTGGCCATGAGCTGGATGCGCTGGTTGAGCTCGCCCTGATGGACCTTGCCGATCGAGCTGGCGGGCCCGGGAGGACGACCGGCCCGCAGGCCGGCACGCACCCGCTGGTTGGTCCAGGCCCGGATCCGCTCCTCGGCGTAGAGGGCCACCAGCTCCTGGCGGATCACCGGGTCGATGTCGGCGTGGTCACGGGCCAGCCGGATCAGGCGCGCGACACCGGAGCCCCCGATGCGATCGACGCCACCGCTTCCCGAGCCCGCGACCATCTGACGTTCACCCGAGAGCGTCGCGTTCGCGACGTTCCAGCCGTCGCCGACGTCCCCGACCCGGTTGGCATCCGCGACGCGCGCCCCGTCGAGATGCACCTCGTTGAAGTCGACCTCTCCGCCGATGTGGCGCAACGGCCGGATTTCCACCCCTTGCTGGTGGAGGTCGACGAGGAAGTAGGTGATGCCGGCTCGCTTCGGGACCTCCGGGTCGGTGCGAGCGAGCAGTACGCCGAAGTCGGCGAGATGCGCCCAGGTGGTCCAGACCTTCTGCCCCGTGACCACCCACGTATCGCCGTCGCGCTCGGCCCGGGTCGCGAGCGACGCCAGGTCCGAGCCCGCGCCCGGCTCACTGAAGAGCTGGCACCACACCTCCTCGTTGCGAACGATCGGGGGGAGGAACCGGAGCCGCTGCGCCTCGGTGCCGTGGGCGAAGAGCGCCGGCGCCGCGAGGTTGAGGCCGAGCGGGTTGAGCCGGCCGAGGTTGTAGGGCGCGAGCTCGGCTTCCACCGCACGGGCGGCCGCGACGTCGAGCCCGAGCCCTCCGTACTCCAGGGGCCAGTTCGGCACCACCAGCCCGGAGCGGCCGAAGATCGGGTACCACGCCTCGTAGTCCGAGCGCGCGCGTACCGCTCGGATCGCCGCCGTCCCCTCGGATGCCGCGTCCCGCCACGCCTGGGGCACGTGCGCGACGACCCAGGCGCGCACGGCGTCGAGAACCTCCTCGAGCGACGACGACCCGTCGATCGGGAGCCGACCCAGGTCGGTCGTGGTCACCGGCCCTCGAAACGCGGCGGTCGCTTCTCCCGGAACGCCGCGATCCCCTCGCGGAAGTCGTCGCTGCGCGACGAGAGTTCGAGCGCGAGAGCCTCGTCGCGCAGGTGCGCGTCGAGATCGGCGGTGGCCGCGGCATGGAGCAGCCGCTTCGTGAAGCCGAGCGCAACAGTCGGGCCGGCAGCCAAGGCGTCGACCACCGCTTCGACCTCCGCGTCGAGCGTCGTCTCGGGCACGGCCGCGTGGACCATCCCCCAGGCCGCGGCTTCTGCGCCCGTCACCTCGCGTCCGAGCAGGAGCATCTCGCGCGCCCGCACCTCGCCGATGCGGCGCTGCAGCAGCCACGTCCCGCCGCTGTCCGGCGTGAAGCCGCGCGCCGAGAACGGCTCCCAGAGCCGCGCGTCCTGCGCCACCACGGCGATGTCGGCCGCGAGCACGAGGTGCAGGCCGATGCCCGCGGCCCAGCCCTGCACGCGGCAGACCACCGGCGTCTGCACCGCGCACAGCGCCGGGATCAAACGGTGTGCGGTCGTGGGGAGTCGGCGTTGGATGCTGCCGACCCTCGGCCGGCGGGCGCCCTCAGGGTTCTTGGCGGCCAGGTCGGCACCGGAGCAGAAGTGCTCGCCCGCGCCATCGAGCAGGATGACCCGCACCGCCTCGTCGCGGCCGGCGGTCTCCACGGCGTCGGCCAGCGCGACGATCATCTCGTCGGTGAGCGCGTTGCGGCGCTCCGGCCGGTCGAGACGAAGGTGCAGCACCGGGCCCACGTGCGTGGCCAGCAGGCCGTCGACCGACGGGTAGTCGCTCATCTGGGGTCTCCCTCGAATCCCGCGACGATCGCGTCGAGGGCCTGCTGGAGGTCGGTCGCGCCGCCGGGCGGGTCCGGCAGGACCACCTGACCGTGTGCGCGGCTCGGCAGCAGCACCGTGGCATGGCCCGGTGTCGTGGTCTCGCCGCGCTGGTTGACCGCGCGCAGCTCGAGATCGACGGCGGGCCGGTCGTCGATCAGGTGTTTGCGAGTGACGGTCCCGTCGAGCCACTGGGTGTCGCCCACGTAGTTGAACTTGCGGAACTCGCAGTCCAGCTTCCAGAGCCACGCGTCGTCGCCCATCCAGTCGGTGCACAGGTGAACGAGCCAGGTCTCGCGCATCCGGCCGTAGTCGAACGTGGTCGGGTTGCCCGCGCGCTTGGCGAACTCGGGGTCCCAGTGCACGCGCTGCATCACGTCGGGAACGTTGAGATCGTCACGGTGGAAGAAGCGCGGGATGCGCTTGCGGTTCTCGTAGCCGAGCCGCAGCGGCCTGACCCCGTAGAGGCCCATCCCCATGCCGGAGTGCCAGCACACCATGTCGGTGATCGTGAGCGGGCCCTTCACCATCGGCCCGACGCGATCACCCTCGGCCACGTCTTCCCAGAAGCGCGGCTCCGCGCCACGCGGTCGTTCACGGCCGTACTGCGCGTCGATCTGCGCGATCTGCTCGTCGGTGTAGCGCTCGATCACGACCGCGTCGTCGCGCTTGCGGACGCGGGCCTTCTCGCGCTCGGTACGGATCATGAGCCGATACTGGCCCGAGAGGAGCGTTCCCGCGTCGTCGCGGAAGACCTGCGCGGTCCACTCGTGCACGGCGCGACCGGCGAAGTCGCTGCGCTTGTCGAGCACGCCGACAAGCGCGTTGCGGCGCCAGACCCTCCGATCCGGATAGAGCGGCGCCCACCATTCCCGCGCGCTGGCCGAGTAGAACGCGTGCACCCCGCGCAGCGGGTCACCCTTCATGAGCTCGCGTTGGGCCGGCGCGACCTCGGTCACCTCGTCCTCGCCGATCAGCGTGTCGCCGCCCACCAGCGGTGGCGGCGCGATCGGGCTCCCCCAACGGGTCGTGGCCGCATGCTCCTCGTCGGACCACAGCGGGTTGTCGTCGCCGTAGGCGACGGCCACGTTCCGGAACGCGTCGAGGCCCGGGCGCCGGTAGTGCGGCGGCTGCGGGTGGGGCTCCGGGACCCCGATGCGCGCCCGCAGCGCGGCAATTGCCGCGTCGGTGATTCCGCCGCTCACGGCGTTATCCCCACTCTCTCGACGCTCATCGCGCCCCCGTCTCCGGCGGTTACAGGCGCCTCGAACGACGGCTCGAGGTTCGCGCCGAAGCCCGTCGCGCCCAGCAGGAGACGACCGAACTTCGAATGAGAGCGGAAGAACTCGACCTGAAAGTCCGCGAAGCGCTGGAGGCTGCGTCGCTGCTCGCGCAGGCTCGCGGTCATTTGTCGACCGGTGCGGGCTCGGGTGCAGTCGAGGGCATGCGGGCTCCTGGCCGGGCAGACGGCCATGACACAGGTCGAACGGTCAGCATAGGTTGCTGAACAGTGGTTCAGCCCGAGAGGAGCAGCAGATGACCGTCGATGGGTTCGAGGCGCTCGATCGCGTGAGCCTGGCCCGGCTCGGGCGAGAGTGGATGCTCTTCGGCCACCTCTACGACCGTGCGCTGATGCCCCAGGTGGCACTGCGACTCGGCATGGACGAGATCACACGGGTCGCGATCGCCGAGTGGCAGGGCGCGAGCCCCAACTACACACGGCGCATGCGTCGACTGATGGGCATCGACGGCGACGGGGCGAGCGCGATCTGCAAAGCGCTTCAGCTCGACGTCGGGTTCCCCCACGAGTACATGGACGTCGGCTACCGGATCCGTGACGAGAACCACGCAGAGTTCTGGCTCAAACACTGCGGCGCCCTGATCGACGTCGAGCCCCAGGGCGAACAGATGGTCGTGAACATGTGCGTGCACATCGAGGACCCCACGTTCGACGCCACCGCGGTCGCGACCAACCCCCGCGCACAGATCCGCCCGATCCATCGACCCCCGCGCACCCCAGCCGATCGGGTGCCGCACTGCCACTGGACGCTGACCATCGACCCGCAGAACCCGCCGGTCGTGCAGGACCCGCTCACGACCCAGGTCGGCGAGCTCGACCTCACCGCGGTGTCCAACCAGCGGCCGCCCGACGCCGAGCCCGGCGGGCTCACCGACTACTCGGGACCGTTCGATCCCGACTTCAGGCTGGAGGACCTCTCACACGGGGCGCTCGTCGCCGCCCTCCGGGAGTTCGCTATCCAATGCCAGCTCCTCAGCGCTGCAGCCGGGCTCTTCCTGCGCGAGTGCCACGACCCGGCCCTCGTCGCGGAGGTGCAGGCGGCACAGTGGGAGGGCGCCTGCTGGGTCGCGGCAGGTCGCATCGCGACACTGCTCGACGTCGCCGGCGATCTCGACGGCATCCTCACGGTGCTGGCCTGCCACCCGGGTCTCCCACCCGGCATCGACCGCTCGGTTACCCGCGTCGACGAGCGCCACGCGACCGTGGTTTTCGCCGGCGACCTGCTCGACCCGGATGCACCCGGCTGGCTCGGTCTCCTCGCGACCGGCGAGCCCTCCGCGGTGCGGGCGATCGCGCAGGCGGTCGAGCCGCGCGCGCATGTGAGCGCGGATCGAGTCGCCCGTGGGCACGTCGCGTTCATGATCGACGTCGACCCCGACCGCGCTCCGGTCGAGGAGCCACCGACCGTCGCGCTCACGCGCCTGTCGACCGCCGCCGACTGGACCTTCCGCACCTAAGCCCTCCGCCAGCGCTTTGGCGTCAGCAGACCGCGATTATCGCGGTCCTGCGACGCCAAAACCCCGGATCGTGGGTCAGCTGGTCTTGTCGCGGCCGAACATGTCTGCGTTCGGCCGGGCGTCGGCGAGGAGCTTTCGCACGACGGCGTCGACCTGGTCGGGGTCGTCGACCGCGTCGGTGCTCGGGCCCCGGTGCCAGGACTCGGCCACAGCGAGGTAGGCGCCCGAGACTTCGAACACGCGTCCGGTGACGCCGGCCGACTGCGGCGACGCGAGCCAGGTGCAGATCGGCGCGATCCAGCGCGGGTCCATCGTCTGTTTGGCCTCTTCGCTCGCGGCCAGTCCGAGATCCTCGGTCATGCGCGTGAGGGCGGTCGGTGCGATCGCGTTCGCAGTGACGCCGTAACGCTCGAGCTCCATCGCCGCGATGATCGTGAACGTCGCGATGCCCGCCTTCGCGGCGCCGTAGTTCGTCTGGCCGGCGTTTCCGTAGATCCCCGACGGCGACGTGGTGTTGATGATGCGGGCGTCGTTCGTCTCGCCGTTCTTGGCCCGTTCGCGCCAGTACGCGGCTGCGAAGCGAGACACCGCGAAGGTGCCCTTGAGGTGCACCTTGATGACCGCGTCCCATTCCTCCTCGGCCATGTTGACGAGCATGCGGTCGCGCAGGATGCCGGCGTTGTTCACGACGACGTCGAGACCGCCGAACGCATCAATGGCCTGCTTCACGACGTTTCCGCCGCCCTCCCACGTGGAGATGTCGTCGCCGTTGGCGACGGCCTGGCCGCCCATGCCCTCGATCTCGGCCACCACCTCGTGGGCGGGACCCTCGGAGTGGCCGGTTCCTTCACGCGACCCGCCCACGTCGTTGACCACGACCTTCGCGCCCTCCGACGCGAGCATCAGCGCGTGCTCGCGCCCGATGCCCCGGCCCGCGCCGGTCACGATGCAGACTCGTCCTTCGCACATCTTCGCCATGGGTCTATGGATTACCAGGCGGTATCGCTGCGAAGCGAGTCGGTAGGCTAAGCGGCCACCGCCCCCGACCAGAATTGCCGCTCCGTGACTCCTGCCCTGCTCCTCGCGAACGCCGCCGGCACGGAAGCCCCGGGCGCAGACATCGAGGTCGCCGCGTGGGCGTGGGCGGCCTTCATCGGCCTGATCGTCGTCCTGCTCGTGGCCGATCTCCTCCTGTTCCACCGCGAGGCACACGAGATCGCCATCCGCGAAGCCGCGATCACCAGCGTCTTTTGGATCGCGCTCGGCCTGTCGTTCAGCTTCGTCGTGTGGTGGACGCTTGGCGGCGCCGCCGCCGGCCAGTACCTCACCGGTTACGTGATCGAGAAGAGCCTGTCGGTCGACAACGTCTTCGTCTGGGCGGTGATCCTCTCCTACTTCGCCGTCCCCAAGGCCTACCAGCACCGGGTGCTCTTCTGGGGCGTGTTCGGCGCACTCGTGCTGCGCGCGATATTCGTCTTCGCGGGTGTCGCGCTGCTGAACGCGTTCGAATGGATGCTGTATGTCTTCGGCGCATTCCTGATCTTCACGGCCTGGCGCGTCGCCCGCCACGACAACGCCGAGATCCACCCCGAGCACAACCCCGTGCTCAAGCTCATGCGTCGCCTGGTTCCCGTGACGAGCGAGTACCACGGCCAGAAGTTCTGGATGAAGATCGACGCGCGCCGGTTCGCCACGCCCCTCCTCGTCGTGCTTGTGCTAATCGAGGCGACCGACGTGGTGTTCGCGGTCGACTCGATCCCTGCGATCCTCGCCGTCACCCGCTCCGAGTTCATCGTGTTCTCGTCGAACGCGTTCGCGATCTTGGGCCTGCGGGCGCTCTACTTCCTCCTGGCGGGGGCCGCCGGCAAGCTTCGGTACCTCAACGTCGGCCTCGGGATCATCCTGACGTTCGTCGGCGTGAAGATGCTGCTCGCCGAGGTGTACCACGTGCCGACCCTGCTCTCGCTCGCGGTGATCGCAGTCGTGCTTAGCGTGACGGTGCTGTTGTCGCTGCGGGCCGACGCGAGGGACCACGCCGCGGGGCCGAGCAACCAGCCGAGCGAGTAACCAAGCCGCGGGGATGCACCACGAAGGAGACGCCATGACGGTTCGCACCATCCTGGTCGCACACGACGGTTCGAAGGGTGCAGCGCACGCGCTGGGCTGGGCCGCCGACCTCGCACGCCAGACCGAGGCCCGACTCGTGGTGGTCCACGCGTGGTCGCCGCTCGAGGACCTGAGCAAGGTCAAGCCGTCCAGGAGCTTCCACGAGCTGCACGAGGAAGCCCTTGCCCAGGTGCGCGAATGGTGCACGAGCGCCGACGGGATCGAGATCGAACCGCGTCTCGTCGAAGACCTGCCGGTCGAAGGCATCGTCCAAGCCGCGCGCGACGTCGACGCAGACCTGATCGTGTGCGGCACGCGCGGTCTCGGCGGCGTGAAGGGCCTGCTCCTGGGTCGCGTCGCCCGGGAGCTTCCGGGACGATCTCACCGACCGGTGGCAGTCGTCCCGCCGCCCGAGTGAGTCGAGGAGCACGTCGATGACCGCCACGACACCGTCGATCGAGCTGGTGAGCGGCGACTTCTGGGGCCGCAACCCACAGGAGGAGCTGGCCTGGCTCCGTGTCCACGCGCCGGTGTTCTGGGACGAGGTGGGCGGGGTGTGGGGCATCTCCACCTACGAGCTCGTGAAGGAGGTCGAGAGCAACCCCGAGCTGTTCTGCAACGGGGGCGGCATCCGACCGGAGACGGGCGCGATCCCGATGATGATCGACATGGACGACCCCGAGCACAAGGCGCGCCGCAAGCTCGTGGCGCGTGGCTTCACCCCCCAGCGGGTGCGAGCCCTCGAGCCGAGGATCCGTCAGGTGGTGCACCACCTGATCGACCGCGTGTGTGAACAGGGCACCTGCGACTTCGTGTGGGACCTCGCCGCATGGTTGCCGCTCGTCATGATCGGCGACGCGCTCGGGGTCGACGAGGAGGACCACCCCACCTTGCTGCAATGGTCCGACGATCTCCTACGCGGACTCGGTCAGAACGACCCCGAGCTCCTGACGAAGATGGCCGAGGCCTTCGCCGGCTACGTCGAGTACGCGGAGCGAGTGATCGCCGACCGCCGCGCGAGCGCGCGCGACGACCTCATGAGCGTGCTCGTGCACGCGGAGGTCGACGGCGAGCACCTCACCCACGACGCGTTGATCCACGAGTCGCTGCTGATCCTGATCGGCGGTGACGAGACGACGCGCCACGTGATCAGCGGTGGCGGGTACCAGCTGCTGAGCAACCCGGACCAGTGGGAGCACCTCAAGGCCGACCGGTCGCTCATCGAGAACGCAGTCGAGGAGATGTTGCGCTGGGTGACGCCGATCAAGAACATGGCGCGCACGGTGACCCGAGACGTCGAGTTCCACGGTGCGTCGATGAAGGCGGGGCAGAAGCTGCTGCTGCTCTACCCGTCGGCCAACCGTGACGAGTCGCACTTCGACGACCCGTTCCGCTTCGACATCGACCGCTCCCCCAACGACCACGTGGCGTTCGGCTTCGGCCCCCACTTCTGCCTCGGCTCGTCGCTCGCCCGGCTCGAGCTGCGGGCGTTCTTCGACGTGCTGGCCGACCGCCTCCCCGACATTCATCCGGTCGGCGACACCGAGCCGGCGTACCGGGCGGCCAACTTCGTGAGCGGCTACGAATCGATGCCCTGCGCGTTCTCCAGAACCCGCCCGATTGGGAGCTAACAGAGCGGCTACACCTCCAGCCCCAAGGCGACGGAGCAGGCCGGCCGGGTGCTCGGTGTCTCGGACTACCGGCCGGAGACTTCCCGGGGGGTGACGGCCACCTCGGGCGGCGCCGTCACCGCGAGCCGAACCTGTCGGCCGCGCACGTCGGCGACCTCCACAACGATCCTGGTGCCGTCGGGACAGCCCAGGGCACCCATGCGGCGGGGAGCCTG
>VGBT01000049.1 GCA_016870395.1 Actinomycetota bacterium | reverse complement strand
CACGAGGAGCTGGTCGGGCTCGGCGCCGCGGCCGTCGGCATCGAGGCCGACGTCTCCGACCCGGACGTGCCCGCGGCGGTGCTCCAGAAGGTCGGGGCCGAGCTGGGCCCGGTCCGGGCGCTCGTCATGTCCCACTGCGACGGCGTCGACGCCGGCATCACGGACACGACGGTCGAAGACTTCGACCGCGTGTTCGCGGTCAACGCACGCGCGACGTGGCTGTTGGTCCGCGCCTTCGCCGAGCAGTTCCCCGGGCCCCACGGCGCAGGGCGGATCGTCGCGTTGACGAGCGACCACACCGCCGGGAATCTCGCCTACGGGGCGAGCAAGGGCGCGCTCGACCGGATCGTGCTCGCCGCCGCGATCGAGCTGCGCGACCTCGGCATCACCGCGAACGTCGTGAACCCGGGCCCCTCCGACACCGGTTGGATGGACGAGGCGATGCTCCAAGCAGTGGCCGCATCCACGCTGCTCGGCCGGGTCGGACAGCCCGAGGACGCCGCGAACCTCGTCGCCTTCCTCTGCTCAGAGCTAGGCGGCTGGGTCAACGGCCAGCTGATCCACAGCAACGGTGGTTGGCACCCCGAGTAGGCGGTTCCGCGGAACCGCGCGTAGGCACCCTCCGTACTACGGCGCGACACGCGCTCAACATCGACGGGGCCGTCGGCGTCCCGGCGTGAGATGGATCGTGTCACCCGGATCGCCTTCGTGGAACAGGACCACGCCTTGGCAAACCTGCGGCGCCGCATCGGCCCCAGCAGCGTGCCGAGATCGGCAGAAACTACACGAGGATCACCGGGATCGAGAGGCCCGGAGCGTTCCCAAGGCGGCAGTCCGCGGTGAGCAGCGGGCATTGGAACGACTCGGCCAGCGCTACGTAACAGCCGTCAGAGGCGGTCAACCTGTCACTGAGCTCGAACGCCCGAACCACGAGCTCGCGTGTCGGCTCGACCTGCAACGGCACGTCGCGCAGCTCCTCGAGGATCAGTGCAGCACCGGCTGGGTCGACCAGTCCACGGCGCCGCATGCACGCCAGCGCGTTGGTCACCTCCGGGAACAGGAGGTCGGGCGCGGCGAGATCGCCCGAGAAGTGGTGGCGGTCGTCCTCACGCACGACGCCCAGCAGCGCGTCGAGCAGGGCCGATGCGTCAACGACCGTCGTCATCGTCGGCGAAGCGACGGTCGGGCCTCGCGTCTTCCCAGATCTCGTGCACCTGCTCACGCGTCGGGCGGGGCCCGGACAGCGGCAGCGTCCGCATTCGCTCCACCCACTCCTCGGTGGACCGCCGCCGCAGGTCACGCCGGATCGCGTCGAGCACGACCTCACCAACCGTCCGGCCCGAATCCGTGGCCCGGCGACGCAGCTCGTCGTGCAGCTCCGGGGGCACGTTCTTCACCTGGATCGCGCTCACCGTAACCAGGCTAGCATGCTCAGAGCATGCTCAGAGCATGCGGTTCGGGATTCCGGAGGGTAATTGGTGACGAGGACGGCACCACCAGCCAATGCAGCGCCGGACCGTCAGAGCTCTGGCGGATCGGCGCTGCTTGACGCCGCGCCACCGTCGACACCAGCCTGACGGCGTGCTCCCCGACGGGCTCGCCGCGATCGTCAAGCGGGACTGCCCCACCTGCACCCTGGTCGCGCCGGTGCTGGCCGAGCTGCGCGAGCGCGCGGACGCTCCCGTCACTGTCTACAGCCAGGACGACCCGACCTTCCCCGAGCAGATCGGTGGCGCGATCGACGACACCAACCTCGAGGTCTCGTTCGCGCTCGACCTCGACACCGTCCCGACGCTTCTTCGGGTGATCGACGGCGAGGAGGTTGCCCGCACCGTCGGGTGGAGCCGAGAACGGTGGGAGGCGCTCACCGGCGTCGGCAACCTCGGCGAAACGCTCCCGCCTCACCGGCCTGGGTGTGGGTCGCGCACCCGGGACCCTGCGATCGCGGGTGCCCGGGCCGTCGCCGAAGGTGCTACTGGCCTGCAAGCGCGCCGCGTCCACCTCGGCGCCGAGGAGGACGAGCTCGAGGCGATGTTCGAGCGCGGTTGGTCCGACGGGCTTCCCCTCGTCCCTCCGACGCCGGAGCGCGTCGTGCGCATGCTGGCCGGCACCACCCGCGCACCCGACGAGGTCGTCACCATCGTTCCCCCCGACCTGGTCGAGTGCACCGTGGAGAAGGTCGCGATCAACGCGGTGATGGCGGGCTGTCGCCCCGAGTACCTGCCGGTGGTCCTCGCCGCAGTCGAGGCCGCGTGCACCGACGACTTCAACATGCACGGACTTCTCGCCACGACCTACTTCAGCGGTCCGGTGGTCGTGGTCAACGGGCCAATCGCGCCCGCGATCGGGATGAACAACGACGTCAATGCGCTCGGACCCGGCAATCGGGCGAACGCGACGATCGGCCGGGCGCTTCAGCTCGTCGTCCGCAACGTCGGCGGCGGCCGTCCAGGTGGCGTCGACCGGGCCACGCTCGGCCAGCCGGGCAAGTACACGTTCTGCTTCGCTGAGCGCGAGGACACCAGCTGGGGCACGCTCGCCGAGGAGCGCGGGATCCCCCGAGCCAAGAGCGCGGTCACGGTCTTCGCCGGCGAGGGCGTGCGCGGCGTCGTCGATCAGATCTCGCGCGTGCCGGAGTCTCTCACGCGCACGTTCGCAGAGTGCTTGCGCGCGACCGCGCATCCGAAGCTTGCCATCGCGTTCGACGCGATGCTCGTGATCTCCCCCGAGCACCTCCGCGTTTACGAGGAAGCCGGCTGGTCCCGGTCGCGGTTCCGCGAGGAGCTCGGCGCGCTGTTGACGATGTCGGGCTCGGAGCACGCCCGCGGCACGCGCGGCATCGCCGAGGGCATGCCGGAGGCGTTCGCCGAGGTCCCGTTGCCGAAGTTCCGCGAAGGCGGGATGCTGATCGCCCACGCCGGCGGTGGAGCCGGACTGTTCTCCGCAATCGTGGGAGGATGGGTCAGTGGCGCAATGGGAAGCCAACCGGTGACCCTGGAGGTGCGAGCGTGACCACGTTGCTGGATCCGACAGGTGAGCTCAGCGCGACCACACGGGAGCGGGCGCCGCGGCCGTCGTCGCTGGAGGGCAAGACCATCGGGCTGCTCGACATCACCAAGGCCCGCGGCGACGTGTTCCTCGACCGAGTGGCCGAGGTCTTCGCCGGACGGGGCCTCACCGTCGCCCGGTTCGCCAAGCCGACGTTCACCAAGGTCGCGCCGATCGACCTGCGCCACGAGATCTCCACCGAGTGCGACGTCGTGATCGAGGCGCTCGCCGACTGAGGGTCGTGCACGTCGTGCAGTGTGCATGACATCGTGAACCTCGAAGGGCTGGGGGTACCCGGAGTGCTCGTCGCCTCGACCGAGTTCGTCGCCGCCGCCGAAGCACAGGCTGTTGCGCTCGGCGCCGACCCGGCCGCGGTGTTCGTCGCCCACCCGATCCAGGACCGCACCGACGACGAGCTGCGCGCGCTCGCCGACGGCGCCGTCGACGACATCCTGCGCGCCCTGACCGCGGAGTAGCCGATGCTCTTCGTCCACGAGCTGCACCGCGTGATGGGTGCGCACGAAGACGAGTTCGAACGCGCCTATCGCGACGAGTGGATGCCGACGCTTGCAGCGAGTGACGACGCCCGTCTCCTGTACTTCATGCGTCACGCCCACGGGACTGGCCGGGCGTACAACATCGTCACCGTCACGGCGGTCACCGACGGTCGCGCGTGGGAGGAGCTCGCTCGCCGGGTGTCCCGCGGCGACCTGCGGGGATGGGCCAGAATTGTCGACGGCTTCCGCCACGACGTGACCAGCAAGGTCCTGGTGCCCGTCGAGTGGTCACCGCTCCAGGAGGTGGAACTCGGGCGGGTACCCCTCGACGGCGGCGAGCACGACCAGTCGCTGTTCATGGAGGACACCGCGTGGCCCCACGCCGGGCTGATGGAGGACTACCTCACCGCGGCACGCGACAACTACGCACCCAGCCTCGCCGAGGGACGCCACGGCGGTCGCTCGTTGCTGGAGCTCCAAGCCGTGTTCACCGCGGCGTGGGGGACGAGCGCCCGTCGGCGCGAGGTGATCCTCTGGCAGCGGGTCACGCGTCCTGCAGGTATCACCGGCCTGGTGACGAGCGAGGTGCCACCCGAGCACAAGGCGCCGGGCACCTGGATGCACGACGCCCTACGCCTGCGCGACGACTGGGAGAGCCGGCTGCTGCGCACGTCGGCTTGGTCACCCCTCTTCTAGGAAGGACTCAGATGCCCGCGGTCTTCCTCCACGGCGTGCCCGACACCGCCTCGATGTGGTCGCCCTTGCTCGACCGCCTCTCGCGCGCCGACGTGGTCACGCTGTCGTTGCCCGGGTTCGGTACCGAGCTCCCGCCGGGTCTCGACGCCACGAAGGAGGCGTACGCCGACTGGGTGACCGAGCAGCTCGTCGAGCTCGGCGAGCCGGTCGACCTGGTCGGCCACGACTGGGGCTGCATCCTCGTCCAGCGCGTCGCCTCGACGCGCCCCGACCTGGTGCGAACGCTGGCGTGCGGCAGCGGTCCGATCGACGTCGACTACGAGTGGCACGCGATGGCCCGGCTCTGGCAGACCCCGGGCGCCGGCGAGGAGCTGATCGCAACATTCGAGAGCACGCCGGCTGCCGATCGCGTCGCGATGCTCGTGGCCGGCGGCGCACCCGAAGCGCTCGCGCGCGAGCAGGTCGAGCACATGGACGCGCGCATGGGTGCGTGCATCTTCTCCCTCTACCGCTCCGCGGTGACCGTGGGGGCTGAGTGGCAGCCCGCGATCGACGCGATGCAGCCACAACCGTCGCTCGTGCTCTGGGGCGCCGACGACCCGTACGTCGCACCACGATTCGGCGAGTGCCTCGCCGCGCGCCTCGGTGGGGAGCTCGTGGTGTTCGACGACTGCTCGCACTGGTGGCCGTGGGAGCGCGCCGAGGCGTCGGCCGCCGCACTCGAGCGCCTCTGGGCCAGCACCTGACCGTTCTCGGAACGTTCCAGGCCCTATAGGGGCCCGAATCGTTCCGAGATCGGAAGGGGTCAGGTGGCGCTGAGGGCTTCCCATCCAGTGGGTGGGGGTGCCAGGCGCCAGTGCTGCTCCGGCGCCGGGAGCTTTGCCGCCACGTCCCAGTCGGCCTCGAGCGCGCGCAGCTGTGACGCGTAGTGCGCGAGCGCCGCGCGGCGGCGGTCGTCGGACGGGTCGAGCGGCACGACAGCGGGCGTAGGCCACACCTGGGCTCGGAACAGCTTGGCCACCCGCCACGCGAGCAAGCCGGGGATGTGCTTGTAGCCCATGTCCTCGTAGCAGAACCACGACGGCTCGCCCACGCGCGTCCGAACCGACATCGCGGCCTCGTGCGCGGCGTCGTGATCCGGGTTGGCGAGCCCGAACGGCGCGAACACCGCCGTCGGCCGGGCAGCGCGCACGGCGGCCTCGAGCGCGTCGGCCGTGTCGGTCGCGCCCACCCATGCAGAGCGGGGCAGGTACTGGTGCTCCACGAAGTCGAGCCATACGGGCTCGGCGCCCAGCTCGTCGAGCGCGCGGCGGTCCTCCTCACGCCGGGCCGCGAGCACGTCGTCGCCGGCTGCGAACCCGGCGAGCGCGTCCCAGTGGGTCGGCGGGTCCGGGTACACCGACGGCCGACCCGCGTACACGGTGATCACCGTCGCTCCGGGATGCGCCGCCAGCAGCCGCCCGCAGCCCAGCACCGCGTCGTCGAGGTGCGGGGAGATCACCACGATTCGCGCCCGCTCACCCGGCGTGGTCAGGCCCCAGCGACGCATCTCGGCAGCGGGATCGACCATGCGCGCAGCCTTCCACGCCCCGCCTGGTCCCGGCGAGAAGGGCTCTTGTAGACTGTTGCGCCGCTCCGGAGGGATCGATGCCCCGCCGCATGCTCGTGACCATCTTGCTCGCCGTCGTCGTCGTTGCCACGGTCAGCACCGTCGCGGGAGTCACGGCACCCAGCTCGTCCGACACCTCGGGCGCGACGACACGCCGCCGGCCGCCGACCTCGGCCTCGACCTCCACGACGACCACCACCACGCTCCCGTCGCTGGTACAGGGCGCGCCCCCTGGCCCCGTGATCGGCACCGACGGCACCGCGCCCGTCGTCAGTCGCGTCCCCACCACCGACAACGTGATCTTCCTCGGCATCGACGACGGCCTTCATCGCGACCCGGCGGTCGTCGAGCTCCTGCTGCGCGAGAAGGTTCCGGTCACGCTGTTCCTGGCGCGCGACCCTGCGGGCGACGGGCGCTCGTACTTCCGCGAGCTGGTCGACGCCGGGCTCGCGACGGTCGAGAGCCACACCAAGAGCCACGAGTCCGTCCGCGGGATGCCGTACTCAGTGCAGCAGGACGAAGTCTGCGCGACGCTCGACGAGTTCACCGAGTGGTTCGGGCGCCGCCCCACCCTGTTCCGCCCGCCCTACGGCGAGTGGGATGCGACCACCCGCCAGGCGGCCGCGTCCTGCGGTCTGCGTGCCGTCGTCATGTGGCAGGGTGCCACCAACGACGGGCGGCTCGACATCGTCGGTGGCCACTTCTTCCCGGGCGACGTCCTGCTCCTGCACTTCCGACCCGACCTCGCCGAGAACCTGCAGCTCGTGATCGACCGGGCCCGAGCCGAGGGCTTCAAGATCGGACGTCTCGTCGACTACGTCGGCGGCCCCTGAGCGGCCATCGTCAATTCGCTTGACCGGAATGTTTCGATCGACTAATTAGTTGATCGAAACGATGACGGTCTCGACTGCCTCCGAACTCGACCTCGCCGCCCGCCTCCGCCTGGCGGTGACCCGGCTGGCTCGCCGCCTGCGCCAGCAGGCCGAGCACCCTGGCGTCTCACCCACCCAGATCGCCGCGCTCTCGACGATCGAGCGGTCAGGGCCGATGACTCTCGGCGCGCTCGCGACCGCCGAGCAGGTCGCGCCGCCCACGATCACGGCAGCCGTGGGCAAGCTCGAGGAGCAGGGCCTGGTGCGCCGTGAAGTCGACGCCGGCGACCGCCGGGTCGTGCGCGTGGAGGTGACCCGAGCGGGGCGCAAGCTCCTCGACTCGACGCGCATCCGCAAGAACGCCTACCTCGATCGTCGGCTCCGAAGCCTCTCGGCCGCCGACCGGGAGACCCTGGCGGGCGCCGCCGACATCCTCGAGGGGATGCTCGAGTGACCCGCCTGCGCCTCGCCGGACGCCAGACCTTCCGCTCACTCGGGACCCGGAACTTCCGCTGGTACCTCGGCGGACAGGTGATCTCGGCGAGCGGCACCTGGATGCAACAGATCGGTCAGGTGTGGCTCGTGCTGTCGCTCACCGACAGCGGCCTCGCCGTCGGTACGGTCGCGGCGCTGCAGTTCCTCCCCGTCCTGCTCGGTGGGGCGTGGGCCGGCGTGCTCGCCGATCGCTTCGACAAGCGCAAGCTGCTCGTCGGCACGTCCCTCACCGCGATGGTCCTCGCCTCGTCCTTGGGCGCGCTCGTCGTGCTCGACGTGGTCGCGCTGTGGATGGTCTACGGGTTCGCGGTGCTCCTCGGCTGCACGACCGCCCTCGACAGCCCCGCGCGGCGCTCGTTTGTCACCGAGCTCGTCCCCGACGAGCATGCCGCCAACGCCGTGAGCCTCAACACCTCGGTGTTCACCGCCGCGCGCATCGTCGGTCCCGCGGTGGGTGGCCTGGTCATCGCTGCTGCCGGAGTCGCGTGGTGCTTCTTCCTCAATGCCGCGTCGTTCGGCGCGGTGATCGGTGCGCTCCTCGTCATGCGACGCGATGAGATCCGCCCCGCGCCTCCGGTCCCACGGGAGAAGGGCCAGCTGCGCGAAGGCCTCGCCTACGTCTGGGCGTCACCGGCCTTGCGCACGGTGTTGTTGATGACCGCGATCATCGGCACGCTGAGCTTCAACTTCCAGGTCACGCTCTCGCTGATGGCGAAGAAGACCTTCGCCGGCGGACCGGGCACCTTCGGCGGCCTCTACGCCCTCATGAGCGTCGGTGCGCTCGCCGGATCGCTCGTCGTCGCGCACCGGGAGAAGGCCAAGACGCGCTTCGTGATCTGGTCGGCCCTCGCATTCGGTGCGTTCATGCTCGCGGCTGCCGCCGCGCCCTCGATCGGCATGCTCGCAGTCGTCCTGGTGCCGATGGGCATCGCGAGCATCGCGTTCCTCTCGTCGGCAGGCGCGCTCGCGCAGTCGAGGGCGCGACCCGAGCTCCGGGGCCGGGTCGCCGCGCTCTTCGCGGTGGCGTTCCTCGGCAGCACCCCGATCGGCGGACCGATCGTCGGCGCGGTCTCGCAGGCCTTCGGACCGCGCGCGGGCCTGCTGCTGGGCGCCCTGGCCGCTCTGGTCACCGGGCTGTTCGCGTTGCGGGCGCTCAACCGCCGTGTCGCCGCAACCGCGATCGCGGCCGCGACCACAGCCACAGCCACAGCCACAGCTTGATCTAGCCCCGGCAGGGACCGCCCTCGCACAAGTCCCAGAACGCGCCGGCCGACCGCAGGAACTGGTCGACCTGGGCCATCACGCCGGGCTCACCGGCACCGAAGCCGTGCGGGTCGTCGCCGGCCCGGTTCGGCGTGTTCGTGGTAGGCGGCGCGTCGGTGCCCCAGTCCCAGATCACCAGCACGCTGCCACCCCAGGGAACCTCGGCCGACGTCACTGCGGGCACGTCCCACACGGCCACGACGTCGGGGCTACGACCCGCGCCGAGCGCCGGCTGCCAGACGTGCATGCCGGGCACCGTTCGCGCCTCGGTCTCGGTCGCGACGTTGGCCACCTGATGGTCGCCGAAGGCCTCCAGCAGCATGACCGTGTGCTCCGGAGTGCCCGGAAGCGGATCGGAGGTCATGTGGTGCGCGTAGCCGTTGGCCTCGGCCCGGTCCCAGAGCATCTGGATGAGCTGCTGGCCCAGCACCTGGTCGACGTCGTCGGGGTACGCGGCACGCGACAAGCCGCCGAAGGTGTCCCAGTGCACGCTGCGGGTCAGCAGCGTCGAGAAGTTCATGCCCGGTACGCCGAGCACCGCGCGCGTCCACTCCGTGGAGAGCGCAGTCGCGGCGCCGCCGAGGATGCCACCCTGGCTGTTGCCGTTGAAGAACACCTCGCCGGGCGCGATCACCGACGTCGACGCCACGCCGGCCTGGAACGCGACGTGGCTCGCGAAGCCGTCGGGATCCTTCATGAGACGAGCGAGGAACATCTGGTTGAGGAAGCTCTGCTGCAAGCGATCGGCGAGCGTGGGGAACTTCGACAGGTCGTCGAGGATGCTCACCACGTTGGGGATGTCCTCGGTCGACATGCCCACCCAGCTCGTCGCGCACATGACCGAGGTCGTGTCGTCGGCCTGCGCGCCGAACCCGTTGACCTCGTCCTTGCTGCCGAGCAGCCCATGGCCATAGACGAGCGCCCGGCCAGGTGTCACCGGATCGGCACCGTTGCTCGTGACCGACCGGGGGATGTTGCAGACGAACGCCGCGGTGAACTCGCCGTTACGACTCGGCAGCGCGTCGGGCCCGGCGCCGGGCGGGTAGCTGAAGCGCGAACCGGGGGCGCCATTACCCGTCAGGTAGCTCGGAACGACGTAGGTCCCCGAGACCCGGCGCCAGACGTCGGCGTTGACGTCGTCGACGACATCGGTCACCGCGAACGAAGGTGCCGCGTCCCCGAGCGACGCGAACGCGTCGTCGCGGATGTGCAACGCCCGCTCGCTGATGCTGCGCTCCGACGCGACGGTGAAATCCCATGCCAGGTACAGCTCGCTGCGTCCGACGCCCGCCTCGCCGAGTCGACCGATCAAGTCGTTCATCGCGTCGCGGCGGGCCTCGATCTCGGGAAGGAACGTGGGGATGCCGTCGCGGTAGACCTGGAAGGCGCGGCTCGGCTCGATGATCGAGCCGTCGGAGCGCTTCAGGTTCCGGAGCCCCACGATCATCCGATGACCTTCGGGGTAGTTGCGCGCCGGGCGGACGATCAGCGTGCGCGTGGCGTCACTGCCCGCCGTCGCGTCGAGCTCGGCCCAGAACGGGTGGCGCTGCCCGGTGGTCGCGTCGAGGAGCACGATCGGCTGGTCGGGATCGAGCGAGCGGCCGATGTCGGTGATCGGGGCGGCCCCCGTGACCCCGAGGTCGACGCCGGGCACGAGCGTCACCGCCGCCTGACCGGGCGAGAAGCCGTCGTTGCGGTTCCATTCCGTCGGGTCCATGGCGACGCCGGCGACGTTCTGGACGAGCGACTCGGAGCCGAAGCTGATGCGCCGCCCGGTGTCGGTGGAGGCGTCCTCGATCGTGAAGCGGTCACTCGGGAACGGCAGCTGACATCGGGTCTGGCCGAGCAGCTCGCAGCGATCGGCGAGTGAGGTGTCGATCTCGGGTTCCCACGAGAAGACGACGTCGCGCGTGACCCGGCCCTGACTCGTTTCGGCGCTGACCGCGATCCGGGTGATCCCCGGTTCGACATGCCCGGGATCGACGGGACCCCGGAGGTAGTCGGACTCGATGGTGTCCATCTCTCCGGTGATGTCGACCGGGTCGCCCCAGTCGGCGCCCGTGTCGACGGTGACCCCGACCGATCCCGGGTCGGCGTCGACGAGGTCGGCGGCGAGCTCGAGTGATGCGAGGTCGTCGGTGGTCACCTGGATGCGGTTCTCCGGCGTGAAGATCACGACGGCATCCGGTGGGGCCCCCGGGTTGGAGTGCTCCACCACCACGAAGCCACAACCCGAAGCCGTGAGCGCCAGGACGAAGGCGAGCGCGCCGCTTCTGGTTCGGTTCCGTCCGATCGCCCGCATGCCGCTCACGAGACCGCTCACGCACCGTGAAGTCGACCAGCCTAACCGCCCACGCTGCGAGGCCCCAGGGGTGCTCAACGCTGGTCGAGCGCGACCTTGATCGCGCCCGTCTCTCCTTGGGTCGCGATGGTGGTGAACGCCTCGCGCCACTCCTCGAGCCGGAACGTGTGCGTGAGCAGGCCGGTGAGATCGATGCGGCCCGAGGCGACGAGGTCGAGGTACCACGCGATGCCGTGCCGCCGGACGCCGTCGACCTCCTCCACGCCGAACGCGTTCGAGCCCGTGAAGGTGAGCTCCTTGAAGTAGACGGGCGTGTCCTCCCAGCGCGCCGGACCGTCCATGCCGAGCTTCACGAGCGTGCCCCGCGCCCGAAGCACCCGCGCGCCGACCTCGAGGGTCTCGGCCATGCCCACGGTGTCGTACACGACGTCGACGCCGCCGGGGAACGCCATCGGCAGGCCGTCGGCCGGTCGCAGCACCCCGCCCGACCAGTCGGCCAGCGCCTCCACGAGCGCCTCACGCGGCTCGGGGGCCACCGTGCGAGCCCCGAGCTTCTCGGCGAGCGCGCGCTGGGCGTCCCAACGCGCGACCACCATCACCTCGACGTCGGGGTGCAGCGCGCGCAGGATCGCGATCGCGCACGTGCCGAGCGCACCGGCCCCGTACACCACCACCTTGCTGCCGGGGCGCGGCGGGTGCCGGGTCACACCGTGCAACGACACCGCGAAGGGATCGGCGAACACCGCCTCCTCGTCACTGATCGAATCCGGCACCTTGAACAACATGGAGTCGTGGGCGGGCATCAGCTCGCCGAACCCGCCCGGCACGTCCGTGCACAGCCCGGTGTGGATCGCCGGCGCGATCGGGCCGCGGTCGAACGACCAGCACTGGCTCAGGTCGCCGGCCTGGCACGACGGGCACACGGGATCGACGCCGCGGGGACCGCACGAGAGCCAGGGGTTGAGCACCACCCGGTCGCCGACCTCGAGTCCCTCTGCCTCCGGCCCCACCGCCACCACGTCGGCCACCACCTCGTGGCCCATCACATGGGGGAACGAAATGAAGCCCTTCATCGGGTTGTCGGCAAAGGAGCCCGCCCGCTCGGGCGAGTGGAAGCTCGCGTAGTCGAGGAACACCATCTTCGACTCGGAACCACAGATCCCCGTGAGCCGCGGGCGGGTGAGGACCCAGTCCGGCGCCAGGATGCCCGGGTCCGGGAGCTCGGTCAGCCGCATCGGCACGACCGCGAGCATCTCGAGGAGCGGGTTGCCGCTCGCGAGAGCCGGATTGTCGGGTCGGGACTCCGGCTCGGTGCCGTACAGCAGGGCGCGCATGACGGCACTGTATGACGCGAACGTCAGGTTTGCCCATAACCGGCCCAGCGAGTCCCCTAGACGACCAAGCCGGTACCGTCGGCCGGTGACCGAGCCCGCCGTGATGGTGCTGGACAAGGTGAAGGTGAACGGGGCCGCCGCCACCGTCTACCTGTTCACCGACCGCCTCGTGGTGAGGACCGAGGACGACGAGCAGGAGATCTGCGTCGGTGAGATCGCGCGGGTCGCGACGAAGGGAACCGTGCGCACGGGGACGGTGACGGTCGGACTGGCCGACGGCGGGTTGCTCGCGATCCGCGGTCTACGGCTCCGCGACGCCCGGCTCGCCCATCGCACGCTCGTCCGGCTCGCCGGCGGTCGCGACCACTGACGGCGCTGCTCGGCGGCGCGCCCACCAAACTCACGGCGCAACGCCGTCACCCGGCAACACGGATCCGGAATCGGTAGGCCCCAGCGCGCCATGCTGGAGCCATGTACAGCCGCGCCCACGGAGAGGTCCACCGCGGCGCTCGCGTCGGGTGGCTGCGCGCGGCGGTGCTCGGAGCCCAGGACGGCGTCGTGTCGACCTCGGCCCTGGTCATCGGGGTAGCCGCCGCGAGCTCGAGCCGATCGGCCATCCTCGTCGCCGGGATCGCCGCCTTGGTCGCCGGCGCGATGTCGATGGCCACCGGCGAGTACAACTCGGTGAGCTCCCAGCGCGATACCGAGCTTGCCGACATCGCGCGCGAGCGCCATGAGCTCACCAACTACCCCGAGCACGAGCTCGAGGAGCTCACCACGATCTACGTGCAGCGCGGGCTCGACCGCGCGTTGGCGGCCCAGGTCGCCGAGCAGATGACCTGCGCCGACCCGCTCGGCGCGCACATGCGGGACGAGCTCGGCCTGCACGAGCACCTGATGGCCCGCCCCATTCAGGCTGCCGTGGTCTCGTCCACGTCCTTCGCGTCAGGCGCCGCCCTCTCCCTGGCCGCCGTCGCGCTCGCACCCGCCGGCGCGCGGATCGCGATCGTCGCCGCGGTCACGATGGTCCTGCTCGCGGGCATCGGTCTCCTCGGCGCCCGACTCGGCGGCGCGAAGCCTCTGCGGGCGGTCGTCCGACTGACGGCATTGGGCGGCATCGCGATGGTAGCGGCGGCGGTCGTCGGCGACCTGGCCGGCGCTGTCGTGTGACGTCGGACCCTGGAGCGCGCCGGCGACAACCGGGAGGATCGAACCCATGTCGGTGATCGAGCTGCGCGGCGTGTCCCGCCGGTACGAAGTCGGCGGCGGGGTCGTCATCGCCCTCGAGGACGTCGACCTCGAGGTGGAGATCGGCAAGTTCATCGTGGTGCTCGGCCCGTCGGGCAGCGGCAAGACGACGCTGCTCAACATGATCGGTGCGCTCGACACACCGACGGATGGCGAGATCACGATCGCGGAGCAGCGCGTGGCGATCGCCCGCGCGCTGGCCACGGGGAACCGGGTGCTGCTAGCCGACGAGCCCACGGCGAAGCTCGACTTCCACACGGGCATCCAGATCCTCGAGCTCCTGCAGGACCAAACGCACGCGGGCATCACCGTGCTGATCGTCACGCACAACCGCGAGCTCTCCCGCTGTGCGGACCGGGTCATCGAGCTGTCGAGCGGCCGCGTAATGACCGACGGCCCGCCCGCGGGAGGGCAGGTCACGATCGCCGCGCTGCACTGGTAGCGCGGTGCGTCGCCTCTGGTTGCGCTGGTCGTGGCGGGACCGGCGCGCCCGGTGGCCACAGGTCGCCGCGATCGCGCTCATCATCGGCATCGCCTCCGGCACCTACTCGGGGCTGAGCTCCACCGCCGAGTGACGCAGGGTCAGCTCCGACGACAGCTACGCCGAGCTGAACATGTGGGACCTGCGGATCGCGCTCAGCAGTGGGAGCATCGTCGACGCCGCGACCCTCGCCGCCACGGCCAGCTCGATCCCACATGCCGACGCGGTGGAGCACGCCGAGGCGCATCTCATCGGCGCGACCCAGGTCGACGCCTCCACCCCCGAGGAGACCATCCTGGTCCGCGGGCACCTCGTGGGCGTCGTCCCGGCGACGATGGAGCTGCTGGGCGACGCGAACTGGTGGCTGCCGCGCTGGCTCGACCGGCTGCTGCCCCACGTGGAGGTGGAGGGCGTCACCGACTTCGAGGAGACGCTCCCCGAGCCCGAGCTCGAGACCGCCTGACCCGCCCTCCCCGACTTGCCGCGAGCACGCACCGCTCCGGCGCGATCTACGCGCGGACCGTCCGGACCGCGCGGGCGAGGGCCGAAGCGACATCGCCGTGGTCGTCGACGGTCACCTGCTCGAAGTCGAGCCACCCGGCCATGAGCGCGAGCTCCGCCGCGAGCGGACCCGCGATGTCGACGGGCGAGCACCCGCCCTCGGCGAAGACGCCACGCACGCGCAGCGTCGATGCTTTCCGATCCGCTTTGAGGTCGACGCGCGCGACCAGCGCGTCGCCGAGGAGGAACGGGAGCACGTAGTACCCATACACGCGCTTCGGCGCGGGCGTGTAGATCTCGAGCCGGTAGCGGAACCCGAAGATCCTCTCGGTCCGGGCACGTTCCCAGACCAGCGAGTCGAAAGGCGACAGGAGCGCTCGGGCATCGACGCGGCGAGGGATTGTTGCTTCGGGGTGCACGTACGCGGGATCACGCCAGCCCTCGACTTCGGCCGGAACGAGCCGGCCGTCTTCCACGAGCTCCGCAAGCAGCGACCGGGACTCCACAACGTCGCCGCGGAAGTAGTCGGCGAGGTCACGCGCCGTCCCGATCCCGAGCGCTCTCGCCGCCCGCACGAGCAGCGTTTTCTTCGCCTCGTCCGGAGCCGGCACCGGCGCGTCCAAGGCTCGCGCGGGCACGATCCGCTCGGTGAGGTCGTACACGCGCTCGAAGCTGGCCCGGCGGCGAGCGGAGACGCGGCCCGTCCAGAAGAGGAACTCCAGCGCCTGCTTCCCGTGCCGCCAACCCCACCACGGACCGCTCTTGGCGCCGGGGTCGGAGAGCTCACCGGCCGCGAGCGGGCCCCGGTCTCGCACCTCCTCGAAGACCGCCTCGATGTAGTCGGGTCGGTCGCGGAACAGCAAACGCAGGCGCTGCGAGGCCCGCTCGTGCGCCGCGTCCATGCGCCAACGAAGCAACGGGAAGAGCTCGACGGGGAGCAGCGAGGCCTCGTGGCCCCAGTACTCGAAGAGCTCGCCGGCAGCGGCGAGCGAGGGGAGCAGATCCCGCCGGTGCGGTCCGAGGCGGGCGAACAGCGGCAGCTCCTGGGATCGCACGAGCACGTTGACCGAGTCGATCTGGATCGCCCCGAGCCGCTCCACGAGCCGACGCGCGTGGCGCCGGTCGACCCGGCCCGGCGGGCGGGGATCGGCGAAGCCCTGCGCGCCGAGCGCGAGCCGCCGGGCCCGCGCCGCACTGAACCGCACGGGGGAAGCCGTCACCCGGCGTTGCTATCTTAATGAT
>VGBT01000048.1 GCA_016870395.1 Actinomycetota bacterium | reverse complement strand
CGCGTGGAACCGGTAGAAGGCCTTCTTCTCCGCTGACATCGACTCGTGGTTCTCCCATGCCTCCGGGATCATCATCAGCACGGCGTGCGGCAGCGAGCGGCCACCGAGGTGCAAGAGCTCGAGCGCCTCGTCGAAGGTGGCGGTGTCGGAGCCACCTGGCGTGCAGATCGGGAAGATGCGCTGGAGGTCGCCGGGGATGAGCTCGGAGTCGAGCAAGGCCTCCCGGGCCCGCATCCAGTTGCGGTTGCCCATGACGGTGTTGATCTCGCCGTTGTGCGCGAGGTACCGGTAGGGATGGGCGAGCGGCCAGCTCGGGAACGTGTTCGTGGAGAAGCGGGAGTGCACCAGCGCGAGCGCGCTCTCGACCCGCTCGTCCTGGAGGTCGGGGTAGAACTCCTCGAGCTGGGGCGTGGTGAGCATGCCCTTGTAGACGAAGGTGCGACACGACAGGCTCGGGAAGTAGACACCCGAGCCGTCGGACGCCGTGGCTGCGGTCTCGCGCTCCACGCGCTTGCGCACCACGAACGCGGCGCGCTCCAGTGCGAGCCCCTCGAGCGACGGGCCCTCCACGCCGGTGCCGGCGATGACGAGCTGGCGGAAGGACGGCAGGACCCGGGCGGCGGTGGCGCCGAGCATCGACGCGTCGGTCGGAACGTCGCGCCAGGCGACGATCCGCAGGTCCTCGTCGGCGACGATCTTCTCGATCACGGCCAACGCCGCGTCGGCCGCGACCGGATCGGCGGGAAGGAACGCGATGCCGGTGGCGTAGGCCCCGGCCGGAGGGAGGTCGGCGATCTGATCGCGCAGGAACCGGTCGGGGATCTGGATCAGGATGCCGGCGCCGTCGCCGGTGTTGACCTCGCAACCCGACGCACCGCGGTGCTCCAGGTTGCAGAGCGCGGTGAGGCCCTGGCGGACGCGCTCGTGGCTGGCCCGGCCGTGCAGGTCGACGACGAACGCGACGCCGCACGCGTCGTGCTCGAAGCGCGGGTCGTAGAGGCCCTGGGGGCGAGGCAGGTCGGGGTGGCGGTGCTCGGCCATGCAGTCGTCGTCTCTGGGCTCGGGGCACGCGGGACGCGCCGGGAACTCGGGTGGGATCGCAGTGCTCGGTGGGCACTTCCTGCCCGGGACGACGTTGGCCCTACAGGAGCGAACAGCGTATCGCAGCGGGCTCGTCCAGCCACGACGCAATCGCCTCGAGCCCGGTCAGGCCCGCTTCCATGTGCTCCGGCCGCCGCCGAGGACCACGGGCCGGTACTCGAGCATCTTCTTCGTGCAGGTGTAGCTACCGTCGAGCGGCCCGCCGGCCGCCAGGCTCGAGAAGTCGACCTTCTGGTCGAGCAGGCCCGGCACGACGAGGTGCATGGCGAAGGTGCTGCCCGGAGCGGTGAGCGTCGTGATGCTCCCCTTGTCCGCGTACACGACTCCGCTCGCGGTCCCGTTGAGCTTGAACGTCCCCGGGACGCCACCCGGCAACGACACGATGACCGGCATCGACGGACCGGCGTCCACGCTTCCGGCGCCGCTCTTCTTGATCACGAGGACGCTCCCGGCCCCCCCGCCGGCGTCGATCGCGATCTCCGGCAGCGACAGCTCCATGCCCTCACTCACCCACGTCCCCACCAGGCACTTGTCCACCTTGACGGGTTTCTTGCAGTAGTCGGCGAGCTTCTTGCCCACGAGGGTCGCGCTCCCGAGGTGCTTGCCTCCGGTCACCCCGACGGACAAGTCGCCGGGAGCAAGCTGGGTGAAGACGATGCCCGCGCCGGCGCTGCCCGCCGGGCACTCGCAGCCACCGTCCAGCGCGCAGAGCGGGCGACCGGCGAGCGCGTCGAGCGTCCCGTCGAGCGCACCTGCATCGTGGAGCCGACCTCGTCCCGTTCCCGGGGTCACGGTGACGACGTCCGCCGTGACACCCATCTCGACCAGGGCGACGGCCGCCGGCGCGCTCTTGACGGTCACCGCCTTGCCGTTGGACACCGTGCGCTGCTCGCGCGGAGGCTTCGCCGCCGGGATGTCCGGCCCGTCGGTCACCCAGGCAGCACCGAACGCGGGCTGGCGGAAGAGCCCCGACGGCCAGTTGTCGAGGGTTCCCTCGTCGCCCGGCGCGAAGGCCAGCTCGAGTGCGGCCGCCTGCGATCCGGCATGGAGCAACGGAACGAGCCGGGCCCACACGTCGACGCCCGCGTGCTCGAGGTGCCCGAAGAAGCCGATGGCGTCGTAGCTGCGGTTCGTCAAGCTCTTGCCCGGGGTGTCGAGGTAGGGCCCCCACTTCTGCTTCGCGATCTTGCTGCCTGGGACGAGCGTTGCCGCCGCCCAGGTGGCGGCCCCTTCCTCCACCCACCCGGGCACCTCGGCGTCGTTGGTGAGCTGGTCCTGGTAGCAGTGGAAGACCTCGTGGGTGAGCACGAACGCGAGGTCGGTCCCACTCAGGGATGTGGCCTTCGGCTGCAGCTGGATGAGGCACGTGTCGACCGGATCGCCGAACGCGTACTGCTGGGCGAATTCGCCCCCCTTCGCGTTCTTCTGGTCCAGCACCTCGAGGTACGGCTTCGCGATCGGCGCGACCCCGAGCTTGCCCGCGAGCGCGACGACCGCCGCGTCGACGTACGGTCGGTACGGCGCGGCGCCTGGCGAGTCTTGCGTCGGAGGTTCCGGATCCTTGGCGGGCCGGGCCGCGACCACCGTCGGGCAGGACACGACGAGTGCCACCGCGAGCGCCACCGCTGCGCCACACCGACGGGCCATCCGCACACTCCCTCGTTGGGTTCCTCCAGTCTGGCAGGAACACCGGTCATCGACGGCGAGCCTCGCGCGTTCCGGCGCTCGACCGGAGGGTGCGCACCGTCGAACGGCACGTTGCCTACGATGCCCGCACCGGGCGGCGCCACTCACCTGGGCCCGCGGGAGCGCGGAAGGACACGAGATGCGGAGAACCGCGGTCGCCGTCGGAACCCTGGTCATGCTCCTCGCGCTGGCAGGCGCGCCCGCCGGAGCAGACTCGTGGAGCTTCGAGACCCTCGACGGCGACGGCGGCGCCAACGGACGCACCGCGAACAGCGTCGGGATGCACAACACCACACTTCTCTACGAAGGCGTCCCGCACGTCTGGTACCGGAACGTCACGGGCGGGGATCTGCGCCACGCGTGGTGGAACGCCGCCGCGGGAGCCTGGGCCTTCGAGACGCTCGACGGCAACGGCGGCGCCAACGGACGCACCGCGAACAACGTCGGGTACTGGGCCACGTCCACCCTGTACCAGGGCGCTCCGCACCTCTGGTACTACGACGCCATCGGCGGCGACCTGCGCCACGCATGGTGGAACGCGGCCGTCGGCCAGTGGGGCTTCGAGACCCTCGACGGCAACGGCGGCGCCGACGGACGCACCAGCAGCGCGGTCGGCCCGTACGGCGCGGCCGCCGTGTACCAGGACGTCCCCCACGTCTGGTACCAGAACGCGACCGATGGCGACTTGCGCCACGCATGGTGGAACGCGGCCGTCGACCAGTGGGGCTTCGAGACCCTCGACGGCAACGGCGGCGCCAACGGACGAACCGCGAACACGGTCGGTTTGGACCCTTCCGCCGCGCTCTACGACGGCGTCCCCCACGTGTGGTACCGCGACGAGACGGGCAACGACCTGCGCCACGCGTGGTGGAACGGGGCCGCTCGCGCCTGGGGCTTCGAGACCCTCGACGGCAACGGCGGCGCCAACGGACGCACTGTCAACAGCGTCGGCACCTACACGGCCGCGACGCTCTACCAAGGCGTCCCCCACGTCTGGTACGGCGACAACACGGGCGGCGACCTGCGCCACGCATGGTGGAACGCGGCCGCTGGCGCCTGGGGCTTCGAGACCCTCGACGGCAACGGCGGCGCCAACGGACGAACCGCGAACACGGTGAGAGACTTCAGCGCGGCCGCGCTCTACCAGGGCGTCCCCCACGTCTGGTACAACGACGACACGGGTGACGACCTGCGCCACGCATGGTGGAACGCGGCCGCTGGCGCCTGGGGCTTCGAGACCCTCGACGGCAACGGCGGCGCCAACGGGCGCACCGCCGACATGGTCGGGTACTACAACGCGGTCACGCTCTACCAGGGCGAACCGCACGTCTTCTACCTCGACGCCACAGGTGACGACCTGCGCCACGCGAGGTATGGCTAGGCAAGCAGGCTGCGGGCGATCTGGGAGATCTGGATCTCGTCGGTGCCGGCGTAGATCTGGAGGACCTTGGCGTCGCGGGCGAGCTGCTCCACCTCGTACTCGGCCATGTAGCCGTTGCCGCCGAAGACCTGGACGGCCTCCAGCGCCACCTCCATCGCGGCGCGGGCGGAGTAGAGCTTCATCGCGGACGCCTCGGTGAGGTTCATGCCCGCGCCGGCCTCGGCCTTCTCGATCGTGCGGAACACCAGGTTCTCCACGTTGAGGCGGTGCATCTCCATCCGGGCGAGCTTCTCCTGCACCAGCTGGTGCTCGCCGATCGGCTTGCCGAAGCGCACGCACTCCTTCGCGTAGTCGATCGAGAGCTCGAGGCAGCGCTCGATGATCCCGAGGCTCATCGCCGCCACGCCGGTACGCTCGATCGAGAACGCCTCCTTCGCACCCTCCCGGTACGGACGGTCCTCGGTCTCGCCGAGCAGCCGGTCCTTGCCCGCGCGCACGTCGGAGCAGAACAGCATCCCCGTCGGCGAAGAGTGCATCCCCATCTTGCGCATCGGCTTGGTCTGCTCGAAGCCGGCCATCCCCCGGTCGAGCACGAAGGACAGGATCTTGCGCTCCGCGGGCGGGTTTCCCTCGTCGAGCTTGCAGATGAACACGGTCGTGTCGGCGTAGGGCCCGTTGGTGATGAACGTCTTCGATCCGTTGAGCACGTACTCGTCGCCGTCACGGCGCGCGGTGGCCTGCATGCGACCGAACGCGTCGGAACCGGAGTCGGGCTCGGTGATCGCCCACGCGCCGACCTTGTCGAAGGTCAGCAGGTCGAGCGCCCACCGCTCCTTCTGCGCGACGGTCCCGCGGCTCATGATCGTGGCCGCCGCGAGCCCGGTGCTCACGCCCATCGCGGTGACGAGGCCGGGCGAGCAACGGCACAGCTCGATGATCGGCAGCAGCATGAACCCAGCGCCACCCTGCCTGGTCGACTCCACCTGCGGGCGCCCTCCGGCGCCTTTCGGCTGAGTCTCCTGCGTCGGCTCCGGCTTCGCCTCCGCCTCTTTTTCTGCTGCGATCCGTCGGGCGAAGCTCTCCCGGGCCATGTCGCGCATGCCGAAGGTCGCGTAGAGCTTGCGGATCACGTCGTAGGGCGGTGTGTCGCCGAACTCGAGCTCCTCGCGGCGGGGGCGCACCTCCTTCTCCACGAAGTCGCGGACCGCGTCGCGAATCATCCGGTGCTCGTCGCTCCACTCGTACATGGGGTCTCCTGAGACGGGTTGGGGCCAGCCACCCTAGATTGCGGGCGTGACCAGCACCCAAGGCACGAGCAGGGTCAGCCGGCTCGACGTGCTGGTCAACAACGCGGGGACCAGCGGGATGGAGGGACAACCCGACGAGGTCGCCGCGCGAAGCGCCCGAATGGTGTCGTCGGTCGGCGAGCAGACGACTTGCGGCCCGTTCACGACCCACCTCGAGGTCACGGTCAACACGACCGACGACGACTGGCACCGCGTCCTCGCAGTCCACGTCGACGGCACGTTCTTCTGCACCCGCGAGGCACTCAAGATCCTGGGCTCGCAGGGCTCGGCCACGATCGTCAACATGGGTTCGATCAAGGGGACCAGCGGTGGTGGGAGTGCACCCGACTAGTGCGCGGCGAAGGGCGCGATCCTGGCGTTCACCCGCTCGGTCGCGCGCGAGGTGGTGACCCAGGGCGTCCGCGTCAACGCGGTCGCACCGGGGTGGATCGACACCGCGCTGGTCGACGCGCTCGGCGACCTGAAGGCGATAGTCGCCTTCCAGACCCCGATGAGCCGTTTGGGCGACACCGACGACATCGCCTGGGCCGCGGTCTACCTCGCGAGCGACAAGGCCAAGGTCGTCACCGGCCAAGTCCTCTCGCCCAACGCCGGCTGGTACATGAGCCAGTAGCCTCCCTCCGGCCCGGTTCGCGCGTCGAGGAGCGCATACCGCTCTGCCTGCATCAAACCCGGGCGAGGGTGGCGTCGAGGTTGCGAACCGGCAGACCGAGCTCGGCGAGCAGGTCGAGGCTTATCGCGTGGCGACCGGTGAGATCCGGGCCGCAGCAGCACAGGGCGGTGACGGCTTCCACCATCGCCTCCATCGGCTCCACGGCCGAGTCCGGCACCAGGTCGCCCACCAGCGCGGAGGCACCCTCGCTCATCACCGCGGCGCGCGGCTCTACCGTGTTCACGCGCACGCCGGTCCCCCACAGCTCCAGCGCAAGCGCGTTGGTGATCCGGTTCAGCGCGGCCTTCGTCGCGCCGTACACGCCGATCGTCCGGGTGAGCCCGGTCGGCGTGAACGGCGGCCCCGGCATCGGGCGCGCCGCGGCGCTCGACAGGTTCACCACCCAACCCTCGCCACGCTCGACCATCGGCGGCACGAGGGCCTGGATCAGGTCGAGCGGGGCGTGCACGTTCACCTCGAAGCTGAGCCTGCGACGTCGGGACGGGTGCTCCAACGTCGGCGCATAGATCGCGGCCGCCGCGTTGTTGACGAGGATGTCCACCCGGCCGTCGAGCCGGTCGAGCGCGAGCGTGGGAACCGTCGCGCGGTCGTCTGCGTCGGCAAGGTCGGCGGCGATCGCCTCGGCCCGCGCCCCGTGCCTGCGGCAGCGGGCGACGGTCTCGGCCAGGCTCCCGGCAAGCTGGGCGTGGTGCTGCGCGGTGCGGGCGACGAGCACCACCGACGCACCCTCGGCCGCGAGCCGCTCGGCCGTCGCGGCGCCGATCCCCCGGCTCGCGCCGGTGACGAGCGCGTGCCACCCTTCGAAACGTCTCATTCCTACGTGTCGCCGGCGGTAGCGATCAGCGGACCGCCGGGGTCATCGACCCACCGCCTCCCAGTAGGTGCCCCCCAACATTGCCTCAAGCGCGCGGCGGTGCATCACGAGGTCGTCGATATCCTCGGGGATCTCGCCCTGACCGAACGCCGCGGTGCGGAACCCGACCCGGGTCATCACGATGCCGTGCCGGACCGCCGCGTATGTCGTGTACCAATCGAGGTCACGCGGTGAGTAGCCGCTGAGGTCCTCGTAGGTACCCGCCACACGGTCGCGCACGAGGAAGTCGGGAAGCCCGGGCAGACCCATGCCGGCGGCGATGTCCTGAAAGAACCGGTGCAGGAAGATCATCCAGCCGAGGTCCACCTCTGGCGGCGCGAGTGCCGCCATCTCCCAGTCCAACACCGCGACCGGCTCGAAGTCGCGGTACATCACGTTGCCGATCCTCGCGTCGCCCCACGACAAGACGGCCGGGCCCTCCTCCTCCGGCCAGTGCTCCTCGAGCCATGCGAACGCCCGCTCGAGCAGGGGTCCGTCGCGTCCCTCCATCACCCATTCGAAGTAGGCACGCTGCTCGTCGACGTGGCGGCGCAGCGCGCCTCGCCCGTCGTCGGTCTCCCCACCGAGAAACGCGAAGCGTTCCGAGGTGTCCGGGATCGTGTGGAGCCGAGCGAGCACCGAGACGGTGCTGCGCTCGAGTCGCAGCCGGTCGGCGTCGGTGCCCTCGCTCACCCAGCTGTCGCCAAAGGTGTAGGGCATCACGTCGGGCGGCACCTCGCCGTCCACTTGGCCCATCACGAAAAACGCCGCGCCGAGGTGCTCGGGGTCGTTCTCCACCCAGTGCACGTGCGGCACCGGCACGTCGGTGTGCTCGGCCACCAGCTGCATCACTCGCGCCTGGCGCGCCAGGTCGTAGGTCGGGAAGACGGGGACCGCGTTGTCCTGGGGGGCGAGCCGCGCGACGAGCGACTCCCGCCGTTCGTCGCCGTCCTCGGTCCAGCTCGCCTCGAACAGCAAGGTGTCGCTCGACATGCCGTTGGACGCGGGAGCGTCGAGCGGCGACACGTGCGGGCTCGCAGAAGATCCGAGCCGCGCCACCATCCACGCCTCGAGCCGCTCCCGCAGCTCGTCGCGGTCCCGGGTGGAGACCACCGGCCGTTCCCACTCCCCGGGATCCTCGGCGCCGGCAGTGCCGACGCTTCGGGGGTCCCGGTCGGTGGTGGTCTCGGCCATCGATCCTCGTCGGTCAGGCAGCCTTGGGCTTCGCCGACTTGCACGTGTTGAGCGGCTGCTCGATCCACCGCTCGATGGGAAGCTGATAGTACGTGCCGTTCGGACACGTGAGCGCAGGGTTGACCTCGCCGAACAGCCCCTGGCGCGACTCCCAGCCCGGCACCGACCAGACGTGCACCATCCACTGGGTCTGCTGCAACAGGTCACCGCCGACCGCAGCGCACTGCTTCTTGGTGACCTCCCCGTCGGCACCGAACGGCACGTCGAGGCCGCCGCCGGGCACTGACTTCAAGCAGGTGTTGGTGTGGTAGTGCCACACGTCGTTGGAACCGGCGAAGCCCTCCGGCTCCTCCTTGCTCATGGAGTAGTACATGAAGCCCGCGACCTTCGAGGTAGGGTCGGTGCCGTCGTAGATGATCGCCATCGGGTTCAGCGCGTCCTCGGCCGACACCACGCCGTCGGAATTCGCCGCGAAGCCGTTGGGGCGGATGTAGTGCGCGCCGAGGCCCGGGGAGTACGGGCCGGCCCGCCAGTACCCGGCCGCCGTCGCGGCGGCGACCGTCGGGTACATGCGCGCCGCCTCGATGGTGCCGGCGATCTGCGCTGACAGCTGGTCGCGCTCCTCGGTCGTGAGCGGCTTCTCCGCGCCCATCTCGTCATGGTGGCCGTTAGAGAGCGCAGCGAGGCCCTTGTCGTCGGCCTTCGCGACCTCTGCACCCTCTTCGTCGTGGGGGTGGCCATCGGCAGCCTCGGCGGCACTCGCGTTCCCGTGGTCGCCGTGCGCGCCGTCCGCGTGGTTGCGCGCACTCGGGGACGCCAGCGCCGCGGTCGACAGCGCGACCACGCCGACGACCACCGCGCCGGTGATCGCGAACGCCTCGGCGCCGCGCCGCATCAAGCCCGGTCGAGCCAGGAGCATGACCGCACCGAGCACGAGCGCCGACTCGAGGACCACGCTGGCGAGGTCGACGAAACCGACGGCTTCCGGGTGGCCCTCGTGAGGACCGACCGGGAATCCCTGGGTGCGGCTCCAGGCCCAGAGCCCGATGAGCAGGCCGTTACCGATGATCGTGGTCACCACGAGCCCGCGGCTGGGCCGGAGCAGCAAGCCGAGCGCGACGAGCAGGCCGAACCAGCCGGCGACGGCGAACGCCACTCCTTCGGCGGTCCACGTGTCCCAGTGCGAGGGCACCATCACCAGGTGAATGACACCGGCACCTGCCGACAGGGCGGCGAGCGTCACGCGTGCCGGCACCGACAGCGCGATCGGTGGCCGCGACGCTGCGGGCTCCGGCGCCGGCGCCACGCGTGGCTCCACTCGATCCAGCGCGTCGGTCATGGTCCCCCCTCGGTGCGCCTCCCCCCGGCGGCGCTCGGGAGGAACCCTAGCCTTGGGGCGTCAGCAGGCCGGTCCCCTCAGCCTCCGACGGTGGGAGCAGACTCCAGGAGGTCGCGGATCGGAGCACCCACGACGGCGCTGGCCGCCATCACTCCCCCGCCCATCACGCCGCCGATCCCGTGCCCGCCGATCGTGCTCGCGCCGCAGACGAACAGGCCCGGGAGGCCGAGCGCCGGGGCCGGACGGCGGGCGAGGAACTGCTCCGGTGAGGCCTCGATGCCGTAGGACGTGCCACCGGTCGAGTGCACGAAGCGCTCGTGGGTGATCGGCGTCGCCGACTCCTCGTATGCGACCACGTCGGCGATCCCCGGCAACCCGGCGTCCGCGGTCGTGAGCACCAGGTCGCGCAGCTGCGAGCGCCGGCGGCGGTAGTCGGGGTTGCGGCGATACCGCTCGCCCTCGGCGGTGCCGCGCCCGATCCCCCAGAACGCATGGTCCGGCGGGCACATCGTCATCACCTGCAGGTTCGTCTGGCCGGGCCGGCACAGTCGCGGGTTCGTGGGGTCCTTCAGGCTCGCGAACGTGAGGTACACGCCGGGATGCTCGGGCATGTCACCCGCGAAGAGCCGGGCGTAGTCGCCCTCGACGTCGTCGTGGCAGACGTACACGTTCGTGTTCGGGTGCCCCTCGGCGCGCAGGTCGCGATCGAGGATCAGATACAGCACGTACAGCGGCAGCGACATGCGGAAGTGCTGCACCCGCGCGACGAGGTCGGCCGGGAGGTGCTCCGGTCCGACCAGGTCGAGCACCGTGCGGCGGAGGTCGGCGTTGCTCACCACGACCGGGGCGCGGATCTCGTCGGGCACGCCGCGGCGCCGCTCGGGAGATGGGGGCCGCAGCCGCACCCCGCACGCGGCGCCGTGCTCCACGATCACCTGCTCCACGGGGGTGCGCAGGATCACTTCGCCGCCGCGGCAGCGGATCACGTCGACGAGCGCGTCGGCGATCACCTGACCGCCGCCCTCCGGATAGTAGGCGCCCTTCAGGTAGTGCATGACCAACACCGAGTGGAGCACGAGCGACGAGCGCGACGGTGGGAGCGCGTACGTGCCGTGCTGCGCGCCGAGCACCGAACGGAGGCGAGGCGACATGCGGTGCGCGTCGAAGAGGCTGCCGAGCGTGTCGTCGCCGTGCGCGAGCACCGCGCCGAAGTCACCGCCGCCCACGAGGCCGCGGTCGATGGTGACGATCGTCTCCAGGTATGCGTCGATCGCGTCGCGCTCGTTCGGGAACGTCGTGTGCAGGCGGTCCCGGAAGACGTCGACGCCCTTCGGGACCCGGAACGTCTGGTCGGTGTAGACGAGGGTGTCGAAGCCGTCGGGGTCCATCTCGCGGAAGGCGAGCTCGATGCCGAGCGGCTCGAGGATTCGAGGGATGCCGCCGCCGGGCCCGCAGTCACCCAGGTAGTGGACGCCCACGTCGAACTCGTAGCCGTGGTGGGTGAACACGGTCGCGTTGCCGCCCGCGACCGAGTGTCGGTCGACGACGATCACGCGCTTGCCCGCCGCAGCCAGGTAGGCGGCGGCGGTGAGGCCACCGAGCCCCGCGCCGATCACGACGACGTCGGCGTCCCGCAGCGACCTGTCCATGCTCTGCTTCCCTCCGGCGGCTCCCGGCGTTGCTACCGGGGAACCCTCGTGGCGGCCAGGGCCCAAGGACCCGATCTACCCGAAGTGGGGCTCGGTGCCGATCACGTGCTCGGCACGCAGGCGCTCGATCGCGGCGTCGTCGAGTCCGAGCTCGCGCAGGACGGCCTCGGTGTGCTCGCCGAGGGTCGGGGCCCGGCCGGTCCACCAAAGTCGCGGACCGCCCGACATCCGCATCGGCCAGCCCGGGTACTCGTGCGGACCCACGACCGGGTGGTCGATCGGCTGCCACCACTCCCGGGCGCGTAGCTGGGGATCGTCGAGGGCGGCGAACGCCGGCACCACGGGCGCGGCCGGAACGCCCTCGGCCAGGAGCTCGGCCGCCGCTCGGGCCGGGTCGCGCTCGGCACACCAGGCCGCGCGGGCCGCCGCGTCGAGCGGGTCGCGCGCGTCGTCGAGCGCGACCCACGCGTCGTCGCCGGCGCAGGCGTACACGCCGTGCTCCCCGCGCCGCCCGAGCGTGTCGCCGTGCGCGCTGTGCTCGATCACCTGCTCAGCCGTGATCGCAATGGCGACCTCCAGCATCGGCACCTCGACCAGGCAGCCTTCGCCGGTCTCCGCACGCCGCTCGAGCGCGGCCGCCACGGCCAGCGCCGCATGCGCGCCTACGAGCGGGTCGACCAGCCCGCCGGGGATGATCGGGGGACCACCGGCGTAGCCGGTGGTGAACGCCATGCCGCTCACCTGCTCCATCGTCTGCGCGAACCCGGGCCGGTCGCGCCACGGCCCCGTGAGCCCGAACGCCGGGATCCGCAACATCACCGCGCGCGGGTTGAGGCGAACGACGTCCTCGTAGCCGAGCCCGAAGCCGTCCATCACCCGGGGCGTGAAATTCTCGGCGACGACGTCGGCCCGCTCGATCAAGCGCCGCGCAGCTGCGAGGCCGTCGGGATGGCCGAGATCGAGGGTGATGCCCTCCTTCCCGAGGTTCGCGCCGTGGAACAACGCGGAGCACTCGTAGAACCGGTCGTGCTGGCTCGCGGCGACGCCCGAGCTGAAGCGAATGCCGTCGGGGCGTTGCACCGACTCCACCTTGATGACCCGCGCCCCCATCGCCGCGAGCCAGGCAGTGGCGAAGGGACCCGACCAGAACGCGGTGAAGTCGACGACGGTCACACCCGCGAACGGCCGCTCCCCCATCCCGAACCCCGGTGCCGACGGGTCGCCGCCGCGACCCGTCGGCGCAGGACGAGCGCGACCCGTCGGCGAGTGCTCGTCGGGCACCGGCTCGGGTGCCCGAAGCTCGCGGGCCGGCAGCTCCCCGTCGACGGAACGGAAGCGGAACGGGGCACGGGGACGCAGCCACCGCTCCCCCGGTTGGCCCACGAACGCCTCGCGCGCCGCGAGCTGCGGATGGTGCGGCAAGTTCGCCCCGTTGCCGACCACCGCGGCCGGCACCCGCGCCGCGGCGCACTCCTCCACCACCTGTGCCGCCCGCCGTGACGAGGTGTAGGCGCGCAGCACATCGGTGACCTCGCGTGCCCGCCGGAACCGACCGATCATCGTGGCGAGCTCCTCGTCGTCGCAAAGGTCGTCGCGACCCACCACTCGCAACAGCGACCGCCACTGCGCCGCGGTGATCGTGGTGATGCCCACGTACTCGCCGTCCGCACACGGCTCGTTGCCGGGGAGCATCACCCAGCGGAAGGTACCGAGCATCCCACCCGGGAACCGCGCCATCAGCGTCGGGTAGGCGACCATCGTGAGCTGCATGGCCTCGAACATCGAGACGTCGACGAGCTCGGGCTCGCCCGTCCGCGACGCTCGGACCCACGCGGTCAGCGCCCCGAGCGCCGCGAACACTCCAGTCGTGTACTCGCCGATCTCGTTGCCGATGGTGAGCGGCGCGGCAGTCGTGTGCCCATGGGCCGACAGCGCTCCGGAGCGTGCCTGCAGCACCGACTCGGGCAGCTCGACGCCCGAGTCCGGTCCGCCGCCACCGAACGCCGAGATCGCCACTCGCACCAGCGGACCGCCGGGCACGTCGCGGTCTCCGATCACGACGTCGGCCGCGCCGAGCCACGGGGCGAGGTCGGCGTCCACCGCGAGGAGCTGTTGAGAGGTGCGGAGGTACGTCCACAGCTCGCGCCGCTCGTCGGGGAGCTGGCCGAGCGCGACGACGTCGGCGCCGAGGTCCGTGAGCAGCTTCGAGCAGTACGCGCCCGCGAGGGAGCGTGAGCAGTCGACGACGCGCAGGCCGTCGATCACGCGACAGGCCGGAACATGGGCACGACGACCTGACGGTCGGGCACGGTCGGGAAGCGCAGCGGCCGGAACACGACCTCGAGCGGCATTCCGCCGTGCAACGACCCGGGCACGGCGTCGACCACGTAGGTGACGATCCGCACCGCCGGGTCCTCCTCGAGCGCGACGAGTGCAGTGACGAACGGGACCATGTCCGCGAAGGCCGGGAGGAACGCCCGCTGCACCACGGCCCAGGAGAAGAGCCGCGCGCGGCCGGCAGTGCGGGTCCAGACGAGCGGGCCTTCGCACGCTGGGCACACCTGCTGCTCTTCTGGTCGACTCCGCCGCCCGCCAGCCGGGCCGCGCGCTTCATGGGGCGGCTGCGTCTCGGGCGGATACCAGCACCAGCGGCCGCATTCTTCGCAGCGCGGGATGCACAGCTCGCCGCGCGCGGGCGCCGCGAAGAAGCCCGCCGTGAGCGAGTCGTCCACGTCGGGCAACGGGAAGTCCGCGCGCGTGATCGCCATCAGCGGTCCCGGCTCAGGATCAGCGTGCTCGCGTGGGCACCCGTGTAGCCCCCGTACACGCCGACCTCGCAGTTCGGCACCTGCGCCGCCGCCGTCCCGCGCAGCTGCTCCACCACCTCGACCACGTGGGCGATCCCGAGCACGTAGGCGTGCGAGAGCAACCCGCCATGGGTGTTGAACGGCAGCTTGCCGGCGTCGTGGAAGAGCGTGTCACCCTCCACGAACCGACCGGCCTCTCCCTTGGGGCAGAAGCCCATGTCCTCGATCTGCATGAGCGACACGACGGTGAACGGGTCGTACACGGTGAGCACGTCGACGTCGGCCGGCCCCAGTCCCGCCGTCCCGAACGCCGCGGGGGCGCTGAACACCTGTGGGGTCGAGGTGAAGTCGGCCTGCTGGCTCCAGTGGGTTCCGCTCCCGCTGAGGCCCTCGGCCACCCCCTGCACCACCACCGGCGGTCGTGGGAGGTCGCGGGCCCGCTCGATCGAGGTGGTCACGTACGCGGCGCCGCCGTCGGAGATGAGGCACGAATCGAAGAGCCGCAGCGGATCGGCCAGGTACGGCGACGCGAGGTAGTCGGCCATGCTCATCGGCTTGCCGTGCATGACCGCGTCGGGGTTCAGGTTGGCGTGACGACGACACGCGACCGCAACGGCGCCGAACTGCTCCTCGGTCGTCCCGAACTCGATCATGTGCCGGCGCATGATCGTGGCGAAGTACACGGGCTGGGGGAACCAGCCGAACGGGACCTCGAGGTTCTGCTTCAGCGACTGCGCGGCGTGCACCTCGCCGGGTCCCCCGGTCATCGACGCACGCTGGGTCGCCCACGCGACCGGGAAGACGTTCAGGACGTGGCGGGCCTCGCCGGCCCCTATCGCCTGCGCGGCGAGATACGGCGCGGTCCCGGCCCAGCTCATGCCGCCGCCCCACGGTGAGGACCAGATCTCGTGACTCGTCCCGAAGTGCTCGTGGAACGCGGCGACGTCGAAGTCGGCGAACGCGCCGTTGTAGGTGAGACCGTCGACGTCGGCAGGTTCCAGCCCGGCGTCGGCGATGGCCCGCTCGGCGGCCTCGGCCCCGATCTCGCGCGCGGTCCGACCCGAGGCCTTGGTGTACGCGGTCTCGCCGATCCCCACGATCGCGACGCGGCCCGACACGTCGTCGTAGTCGGCCGCGCGACCCCAATCGGGCGATGCCCCCACGGCGCGAGGGTAACGTCGCCGGGATGACCGCCGCAGACGACGCCACGCTCGGGAACCTCAACCTCTTCGAGTTCACCCGGGAGGACACGAGGTGGCAGGTGCCGCACACGATCGTCGAGGAAGGCGGCGTGCTGCTGTTCGCCGGGTCGTCGGATTTCCCTGCCTACAACAACGGCGTGCACCGGACCGACGACGGGGTGCCGGGCACCGAGGTGATCCGGAGAGCGCAGCAGTTCTTCGGGGAGCGGGGCCGTGGGTTCTCGGTGTGGACGCGCAACCGTCCCGTCGACGACGACCTGCGCGCCGCCGCCGAGGCGGGGGGCATCGGGGTGTTCTCCGACTCGCCCCAGATGATCTGCCGAGCCCGTCTCGACGACCGCTCGTTGCCCGACGGCGTGGAGATCCGGGCCGTCGTCGACGACGCGGGCGTGCGCGCCTTCGCCGACGTCTGCGCCGAGGCGTACACGAGCCTGGGCGCGCCGGCCGACGCGAACCGCAGCCACTTCGAGGGACCGACCGCGTTGCGCGGCCCGCACGTGCACGCGGCGCTCGGCTATCTCGACGGCACGCCCGTCTCGGGGGCGATGATCCTGATGAGCCACGGCATCGCGGGCGTGTACTGGGTCGCGTCGGTCGAGGCGGCGCGCGGCCGCGGGATCGCCGAGGCGGTGACCCGCCACGTCACGAACCTCGGCTTCGACCTCGGCGCCGCGAGCGTGCAGCTCGAGGCGTCGGTGATGGGCGAGCCGATCTACCGGCGGATGGGCTACGAGGAGCTCGAGCGCCGAGAGTTCCGCCTCGCCGGCCCGCCGGCCTGAGGCAGAACCGGCCCGCCGGCCTGAGGCAGAACCGGCCCGCCGGCCTGAGGCAGAACCGGCCCGCCGGCCTGAGGCAGAACCG
>VGBT01000047.1 GCA_016870395.1 Actinomycetota bacterium | reverse complement strand
TGGATCGGGTGCGGTGTTTGCGCCGCCATCTTCTGCAGCGAGTCGGCGTCGGTGGACGGGCCCGTCTTGGTGCGCTTGACCGGCGTGAGCCCGAGCTTGTCGAAGAGCACCGCGCGCAGCTGGGGAACCGAGTTGACGACGAACGGCTCGCCCGCGTGGGCATGGATCTGCGCGACGAGCCGGTCGCACTCGGCCTGGAGGTCAGCCCGCAGGCCGTCGAGGAACTCCCGGTCGACCTTGACCCCTGCGTCCTCCATGCGCGCCAGCACCCGCACGAGCGGGCGCTCGACCCGCTCGTAGAGCTCCGCCAGCTCACGCGCCGAGAGCGCCTCCTCCAGAGCCACGGCCAGCCGCAGAATCGCGACCGCTCGGCGTCCGGCGCCGTCGGCCGTCGCGTCGCCGTCGAGGTCGAGCGTCCCCTCCTCTCGATCCGGCGAGCGGAGCTCGAGCGACAGGAACCGCGCCGCCAGGTCTTCGAGGTCGTAAGGCGCCGCGCCCGGGTCGAGGAGGTAGGCCATCACCGCGGTGTCGACCGACAGCGAAGCGATCTCCGCGCCCACGGCTCGCGAGATCCCGTGCATCAGCTCCTTCGCGCCGTGGGCGACGAGCGGCGGGCCGTCCTCACCCACCAGCCCCCCGAGCGCGGTCGCCGCCTTCGCGTCGCCGAGGAGATCGGCCGGAAGGAACGCCGCGTCGTCTCCGGATGCGATGCCGAGCCCCAGCAGGGGGCTGCGGCCGGGTGTCCCCGACCAGACGGGCTCGAGCGCGACCCGTTCGGAGCCCTTCCCGATCGCGGCAAGGACCTTCACGGCGGCACCGGCGTCGCGCGCCACGCTGACCTCGACGTCGAGCGTCTCGCCCTCGGGGGCCGCGGCCGCCTCGGCGCCCAGGGCCTCGAGCAGGCGAGGGTAGAGGGTTCGGAACTCGAGCTGCTGGAACAGCTCGCGGACGACCTCCGGGTCCCAGCCACCCATGCGCAGGGCATCGGGGTCGACGTCGAGGTCGAGGTCGGTGCGCAGCACCGACATCTCGCGGTTGTGGAAGACCTGGTCGCGCCACTCGCCGAGGTTCTGGCGCTGCTTCGGGGGCAGGTCGTCGAGGTGTTCGAAGATGCCCTCGAGCGCCCCGTAGGTGGAGATCAGCTTCGCCGCGGTCTTCTCGCCGATCCCGGGGACCCCGGGCAGGTTGTCGCTCGTGTCGCCGCGCAGCGCCGCGTAGTCGGGATACTGCGCCGGGGTCACGCCGCAGCGCTCGAAGATGCCCGCTTCGTCGTAGAGGGCGTAGTCGGAGACGCCCCGCTTGTTGTAGAGGACTCGCACGTGCGGGTCGTGCACGAGCTGGTACGAGTCGCGGTCGCCGGTGACGACGATCACGTCCATCCCGGCCTTCGCGCCGCGCACCGCGAGCGTGCCGATCACGTCGTCGGCCTCTACGCCCGGCACCTCGAGGATCGGTACCGCGAGGGTCTCGAGCACCTGGTGGATCAGCGGGAGCTGGGCCCGGAACAGGTCGGGCGTCTCCTTGCGGCCCGCCTTGTACGTGGCGTCCTTCTCCTTGCGGAACGTGGGCGCCGCCGTGTCGAACGCAACGGCGAGATGGTCGGGGTGCTCGTCGCCGACCACCTTGATCAGCATCGAGGTGAACCCGTACACCGCATTGGTCACCGTCCCCGACGAGGTCGCGAGGTCGGTCGGGAGCGCGTAGAACGCGCGGTATGCCAGCGAATGTCCGTCGAGCAGGAGCAGCTTGCTCATCGACGCCCGATGCTAGGTGCCCTGCCGCTCGGCGACCGCGGCCTCACCCGCTGCAGCCAGGGTCGGCGCGAGGAACTCGGTGGCCCAGACCGCGCCGCGCGGCGTGAAGTGGCTTCCGTCCATCCCCCGGGGGGCGAAGCCGTCGAGCTCCCTGGGGCACGGGATGCCACCGGGACAGACCTTCGCGGAGAGATCGACGAGCGTCACCTCGGGGTGCGCGGCGACGAAGCGGAGCAGCAGGGCGTTGAAGTCCTCGAACCGGCGGTTCTCGCGCTCCGGCGTCTCGACGAGGTTGCCAAACACGTCGGCCACCGTGTGCGGCGGGACGGTGACGAGCACCACCTTCGCCCCGTCGCGTGTGAGGCGGCGGAGCTCCCTGCCCATCCGGCGGAGTACCAGGCGGTCGTGCTCCCGCGTCCCCGCCTCGACCACACGGTCACCGACCTTCAGGTCGTCCTTCTCCCAGCCGCTGATCCAGAGCACCACGTCCGGATCGCTGGCCCGCACCCTCCGGAGCTCGTCCGCGACGATCGCCGGGCACTGGTCGGTTCCCACCGGGATGACGCCCGGGTCGCCGGACAGCTCCCCGCTCACCACGCCGCACCCGATGACCGTGGCATCGCGCACGCGCATCCGTTGCGAGGGACCGACGGCCTGGAGCCCGGGCTGGAGGCTGCACGCCGTCGAGTCACCGATCACGGCGAGCTCGAACCGGGGGCCGCTGCGTGGCTGCATGGGGTCTCGGCGGTAGGCGCGGCGCGCCGCTGCCAGCTCGCTGCGGCTGGGAGGCAGACAGGCCGTCGCGGGCACCCCCAGGAAGGTTGGCGGCGGTTTGGCGCCGGCCGTCGAGACGAAGAGCGTGAGGCCCACCAGGAGGATGCCGGCCGGAGCCACGAGCCACCGCTGGTTCGGGGCCGGCCAGCGCCGCAGGCGAATCGGTCGCTCTACGAGGTAGTAGCTCGCGGTGGCGGCTGCGAACGTCACCACGAGGCGCAGCCCGTTGAGTGCGCTCCCCCCGAAGCCGGCGCGTGCCTCCACCAGCCACAGGTTGATCGGCCAGTGCCACAGGTACAGCCCGTAGGAGATCGTGCCCACCCATACGAGGGGGCGCCATCCGAGGAAGACACGGAGTGGTCCGCGCTCGGGCTGCACGGCGGCCGCGATCACCGCGGCGACGGCGACCGCGTACAACAGCGATCCCAATCCGTAGTAGCCGTGGCTCACGTCCCAGATGCGGTTCCACGCCCAGAGGACTCCGAGCGCGCCGAGCACGCCGGCGATCTGCACCGTGAGGCGCGAGAACCGCGCGCGCGGACGCCAGACGAGCAGGAGCAGCGCGAGCAGGCACCCCACCAGGATGGTGTGGGCGCGCGCGTCGGTGCCGAAGTACGCGCGGGAGGGATCGCCCTCGGTCCACAGCGCCTGCATGAGCCAGACCGAGGCCGCGGTGCCGACGACGCATACCCCCGCGAGGACGCGAAGCCTTCCCCGTGCGAGACGCAAGCACGCGAAGGTCACGAGCGGCCACACCAGGTAGAACTGCTCTTCGATCGCGAGCGACCAGAGGGGGCGCACCGGCGACGGCGAGGCGATCAGGTCGAAGTACGAGGCTCCCGTCGCGATGAACCGCCAGTTCGCGAAGTAGAAGAGCCCTGCGATCCCGTCCCAACGCAACCGATCGAGCTCGTAGGCGGGCAGGAAGATCCAGCCGTAGATCGCCACGAAGACCAGGACCAGGAGCAGCGCCGGGAGCAGGCGCCGGATGCGGCGGCCCCAGAACGCCACCACCTCGATGCCCTGTGCGCGCCAGTACTCGAGGACGAGCAGGGTGGTGATGAGGAAGCCGGAGAGCACGAAGAAGGCGTCGACGCCGAGAAAGCCGCCCTTCGCCCAGATGTACGCGTCGTGGTAGCAGATGACCGCGAGAACCGCGAGCGCCCGCACCCCGTCGAGGGCCGGCTCGTACCCGTAGCGGCTGGGCGGTGCCTCCACCTACGAAGCTTCGGGGCCGAACGCGCCGTCGACGACCAGCGCGGCGACCTCGTGCACCTTGACCCTTCGGTTCATCGCCTGGGTCTGGAGGAACCGCCACGCGGCCTGCTCGGTCAAGCCGTACTTGTCCATAAGAACGCCCTTGGCCCGGTCGATAGCCTTGCGGGCCTCGAGCCGCTCTGCGAGGTCGTCGACCTCGCGCTCGAGGCTCTGCAGCTCTGCGTAGCGCCCCACTGCGAGCTCGATCGCCGGTACGAGGTCGCTCTTCTGGAACGGCTTCACGATGTAGCTCATTGCTCCGGCGTCGCGGGCCTGCTCCACGAGGTCGCGCTGGGAGAACGCGGTGAGGATGAGCACCGCGGCCAAACGGTCGGCGGTGATCTGCCGCGCGGCCGAGAGGCCGTCGAGGCCGGGCATCTTGATGTCGAGGATGGCGAGGTCGGGCTGCAGGGCGCGCACCAGCTCGACCGCCTCGTCGCCGCGGCCGGTCTCGCCGACGACCTCGAAGCCCTCTTCCTCGAGCAGCTCCTTCAGGTCGAGACGGATGATCGCCTCGTCCTCGGCGATCAGGACGCGGGTGGGCTGGTCAGCGGGCACGTGGGGGTCCTATCGGGGAGCGAGCTCGGCGGCCATGCGATCGAGCAGGTCATCCTGCTCGCGCTGCAGCTCGGAGATCGAACGGACCAGAACGTCACGCTGGCGGGCCATCGCGTCGGCGTGCCGGCGCGTCTCGCGGGCCTCCGCCTCCGCGAGCGGCGTCTCGGCGACGAGGACCCGCAGGCGCGACGACTCGGCCTCCTCCTCGAGGAACCCGAGCTGCTCCTCGGTGACGCCGAGCTCGGCGCGCATCCGCTTGATGCGCTCGCTCACGTCCACCAGGCGACGACGCAGGATCGATGGGCTCACGGCCCGGCAGTCTACGGGGTGGGCGGCGTCCCGACCTGCGCAGTGGTAGTGGCGGACCCGGGACGCGACCGGGCCAGAATGGCGCCGTGACCAGCCATGCGATCCTCACCGACGAGCACGAGGCCCTGCGCGGGAGCGTCCGCCGCTTCGTGGACGCCGAGCTGCGCCCCCACGTCGACGAGTGGGAGGACGCCGGCATGTTCCCCGACGAGGTGTTCCGCCGCTGCGGCGAGCTCGGCTTTCTCGGGTTGCACTACGACGAGCGTTGGGGGGGATCCGGCGGCGACCTCGCGGCGTCGCTCGTGTTCGTCGAGGAGCTCGGTCGGTGCGGGTGCGGCGCGATCTCGATGGCGGTCGCGGTCCAGACGCACATGTGCACGCCCGCACTGGCGGAGTTCGGCAGCGATGACCTGCGGGAGCGCTACCTGCGCCCGGCGATCGCGGGCGCGAAGATCGGGGCGATCGCGCTCACCGAGCCCGACGCCGGTTCCGACGTGGCTCGGATCACCACCCGTGCTGTGCGCGACGGCGACACGTGGGTACTCAACGGCCGGAAGATGTTCATCACCAACGGCACCCGCGCGCACTTCCTCACTCTCGCCGCCCAGACCGAGCCGGGGGCGTGCCACCGAGGCGTCACGCTGTTCGTGGTCGACACCGGCCTCCTGGGGGTCTCCGTGTCTCGGAAGCTCGACAAGCTCGGGATGCGCGCGTCCGACACCGCGGAGATCGCGCTCGACGACGTGCGGGTGCCCGCGGCGAACCTGATCGGTCCCGAGCCGGGTCAGGGGTTCGCACAGCTCTCGTGGCAGCTGCAGTACGAACGGCTCTCCGGCGCCGCGCAGTCGCTCGGCCAGGCCGACGAGGTGCTCGCCCGCACCATCGAGTACGCGAAGCGGCGGCGCGCGTTCGGCCGTGCACTGGCCGACAACCAGGTGATCGCGCACAACCTGGCCGACGCCGCCACCGAGCTCGCCGCGGCGCGGGCGCTCACCTACGACACGATCTGGCGCGTGCAGCACGGCGAGTACCCCGTGGCCGAGATCTCGATGGCCAAGAAGTACGCCGCGCAGATGCAGAACCGCCTGGCCGACGCCTGCCTGCAGGTGTTCGGCGGGTACGGCTACCTGAACGAGGAGCCGGTGAGCAGGGCCTGGCGCGACGCAAGGCTCCAGCGCATCGGCGCCGGCACCGACGAGATCATGAACGAAATCATCGCCAAGCGCCTCGGCATTCGCGGCTGATATTCCTACCCCTTTCGAGTTCGGTCCACCAGCACAGCGCTCTCACGCGATAACAGCCAGGACGTGCAAGACCTCGAACCCATCCTCACCGGATACGACTAGGGACCGCCGCCCGATCGGCACCGCTCGCTTCTTCGCCTACTGGCGCGTCGGCGCCCGGACCACGAACGCGGCGCGGCTCTTGCATCTCTGAGTCCCCCGGGCGCACGTCTGATCATTGCGCGTGCTCCGGGTTGGCCGGTGTCAGATTCCGGCCCGATTGGGTGGGGGCGAGCCCGGGGCTCTCCTCGGGCTCGCCCCCCTCTCGCGTCCGGCTGGGCCTGCTCGGTCGCCTTCGGCCCACGCTCCGACGCTTCGGGCACGATTTCCCCAAGCGTTCGCCCGGTTGCCCTTTGCCCTTGAGCCTGCCCCCGAAGCGGGGCGCTGGCGCGCCCAGAAGTACGAGTCAGGCGCTCCTGTGCCCGTCGCAGGTGTCTGGTGCTGAAACCGTTACCTCGTCAGGGCAAACCGTCTGATTGAAGATCGCGCCGGAGAGGTCGGCCTCGTAGAGGGAGGCGCCAGCGAGGTTCGCGCGGGCGAGGTACGCGCCAGCGAGGTTCGCGCCAGCGAGGTTCGCGCCAGCGAGGTTCGCGCCAGCGAGGTACGCGCCAGCGAGGTCCGAAGAGAAGAGGTTCGCGCCGGAGAGGGACGCGCCGGAGAGGTTCGCTTCAAGAAGCCACGCGTCGTTGAGATCCGCGCCGGAAAGCTGCGCGCCGGAGAGGTCCGCGTCGAGGAGCCACGCGTCGGAGAGGACCGCGTCGGAGAGATCCGCAACGACGAGGTCCGCGCCGGAGAGGTCCGCGCCGGAGAGGTCCGCTTGCAAGAGGTTCGCTTGCAAGAGGTTCGCGCCAGAGAGGTCCGCGCCGGAGAGGTCCGCGCCGGAGAGGTCCGCGCCGGAGAGGTCCGCGTTGTAGAGGTCCGCGTTGGAGAGGTCCACGTTGCGGAGGTCCGCGCCAGAGAGAGCGCAGCCGCTCCAGTTCACGCCGCGCTGTGGGCGCGCGCAGTTGGCTACGTCAGTGTCTACAAGGACTACGTACGCAACCCATGCCGCGAGCAGGACACTCGCTGCGCAAAGGAGGAGTGTTGCAGAACGGCGCGTGGTGGCACTCCCTTGCACATCCCAGCGGCCCGTAGCCCCCGGGTTCGGGGAAGAGACGTTAGAGGGCAGGTCGGGCAATCAACAAGGCCGAAGGTCAACGTCACCCGGTCCCGGGTTCACCCTCGGGCCCCTCTGTCGCGTTCGGCTGGGGCTCCAGCAGCACCGATCGGGACGCTCGAAGTGAGCGCCGCGTCTGATCACGGCGCGTGCTCGGGGCTGCCGGTTTCCTGTGATTCCCGCACCGGGCGGCGCCATTCGCCTGAGCCCGGGCGAGCGCGAAGGGACCCGGGAAGCGGAGAACCTCGGTCGTCGTGGGAACCCTGGTCATGCTCCTGACCCGGCCCCCGGATAGTGGTCCACCTGTTGTGGGAGTCCAACGCCCAGCATGCTGGGATGGAGGACGCCGCGATGAAGCGACGTCGACACACTCCCGAGCAGATCGTGCGGAAGCTGCGTGAGGGCGACCGCATGCTGAACGAGGGCACGGACCTGACCGAGGTGCTGCGCCAGCTGGAGGTCTCCGAGTCGTCCTGGAACCGGTGGCGGGCCCAGTACGGCGGGATGAAGGCCAACGAGGCGAAGCGGCTCCGCGAGCTCGAGCGTGAGAACTCGCGGCTCAAGAAGCTGGTCGCGGAGCAGGCGCTCGACATCGACATGCTCAAGGAGCTGGCGGAGGGAAACTTCTGACCCCGGACCGTCGTCGGCGCGCGGTGCGCCGGTTGACGGAGCACTTCGGGGTTTCGGAACGCCGCGCCTGTCGAGTGTGCGGCCAGCATCGCTCCACCCAGCGGCTCGAACCTCGGCCACCACCGGTCGCCGAGGAGAAGCTGCGCCGCCGGTTGCGGGAGATCGCGCGGCGTCACCCGCGGTGGGGTTGGAAGACCGCGCACACGATCCTGCGTTTGGAGGGCTGGACGGTGAACCGCAAGCGCACCCGCCGGCTGTGGCGGGACGAGGGCCTGCGCCGGCCGGCACCCTGTCGCCGCAAGCGGACCCGACCGCCCGGCGGCGGGGAGCTGTTCCGGGCCGAGCGGCCGAACCACGTCTGGGCGCTGGATTTCCAGTTCGACGAGACCGCCGATCGTCGGAGGTTGAAGCTGTTGAACATCGTCGATGAGCACACCCGCGAAGCGCTCGCGATGCGGGTCGGGTGCACCTGCACCGCCGACGACGTAGTCGCGGTCATCGAGGGTCTCGTCGCCGAACGCGGCGCGCCCGAACACCTGAGGATGGACAACGGTCCCGAGCTCATCGCCTGGACCCTGCGCGACTGGTGCCGCCTCGCCGGGACCGCCACGAGCTACATCGAGCCGGGCTCGCCGTGGGAGAACCCCTTCGTCGAGAGCTCCAACGGCCGCGTCCGCGACGAACTGCTCAACATCGAAGAGTTCGGCACGCTCCTCGAAGCCCAGGTCCTGGTCGAAGCCTGGCGCGTCGAGTACAACACCTACCGGCCCCACTCGTCCCTCGGCGGACTCACCCCCACCGAGTACGCCGAGCACTGGACCACCGAGAACCAGCCAGCACTCCCGTGACAACTGGACCACTCAACGGGGCCCCGTCACTCATCGCGCTGACAGGCGCGCCCGCCGGAGCAGCCGACTGGTACTTCGAGACCCTCGACGGCGACGGCGGCACCAACGGACGCACCACCAACGACGTCGGGCTCGACAACGCGGTCACGCTCTACGAGGGCGTCCCCCACGTCTGGTACTACGACTTGAGCGTCGGCACCTTGCGCCAAGCGTGGTACAGCTAGGCGAGCACAGGCTCCCCGCCGCATGGGTGCCCTGGGCTGTCCCGACGGCACCAGGATCGTTGTGGAGGTCGCCGACGTGCGCGGCCGACAGGTTCGGCTCGCGGTGACGGCGCCGCCCGAGGTGGCCGTCACTCGCCAGGAAGTCTCAGGCCGGTAGTCCGAGACACCGAACACCCCCCTCGCCCTCCCCGGTGTGGGAGTCGCCGGCGCCCGCGCCCCGACCTGCCCCGGTAGCCGGGCGCTGGAGAGAACACCTTGCCCTTTTCGCTTGTCTGGGTCGCCAGTGTTCCCACGTGCTCCGCGTTCCCGCACAGCGCTCATGCGCCTCCCATGAACGAGGTCATCGCCAAGCGCCTCGGCATTCGCGGCTGACCCGGAGCCCCACGGGTCGCGTGCGGTTCGGCGGAACCGCCTACCCTCTACACCTCCTGGGTTTGATGCGAGAGGCGCTCTCAGTGCGGATCCGATAGCGAACCCAGTCGAACAAGTTCATCGCGCTCCACCTCGACGGCATCGCGGGCGGCAAGACCTACAGCCAGATGAGCGCGGAGTCTCGCGCCGATCTGGAGAATGCGAAGCTCAGGGGACAAGTCGACACGCCGTTCCGCGGCGAAACGCTGCGCTCCATCCTGCTCACCACCTGTGGTCTCTGGCAGCTCGGTCAGGAGGCGCAGCTCGCGATGTGGGTCTGCTTCATCGCCGCGGTGCTGCTCGGCTTCGGAATCGCCGGCTTCGTGCACGCGGCCCGGACACAGACAGATGCCAAGATCTGACGATCGCGCGACCCGTCAACCCACCCGACTGCCCGGCAGTCGTACTTGCCCCCGGCGAACTACTGCTGCCCGGAAGTCGCGTCCGGGTCAGTCGCGCAGGAGCCCGATAAGGCGCAGGATCTCGAGGTACAGCCAGACCAGGGTGACCGTGAGCCCGAACGCGCCGTACCACTCCATCTGCTTGGGCTGGCGAGCGACCGCCATCCGGCGGATGAACTCGAAGTCAACGAAGAGGTTGAGCGAGGCCACGATGCAAATGCCGACGCTGATCGCGATCCCGAGCGCCGACGGCTCCCGCCAGAACGCCATCTCGACACCGAACACGGACAGCAGCATCGTCGCGAAGTACATGAGAAAAATCCCGGCGGTTGCCGCGAACACCACGAAGATGAACTTGTTCGACACCTTCACCGCGCCGCTCACATAGAGCACCAGGCACGCGAAAAACACGGCCACGGTCGCGAGAACGGCCTGCAGCACGATGCCGTTCCACTGCGCGTCGTAGAGGCGTGAGATGACGCCGATGAACACGCCCTCGGCCAGCGCGTAGAGCGGTGCCGTGACCGGTGCCGTTCGGGGGACGAACGCGCAGAGCATCGCGAGGCCGAGGGCGCCAAGGAGCGCTATCCACGTCCATCCCGGGACGGTGATCTCCCCCGCCGCGGGGACCTTGGTCTGCGTCCAGCCGTATGCACCGCCGACGAGCAGGAGGCCCCAGAGCAGGAATGCCTTGGCGAAGGTCCCGTTCGCACTCATGAGCCGGACGGTTGGCCTCGCCTCGGGAGGGGCGGCGCCGCCGGTCGGGCTGGGCGCGGCCCAGCCGGGCTGCAGCTCCTCGGCGCTGGCACCGAAGCGCTTGCCGGTAAGCACGGGGTTGGCCACTTTCCGGACCTCCAAATCAGAAGCAAGCCCATCTTATACAGAGTTCCGTCTCCGGAAAGTCCGCCACCTCGACACCAACGCGACGATGCGCCACGCGCCGGGGCTCCTACCCTGCCGCTCGGTGCCCGGAGAGGGATTTGAACCCTCACACCCTTTCGGGCAGCGGATTTTGAGTCCGCCGCGTCTGCCATTCCGCCATCCGGGCCTGCTTCGGGAATGTTGTCACCTGCGGGTAGGCTCCGCGGAGGTTTCCGGCGCGGGCCGGATTGCCGGACCGAGTCCCTGGCACCCACCGAGCGGAGCGGGCGGGCAGCAGATGCCGATGGCCGTCATCATCATCGTCGCCGTCGCGATCGCAGCCCTCGCGTGCATCGTCGTCGCGCCATGGCGAGGAGTCCGCGACGAGCCCGCGCTGCCGCCCGCGATCCAGGCGCGGCTCCTCGGCGGTGACGCCCCCTCGGACGTCGCCGTTGAGCTCGACAGCCGGCCCGACCACCCCCGGACGCCGCGCGCCGCGACGGGCTCTTACCCTCGCCTCGACCCACCCGGCGGCAAAGCCGTACCGCCCCGGGCCGGCTGACCCGACCGTGCGAGCCGCGATCGTCTTCCCCGGTCAGGGGACCCAACAACCCGGCATGGGCCTCCCCTGGCGGGACCACCCCGCCTGGTCGGTCGTCGAGCGGGCCGAGGCGCTGCTCGGCGAGCCACTCGCGCCCCTCCTGCTCGACGCGCCGACGGCGGCGCTCGCCTCCACCCGCGCCGCGCAGCTCGCGGTGCTGTGCACTTCTCTCGTCACGTGGGAGGCGCTACGCAACCGCATCGAGCCGGTCGGCTTTGCCGGTCACTCACTGGGCCAGGTCACCGCGCTCATCGCCTCGGGCACGCTCTCGTTCGACGACGGCCTGCGCTTCGCGTCGCGTCGGGCCGCCTGCACCCAGGCCGCCGCCGACGCGCACCCCGGTCGGATGGCCGCGCTGCTCGGCGCCACTCTCGACCAGGCGCAGGAAGCCTGCGCGGCGGCACCGGACGCATGCTGGGTCGCGAACGACAACGCCCCCGGACAGGTGGTGCTTGCCGGAACACCGAAAGGCCTCGACGTGGCGCTGGCGCGCGCGAAGGTGGTCGGCGTACCCCGTGCCACGATGCTTAACGTCGGCGGTGCGTTCCACACCCCGCTCATGCGCGACGCCGTCGACGAGCTGCGCGCCTGCCTGTCTGTCGTCGAGCTCGTAACCCCGAGGGCTCCGGTGGTGTCCAACGACGATGGCGCCGCGTATGCAGATGCCGAGGGATGGCGCGCGCGCAGCGCCGACCACGTCGCCGTCCCGGTGCGCTGGCGCCTCGTGCAGTCGACGCTTACCGGCCTCGGCACCGACACGTTCCTCGAGGTCGGCCACGGCTCGATGCTCGCGACGCTCGCCAAGCGAACGGTGCCCGAGGTGAACGTGCACGGCGTCGCCACCCCCGAAGCCGTGGAGGGGATCGCGTGAACACTCGGGCATTCGTCGCCGGCTGGGCGAGCGCCGTGCCCGACGGACGGCTCACCAACGCCGACCTGGAGCAGCGCGTCGACACCACCGATGCGTGGATCGTCGAGCGCACCGGGATCCGCGAACGGCGCGTCGCCTCGCGCGACCAGACCACCGCCTCACTGGCGATCGAGGCCGGTGCCACGGCCGTGAAGTATGCCGGCCTCGCACCCGAGGCCATCGACCTTCTCGTGCTGGCCACCGCGACGCCCGAACAGCCGATCCCGCACACCGGCGCGTTCGTCGGCGAGGGCATCGGCGTGCGCTGCGGCTCGTTCGACCTCGGCGCCGGTTGCGCTGGCTTCGTCTACGCGCTTGTCGCGGGGGCGTCGATGCTCACCGGCGGCGGCCTCGAGCACGTACTCGTCATCGGCGCCGAGACGCTGTCGCGGATCGTGAACCCCGCCGACCGGGGCACCTGCATTCTCTTCGGCGACGCGGCCGCGGCGATGGTGCTCGGCCGCAGCGACCGACCCGACGCACCCGGGCTGCTCGCCTGGGACCTTGGCTGCGACGGCTCCGCGACGGGCCTGCTCGAGATCCGCGGGGGAGGCAGCCGCATGCCAACGACACCCGAAACGGTCGCCGCCGGCGAGCACTGGCTGCGCATGCAGGGCCAGGAGGTGTTCCGGCGGGCCGTGCGCGCGGTGGTCGACTCCGGGGCCGCGACCCTCGAAGGCGCCGGCGTCACCGCGGCCGAGGTCGACTGGTTCGTGCCGCACCAGGCCAACCTGCGCATCATCGATGCGGCCCGGCACCGGCTGGGGATCCCCGAGGAGCGCACCGTGGTGAACATCGAGCGATACGGCAACACCTCGGCGGCCTCCATCCCGCTCGCGCTCGCCGAGGCGGCCGACGACGGCCGGATCCGCGACGGTGATCTGGTGCTCTGCTCGGGCTTCGGCGCGGGGATGACCTGGGCCAGCGCGCTGCTGCGCTGGGGCCATCCGTGAGCGGCGAGAGCGGCTCGGCCCGCGTGGCGTTCGTCACGGGCGCCTCCCGCGGCATCGGTCGTGCCTCGGCGGTCGCGCTCGCCGCGGCCGGCCACCGCGTCGGCTTCTGCTGGTCGGGCGACGCCGACGGCGCGCACGAGACCGTTGCCGCGATCGCCGCCGTCGGCGGGATGCCCTTGTCGGTGCGCGCGGATGTCGCCGACGCGACGTCGGTCGACGCCGCGTTCGACGTGATCGAAGCCGAGCTCGGCCCCGTCGAGCTCCTCGTGAACAACGCCGGCGTGACCCGCGACGGCCTGGTCGTGCGCATGTCCGACGACGACTGGGAGACGGTGCTGCGCGTCGACCTCACGGGCGCGTTTCACACCATCCGGCGCGCCCTCCCCAAGATGATGCGGGCTCGATACGGGCGCGTCGTCAACGTCGCGTCGGTCGCCGGGCACCTGGGCCAGGCCGGCCAGGCCAACTACGCAGCCGCCAAGGCCGGCCTGCTCGGCCTCAGCCGCTCCGTCGCCCGCGAGTACGGAGGCCGGGGGATCACCTGCAACGTGGTGGCCCCCGGGCCTATCGTGACCTCGATGACCGAGGCGATGGGCGAGGAGTGGCTGCACGGCGTTTCGGCCCTGGTGCCCGTCGGGCGTCCGGGCACTCCCGAGGAGTGCGGCGCCTTGATCGCCTTCCTGTGCTCGGATCGCGCCGGGTACGTCACGGGTGCGATGATCCCGGTGGACGGCGGTCTAGGCATGGGCGCCTGAGCCCCGACGCGATCACCCGAGCGTTGTTCCACAAGGCCGACAAGGAGAACCCACAGCATGGAGCGTGACGAGGCACTCGCCGCCATCCGCGAGGTCGCCGCAGAGGTGCTCGCCAAGGAGCCCGACGCAATCATCGAGGGCGCCCGTTTCGCCGAGGACCTCGAGGCCGACTCGCTCGATTTGGTCGAGCTCGTGATGGGGCTCGAGGAACGTTTCGACGTGTCGATCCCAGAGGAGGACCTCGAGGGCGTCGCGACCGTCGGCGATGCGGTCGACCTCGTGCTCGCGAAGGCCGCCGTCGCGAAGAGCTGATCGATGAGCGACGCGGTCGACGAGCGCGGGCGGCCCAGGGTCGTCGTCACGGGGCTAGGCGTGAAGGTCCCGGCTGGCTCGACGGTGGCCGAGGCCTGGGCGGTGCTGCTCGCGGGGCGTTCCGTGGCCGGTCCGATTACGCGCTTCGACCCGTCCGAGCTGCCGATCCGCTTCGGCTGCGAGGTGTGCGACTGGGACCCGGTGCCCTACCTCGGCCCAAAGGAGAGTCGGAGGGTCGACCGCAGCGCGCAGCTCGGCTTCGCCGCGGCCGCGGATGCCATCGCCGACGCGGGTGAGATCGGCGCCGATCCGGCGCGCTGCGCGGTGATTGCCGGCACCGGCATCGGCGGGCTCGTCACCCTCGAGGAGCAGGTGCGCCTGTTCCTCGACCGTGGGCCCGAGCGCGTCAGCCCCTTCTTCGTTCCGATGATGATGCCCAACGCCACTGCCGGGATCATCGCGATCCACTTCGGCTACACCGGCCCCAACCTCTGCATCGCCACGGCGTGCGCGGCCGGCGCCAACGCGATCGGCGAGGCGACCCGCCTCATCCGTGACGGTTCCGCTGACGTGGCTATTGCCGGCGGTACCGAGTGTGCGCTCACCCCACCGGCGTTCGCCGCGTTCGCCCGCATGGGCGCCCTCAGTAAGCGCAACGACGACCCCGCTCGCGCCTCACGTCCGTTCGATGCCGACCGCGACGGGTTCGTCATGGGCGAAGGCGCAGCGTTCGTCGTGCTCGAGCGGGCCGACCGCGCTCGAGCCCGCGGCGCGCGCGCCTACGGCGAGCTCGCGGGCTATGGCACCAACTCCGATGCGTTCCACATCACCGCACCGGCCGAGGGCGGCGCCGGCGCGGCCGCGTGCATGCAGGCCGCGCTCGACGACGCAGGTCTCGGGGCCGCCGACATCAGCCACATCAACGCCCATGGCACCGCGACGCAGCTCAACGACGCAGCCGAAGCGGCCGCCATTCGCAAAGTCTTCGGCGACGCCGCACCGCCGGTCACCTCCGTGAAGGGCGTCACCGGTCACCTCGTCGGCGCCGCGGGCGCGTTCGAGGCGATCGTCTCGCTGCTGAGCGCGCGCGACGGCGTCGTGCCGCCCACCGCGAACCACGAGGGCATCGCCGACGACGTCGCGCCGCTCGACGTGGTGCACGGGAACCCCCGCACGATCGAGTGTGGTGCGACCCTCTCGAACTCGTTCGGGTTCGGTGGTCACAACGCGACACTCGTGGTCGTCCCCGCAGACTGAGCACTCCCTCACCCTCACCGGAGGCCCGATGCTGCTCGAAGGCAAGCGTGTGCTGGTGACCGGCGTCCTGAACGACGCGTCGATCGCCTTCAGTGTCGCCCGCATCGCCCAGGAGCAGGGCGCCGAGGTAGTGCTGTCGTCGTTCGGCCGGGTGATGAGCCTCACCCAGCGCACCGTACGAAAGCTCCCGACCGAGCCGACGATCGTGCAGCTCGACGCGAGCTCGGCCGAGGACCTCGACGCGCTGGCCGAGCGCGTCGGGGGCCGCCTCGACGGCGTGGTCCACGCGATCGGCTTCGCTCCCGAGTCGTGCCTGGGCGGTGGCTTTCTCGACGCACCGTGGGAGGACGTTGCGATCGCGATGCAGGTCTCGGCGTACTCGCTGAAGGCCCTCGCGGTCGCCGCGCTGCCGCTGATGGTTGAAGGCGGAGCCGTTGTCGGCCTCGACTTCGACAATCAGCACCACGCGTGGCCGGTGTACGACTGGATGGGCGTGGCGAAGGCCGCGTTCGAGTCAACCGCGCGCTACCTGGCGCGCGAGCTCGGCCCCCACAGCATCCGCGTCAACCTGGTGTCGGCCGGCCCGCTACGCACGCTCGCGGCGCGCAGCATCCCCGGCTTCGAGCACTTCGAGACCGTGTGGGCCGATCGGGCGCCACTCGGCTGGGACATCCGCGACACCGAGCCCGCGGCGCGGGCCGTCGTCGCGCTGCTCTCTGACTGGTTTCCCGCCACCACCGGAGAGATGCTCCACGTCGACGGGGGCTACCACGCCATCGGCGCCTAACACGCGACTGCGACGCGTGTCCCACATGGGGACCTGCGACCCTGTCGGGGTGGGCCCGCATTCACTGGCGACGTTTCGGACTACGGCGGGACGGCCGTCAGCTTCGCGTTCCGCGTTCCCTGACGACGTTCACGAACCCTGGGCTCGCAGGTGTCAGGGTCGAATGACCACCTTGCCGTGCTCGGCGACTTCAGGCATGGCTTCAGAGTTGTCGACCGGGTCGGCGTGACCGTGCTCGGCGAGCCGCTCGTCAAGGGTGCCAACCGCCGTCCGATCGGCACCGCTGACTTCTTCGCCTACCGGCGAGTCGGCGCCCGGATCACTAACGCGAACGCGGCGCGGATGCTCCGTTTGTAGGTGGTTCCCCGGCCGCGCGTCTGATCGCTGCGCGCACTCCGGGTTGGCCGGTGACCTCCGGACGAGCGCGGAGGGGCCCGGGTTCACCCTCGGGCTCCTCTGTCGCGTTCTGCTGGGGCTCCAGCAGCACCGATCGGGACGCTCGAAGTGAGCGCCGCGTCTGATCACGGCGCTTGCTTTGGGGC
>VGBT01000046.1 GCA_016870395.1 Actinomycetota bacterium | reverse complement strand
GATCGCGTCGCCGGTGTGGGCCATGACCGACCGGTTGCCCTCGATCACGAGGCTCGCCGACGCGAGGTCCTCGGCCAGGTGCTCCCTGAGGTAGTCGAGCGCCTTGCGCGCGGACTGCAGCGACAGACCCGCGTCGAGCATGCTCTTGATCACCTTCAGCGCGACGAGATCGCGATACGAGTACCGGCGCTGCGTACCCGAGCCGTTGGCGTCGGCCAGCGACGGGCGCCAGAGGTCGGTGCGGGCCCAGTAGTCGAGCTGGCGGTAGCTGATGCCCACGATCTTGCAGACCTGCGGGCCGCTGTAACCGACCTCCTGCCAGGCGACCGCGCCGTCCGCCGCGCCCGTGAGGACACCTTGCTCGATCTTGTCGACCTTCTCGACGGGTGGGATCTGCTGCGCTGCCACGGGGAAGTGACCTCTCTTCCGGCCGGTTTCCGGCCCGTCTTCTCGCCGGTTCCTCCGCCCGTCCCGGCGCCGAAGTCACAGCGGCGTAGTTACGGGAGTGTCGACGCTACCCCCGGGCCCCCGCGGCGTCAACCGGGCCGCCCGGCCCAGGGCGGGGCCGGCCGGGTGGTCGGTCAGCGGGCCCCGAGACGCTGGGCCAGGGCCTCCAGCTGGGTCTCGGTGCCGATCGCGATGACCGTCGCCCCTTCCGGCAGGGGCGTGTTCGGGCCCGGGTTGTTCTCGAAGGCCCCGCCGGGCTCGCGCACCGCGAGCAGCAGGGCACCGGTCGTCTCCCGCAGGGCGACCTCCCCCAGCGTGCTGCCGGCCACGGCGGAGCCGACGGGCACCAGCAGCTCCTCGAGGCGGAACTCGACCGGCCCGTCGGGGGCGACCACGTCCATGAAGTCGGCCACGGCCGGCTGGGTCGCGAACGTCGCGAGCCGCCGGGCCCCGAGCGCGAGCGGGTTCACGACGTGGTCGACACCGGCACGGCGCAGCTTGGGCTCGCTGCTCGCGGCGTTGGCCCTCGCCACGATCCGCAGACCCGAGTTGAGCTCCCGTGCGCTCAGCACCGTGGAGATCGCATCGGCGTCGGAGGCCAGGCACACGACCAGGATCGCGGCCCGGTCGATCCCGGCCTGGAGCAGCGCCGCGTCCTCGGTCGAGTCGCCCAGCACGGTGAGCAGCCCGGCCTCTTCGGCACGCGCGGTGCGCTCCGGGTCGACGTCGACGATCACCAACCCGTCGCGGTCGACGAGGGGCACGACGCCACGACCGACCCGGCCGTAGCCGCAGAGCACGACGTGATTCGCCAGCGCGTCGATCTTGCGATCCATCCGCCACCTTCCCAACCGTCCGAACTGGTGCTCGAGGAGCTCCTCGGCCAGCGATGCGATCGTGTAGAGCACGACGCCTACGCCGAGGAAGATGAGCACGATCGTGAAGAGCTTGCCCCGGGTGCCGAGCGGCTCGACCTCCCCGAAGCCCACCGTGGAGACCGTGGTGATCGTCTGGTACAGCGCGTCGACGGCACCGAAGTCCTCGACGAGCCAGTACCACAGGGTGCCGAGCGCGAAGACGCCCACGGCCAGCAACAGGCCCACGCGCACACGCTGACGGGCGTCCATGGCCACGCGACCGGTCCGGGCCCGGGTCACTCGAAGTCTTCGGGGCTGATTTGTTCGAGGAACTCGCGAAACTGCTTGATCGCCTCCTCGTCCTCCTCCGCCTCGAAGACCACCCCTGCTTCCTCGAGCACGTCCTCCTCGACGAAGATCGGCACCGGCTCCTCGTAGCGGACCGCGAGCGCGATCGCGTCGGACGGACGCGACGAGATCCGCAGGGTCCCCTCGGCCCGCTCCAGCTCCAGCTCCGCGAAGAAAGTGCCGGCCTCGAGGCGAGTGATCACGACCTGGGCCAGCCGGACCGACAGGTCGTCGAGCACGGTCTTGACCAGGTCATGGGTCATCGGCCGGGGCGTGTCTATGCCCTGTAGGGCGTAGACGATGGCGGTGGCCTCGGGTGGCCCGATGAAGATCGGCAGGTAACGACCGCCCTCCTCCTCGCGCAGCAGGACGATCGGCTGGTTCGACGGGACCTCGACTCGCACTCCCACGAGCGACACGCGGATCACGGGCACGCCTCCGTTGCTCGCCCGACGTTATACCCGGTGTCGGGCCGAACCGGTGAGCCGATCACGGCCGGACCGCTCCGTACAGGGCGGCGACATAGACCGCGGGATCGGTGCGCAGCGGGGCCGGGTCGACCGCGTAGACGGCGTCGAGGTTCCGGTAGAGGTCGGCCGTGTGGAGCCCGTAGCCCACCGCGTAGACGTCGGGGATCTCGGCGCCCCGATACTCGACCGCGACGGGGACGATGCGGCGCACGGTGCGGTCGAGCAACGTGCACAGCGACACCCGTCGCGGCCCCAGCGCCTCGATCCGGCCCCGCAGGAAGGTCGCGGTGAGCCCCGTGTCGACGAGATCCTCCACGATCACCACGTCGCGCCCGGTGAGGTCGAGGCCCAGGTCGAGCACCACCCGGACCCGCCCGCTGTCAGGTGCATACCGGGAGATCGCCATGAAGTCGACCAGCACCTCCACGCCGTGCACGGCCCGAACCAGGTCGGCGAGGAACACGAGCGCGCCCTTCAGGATGCCGACCAGCACGACGCCGTCGGGATGGTCCGCCGCGATCTCGGCGCCGAGTCGGGCGGTCGTGGCCGCGAGGTCGTCCCGGGTCAGCAGCGTGACGGGTGGCGCCACCGTCAGTCGGCGAGGAGCTCGGATGCGGTCTCGCGCAGGAACGCGGCGCGCATCGCGCGGCCGAGGCGGGCGAGCTCGACGAGGTCGTCGCGCGCCCGGGTGCGCGCCTCGGGGTTGCGCTGGCGCATCACCGGCTGGATCACCTGCCCGAACAGGCCCGCCTCCCGCTCCGCGAAGTGCCTGTACATGCGCAGGTGGCGAGCGTCGATGCCGTGCGCCGCGAACGCCGCCGCGAGCTTCGCGATCGTGAGCGACTCCTCGTCGAAGAGAACCCGATTGCCGCTGCCGGCCGCCGGGTGCAGGAGGCCGTAGCCCTCCATCTCGGCGAGTTGCGCGTCGGTGACCCCCGCCGCCGTGGCGAGCTCACCGCGGGTGAAGCTCGCACCGCTGACCGATGCCGCGAGGTCGTCCTCGGCCTCGTCGTCGAGCGGGAGCTTCGGCGCCTCCACGCTCGCCTTGCGCGACCTCGCTTTCGTGCTGCCGGTGGCTGCCGGTGTGCGCCGCTCGGCCGGCGCGTCCCGCTCGGGCTTCGGGTCCCGTGCGGGCTTCCGGGATCGCTCCGTCTTGCGCGCCGGCGGGGACGGCTCCTCGTCGGGATCGTGGGGCAGCTCGCCCGGTGGCGCCTCATCGAGGCGGGTCTTGATGACCTTCAGCGGGAGGAAGTGCTCTTTCTGCTGGAAGAGGATCCAGCGAAGGCGGGCCACGTCGGCCGGGTAGAACTTCCGGTAGCCCGAGGGGGTGCGCTCGGGGTCGATGAGGCCCTGGCTCTCGAGGAAGCGGATCTTCGAGATCGTGATGTCGGAGAACTCGTCGCGCAACGCGGCGAGCACCTCGCCGATGGAGACGTGCTCGGTGGGCTGGACGGCCACCGCTCAGGCCTCGCTGCGGAACGCGAGGTGGAACCGGCCGACGACGACGGCGTCACCGTCGGCGAGCGGGGCCTCCTCGACCCGGCGGCGGTTGACGTAGGTGCCGTTGAGCGAGCCGACGTCGCAGATCGTGAAGCCCTCGACGGTCCGCTCGATCACGCAGTGGCGCCGCGACACGGTGATGTCGTCGAGAAAGACCTCGGAGTCGGGGTGCCGACCGACTGCCACGCTGTCGGTGTCGAGGAGGTAGGTGCTGCCCGCGTTGGGGCCCCGTTCGACCACGAGCAGCGCGGTGCCCGGCGCGAGCTCGCCCACCTCCAGCTCGCCGGTCTCGTCTCGCGCCTCGACCGGGTGCCCGGCCGTCGTCTCGTCGGCCGACGTGAGGGGCGAACCGCAAGAGGAGCAGAACCTCGCTCCCTCGTCGTTGCGGTGGCCGCAGCGGCCGCAGACCATGACTTCAGGCTACACCTGAACCCGAGGTCGAGAGTTCGGTCAGGACTCGACGAGGGTGCGGTAGGCCGGGGCGTCCATCAGGCCGTCGACCTCGCCCGGGTCGGCCAGCTCCACCACGAAGATCCAGCCGGCCCCGTAGGGGTCGATGTTCACCTGCTCGGGGGCGTCCTCGAGCCCGCGGTTGACCTCCACGACCTTTCCCGTGACCGGCGAGTACACCTCCGAGACCGACTTGGTCGACTCGATCTCCGCGATCGACGAGTCCGCGACCACGTCGAGGCCGACGTCGGGGAGCTGCACGTAGACCACGTCGCCCAGCGCGTCCTGGGCGAAGTCGGTGATCCCGATCACCGCCCGCCCCTCCTCGATCCGCACCCACTCGTGCTCGCTCGAGTACCGCAGCTCCCCGGGAAGCTCCACCTGGGTTCGACTCCTCGATGTAGGTCCGTCCGGTCGGGCCGGAGGCTATCGCCCGAGGAACCGGGTCAGAGGACCTCAGACGATCTCGCGGATGCGGCGGGCGTACTCGGCCGCGAGCCCTGCGGCCTCGTGGTCGGTCTGGGCCTCGGCCCAGACGTGCACACCCGGGTCCTCGGGGTCGGGCAGGACCAGCACCCACCCACCCTCGTGGAGGATCTTCACCCCGTCCACCAGCACCGTGTCGCGACCCTTCGCCCGCTCCACCATCTCCCGCATCACCGCTCCCTTGCGCTCCCACGGGGTCGGCACCATCTCGTGGGCCTGGTGCACGGTGGGCAGCCCGGCGACGACCTCGGAGAGCCGCCGCCCCGTGATCGCTAGCAGGTCGAGCAGGTGCACGAGCGTGGCCGCGGTGTCGAACGCGGGGAGGAAGCGGGGCCAGATGAAGCCGCCGTCGGGCGACGCGGCGAACTGTATTTCACCGGTCGACGCAACCTCCATGAGGTGCGCGGTGGAGATCTTCGTCCAGACCACCTCGGCGCCGTTGGCCTCCGCGATGCGCTGCGCCTCGGTCGTGACCGAGACCGGCAGCGCGACGCGGGCCCCCGGCATCGCCTCGGTCACCAGGGTCAGCACCGCCAGCAGCGCCGGCACCGGCTCGAGCGCGTGCCCGGCGTCGTCGACGAGCGTCCCGGTCTCGCCGTCGGGATCGAACACCATCCCGAGGTCGCTCGCCGACGCCCGCACCAGGTCGCCGATGCGTGCGACCTCCGCCACGCGCCGCGCGGGACCCTCCGACGGCGGCCGGGTGGCAGCGAACGGGTTCACGGCGAGGACGTCGGCGCCGAGCTTGGCGAGCACCGCCGGCATCGAGAGCGACGCGGCGCCGTACGAGTAGTCGACAACCACCTTGAAGCCGCGATCCTGCAGCCGGACCTGGTCGACGCTCTTCTGCAGGCCGGCCGTGTAGTACTCGAGCGCCCGCGGCGGGAACACGATGTCGCCGATGTCGCCGGCGAAGCCTCGGCGGAAGTCCTCACGGGCGAGGAGCCGCTCGATCTTGCGCTGCGCGGCCTCGTCGAGATCCCGACCACCCTTGTCGAGGATCCGGATCTCCACACTGCTGGGATCGTCGGGCGCGAGGCGCACCGTGATGCCGCCGTCAGCCATCGAGTTGCGCACCTGGAACCGGGTCAGGGGAACGGTCGCGAGCTCCACGTCCTCCACGTTGACCCCCGACAAGTTCAGCGCGCCGATGATCGACCGTTTCAGGGCGCGCGCCGCGCGGCTCGTGTCGCGGCTCGTGGTCACCACGGCACCCTTCTTGAGTGAGGTCCCGTAAGCCTGGGCGAGCCGGGTGGCGACCTCGGAGGTGATATCGACGTTGGCAAGCCCGGCAACTCCGCGGCGGCCGAAGATCGTGCGTGCGCCGCGGCTCTCCCACACGATGGAGCTCGTGACGACAGCACCGGCCTCCACCGTCTTGAACGGGTACACCTTCACGCCCGGGTTGATGACGGCGTGCTCGCCGACGAAGCACTCGTCGCCCAGCACCGCACCCTCCTCGACCGCCGCGTGGCTGCGCAGGTCGGAGGAGCGCCCTATCAACGAACCACGCAGGCGCACTGCCGGGCCGATGTACGCGTGGTCGTGAACGACGGACCGGACGATCGACGCGTCGTGCTTCACCACGGTGTCGGCACCGAGCACCGTGTACTCACGCGCGTGCACGCCGGCCTCGATCCGACAGTTCGCCCCGATGATCGCGGGGCCGTCGATCTGCGCGTCGGGGTCCACCTCGGCACCTTCACCCAGCCATACACCTTCACGCAGCATGAAGCCGTCGATCTCCACGTGCACCTTGCCGTCGAGGATGTCCTGGTGCGCCCGCAAATACGCGTCGAGAGTGCCGACGTCCTCCCAGTAGCCCTCCGCCACGTAGCCGAACAGCGGCTTGCCCCGCCGCAGCACCGCGGGGAACACGTCGCCCGAGAAGTCGACCACCTCGCCCTTGGGGATGAAGTCGAAGACCTCGGGCTCGAGTACGTAGATGCCCGTGTTGATCGTGTCGGAGAACACCTGACCCCAAGTGGGCTTCTCGAGGAAGCGCTCGATCGAGCCGTCGTCGTGCGTGATGACGATCCCGAACTCGACCGGGTCTTCCACCCGCTTCAGCGCGATCGATCCGAACGCCCCCGCGGCCCGGTGCGCTTTCACGAACGCTCCCAGATCGAGGTCGGTGACCACGTCGCCGGAGATCACCAGGAAGGTCTCGTCGAGCTCGGTCGCGGCGTTGCACACGGAGCCCGCGGTGCCGAGCGGCGAGTCCTCGGTCGCGTATCGCATGCGCACCCCGAAGTCGCTGCCGTCACCGAAGTACGTTCGGATCTGGTTGGCGAGGAACGCGACGGTGACCACGACGTCGTCGAAGCCGTGATCGGCGAGTAGCCGGACGACGTGCTCCATCATCGGACGGTTCGCGATCGGCATCATCGGCTTCGGTTGGTTGCTCGTGAGCGGACGCAGACGGGTGCCTTCGCCGCCCGCGAGGATCACCGCCTTCATACGTGCGCCTCCTTGCGGTCCCGTAGCGCTTGCCGCGCGAGTGGCACGTACCTCATCGCGGCGTAGTAGCTGAGCGCGAGGCCTCCGATGGCGAACAGCCAGGTGGCCACCCAGATCAAGTCGCGCAGCAGCGACGGCTCGAGGGCATCGAGAAGCAGGAAGCCGGGCAGGGCGAACATCAGCGCGAGCGTCCCGGCCTTGCCCACCCACTGCACGTCGATCCGCCGTGCCCCGGCCCATGCCAGCGCCAGCGACGCGATGCTGATCACGGCCTCCCGGTTGAGCACGAGGAGCCCGACCCACACCGGCACGCTACCGTCGACGAGCAGTGCCAGAGCACCCGCGATCAGCAGCACCCGATCGGCAACCGGGTCGAGCACCTTGCCCACCTCGCTGCCCTGGTCGAAGCGTCGCGCGATGTAGCCGTCGACCCAGTCGGTCGCGCCCAGCACCGCGAGCAGGATCCCGGCGGCGACCAGTCGGTCCTCGCCGAGGAGCAGCCAGAGGAACAGCGGCACGCACGCCAGGCGTCCGAGCGAGATCGCGTTCGGGATGGTCCAGACGCCGCGGTCGTGCGCGATGTCGGGAACCGTCATGCCCCCACCCTACGCTTCTCGCTGAGCGGCCCGGACTCCCAACCTTCCGCTGCCTTCCGGACGGGTTCAGATCTCGTATTGCAGCGCGGTGCGGGCGGCGAGGATCGGCAGGATGTGGCGCTCGGCGGCTGTACGGTGCGCCGGGTGGTCCCGGTAGGTGGCGTAGTCGGCCGGCGACGCGAACTCCCCGATCACGGCGAACGACGCGTTGGCCGGGTCGATGCCCAGGTCGGGGCCGACCCGGTAGTCGACCAGCTCCGGGATCTCGGCGGGCAGCGCCGACAGCGCGGCGGTGACGGCCGCGACCGCATCGGCGCTCGTGTCGGGCTTCCAGGTCAGCAGGGAGACGTGGCGGATCATTGGAGACCTCCGTAGGCCCCGCCGTCGACGGGGATCGCAGTTCCAGTGAGATAGCCCGCTGCCTCCGAGCAGCAGAAGGCGACAACAGCCCCGAAGTCGGCCGGGTCGCCGATGCGGCGAGCCGGGACGGTGGCCGCGAGCGCAGCAGTGTCGTTTCCGTGCAGCTCGGCGATGCGCTCGGTCGCGTGGAAGCCGGGCTGCACGCTGTTGACGGTGACCCCCTCCGCGGCGACCTCTCGTGCCAGCGTCTTGAGGAAGCCGGTGAGCCCGGCGCGCGCGGTGTTGGAGAGGATCAGCGTGGGGATCGGCTGGCGGACCGCGATCGACGTGATCGCGACCACCCTCCCCCACCCTCTGGCGCACCTCCCCGGCACGACCTCCTGGCACATCGCAATCGTCGACATGCAGCTGAGCTCAAAGGCCCGCGCGTAGGCGTCGACGTCGGTGATCGCGGCGAAGTCGCCGGCGGGTGGCCCGCCGCTGTTGGCGACCAGGATGTCGACGCCGCCGAGTGCTCCGCGTGCTTCGTGTGTGAAGCGCGCGCCACCCGCGGCGTCCGACACGTCGGCGACGATCCCGACGACGTCCCGACCGATCCGCGCGGCGGCTTCCTCGATCCCGACCCGGTCTCGCCCGCAGATCGCCACCCGTGCGCCCTCGCGCGCCAATGCCTCCGCCGCCGCGAAGCCGAGCCCGCGCGACGCGGCGGCCACGGCGGCGCGGCGCCCCCCGATGCCGAGATCCACCTCTGTCCTCCCCGCGTTGCGCCTGCTACTGGTGAATAGGACCCGTGCCGTCGCGCAGCGAGGGCACGGCCGTGCGGCCGGTGCGCAGGGCGATGATCTCCGCACACACCGAAATTGCGGCCTCTTCCGGCGTGCGCGAGCCGATGTCGAGCCCGATCGGCGCCATCACCCGCGCCAGGCCGGTATCCCCGACACCCGCCTCTCGGAGCCTCCAAACCCGCGCCGCGTGGGTGCGGCGCGAGCCCATCGCCCCGAGGTACCCGACGTCGGTGGCGAGCGCGGCGACGATCGCGGGCACGTCGAACTTGTGGTCGTGGGTGAGTACGCACACCGCGTCGCGACCCCCGAGCCGATGACCGATCTCCGCGAGATGCCGGTCGGGCCACTCGTTCACCACGAGGTCAGCCATCGGGAACCGCAGTGGCGTCGCGAACACGCCCCGCGCGTCGCAGACCGTGACGTGGTAGCCGAGCAGCTTGCCGGCCGTCGCGAGCGCGGCGGTAAAGTCGACCGCGCCGAAGATGACCATCCGCGGCGGGGGCGCGAACGACTCCACGAAGACCCCCACGGTGCGTTCGCGCGCCTCGCCGTGTTCGCCGTAGTGGCGGGTGGTGGTGAGCCCGGACTCCAGCTCCCCGAGCGCGTCGCGGGCGACGACCCGGTCGAGATCGGGATCCCCGAGCGAGCCCAGCGGCTCCCGGTCCGGCTCCACCAGGAGCTTCGCCCCCGTGTGCGGTCCCTCGATCACAGTCGCGAACGCGACCGGTCGGGCGTCGTCGAGCGCGCTGCGCAGCGCGTCGAACACCGGGGTCGTCGACGCCATCGCCACCTACCAGTCGAGTGGTTCGACGAACAGGTGCACGGTGCCACCGCATGTGAGGCCGACGGCAAACGCCTCGTCGTCGGAGTACCCGAACGTCACCACAGCGCGCGGGTGCTCGCCGCGCAACACCGCGAGCGCCTCCTCGACCACGGCCCCCTCGACACAGCCCCCCGACACCGATCCAGCCACCTCACCGGCGTCGTTCACCGCCATCGTGGCGCCCGGGTCGCGCGGCCCCGACCCCTCGACAGCCACGACCCGCGCGATCGCGATCCGGTGCCCGGCCGCCCGCCAGCGGTCGACCTCGGCAAGGATCTCCTTCATCGGGCCACCACCTCGGCCAGCACCTCGAGCGAGGCCAGCGAGTGACCCTCGACGAACTCGTCGACGTACGGGAGTGCCGCGGCCATGCCCGCCGCGAGCGGTTCGTAGCCCTCCGAGGCTTTCAACGGGTTCACCCAAACCACTCGGTGGGCGACGCGGGCCAGTCGCGCCATCTGCGCCGCGAGCAGCTCCGGGTCGCCTCGATCCCAGCCGTCGGAGACAACCACGACGACGGCGCCGCGCGCCATCCCGCGCACACCCCATTCGTCGTTGAACGCGCGCAGGGCGTCTCCGAGACGCGTCCCGCCCGACCAGTCGACGACCCGGCGCGCGGCGGCGGCCACGGCGACATCGGGGTCACGGCTCGACAGCTCGCGGGTGATGCGCGTGAGGCGCGTCCCGAGCGCGAACGCCTCGACCCGGCCCCGCGCGACGACGGCGACGTGCAGGAACCGCACGAGCGCCCGCGCATAGACCTCCATCGAGCCGCTCACGTCGCAGAGCAGCACGACCCGGCGGGGCGTTGTCGCCGGTCGGCGGAAGGATCGCCGCACCGGTTCGCCTCCGGCCCTCAGCGAGCGCCGCACGATGGCCCGCAGGTCAGGGCGACCCCGGTGACCCCGCGACGCGCGCGTGCGCCGCGAGCGGCGGAGCGCTCCGGCCAGCCGCACGTCGGCCATGAGGCGGCGCGCCTCGGCGTGCTCGGCCGCGCTGTAGGTGGCGAAGTCGCGCGCGCGCAGCACCTCCGCGCGGCTGTAGCGGACCTGCACCACCGGAAGTGCCTCCAGTTCGCCCGAGGCGTCGTCGCCGCCGGGTAGGTCGAGGCCGAGGGTGCCCTCGGGCGTGACTGCCGGAACCGGCACCGCTCGGGCCCCGCCGTCGAAGCAGGCCTCGAACACGCGCTCGAAGATCGCGACGTCTTCGGGTCGGTGCACCAGCGTGGCGCGGCCTGCCCAGTAGAGGTCGGCGCGCCGGGCCACGCCCACCGCCGCGAGCGCTCGGGCGAACAGGACCGTCGAGTCGGCCGACACCTCCATCCCTTCGGCCCGCAGCGCGCGAACGAAACCCACGACCGCCGCGCCGCCCGTGGGCGCGGCCAGGCTCACCGGCCGGCCACCAGGGACTCGACACCATGCGCGTACACCCGCTCGACGTCTTCGCGGTATTTGAGGACCGAGCCCAGCGTGGCGAGCACGGTGGCCGCGTCGAGGTGGTCGCTACCGAGCCGGGTCAGGGCGTTCGCCCAGTCGATCGTCTCGGCGACGCCCGGTGGCTTGTAGAGCTCGAGGCCGCGCATGACCTCCGCGGCAGTCGCGACCTCACGGGTAAGCGTCTCCCCGGCCTCCGGTGCCTTGAGTCGCAGGATCGCGAGCTCGCGCTCGAAGTCGGGGTGGTCGATCCAGTGGTAGAGACACCGGCGCTTGAGCGCGTCGTGCACGTCTCGGGTGCGATTGGACGTCAACACCACGAAAGGCGGCACCATCGCCTCGAAGCGGCCGAGCTCGGGGATCGTGACCGTGTAGTCGGAAAGGATCTCGAGCAGGAACGCCTCGAACTCGTCGTCGGCGCGGTCGACCTCGTCGACCAACAGCACCGGTGCGACCGGGTCGTGGTGGTCGATGGCGCGCAGCAGCGGACGGCGCACGAGGAAGCGCTCCGAGTAGAGCTCGTCCTCGACGACCTCGGCATGCGCGGCCTCCACCGCGCGCAGGTGCAGGAGCTGGCGCGAGTAGTCCCACTCGTACACGGCCTGCGACGCGTCGATGCCCTCGTAGCACTGGAGCCGCACGAGCTCGCCACCGGTCCACCGGGCAAGCACCTTCGCCACCTCGGTCTTGCCGACGCCCGCCTCGCCCTCGAGCAGCAGCGGGCGCGCGAGCTCGATGGCCAGGAAGATCGCCGTGGTCAGCCCCTCGTCGGCGAGATAGCCGTGCTCGGCGAGGGCGGCGCGCACGGCGGCGACTGTGAGGCGGTCGGCGGCGCGGTCCATCCTCGCGATGCTACCGGCCGACCGCGGCCCCCTCGGCACGCGGGTCGGTCGCGACCGCGTAGCCCGCCGCGCCGATTGCGATGGCGTGGGCATGACCCATGCCGGTGTCGTAGCGGGTCGTCCCGATCACCCGGTGCCCGCGGTCGGCCAGGCCAGTGAGGATCTCCGGGGCCATGCGCGTCTCGGTCCGGAGCCGCCACGTGTCCACGTCGACGCTCCAACGCGGTGCGTCGATCGCGGCCTGCGGGTCGACGCCATCGTCGATCACCGACGTGAGCACCTGGGCGTGCACCTGGGCCTGGGCATCGCCCCCCATCGTCCCGAACACGAGGCTCGGCGAATCGTCGCGCAGGACCATCGCGGGGATGAGCGTGTGCATCGGGCGCTTCGACGGCGCCATCACGTTGACCCGCGCCGAGTCGAGCGAAAACGACGCGCCGCGGTTGTTGAGGTTGATCCCCCACTCCGGCACGTGCATTCCGGAGCCGAACGCGAGAAAGTTCGACTGGATGAGACTGACCAGAAGCCCGTTGCGGTCGGCCGCGCACAGGTACGCGGTGCCGCCGCGCTGGGTGACCGCGTGCCGTGGGTCACCGGCGCGGACGAGGTCGATCTCGCCGCGGCGAGCGGTGATCCAGGAGTGGTCGAGCAATGCCTCCGGCGGGAGGGCCATGTGCGCGGGATCGGTGACGTGGTCGTCGCGGTCGCGCAAGCCGAGCTTCACGGCCTCGATCACCACGTGCGTGCGCGTGACCGGGTCGAGCGACGACAGGTCGAAGCCGTCGAGGATCCCGAAGATCTCGAGGACGCTGACGCCCTGGGTAGGTGGCGGCAGCTCAGCTACCTCCACGTCGCGGTAGTGGGCCCGCATCGGAGTGCACCACTCCCCTTCGTGCGCGGCGAGGTCCGACGGCTCGAGCAGCCCGCCGCACCGTTGCACCGCAGCTGCGATCGCTTCGGCCACCGGACCGGTGTAGTAGCCGGCCGGGCCGTCGGTCGCGAGGCGCTCGATGAGCCGGGCGAGCGCCGGCTGACGCAGGACCTCGCCCTGGCGCGCCGATCCGTAGACGGCCTGCCAGTCGTCGAAGGCCGAGTACAGGGGCGCGTACAGCTCGCAGGCGCCACCTCCGATCGGACTCAGCTCGAACCCCTCGCGCGCGTATCGGATCGCGTCGCGAGCGAGCTCCCCGAAGCTGCGCGTACCCCAGCGCTCCAGGAGGGCAAACCATCCCGACACTGCGCCGGGCACGGTCACCGCGTGTGGTCCCAGCAGGATCGCGTCGGCATCGAGGCGGGCCTGCACCGCGTCGAGCGTCGCCGCGGCCGGCGACCGGCCCGAGCCCAGGTAGCCTTGGAGCTCGCCGTCCCATACGATCGCGAAGAGGTCACCGCCGTAGCCGCAGTAGTACGGGGCCACGACCCCCAGTGCGAGGTTCGCGGCGACGATCGCGTCCACGGCGTTCCCGCCGCGGGCGAGTACGGCTGCGCCGGCGGCTGACGCGAGGTAGTGCGGTGTCGCGAGCCCCGCTTCCGGATAGCGCGCCGCGTACCCGGCGTTCACGCTGTTCCCGCGCCCATCCCGGCGCACCATAGCGCCAACCCGCACGCGACGGCTGGTACCGTCGATCCGTGCGGATCCTGGTCGTTGGTGCCGGCGGCGTCGGAGCCGCGATCGCGTCGATCGCCCAGCGGCGCGGGTTTTTCGCCCAGCTCGTGCTCGCCGACGTCGACGTCGAGCGCGCCGAGCGCGCGGTGACTTGCCTCGAGGACCGCTCCCGATTCGCTGCGTCCCACCTCGACGCCTCGGACGCCGGGGCCGTCGCGGCCTTGGCCGGCGAGGTTCGGGCCGACGTCGTCGTGAACGCATGCGACCCACGCCTCAACCCACCGATCTTCGACGGGACGTTCGCGGCCGGCTGCACCTACCTCGACATGGCCACCCACCTCTCGTCACCGCACCCGGAGCGCCCCAACGAGGAGTGCGGGGTGAAGCTGGGCGATGCCCAGCTTGCCGTCTCCCAGGAGTGGGCCGAGCGCGGCTTGCTCGCGATCGTGGGCATCGGGGTGGAGCCCGGGCTCTCCGACGTGTTCGCGCGCTACGCCGCCGACCATCTCTTCTCCACCGTCGACCAGGTCGGCGTGCGCGACGGCTCAGACCTCGTGGTCGAGGGCTACGACTTCGCACCTACGTTCTCGATCTGGACCACCATCGAGGAGTGCCTCAACCCACCGGTGATCTGGGAGCGGGAGCGCGGCTGGTTCACCACCGCCCCGTTCAGCGAGCCCGAGGTCTTCGTGTTCCCCGAGGGGATCGGGCCCATCGAGTGCGTGAACGTCGAGCACGAGGAGGTGCTCCTGATCCCGCGCTGGATCGACTGCGACCGGGTCACCTTCAAGTACGGGCTCGGCGAGGAGTTCATCGCAGTGCTTGACGCCCTCCACAAGGTGGGCCTCGACGCCAAGGAGCCGATCCGGGTTGGCAACGTCGAGGTCGCGCCACGCGACGTCGTCGCGGCCTTACTACCCAACCCGGCCGAACTCGGCGACCGCATGCACGGCAAGACGTGCGCGGGCACCTGGGTAACGGGACTCGGACTCGACGGCGCACCACGCGAGGTCTACCTCCACCACGTGGTCGACAACGACTGGTCCATGCGAGAGTACGGACATCAGGCCGTCGTATGGCAGACAGCGATCAACCCAGTGATCGCGCTCGAACTCCTCGCGTCGGGCACCTGGTCGGGCACCGGCGTCGTCGGCCCCGAGGCGTTCAACGCGGTGCCCTACCTCGACCTGCTCACCGCGTACGACTCACCCTGGGGGCTCGAGGAGCGCAGTCCCGCGTAAGGCGCGTCTCGCGTCGCCGCCCCTCAGGCGATCTTGCGGCGGTGTGTCTCGCGCAGGAAGTGCGCCTCGTCGCGCAGCTCGGCGCGCGACGCGGAGCGCCACCATGCGATCGCCACCACCATCGCGGGCCACCCGGTGGCGAGGAAACCCAGTACGAGCCCGATGCGCCACATCTCCCGGCGGTTCCCCGACCAGTACCAGACCTGCGGTGGGAACCGGCTCAGGTCGACCCACGCCCAGGCCAGTGCAACAAGGCCAACGCCGAAGCCTGCAAGAAGAAGGATCAGCACCAAGTCCTCCTAGCCACCGCTCTTCCGACACCCTGCCCGTGCCCCTCGAATCGTCAGGATGCCTTACCACCAATCGTGGCGCCCAGAGGGATTCGGCGTCAATGTCGCATTTGACCGCGCGCAGGAGACGCAAGCCGGTCACGGGGGACGCGGATAGCGTCGGCGGCCCATGAGGCTCGATGCGGTCGGACCGGATGCCCTCAAAGGCTGCGCGGTCGAGGCGGTCCACGACGGCGCGACCGTCCGCTGGACGCTGGCCAACACCTCGGATCGAGTGCTGCCAGTCGACCGGGTGCGCCTTCGGGGCCGCCTCGTTTCACGCGGCAGCGTCCGGATGCTCCGACACGGCTTCCAGTCATGGTCCGCGACCGGCGGCGGCGTGGTCGGGCGCGACACCGACCCGTCGCGCACGCCCGAATCGGTCGCTCTCGTGCGCGGGATGCACCACGCGGACATCACGGTCGCGCCCGAGGGCGAGCTGCGCAGCGAGCTGGTCACCGTACTCGCCGACGACGACGGCGCGATCTGCGTCGGCTTCGACGGCGGCAACCGCCACGACGGGACCTTCCGGGTGCAGGGCGACGAGCTCGTCGTGGAGGCCTTCCTCGGCGGAGCCGTCCTCCAACCCGGTGAGCGACGGGAGCTGCACGCGTTCCGCACCGCCGAGGGCGAGCCGGCGACGATGCTCGAGGACTGGGCCGAGTGGGCCAGCGCGGCCTCGGGTGCGCGCGCGACAGCCCCATACCAGGTCGGCTGGTGCTCCTGGTACCAGTACTTTCACGACGTCACGGAGGACGCGCTGCGCGCCAACCTCGCCGCGGCGACCGACTGGCCTGTCGACGTGTTCCAGCTCGACGACGGGTTCCAGGCCGAGATCGGCGACTGGCTGCTGCGCGCCGACACCTTCCCGTCGCCCCTCGAGACACTCGCGTCCGACATCGAAGCCGCCGGTTTCGTCCCGGGTCTCTGGCTCGCGCCGTTCCTGTGTGCGCCCGCGTCACGGGTGGCGGCGGACCACCCCGACTGGGTCGTGCAGCTCGCGCCCGGCGACCCCTTGATGGGGATGTTCAACCCCGGATGGGGTGGCGTCACGTGGACGCTCGACACGTCGCACCCGGACGTGTTGGCCCACCTCGAGGCGCTGGCGCGCACGCTTGTCGAGATGGGATGGCGTTACCTCAAGCTCGACTTCACCTACGCCCCGTCGCTCCCGGGGGTCTGGCACGACCCCACAATGACCCCGGCCCAGCGCGTGCGCGCCGGCTACGACGCGATCCGTCGTGGCGCGGGTGACGACGTGTTCATCCTCGGGTGCGGGGCGCCACTCGGTGCCTGCATCGGCGCGGTCGACGGGATGCGGGTCGGTCCCGACGTGGCTCCCCATTGGGGCATCGCCGAACTGGAGTGGCGCCCGCCGGGCTACGAGGACTGCGAACCCGCGACGCTGAACGCGTGGCGTGGCACCCTGGCCCGCTCCTTCATGCACCGTCGGCTGTGGCTGAACGATCCCGACTGCCTGATGCTGCGCACCGAGCAGACCGCGCTGAGCGAGCCACAGCTACGCGCCTGGGCGGCAGCGGTCGCGGTGTCGGGTGGAATGGCACTTATCTCCGACGACCTGGGGCTGCTCGGCCCGGACGCGCGGCGTCTGCTCGACGAGGTGCTCGAGCTGGGCCGCGCGTCGGATCGTGCTGCAGTCGCACGCGACACGCCGCGCTGTCCCGATCTCCTCGACGCCTGGACGCCCACCACGCTCGTGAGCAAGGGCCACCGACTGGTCGGCGACCCGGAGCCGGGTACCGCCACCCTCGACAGTCACCCCGCCTGACCACCCCCAGGGCCTTGGCGTCAGCAGAACGCGATAATCGCGGTTCAGCGGCGCCAAAACCCCGAGCGACGTGCGATCAGCGATCGACGCGGCGGCGGAGCGCCGACTTCTGGATCGCGGCGGCGGGAAGTAGAGGTAGGCGCCGAGCATCGCGAGCTTTGCGGCGAGAGCCCCGAGGAGGAGTCGGTTCTTCTCGTCTCCGCGCCGCGTGGGTCGCGAGCTTGCCGGTCATCAACGACATCAGGCAGTTCGCGGCCGAAACGGCCCGCAACAGGCGTTCATCGCCGTCTGATCGGCACCGCTGGCTTCTTTGCCTACTGGAGAGTCGGCGGCAGGACCACGAGCGCGGAGGGGCCCGGGCGCGCTCGGGCTCCTCTGTCGCGTTCGGCTGGGGCTCCAGCAGCACCGATCGGGACGCTCGAAGTGAGCGCCGCGTCTGATCACGGCGCGTGCTTGGGGCTGCCGGTTTCCTAGGGTGCCCGCACCGGGCGGCGCCATTCTCCTGAGCCCGGGCGAGCGCGAAGGGATCCGGGATGCGGAGAACCTCGGTCGTCGTGGGAACCCTGGTCATGCTCCTCGCGCTGACAGGCGCGCCCGCCGGAGCAGCCGATTGGTACTTCGAGACCCTCGACGGCGACGGCGG
>VGBT01000045.1 GCA_016870395.1 Actinomycetota bacterium | reverse complement strand
CCACGGCGAGGAAGGCCACGGCGAGGAAGGCCACGGCGAGGAAGGCCACGGCGAGGAAGGCCACGGCGAGGAAGGCCACGGCGAGGAAGGCCACGGCGAAGAAGGCCACGGCGAAGAAGGCCACGGCGAAGAAGGCCACGGCGAAGAAGGCCACGGCGAGAGCGGTCCGGGTCAGGAAGCAGCCCGCCGGCAGGACCTGCCCGCTCTCGGGCACCTGGGTCCCCAAGCAGTCCCCCAGCATCTCGCCGCGCACGCTCGAGAAGCTCGAGGCGCTGCTGCTCGAGGAGCGCGAGCGTCATCTTCGCCAGGCCGCCGAGCTCCAGGCCGAGGCCGAGGCGCTGGCCGCCGAGCGCGAGCAGGGGGACACCCAGTTCGACGAGGAGTCGGGAGAGGGCGACACGATCAGCGTCGAGCGCGAGCGCGACCTGATGCTGTCGGCCACGGCCCGTCAGGCCGTGGAGGAGATCGATCGCGCGCTCGAGCGGATGAAGGCTGGAATCTACGGGCTCTGCGTCCCGGCGGGACGGCGGATCTCCGTGGCGCGACTCGAGGCCATCCCGTGGGCCGAGTCGTGCGTCGAGTGCAAGCAGCGTGTCGAACGGCGCCGCTAGGCCACCGCGGTGGCTTGCCCCGGTGATCGTCATCGGGGTGGTGGTGCTCGACCAGCTCACCAAGGTGTGGGTCATCGCCCAGCTCTCCGACGCGCCACTGCCGATTGTCGGTGACGACGTCGAGCTGCGGCTGACAGGCAACAGCGGGGGCGCGTTCGGCCTCTTCACGAACGCCACGATCGTCCTCGCGGTGCTCGCGATCGTGTTGTCGGTCGTGCTCGCGCGCGCGGTGCGGCGCGCTCGCGACCGTTGGAGCGTGGTCGCGCTCTCCCTCGTGCTCGGCGGCGCGCTGGGCAACCTCCTCGACCGGCTGTTCCGAGCGCCCGGGTTCCTGCGAGGCGAGGTCGTCGACTACGTGCGGGTCGGAAGCTTCCCGAGCTTCAACGTCGCCGACTCGGCCATCACGATCGGTGCGATCCTCCTGATCGTGATCGCGCTCCGTACCCCCGCCGACGGGACACCGACGGAACCGGCTCGGTGAGCGAGAAGATCACGGTTCCGCCGGCGCTGGCCGGAGAGCGGGTCGACCGGGCCGTCGCCCTGATCATCGGCTGGTCACGGGCCGACGTGCAGGCGCTGATCCGGGCGGATGCAGTGCTCGTCGGCGGGCGGCCGGTCGCGAAGAGCCGCCGCCTCGTGGCGGGGGAGGTCGTCGAGCTCACCGCCGAGCCCGAGCCGCCTGCACCGCCCGGGCCCGAGCATCTCGACCTGACGGTCGTCTACGAGGACGCCGACCTGGCCGTCGTGGACAAACCGGCCGGGCTGGTCGTCCATCCCGGCGCCGGCAACCCCGACCACACACTGGTCAACGGGCTGCTCGAGCGGTTCCCGGAGATCGCCGGCGTCGGCGACCCGATGCGACCGGGGATCGTGCACCGGCTCGACCGAGACACCAGCGGCCTCATGGTGGTCGCGCGGTCCGCGCGCGCCTACGACGCGCTCGTCGCCGCGCTCGCCGAGCGGATCGTCGAACGCCGGTACCTCGCCCTGGTCTGGGGCGTTCCCGATGCACGCCGGGGCCTCGTCGATGCTCCGATCGGGCGCTCGACGCGCACGCCGACCCGGATGGCGTTGCGTGAAGGCGGCAAGTCGGCGCGAACCGCCTACGAGGTGCTCGAGCCGTTCCCTTCTGAGGGCGTGAGCCTGTTGCGCTGCTCGCTCGAGACGGGACGCACCCATCAGGTGCGCGTGCATCTCACGGCGATCGGCCATCCCGTCGTCGGCGACGTGACCTACGGCGGCGCTCGGCGCGAGATGCCCGTCGGCCGCCCTTTCCTGCATGCCGAGGAGCTCGCGTTCACCCACCCGGTGACGGGAGCACCACTGCGGTTCCACTCGCCGTTGCCGGCCGACCTCCGACCCGTCCTCGACGCGATGCGTCGCTGATCGTTCGTCAATCCGCTGAACGTCCCGTCCTCGATCGCTGGCGCTTCGGGAAGCTCGTACTCGTCGTCGCCGTCCACCTCCGACGCGGTGGTAGAGATCGTGAGCGCAGGAGCGTGGGGACATAGGCGCGCCAAGAATCGGCCAAGGCTGTGAGGTGAGCCCCCTCGCCGTGTGCGAGCCTTGCCGCCATGCGGGTGCTCGTGGTGGGCGACGACGCGATCGAAAAGCTCCTGCTCCGGGGCCTCGAACGTGAGGGGCTCACGGCAGTGCGGGCGGCTACGGGTGCAGGCGCCCTCGCCGACAGCGGCTACGACGTGGTGCTGCTCGACCTCGCGCTCTCCTCCAATCGCATCGCGATTCGACTCGACGAGTTCGTTCATGCACAGCAGGCGTTCGTGGCCGATGCGTCGCACCAACTCCGCAGTGGCTCGCTGCTCTCCGCTTCCCCCTGGAGAACCTTGCGGCGAGCGGGGAAGCGGCCGAGGACGTCGAGGGAGCCCTGAAGGAGGCGTCGCGCCTGTCACGCCTGGTCGACGGGCTGCTCGCGCTTGCTCGCGCGGAGCGCACCGCTGTGGCACCCGTCGCAATCGACCTTGCCGGAGCGGTTGGCGGTCGAGTCGCCGCGTGGGCGGCGCTGGCTGCAGAGCGTGACGTGACGATCGAACCGACGCTCGAACACGACCTGAACGCCCGCGCCACTTTCGGTCGCGTGGAGCAGGTGCTCGACGACCTCATCGCGAACGCGCTCGAGATCGCGCCGGCGGGTAGCACCATCCGGATCCGGGGCGGGACATCGGAGCGCGCCGGCGGTCCGGTGGTCGAGCTGCGCGTGCTCGACGAGGGGCACGGCATGAGTTCCGAGGAGCACGCGGACGCGTTCGACCGCTTCACCGCGCCAGCGGCAGCGCGGAGGGTGACTCGGGACAAGGGCTCGCGATCGTGCGCCAGTTGGTGGCCGGCGACGTCGGCACGGTCGCACTCGAGGATTCCCGCGGCGGCCTCTGCGCCGTCTCGAGGTTCCCCCGCGCCTGACCTCAGGATGTGGCTGAGTGGCGCAACGACGGTTGGTGCTCGGTCACCGTGTACCCGTGCTCAGGCTCGGGCCAACCTCGGCCCGGGCCGCTCAGGATGTGGCGGGGTGTCCGACGCGGGTTCGCTCAACGAGCTCGGCGAGGGTGTGGCCGTCGAGCAGGGCCCGCATCTCCTCGGAGACGCCGACCCACACCTCCTGGAGCACGCAGTGCCCCTCGCAGTGGTCGTGCTCGGCGGGGAGCGTGGTGAACGGTCCTTCCACGGCGGCGAGGATCTGCGCGAGCGTGATCTCCTCGGGAGGGCGGGCGAGGACGTAGCCGCCGCCGACACCACGCTTGGAGCGAACGAGCCCGGCGCCCTTCACGGCGAGCAGGATCTGCTCGAGGTAGGGCTGGGGCAGGTTGGTGCGCTCGGCGATCTCCTTCACCGAGGTCGGCCGCTCCGAGCCGTGCAGGGCGAGCGAGAGCAGCGCCCGCGCCGCGTAGTCGCCCCGCGTCGAGACCTTCACGGCGTCCATCGTCGCATACCGGCCCATCCCGGCCGATCCCGCACGCTTCCCGGCACCCTTGGCTACGGTGCGGCGATGGCAGCGTCGGAGTCGCCCGTCCGTCCCGACTACGGCCTCGGAGGCATCGAGGCGTTGATGCCGGCCTTGCTGCGTCGCACCCGCCCGGCGTGGCTCCCGGAGCCCGTCGTCGACGCCGCGGGCCTGGTGCTCCTCGTGCTCGACGGGCTCGGCACCGCGATCGTCGAGGCGAACCGGGCTCGACTTTCGGAGCTCGCCGCGATGGCCGGCGCCGCGATCACGACCGTCGTGCCGTCCACCACGGCGAGCGCGCTGACTTCCTTGACGACGGGGCTCGCACCGGGCGAGCACGGGATCGTCGGCTACCGCCAACGGGCCGACGGCGAAGTGCTGAACACGCTGCGGTGGCAGACCGACTCGGGCCGTCGTCCACCAGATCCGTTCTCGGTGCAGCGCCACACTCCGTTTCTCGGTCGGCCGGTGCCGGTCGTGACGCGAAGCGGGTTCCGGCGAACGGGCTTCACCGACGCCCACCTTCGTGGGGCGCCGTTTTACGGGTGGAGCACCGTCGCCGTGCTCGTCGAGCACTGCCGACGGCTGGCCGCGCAGCGGGAGCCGCTGGTGTACGCGTACTACCCGGGCGTCGACACGGTCGCGCACGAGTTCGGGCTCGAACACGAGTGCTTCCACGCCGAGCTTGCCTTCGCCGACGAGCTGGTCTCTCGGATGCTCGACGCGCTCTCGCCCGACGTCGCGCTCGTCGTCACCGCCGACCACGGGCACGTGCAGGTGGGCGGAGGCTGGCTCGGACTCGAGCCGCTCGGTGACCTCGTCCGGGGCTGCTGCGGGGAAGGACGCTTCCGGTGGCTCGACGCGCCGCGAGGCGGTGTCCCCGCGCTGGCCGAGGCGGCGCGCGACGTGTTCGGCGCGGTCGCGTGGGTGATGACTCGGGACGAGGTGTTCGACGAGGGCTGGTTGGGGAGCGTGGCTCCGTCCGGCTCGGTGAGGCGTCGCGTGGGCGACGTCGTGCTCGCGGCGCGCGACGGGGTGGCCTTCGTGGACCCGGCGCTGCCGCGTGAGGCCATGCTGGTCGGGGCGCACGGCTCGCTCACTCACGCCGAGATGCTCGTCCCGCTGCTCGCCGCGCGCGGCCGGGGGTGAGCGGGCCCCTCCACAGTCCCCTCCACAGGCGCCTGTGGATAATTACACCGCTGTAAGACAGGCCCTACACTCCGCAACGTGGGTCGTTCCTTCGCCCATCTCCACGTGCACACCGAGTACTCGATGCTCGACGGCGCGTCGCGGGTCAAGGAGGTCGTCGCGGCGGCCGCGGCCGACGGCCAGCCCGCCATCGGCATCACCGATCACGGCAACATGTACGGCGTTCTCGACATGTACGCCGCCGCGCGCGACGCGGGCATCACGCCGGTGATCGGAACGGAGCTGTACCAGGCCTACGAGCGCCGCACCGAGCGACCCGTGCGCAAGGGGAGCACGATCGACGACTCCGGCGGCGAGGTCGAGGGCGGGCGCAAGGCGTACTACCACCTCACCGCGCTCGCGGAGACCGACGTCGGCTACCGCAACCTCATCCAGCTCTCCAGCCGTGCCTACCTCGAGGGCTACTACCAGAAGCCCAAGGTCGACTGGGAGCTGCTGGCCGCCCACCACGACGGTTTGATCGTCACCACGGGCTGTCTCGGCGGTCAGGTGCTCCAGGCGCTGTTGAAGGGCGACGAGCGCAGCGCGCTCGAGGTCGCGGCAAGGCTGCAGGACATCTTCGGGCGCGAGCACATGTTCGTCGAGATCCAGGACCACGGCATACCCGAGCAGCTGCAGACCAACCCCAAGCTGCTCGAGATCGCCCGCGCGCTCGACGCGCCGTTGCTCGCGACGAACGACAGCCACTACACGCACCAGCACGACGCGGAGGCGCATGACGCGCTGCTCTGCGTGCAGACAGGCGCCAAGATCCATGACACCAACCGGTTCAAGTTCTCGAGCGACCAGCACTTCCTCAAGTCTGCGGCCGAGATGCGCGCGTTGTTCGCCGAGGTGCCGGAGGCCTGCGACAACACGTTGTGGGTGGCCGAGCGCGCCGAGGTCGAGATCGAGTTCGGCCAACCGGTGTTACCGAGCTTCCCGGTGCCGGAGGGCCACACCGAGGTGAGCTACCTGCGCGAGCTCACGATGGAAGGCGCGAAGGAGCGGTACGGGCCGTCGCCGGCGGCGCACGTGATCGACCGGATCGAGTACGAGCTCGGCGTCGTGGAGTCGATGGGGTTCCCCGCCTACTTCCTCGTCGTGTGGGACCTCGTCCGGTACGCGCGCTCTCGCGGAATCCGGGTCGGTCCGGGCCGGGGGAGCGCGGCCGGCTCGTGCGTCGCGTACTGCCTGCGGATCGTCGACATCGACCCGATCCGCTACGACTTGCTCTTCGAGCGCTTCCTCAACCCCGGTCGCAAGCAGATGCCCGACATCGACATGGACTTCGACTCCCGTTACCGCGCCGAGATGATCAAGTACGCCGCGCAGCGCTACGGATCGGACCGGGTCGCGCAGATCATCACGTTCTCCACGATCAAGGCGCGTGCCGCCGTGCGCGACGCGGCCCGGGTGCTCGACTATCCCTATGGCCTCGGCGACAAGATCGCGAAGCTCATGCCCCCGCTGATCATGGGTCGCGACACGCCTCTGTCCGCCTGCTTCGAGGAGCAGGAAAAGTACGCCGACGGCTACAAGATGGCAGCCGACCTGCGCGAGCTGTACGCCTCCGACGACGACGCCAAGCGGGTGATCGACGTCGCCAAGGGTCTCGAGGGCTTGCGCCGCCAGGACGGGATTCACGCCGCCGCGGTCGTCATCACCCGCGAGCCGCTCACCGAGTACCTGCCCATCCAGCGCAAGCCGGAGGCCGGCAGCGACCCTGCCGACGCGCCGATCGTCACCCAGTACGAGATGCACGGCGTCGAGGATCTGGGCCTCCTCAAGATGGACTTCCTGGGCCTGCGCAACCTCGACGTGATGGAGGTCGCGCTCGACCTGGTCGAGCGCTCCACCGGTGAACGCCCGAACATCGACGAGATCCCACTCGACGACCTCGCGACCTTCGAACTGCTGCGAAGGGGCGACACGATCGGCGTGTTCCAGCTCGAAGGCGGGCCGATGCGCGCGCTGATCCGCTCGCTCGAGCCGTCCACTTTCGAAGACGTCGCCGCGCTCGTCGCGCTCTACCGGCCCGGGCCGATGGCGGCCAACATGCACACCGACTACGCCGACCGCAAGAACGGGCGCAAGCCGGTCAGCTACGACCACCCGGACCTCGAGGAGATTCTCGCGTCCACGTTCGGGCTCATGATCTACCAGGAGCAGCTGATGCGCGTCTCGCAGAAGCTGGCCGGCTACTCGCTTGAGGAGGCCGACAACCTCCGCAAGGCAACTGGCAAGAAGATCCGCGACCTGATCGCGCAGGAGCGGCACAAGTTCGTCGCGGGGTGTGAGGCGCAGGGCTACGGGCGTGAGTTCGGCGAGCGGATGTTCGACATCATCGAGCCGTTCGCCGACTACTCGTTCAACAAGTCGCACTCCGTCGGCTATGGCTTCGTCGCGTACCAGACCGCCTACCTCAAGGCGAACCACCCGAAGGAGTACCTCGCCGCCCTCCTCACCAGCGTGAAGGGCGACAAGGACCGCTCGGCGGTCTATCTCAACGAGTGCCGGCAGCTCGACATCCGCGTGCTCGTCCCCGACGTCAACGAGTCCGACATGGACTTCGTGGTGCGCGACGGAGCGATCCGCTTCGGGCTTTCTGCGGTTCGCAACGTGGGCGATGGCGTCGTCGCCAAGATCCTGGAGGCTCGGGACGCGGGTGGCGCCTTCACCGACTTCTACGACTTCTGCGAGCGCGTCGACGTGGCCGCGTTGAACAAGCGGACGGTGGAGTCCCTGGTGAAGGCGGGCGCTTTCGACTCGCTCGGCTATCCGCGCCAGGGTCTCACGCTGGTCTTCGAGCAGGTCGTGGACGTCACGGTTGCGCGCCGTCGTGAGCGGGAGGCGGGGATCATGAGCCTCTTCGGCGACGCGGCCGACGCGTCGGGAGACGCCCTGGCCGACTTCGATCGCCCGGCGGTGCCCGACGAGGAATTCAGGAAGATGCAGCGGCTGGCGTTCGAGAAGGAGATGTTGGGTCTCTACGTCTCCGATCACCCGTTGATGGGCGCGGAGCGCTCGCTGGGCCGCTACACCGACGCGACGCTCTCGGAGCTGAAGGAGATGCGTGAGGGCGAGCTGCGGACGGTCGGCGGCGTCGTCACCGCGCTCTCGCGCAAGTACACGAAACGCGGCGACCTGATGGCCACGTTCGTGCTCGAGGATCTCGCCGCCGCGGTGGAGGTGATGGTCTTTCCGAAGACGATGGCCCAGTACGGCGAGCTGCTCGAGGAGGACGCCGTCGTCTGCGTGAAGGGCCGCCTCGACGCCCGCGAGGAGTCCCCGAAGATCATCGCGATGGAGGTGACTCATCCCGAGCTCGTCCTCGACGGCGGGCCACCGGTCCGGATCCGGGTGAAGCTGGGCGCGCTCACGGAGGCGAAGAGTCACCGGTTGAAGGAGATCCTGGCCGAGCACCCCGGCGACAGCCCCGTGTACGTCCACCTGGAGAGCCCGGAGAAGACGACCGTGCTGCGCCTCGGCGACGAGTTCCTCGTGACCGAGCGCAACGGCCTCTTCGCCGAGCTGCGCGTCCTGCTCGGTCCCGACTGCATCGCCTGACCCCGACAGCCACCGATCTCGGCACGTTCGACACGGTTATGCGGTGCACAACGTGCCGAGATTGCTCGTAGCCTGGTGGCATGGAGCGCGGGCCGGACCAGGGCGGGGTCCCGATCGACAACGACGTGCTCGACGCGGGGGAGCGGCCGGTCGACCGGTTCCACCACAGCGCGCTGGGGGAGGTGACCGGCGCCGCGATGACCGGGTTCGCCAAGGCGCTCGGCTGGGCGGTCGATCCCGAGGAGGTCACCGTCGTGCGTGACGCCTCGGGTGCGCCGCCGAACCCCGACGACCCGATCGACGTCCACATCGACCTCGACCATCCCGAGAACAGCCGGATCGTCTACCGCCTGCGCCCGGAGGCCGGCTGAGCACCGATCACGAGAGGACGGGCTCGCCCACGATTGACCGTCGGGAGACGTCAGGCGGTGCCGCGTGCGATCTCGGTGCCGCTGGCGTCGAGCGCGACGATCGTCGTGGGCGTGGTCACCCCGGGTAGGTAGACGGCGTACCAGCGATGGCTGGGATCCGGTCCGACCGGCCCCAGGGTGGCGGTCGCGGGTTGCTGGCCGGGGACCTCGACACGGAGCGTCTCCGTCCTGGCCGGCACGACGCCGACGCCGACGGCGCCCGCGCCTCTCCCACCGCCGAAGGTTCCGCCACCCAACGATCGCATCGGGGCCGAGAGGTCGATGGCGCCACCGTTGGCTCCGCCGGCCAGCATGCCGTCCGGATCGAGGACCATGTGACTGAAACTGGCGTAGCTCCCGCCCACGGGACCCGGCCCGGCGGTGATCGAGACACCCCACCTTTGGCCGTCCACGACGCCGCCAAGCATGACCGGTTGTCCGGCTCCCGGTTGGAGCGAGGGAGTCAGGAAGGCCGTCAGAGGAAGGTCGAGGACGCGGGCCCGTAGCGCTCGCCACTCGCCGTCGTCCACGACGCCCACTCCGTCGAGGATCGCTTCGAGCCCGCGAGCGTCTGCGCCACCCCGCGCCAGGACCACCGTGTCCCCGAGGAGTCGGCTGCGCGTTCGGCCGCCCCCGAGTGGCGCGCCGCCGTCGAGCGCCCAGAACCTCGCGACCTCCCGGACTGCTGCTCCGCCGGAGAACGCGTCGAGCGTCACCCGGTGCGCACCCGTGCCATCGACGAGCGCGACGACCTCGCGCCGCGGCGTCGGCCCGAGTGGTCCGATCGGAGCCGATGCCTGGAGCTCGAAGCCTGCGGGGAGCACGTTGGGGGCAAGGCGGAGCGACCCGTCGGCCTCGCGGAAGCGCGCGGCGCGTGCGAGGTCGAGGACCTGATCGCGGGTCATCCCGCGGGCGGCGACGTACACGGGGATGTCGGGCGCGGGCTGCCAGGTCACGACGTACCAGCCCTTTCGGCGGCCCATGACGCCCCTCGTGGCGCCGAGGTCGACCCGGTCGCGCGGCTCCGGCACCCCGATGTCGGGTTCCTCTCCGACGCCGGTGGCGACCGACGCGTCGGGGATCGAAGCCGCCGTGCGCGCGTAGATCCTCGTCCACTGACCGCCGTGGCTCGGGGTGCGGTCCACCGACGCCTGCGCGACGAACCAGTCGTCGGGGAGCGACTTCGGTGCCACGAGCCGCTCGGGGGGTTCGACAGCGGATCGCAGAGGCCCCTGCGATGGTGCGCCCGCGCAGCCGGCGGCCAGGAGCATCCCGAACGCGATCGATGCCGCGACGCTGCGCACGCCACACGCTAACGACGGATGCCGTGCGGCGGTCGTCACCCCGGCGTCGGTCGAGCCGTGTCAGGGCGCGCTGGACACGAGGCGGTAGCCGAGGTCGACCTCGGCCGGCTCGCGCAGGTGGCCCCAGCGCTCGTCCCAGGCGCCGCTCGCGAGGTCGTCGGCGAGGCGCGCCATCCGGTTCGCCACCATGTCCTGGTCGAGCTTTGCGAGGGCCGACATGCCCGCCCGGTTCCCCCGGTCGAGGTAGGCCTCGGGTCGGGCCCAGAACGCGCCGGTGAACCCGTCGGTGCAGTCGGCGGGCACCCGCACCACCTCGACGGTCGCGTCGCCGAGTGCCTCGGCGATCTCGTCGGCCGGTGGGAACCGGAAGTCGTGCTGGCCCTTGATCTCGGGTAGGTACTCCTTCACGAGCCACAGCGCGTCCTCGAGCGCCGGCTCGAACGTGAAGACGACGGAACGGGCCGCGACCCGTCGCAGCTCGGCCACGCCGGCCTGCCAGTCCGGCCAGTGGTGCAGCGTGAGCGTCGCCATCGCCGCGTCGAAGCTTCCGTCCGCGAACGGCAGCCTGCCCGCGACCCCGCACACCGCCGGCGCCGCGCCGGCCGCGCGCTGGCCGAGCATCACCAGCGACGGGTCGACCGCCGCGATCACCCGCCCGGGTGGCTCGTACGAGCCGGCACCCGCGCCCACGTTCACCACGCGCGCAGCCGAACCGAGCGCGGCGTGGATCCGAGCCTCGATGCGCGGATCGGAGACGCGCGTCGTGGCGTACCGGCGCCCGATCGAGTCGTAGAGGGTCACATCTTCGCGATCACGTCGTCGGCGAAGCGTGCGAGCTGCTCGCGCAAGGTGACGAGGTCGAAGCCGAGCGGCGGGATCATCACCCGGTCGACGCCTGCATCGGCCAGCCGCTTCACTCCGTCGAGGTCGATCGCGCCACCACGCGTGATCTCGATCGCGTGGGGATCCCTCCCGGCCTCGATCGCGTCGCCCTCCTCCTGCAGCCACCCGACGCCGATGCCGAGCGTCACCCGGCCCCGCGACAGCACGTCGAGCGTCGCCACCTCCTTCGCGAGGACGACAGGGTCCCGCTGCGGGAGGATCAGGATGCCGGTCGCGAGCCGGATCCGCTCTGTGTTGGCGGCCACGTAGGTCAGCCACACGAGCGGGTCCGGGATCGGCGCGTCCTCGCCTCCGGGCATGCGACCCACTTGGCGTACGGGTACTCGGAGGCGTAGCCGGTCGGCACTACGACGTGCTCGACGAACGGACCGACGTTGGCGAACATCATCCCGAGCTTCACATGTGGCTCCTTGACAGGGGGCCCGAGTTTCTCGCGCCGCGAAGCCGTCGTGCCATGCTTCCCGCCGTGAAGATCGGAGTGCTCGGAGCGACAGGGCCTGCAGGCCGAGGATTGGCGGCCCGCCTGAGCGACGTCGGTTACGAGGTGTTGGCCGGGTCCCGTGAGCTGGCCAAGGCCGAGCGGGTGGTGGCCGACCTCGCAGAGACCTGGGGCGACCGGGTGGCGCGGATCACGCCAGCCGACAACCAGGCCGCCTGCGACGCCGACGTGGTCGTGCTGGCCGTCCATGCCGACGCCGCACTCGCGACCTCGAAGTACTTCGCCGACCAGCTTGCGGGCAAGGTCGTCGTCTCGATGGCCAACAACCTGGTGCGCAGCGGCACCGAGTTCAACGCGGTGCCGCCTCCCCACGGCTCGATCGCCAAGGAGATGCAGGCCCTGCTGTGGCGGTCGAAGGTGGTCACGGCCTTCCACCTCGTGCCGGCCGCCGAGTTCGTGAACCTCGACGAGAAGATGGAGAGCGACGTCGTGGCCTGTGGCGACGACGACGGTGCCCGTGAGGCGCTCATGGAGATCATCTGCGCGATCCCCGAGCTGCGGGCGTTCGACGGCGGCTCGCTCGAGAACGCGGTGGGCATGGAGACCTTTGCCGCGGTCCTCCTGACCGTCAACATCCGCCACAAGGTCCGGGCGGGACTCCGCTTCAGCGGGATCTGACAGACTCCTCGGCGTGGCGCTGCACGTCTACGACACGGCTCATCGCGAGATAGTGCCGTTCGCGCCGGGCCCGCAGGTGCGCATGTACGTGTGCGGGATCACCCCGTACGACTCCACGCACCTTGGTCATGCCGCCACCTACCTCACCTACGACCTGCTGATCCGGCGCCTCGAAGAGCTGGGTCACGAGGTCTCGATGGTCCGCAACGTCACCGACGTCGACGACTCGATCCTCCCGAAGGCTCGCGAGCTCGGCGTGCCCTACCTGGAGCTGGCTGCTGCGGAGCTGGCGCGCTTCCACGCCGACATGGAGGCCCTCGAGATGCGGCCGCCGGTCGCCGAGCCCCGCGCGACCGAAACCATCGACGAGATCGTCTTGATCGTGGAGCGGCTGCTCGACTCGGGCCACGCGTACATGACCGCTGGCACGGTCTACTTCGACGTGTCCACCTTTCCGCGCTTCGGCGAGCTGTCGCACTACACGCGCGAGCAGATGGTCCGCCTCGCGCGGGCCCGGGGTGGCAACCCCGAGGACCCGCACCGACGCGACCCGCTCGACTTCGTGCTCTGGCAGCCGTCGCTGCCCGACGAGCCCGCGTGGCGCGCCCCGTTCGGCGTCGGCCGGCCCGGCTGGCACGTGGAGTGCTCGGCGATGGCGATTCAGGAGCTGGGTCCGACGATCGACCTGCACGGCGGTGGCACCGACCTGATCTTCCCCCACCACGAATGTGAGGTCGCCCAGAGCGAGGCGCTCACGGGGAAGCCCTTCGTGCGGCACTGGCTGCACTCGGCGATGGTTGCTTACGAAGGCGAGAAGATGAGCAAGTCGCTCGGGAACCTGGTCTTCGTGAGCGACCTGCTCGAGATCGCCGACCCGCGCGCGATCCGGCTCGCGTTGATGCACCATCACTATCGCTCGGGCTTCGAGTGGAACAACACCGACATCCAGGACGGCAGCGCGCTCCTGCACCGTTTGCTGGCGGCCGCCGTCGCCCCCGACGGACCCGACCCCGGCCCCTTCGCCGACCGGGTCCGGGCGGCGCTCGACGCCGACCTCGACGCACCGCGGGCGCTCGAGGCGCTCGGCGAGCTGGCCGACGCGATCCTCTCGGGTGGAACCGACTGCAACGCGCCCGTGGTGCTGCGCGAGCTCGGGACCCTCCTCGGCATCGCGCTCGACCGCCCGATCGCCGTCGGCCCGTAATGTTCCCGGGACGCTCGACACCCCCGGGTAGCCTGTCCCGGCGATGGTCAACCCCGACCTTGTCACCCTCACGTTGCCCGACGGCTCTTGCCGCGAGTATCCGGGCGGTGTCACCGGCGCCGACGTGGCCGCGTCGATCGGCAAGCGCCTCGCCAGGGCCGCGGTCGCGGTCACCGTCGACGGAGCAACCGTCGACCTGACCCGGCCCATCACCCACGACGCCGCGGTGGCCGTCGTCACCGCCGACTCGGACGCCGGCCGTGAGGTCCTGCGGCATTCGACGGCGCACCTCATGGCCCAGGCGGTGTTCGATCTCTTCCCGGGCGCGAAGTACGCGATCGGCCCGGCGATCGCCGACGGCTTCTACTACGACTTCGAGCTGCCGGGCGGCGCCCACTTCACCGACACCGACCTCGAGCGCATCGAGGCCCGCATGCGCGAGCTCGCCGCGGAGGACCAGCGGTTCGTCCGCCGGGAGTACGGCGCGGGGGCCGGTCTCGACCTGTTCGCCGACCAGCCGTACAAGGCGGAGATCATCTGCAATGTCACCGCGGGGGAGGCGGGCCCGGACGACGCGGGGGAGGTCGTCGGCGACGGCACGGTCGGGGTCTACGAGAACGTGCGACCCGACGGCACCGTGGCCTACTTCGACCTGTGCCGGGGGCCGCACGTGCTGTCGACGTCGAGGCTCGGCGCCTTCAAGCTCACCCGCGTCGCCGGCGCGTACTGGCGCGGCGACGAGAAGCGCCAGCAGCTCCAGCGCGTCTACGGGACCGCGTGGGAGGACCAGAAGGCGCTCGACGCGCATCTGCACCGGCTCGCCGAGGCCGAGAAACGCGATCACCGGAGGCTCGGCGTCGAGCTCGACCTGTTCTCATTCCCGGAGGAGGTCGGCTCGGGGCTCGCGGTGTTCCATCCGAAGGGCGGCACCGTCCGGCGCCTGATGGAGGACTACTCGCGCCAGCGACACGCGGCTGCCGGCTACGAGTTCGTGAGCTCGCCGCACATCACGAAGTCGCAGCTCTTCGAGACGAGCGGGCACCTCGACTGGTACGCGGACAACATGTTCCCGCCGATGGAGCTCGACGGGGGCACCGACTACTACCTCAAGCCGATGAACTGCCCGTTCCACATCTTGATCTACAGGCACCGGACGCGCAGCTACCGCGACCTGCCGATGCGCCTGTTCGAGTTCGGGACGGTGTACCGCTACGAGAAGTCCGGCGTGGTCCACGGCCTCACCCGCGTTCGTGGCATGACCCAGGACGACGCGCACATCTTCTGCACCCGCGCGCAGATGGTGGCCGAGATCCAGACCGCGTTGAGTTTCGTGCTCGAGCTGCTGCGCGACTACGGACTCGACGACTTCTACCTCGAGCTTTCGACCCGGCCCGAGGAGAAGGCAGTGGGCTCCGAGGAGGAGTGGGCCGAGGCCACCGAGGCACTCAGGTCCGCAGCCGAGCCGATGGGGCTCGAGCTGGTGATCGACGAGGGTGGCGGCGCGTTCTACGGACCCAAGATCTCGGTGCAGACCCTCGACGCCATCGGGCGCAACTGGCAGATGTCGACCATCCAGCTCGACTTCCAGCTCCCGCAGCGCTTCGACCTTCACTACGTGGGTGCCGACAACGAGCGGCACCGGCCGATCATGATCCATCGGGCCTTGTTCGGGTCGATCGAGCGCTTCTTCGCGGTGCTCCTCGAGCACTACGCGGGGGCGTTTCCCGTTTGGCTCGCGCCGGCGCAGGTGAGCGTGCTTCCGGTCGCCGACCGCCACCACGCGTACGCGTTCCGGATCGTCGACCGGCTGACGGCCGAGGGGTACCGGGTGGAGCTGCTCGACGCGCACCACGACACTCTCGGCAAGCGCGTGCAGCGCGCGAGGAGCGAGAAGGTGCCGTTCGTGCTCGTCGTGGGCGACGAAGACGCCGAGGAGGGCACCGTCGGGGTCAACGAGCGCGGCGTCGAGGCAGTGCGCCGGGGAGTCAAAGTCGACGACTTCGTCGAGCAGCTCGCGGTGCAGGTCATCGAGCGGAGCTGACGACGGTGCCGCTCGACCGTCTCTGGGCCGGCTGGCGCGCCGAGTACGTCGCGTCGGTCCCCGAGGTCGTCGTGGCGGTGGGCGAGTGCCTCTTCTGCGCGCTCGTCGAGCTCGGTGACGACGAGGCGATGATCCTCGAACGCACCATCGACACGTACACCGTGATGAACGCCTATCCCTACACGTCGGGTCACGTCATGGTCGCGCCGCGCCGGCACGAGGCGGCGCTGACGGGGCTCGACCCGGAGGAGGCAGCGGCACTGATGCACGCGACCCAGCGCGCCGCGGCTGCGCTCGAGGCCGCGTACGCCCCGCAGGGCATCAACGTGGGCGCGAACCTCGGTCGGGCCTCGGGTGCCGGGGTGCCGCACCACCTGCACGTCCACGCACTGCCCCGGTGGAGCGGTGACACCAACTTCATGACCGCGGTGGCCGAGACGCGGGTGATGCCCGAGAGCCTGCGGGCGAGCTACGAGCGCCTCCGCGGCGCCTGGCCCACCTGACGCGCCCCTTTCTCCGAAATCGGTGATCCAAACCGCCGCTACGACAGGCTGGATCACCAACTGGTCTGGGTAGGCTGCGGTCGTGGCCGAGTCACCCACGCCCGACGAGCACGTCGACGAGCTGCCCGCCGATCTCGACGTCACGAACCTCGTCGGGCCGACCGTCTTCCCCGACGTGGCCAAGCGTCGCATCGCCGGCACCATCTACCTGGTCATCGCCGCCGGCTGTCTCGCGCAGTGGGTGCAGACCGCCAACGGCGGCCTGCTCGCGGCCGGGGTGCTCCTGGCGCTCATCGGCGGCTACCACTTCCTCGCCGGCTGGCGGCTGGCCGTGAACGAGACCGAGGCGCTGGCCATCGCCAGCCGGACGGTCGGCTTCCCCGTCGGGCACGCCTCCGCGCAGCTCGCCTGGTACGGCCTGCGCAGCCGACCCGCGTGGCGCATCCTGCTCTACTCGGCCGACGAGCCTCCGAGCCTTCGCGGCCTCGTGGAGTGCGACGGCGTGAGCGGCGAGGTGATGGGGGAGTATACGGAGCGCAACCCCGAGGACTGGTCCGAGTTCGGACTCGGTGTTTCCGCAGGTCAGGACCCATAAGCACCGTAGCACGTTGCTCCATCAGGTACAATCCTCGGCATGAGAGAAGCCGACAAGGGCCTGGCCCGATCGTGGGAGCTTCACCTGCGCAGCCTGGGCCGCAGCCCCCGCACCATCGAGTTGTACCTGGACGTGCTCGGCAGGTTCTCCGACACCCAGGACGGCCTCCTGACGGTCACCAAGGGCAGCGCGACGGCGTACCTGGCCGGTCTTCGCGATCGGGGCCTCAAGGAGAACACGGTGCGATCCCGGTGGGTCGCGCTGCGTTCGTTCTACCGGTGGGCGGTCGACGAGGAGGAGATCGCCGCCTCCCCGCTCGACAAGGTGAGAGTGCCGAAGCCGACCGAGCCGCCGCCCGATGTCTTGGGCGACGACGACCTCGCCGCGCTGCTGGCGACCTGCAAGGGACGCGAGTTCAAGTCCCGCAGGGATCTGGCGATCCTCCGGATTCTCGCCGGCACGGGCCTGCGCGTGACCGAGTGCGCCGAGATGCGCGACGGCGACCTCGACCTCGCCCGGCGGCTGCTGGTGGTCCGCCGGGGCAAGGGAGGGAAGGTCCGCACGGTCCGGATCGACCCGGCCACCGCCGCGGCGCTCGACCGCTACCTGCGCGTCAGGTCGCGGCATCGCTGCGCGAACTTGCCAGACCTCTGGATCGGGCACCGCGGCCGGTTCGGTGTGCAGGGCATCCGCGAGGTTGTCGCCCAGCGTGCCCGCGAAGCCGGTCTCGGTCACGTCCATCCCCACCAGCTTCGCCACACCTACGCACACCGCTGGCTCGCGAGGGGCGGCAACGAAGGGGATTTGCAAATGCTCGGTGGGTGGGAAGGACCGACCGTAATGCGCCGGTACGGTTCGGCCCTCGCCGCCGACCGTGCCCTCGCCGCCGCCGACGACATCGACGTGCTCGGCGGGCTGTAGATGGAGCCGGGAATCGCGACCTTCGAGTCCCTCGGCTTCAGGCCGGTGACCCGGCTCGTCTGCACTAACGGGAAGGGCCGAGACTGCTCGCTCGGGACGATCTACCGGCACGACGGGTTCCTCCTCGTCTCGACACGAGGCATGCCCAGCCGCAAGATGATCACGGCGGTTGCTTTGGGGCTGCCGGTTTCCTAGGGTGCCCGCACCGGGCGGCGCCATTCGCCTGAGCCCGGGCGAGCGCGAAGGGATTCGGGATGCGGAGAACCTCGGTCGTCGTGGGAACCCTGGTCATGCTCCTCGCGCTGACAGGCGCGCCCGCCGGAGCAGCCGATTGGTACTTCGAGACCCTCGACGGCGACGGCGG
>VGBT01000044.1 GCA_016870395.1 Actinomycetota bacterium | reverse complement strand
GCGCGGCGAGCTCGGCCCAGGCGGCGCAGCTGCGCGGGTGCCGGGCAGCGACCTCGACGAGCGCCCGGCGCTGCGCGACCGGGTCGGTGAGCTCGCGGGCCGCGTCGAGCGCGGGCTGCGCCGGGTCCTCGGGCAGTGCGGTCTCGGGTGGTCCCTTGCGGTGCAGGTGCATCGGCTGGCTCATCGCCGTGACCCTACGCGCTCCCGCCGGGTGTGCCGGATCCCGGCCCCGGTACCATCGGGCGTCGTGACCGAGGCTTCCCCTGCCGACGGCGCCGCCTCCGACGGCGTGCGTGCCCACCACCAGACCCCGACCCGCCTGGTGCTCGTACGCCATGCGGTCACCGCGCAGACCGGTCCGATCCTCTCGGGGCGCCTCCCTGGCATCGACCTCTCCGACACGGGTGTCGGCCAGGCGCAGGCGGTCGGCGAGCGGCTCGCCGCGCTGCCGGTCAGCGCGGTCTACGCGAGCCCGATCGAACGGACCCGCCAGACCGCCGAGCAGATCGCCTCCCACCACGAGCTCGCGGTCCGGGTGCTCGACGGCGTGCTCGAGGCGGACTACGGGGAGTGGACCGGGCAGAAGATCGTCGACCTCGCGACTACCGACCTGTGGAAGACCGTGCAGGTCGCGCCCTCGCGGGCGCGCTTCCCCGGGGGGGAGTCGATCGCCGCGATGCAGGCGCGCATGGTCGCGGCGCTCGAAGGCGTCGTCGCTGCGCATCCCGGCGAGACGGTGGTGGTGGTGTCGCATGCCGATCCGATCAAGGCCGCGATCGCGCATTTCACCGGCATGCACCTCGACCTCTTCCAGCGGGTCATGGTTTCGCCGGCATCCGTCACGGTCTTCGAGCTCGGCGCGCTGGGGGCGGTGCTGTGCACCTGCAACTCGCTCGGCGAGCTCTCCGAGGTTCTGTCCCTCCCGACGCCGGAGCCCGATCTCGAGCCGGAGCGCGAGGCGGCTCGGTGACGGGCGAGGTCATCGAGCTCGACGGAGTCGACGCCCTGGGCGCGGGTGCGATCGGGGAGCCCGGGCAGCGGGCCTTCTACATCCAGGCGCGCCTGGACGACACGCGGGTGACGGTGCTCGTCGAGAAGGAGCAGGTTGCCCTGCTCGCCGAGGAGGCGGTCGCCTTCCTCGATCGCCTCGCCGACGACTACCCGGAGGAAGGCGACGCCCCGGCCGCGTTTCTCGCCGACGCGGGGGTCTCGGAGCCTGCGGTGCCGCTGTTCCGGGCGCGGATGATCGGTCTCGGCTTCGAGCCGGAGCGCCGAGTGGTGCTGCTCGAGCTGCGCGAGCGCGGCAACGAGGATTCGGACGACGTCTCCGAGGATTCCACCGACGGGGTAGTGGAGGGCTTCGTCGCTCGCTTTTTCGCGACACGCGCGCAAGTGCGCGCGATGGCGGCGCGTGGAGCGGAGGCGGTCGAAGGTGGGCGGGCGTCGTGCCCGCTGTGCACGTTCCCGATGGACCCGCAAGGCCACATCTGCCCGCGGTGGAACTAGCTCCCGAGGTCGCGTCGGCCGTCCTGCGCGAGGGCGAGCTCGAGCTGCTTGGCCGCCTCGCGTGGTCGTCGAACGCGACGATGCTCGTGACCGCGTCACTCGACGGCGCCGAGCTAGCCGCGGTGTACAAGCCACAGCGGGGCGAGCGTCCGTTGTGGGACTTCCCCGACGGGACGCTGTGCCATCGCGAGGTTGCCGCGTACGAGCTCGCCGCGCTGTTGCGCTGGGACCTCGTGCCCGAGACCGTGCTACGCAACGGGCCCTACGGGCTCGGGATGGTGCAGCGGTTCGTGGACCACGATCCGGAGGAGCACTACTTCACGCTGCTGGAAGACCACGCCGACGTGCTGCGGCGCGTCGCGGTCTTCGACGTGCTCGCCAACAACGCGGATCGCAAGGGCGGTCATTGCCTGCGTGAACGCCGATCGGGCCACGTCTGGGGCATCGACCACGGCCTCACGTTCCTCCCTGCACCGAAGCTGCGCACCGTGATCTGGGACTTCGCGGGGGAGCCGGTGCCGCGCGAGCTTTGCGAGGACGTGCGCGCGCTCGTTGCCGAGCTCGACAGCCCACGAGGGGAGTCTCTGCGGGCGCTGCTCGAGCCCACCGAGCTCGAGGCGCTGTGCCGCCGGGCGGCGGACCTGCTGCGGGCGGGCGTGTTGCCCTCACCCGACGAGGGCTATCACTCCGTCCCCTGGCCCCTCGTCTGAGGCGACCCACCCCCGACCCAGCCGCGACCACACGCTCTCGGCACTAAGGGGTCTACGGGGTGCCGCCGAACGCAGCGAACCGTGGTTGCGTATAGAGCCCGACGTTGTCGAAGTCGCCGCCCATGAGCACGCGTCCGCCGACGATCTCGAGCGCCCAGACCCCGTAGACGCCGTACGGGCTGGGGTTCCACGCCGTCATGGTGCCGGTCGCGATGTCGATGGAGGCCGCGTGGGTGCGTTGGCCGCCGCCGCGCACCTGGCCGAAGTGCCCGCCGATGTAGAGCTCGGTCGGCGAGTCGGCCGCGGCCTGCACGTCGCCGCCGGTCTGGACCGTCCACAAGGGTCCGTTCGTGCCGCCGAGCGGTGCGTACATGTAGGTCCGGTTGTTGGCGGTCGAGCACCAGAGCCGCTGACCGTCGCTCGAGAGGTCGAGCGAGACGACGTCGCCGCCGTTGGTCGGGGCGAACGCAATGAGCGTTCCCGGGTCGGCGGTGAGCTCGGCGCAGCCGGGCCGCGGCGCGCCGCCGATGGAGGTGAACGGGCCGCCCGCGTAGAGCCGGGTCTCGTCGGGTGAGAGCTCGAGGAAGCGGATGCTGTTGTTGGCGGTGGGATTCCAGGCGCCGACCAGCGCCCCCGACGTGTCGACGGCCGCGATGCGGGCACGCGTGATCCCGCCGACGCTGGCAAACGTGCCCCCGAGGAAGATGCGGGAGCTCCCGGCCGCGACGGCCGAGACGTTGCCGCTTCGCACGTTGGGGTTCCACGGGGTCACGGCCCCGGTGACCGGATCGAGGGCGCCGGCTCGGTTGCGGGCTGCTCCACCGAGGGTCGAGAACTCGCCGCCGACGTACACCGTGCCCCCGCGTGCGGTGTCGATGCCGCGCACCGGCGCGTTCGCGCCCGGGTTCCCCGCGCGGTCCAGCTCCAGGGTGTCGGCTCGTAGCGCGGCGACGTAGGCGCGCGGCGCACCGTTGATCCACGTGTACGCACCACCCACGAACACCGCGGTTCCCGAACGGGTCACGGCGCGGACCGTGGTGTCGGTTCCGGGGTCCCAGGGATCGGGCGCCCCGGTCGCGGTGTCGATGCCGGCCGCGTTGTAACGGGTTGCGCCGGCCGCGGTCGTGAACGTGCCGCCGAGATAGAGCACCGCGTCCACCGGTCGACTTCCTGTCGCCCGCGAGAGCTCGAGGTCGAGCACCGGTCCGTCGGTGGCGGGTGCCCAGGGCGTTGGCGCGCCGTCCGTAGCAGTGAGCGCGGCAAGGTTGGCGCGCGCCAGGCCGCCCGCGAGCGTGAAGGCTCCTCCGACGTACACGACCGTGCCGTCGGCGCGGGCTACGACCGCTTCGACCGACCCGTCGGTGGCAGGTGCCCATGCGGCGAGCGTCAGGGCGGGGAGGTCGAAGGCGGCGAGGTTCGCACGAGGCGTCGCCGTCACCGTCGTAAACGCCCCGCCGGCGAAGAGCCGGTTCCCGGACAGCGTGAGATCGTGTACCGCGCCGTTGACGCTCGGGTCCCAGGCGTTGATCGCGCCGGTGGCGCGGTCGAGTGCACCGAGGTTGGTGCGTGCCGCGCCGCCGAGCGTCGCGAACGCCCCGCCGGCGTACAGCGTCGTGGCGTCGAGCCCGAGCGCCTCGACGTTGCCGTTGGCACCGGGGTTCCAGGCGGCCAGCGTGGCCGTCGTACCGTCGACGGCCACGAGGTTGGCTCTGGCCGTCCCGTTGACCCCGGAGAACAGCCCGCCGACTTAGACGAGGCCGCCGTCGTGGGCCAGCGCGTCGACCTGGCCGGCCACGCTTGGGGCCCAGGCCGCGAGCGCGCCGGTCGACAGGATGCGGGCCAGGCCGTTGCGTGCCTGGCCGCCGACGGTGGTGAAGCTGCCGCCGATGTACCAGCCGCCCCGGCGGTCCGAGACCGCGGCGCGCACCTCGCCACCGCGGACGCGGGCCAACGTGGCGAGGCGGGTTCCGGTGAGCTCGTTGACCGCGACCCCTGGTCCGGTGTTGGCCCCGACGTAGGTGAACTTCCCGCCGAGGTACACGTAAGTCGCGTCGGATGCGATGGTGACGACGTCGCCGTTCGCACCGACGGTGGCCAGTGGCGCGCTGTTGGCGATCGCGCCGGCGGGAGCGACCCCGACCCCCAGCAACCCCGCCGTGGTCAGCGAGCCGGCCAACAGTGCGGCTGCCAGTGCGCTCCGATCCTTCGCATGCCGCTCCCAGTCCCGTTGCGAGGACGAGGAGGCTAGTCCAAATGTCCGGATGAGCCCAATAGCCGGAAAGGGGTCAGACGGGCTCGAGCACGCTGCCCAGGTAGCGGGCCTTGCACAAAGACCGCTGCAGCTTGCCCGAGGAGGTCTTCGGGATCGACCCCGGCCGTACCAGGATCACCTCCTCCGGGGGCACGCCGACCGCGTCGGTCACCCGGGTCGCCACCGCGTCGCGCACCAGCGCCGGGTCGTCGGCCTTGGTCTCCGCGACCACCACGATCGCCTCTCGACCCCGTCGGCCGGGCGCGCCGAACGCGATCACGTTGCCCGCCCGCACGCCGTCGACGTCGGTCGCCGCGCGCTCGACGTCTTCGGGGAAGACGTTGCGTCCGCCCATGATGATCACGTCCTTGATGCGTCCGCACACCACCAGCTCGCCGTCGACCGTGTACCCGAGGTCGCCCGTGCGCAGCCAACCGTCGTGGAACACGTCGGTGGTGGCGCGCTCGTTGCGGTAGTAGCCCGGGGTGATGGAGTCACCGCGCAGCTCGATCTCGCCCACCTCGCGGCTCGCGAGCGCGTCGCCGGTGACCGGGTCGACCACCCGCAGCTCGATGCCGCGGAGGGTGCGGCCGAGCAACGGGAGCCGACGGGCGCGCTCGACGTACGCCTCCACGGGCGCCGCGTAGCGGTCGGTCTCGAGCACTCGGCGATCGACCGGGTCGACGGCCATGCCGGAGCCGGGCTCGGGGAAGGTGATCGCCAGCGTGGCCTCGGCCATGCCATAGACGCAGAACGCCGAGCCCGCGCCGAGGCCATGCGGAGCCCCGGCCGCGAGGAACGCCTCCACCGAGTCGGGGTCGATCGGCTCCGCCCCGTTGAGGGCGAGCCGCCACTGGCCGAGCTCGATCCCGGAGAGACGGCGGAGCGCCCGGGCCGCCAGCGCGTAGGCGAAGTTGGGTCCGCCGGTCACGGTGCAGCGGAAGTCAGACATCCACTGCATCCAGCGTGACGGCGCCGCGAGGAAGTCCTGCGCGCCCGCGAGCACGAGGTCGAAGCCCGTCGTCATCGGCACCGTGAGCAGCCCGATGAGGCCCATGTCGTGGTAGAGCGGGAGCCACGAGGCGGCTCGATCCGCGTCGAGGTCGAGCTGGGCCGCCTCGGCGATCGCGTCGAGATTGGCGGTCACGCAGCGGTGGGGCAGCATCACGCCCTTCGGGTCCGCAGTGCTGCCGCTCGTGAACTGGAGGATCGCCAGCGCGTCGGGGTCGTCGGCCGGGCGGTCGTAGCGTCGGGCGCCGACCTGGCCGGCCTCGCGGGCGAGCACGTCGAGCATCACGACCTCGGCGTCGCCCGGCTCGGGGGCGAGGAACTCGGCCAGGGCGGGGTCGGCGAGCACGAGCGCCGCGTCGGCGCCGAGGATGCGGCGACGGGTCTGGACGACGAACTCCTCGATCGAGCCGAGTCGCATCGGCAGCGGGAGCATCACGACCGTCGCGCCCGCGAGCCAGGTCGCCTGGATCGCGGTGACGAGCGGGCGGGTCGTGGGCCCGAGGATGCCCACGTGCTGGCCGGGCCCGATGCCCCGGGCCTGGAGGGCCGCGGCCATCGCGCGGGCCTCGTCGTGCAGGCGCGCCCATTCGACCCGCTCGGCCGTGAAGCCGTCGCCGTCGCTGCGGCCCGTCACGAACGTGATCGCCTTCGACCGTTCGGCGGCGGCCTCGAGGCGTGGGAGGAGAGAGCCAGGACCAGTCATCGAGGGGTTCGACTCGCGCGCGTGGCGGGGAGGTTACGCGTGCGGCGACCGGTCCGCCGGGACCTCCACCGCGCGCGATGGCTCTTCACCCATCCCGAGGACCACGATCGCGACCGCTCCGCTCGCGAGCGAGGCGGCGAGCACCCCGAGCTTGGCCTCCTGGAGCTGGATCCCCGCGAACGCCAGGTCGGCCACGAAGAGCGACACCGTGAACCCGATCCCGCCGAGCAGCCCCAGCCCCACGACGTGGCGTGCCCCCAGGCCACCCGGCAACGACGCGAGGCCGAGACGGCACGCGGCCCATGCTGCCGTCGTGATCCCGAGCACCTTTCCGACCACGAGACCGGCAATCACGCCCCAGGTGATGCGGCTCTCGAGGGCTCGCCCGGCAGTGGTCGCGTCGATGATCATCCCGGCGTTGGCCAGCGCGAAGAGAGGCACGATCAGGAAGCTGCTCCAGGGGTGCAGACCCCGCTCAAGGGTGGTGAGGGGGTCGCGGTTCCGGGCGTCCCGAGTCGGGGTGAGCAACCCCAGCGCGACTCCGGCGATGGTCGCGTGGATCCCCGACTGCAGCACGCACCACCACAGCGCGACGGCGGGAACCAGGTACCACCATGGGCTGACGAACCGGAGCCGGCGCATGAGGAGCATCGCGACGCTCACCCCGATGGCACCCCCGATCCATGACAGCGCGATCGTGCCGCTGTAGAAGATCGCGATCACGACGATGGCGCCGAGGTCGTCGACGATCGCGAGCGTGAGTAGCAGCAGCTTGAGCTGTGCCGGCGCTCGGGTGCCGAGGAGTGCGAGGACGCCCATCGCGAACGCGATGTCGGTGGCCATCGGGATCCCCCAGCCCTCGGATCCGGCACGACCCGCGTTGAGCGTGAGGTAGAGCGCGGCCGGCATCAACATCCCGCCGAGTGCGGCGACGACGGGCAACGTCGCGGCGCGCCGGTCGCGCAGCTCGCCCTCGACGAGCTCGCGCTTGATCTCGAGGCCGACCACGAAGAAGAAGACGGCCATCAGGCCTTCGTTCACCCAGTGGGTGACGTCGAGCGTGGTGCCGCCGATCGTGATCTCGGAGTGCCACGTGTCGGCGTAGCTCGCCGGATCGACATTGGCCCACACGAGGGCCGTCGTCGCGGCGACGAGGAGCGCGACGCCGCCGGCGATCTCGGTGCGGAGGAACTCGGCGAGCGGGCTGAGCAGGCGGCGAGGCACACGGGCTCCACGGGACGGAAAGGTTGTGTGCCGACCAGGCTTCCCGGCGCTCCTGCGCTCAGCCTAGACGGCCGGAGCGTGCGGACCGTCGGCTTCCGGGCTCAGGTGCCGATCAGTCGAGGGGCCTCGATGGCGAACTCGGGCCAGCGCTTGCGCGACTTCGCCGCGAGCTTGTGCATCAGCGCGATCGCGCCCGGGTCGTCGTCGCCGGGGCGAACGTCGATCCAACCCGCGTCCTGGAGGCCCACCATGATCTCCCGCCCGAGGTCGGTGCGCACGATCGTGAGCGTCCAGTCGTTGAACGCGCCGATGCCGCCCGTGGAGATGTCGGCGTGCTCGGCCGCGAAGTCGGGACACGCCTTGCAGCCCTCGCGCGTCCAGGCGTGGCACTCCTTCAACGGGATCTCGTGGTAGTCGCCGTTGCGCATCCAGATCTGGAAGACGCCCTTGATGTTCATCTTCCTCATGTCGGCGCGCTTCAACCCGTACTTCGCATCGAACAGCTCCTCGAAGATCGCGTCGTCGAAGGTCTTCGAGCAGAGCAGTCCGATGGACAGCGCGAGCCGGCGCGCCACCTTGCCGGCCTTGCGCTGCTTCATCACGGGTGGGATCGACGCCTGGCAGCTCATGCCGACGAGTGCGATGCGCTCCGCGCCGCTCTCGATCGCGTCGTTGTACGCGAGCGTGTTCGCGGAGTACGTGTAGCGGCTGCCGGCCGAGGCGATGACGTCGTCCTTGTTGCGCGCGACGCCCGGCACGGCCTTCCACGTGGTGCCGTCGCCCTCGAGGTAGCTGACAAGAGCCGCGTCGATGATGTCGCGCTCGAGGCAGTACAGGAGGATGGCCGAGACGAGACCGCCGTCCTGGCCCACCTCGTGCAGCACGGGGTCGGTGGCGCGGGCGAGCACCACGTCCTTGTAGATGCCCGACGCCTCGTCGACGCGTCGGGCGCGGCCGAAGAGGAACTCGTCGATCTCGGGCTCCCAGGCCCGGAACCGCGGGCACGCCCGCGTGCAGCTGGTGCAGGACTTCTCGCCGTGGGAGCAGTCGCCCGGCCCGCCGTACGCCTCGACCTGAATGGGCTTGTAGACGCCGTTGTCGTCGTCGTAGCCGAGCACGTCGTGGGGACATGCGATCACGCAGCCCGCGCACCCCGTGCACAGGCCGCTCGTGACCACCTCTTGGTAGAGGTGCATCCAGGAGAGCTTCTCGGGCGGCATCCGGCGAGTTTGTCACGGTGCGTGTGGCGCGGCGAAGGCCGCGTCGGGGCGCAGCCAGGACCTAGATTGGCGCGATGGTCGAAGGGGCGCAGCCTCCGCAAGGAGGCGACGCGGCACAGGCACCGGGCTGGGCCGCACCCACCCCATTTCCCCCCGCGCCGCCGCCGACCATGCCGTTGCCGCCCCCGCAGATGCCGCCGGGCTACCCGTCCGCCTACGGTGGTCTCCCTGCCCACGCCTACCCGCCGCAGTTCCGGTCGTTGCGAGGGCTGGCCGTCTCGTTGCAGATCATGTTCGGGTTCGTGGCCGTGTTCCTGGCGCTCGTGGCGATCATGGTGCTGCGGTTCGCCGCGGTGGCGGGTGAGGACTCGATCTCGGGGTTCAGCGGGTCGGACCGCGTGTTCATCCGGGGTGACGTCCTGAAGGCGCTCGAGGCCTCGAGCGCGATCGGGAGCCTCTCGTTCCTGCTCGGGATCGCCATCGTTGTCGTGTTCATCATCTGGTTCTGGCGGTGCGCGAAGAACCTCGAGGCGTTCTCGCGCGACCGGCCTCGGTTCAGCCCGGGCTTCGCCATCGGTGCCTGGTTCATCCCCCTGGCGAATTTCGTGATCCCGGTGCTCCAGGCCCAGGACCTCTGGCGGGGTTCCGACCCGACTCGGCCCCGGGGAGACCCCTTGTGGCGCAATGGGAAGGGGAGCGCCCTGATCGGGTGGTGGTGGGCCGCGTTCGTCCTGGGGGTGGGCCGTTCCAACGCGCCGACCTACGGGTCCGGCGACCTCGTCGAGGTCGAGCCGCTGGTCGTGCTGTCGGTGATCCTGGCGGCGAGCAGCTGCTTCGCCGTGGTGGCCGCGGTGCTCGCGATCTTCGTGGTGCGCGCGCTCACCGAGCGCCAGGAGCAAGCCGCCGCGGCCCTGCTGGGCCAGGGCCCCCTCGCCCCGGTCGCGCCGGCTGCCTCGGGATGGGCTCCACCGCCTCCGCCAAACGCGCCACCGCCGCCGGCCGGCTGGGGGCCACCGCCCGCGGTCCCCGTGCCGCCCTCTGCCCCCCCTGCCCCGTCGGGGTCCGCCTGGGGCCCACCGCCGGCTGCCGCGCCGGGCTGGCCCGCGCCGCCCCCGGATGCCTTGCCGCCCGTGGCCGAGCCACCGTCCGATCCGACGACCGAGGAGGGCCGGCCATGACCGCCGTACCACCCGGACCACCCGGACCACCCGGACCACCCGGACCACCCGGACCACCGCCGCCAGGCCCGCCGAGCGGCCCGGGCCAGCCCGGCGGGCCGTGGGGACCACCGGCCGCGGCCGGCGCACCGAGCGCGAAGACCGACGGCATGGGCGTCGCCGCCCTCGTGTGCTCGATCGCGTCGTACGTCGTGTGCCCGGTGATCCTTGCCGTGGTCGCGCTCGGGCTCGCCTACCAGTCGGCCGCGCGCATCGAGGCGTCCGGCGGCACGCTCGGAGGTGCGGGGATGGTGACCGCGGCCAAGGTGGTCGCGTGGATCCACCTCGCACTGTGGCTGGCGATCGTCGTGATCCTAGACGTCGCCCTCATCGCCTGCTGAGCCACCGTTCTCGGAACGCTTCGGGCCCCCATAGGGCCTCCATCGTGCCGAGATCCGGCGCGGTCAGGACGTGCTGACGCTCTCGACGTCGTAGCCGGCCTCGTCGATCGCGGCGCGCACAGCGGCCTCGGCGACGTCGCCGTCCACCGTGACGGTCTTCGTCGCGACGTCGACGTGCACCGCGCGGACGCCGTCGAGCTTCTCGACCTCGCCCGTGATCGCGTGCACGCAGTGGTCGCAGCTGATGCCGGGTACGGCATAGGTCATGGTCATCGCGGTCCTCCGAACCTCGGAATCGTTGCTGAGCATCCCGGGCGCCCGACCGGTCCGAGCCCGATCATCGGCCGAGGTGACCGACCGGCACGCGCGGTCGACGACGCTCACACCTTCAGCATCCGGGCGACCGCCTGCATCGCCTCGGTGATCTTGTCGTCGCCCTCGCCGCGGGCGTCCGCGTCCCGCACGCAGTGGCGCAGGTGCTCGTCGAGCAGGCCGAGCCCGACCCCCTGGAGGGCCTTCGACACCGACGCGATCTGGGTGAGCACGTCGATGCAGTAGGTGTCCTCCTCGATCATCCGTGAGAGCCCGCGCACCTGGCCCTCGATCCGGGCGAGACGCCGCTGGTAGTCGTCCTTGTGCATCGAATAGCCCCGCACGGCGCCTCCTGGGTCGCGCCCCTGGGACCGGCTCGGCGGGCAGGGGCCCGGGTTGACGTATATAGGGTACAGGGGTATCCTATACAGGACGACCGAGGAGCGCAACCCATGGCGACCGCCCACCACGACCGCGGCCACGGCCCCGACCGAGCCCGGGGCGACGCGGCCACCGTGGCCCGGGTCGATCTGCCGATCGAGGGCATGACCTGCGCGTCCTGCGCCGCGCGCATCGAGCGCGGCGTGGCTCGGCTCGACGGGGTGGAGGAGTGCCGGGTCAACTTCGCCACCGAGGTCGCCGCGGTCATCTACGACCCGGCGGCGGCAAGCCCCGAGACGATGCGGGCCAAGGTCGCCCAGCTCGGGTACCGCAGCCCGGAGCCCTCGGGTGCGCACCCCCACGGCCGCGGGCACGAGCACCACGACGAGGACGCGGGCGACGTTCGGCGCCGCCTCGTGATCGCCGTCGTGCTCACGGTCCCGGTCGTGCTGATCTCGATGGCGCCCGGGCTCGACTTCGACGGCTGGCAGTGGGTCGTGTTCGCGCTCGCGACCCCGGTGATCTTCTGGTCGGGCTGGCCCTACCACCGGGCCGCGCTCGTGAACCTTCGCCACGGCGGGGTCACGATGGACACGCTCGTGTCGATCGGCACGACGGCGGCCTGGGTCTGGTCGGTGGTCGCGCTGGTGTTCCTCGACGCGGGCGACTCGGGCATGGCGTCGATGTCGGGGGTGGACGGCGACAGCACACACGTCTACTTCGAGGTCGGTGCCGCGGTGATGACGCTGCTGCTCCTCGGCAAGTGGTTCGAGGTGCGGGCGCGTGGACGGTCCGGCGAGGCGCTGCGCAAGCTGCTCGAGATGGGCGCCAAGACCGCGCGCCTCGAGAACGGCGACGAGATCCCCGTGGCGAGCCTCGAGGTGGGAGATCGGTTCGTAGTGCGGCCGGGCGAGAAGATCTCAACCGACGGGCGCGTCGTCGACGGCGCCAGCGCGGTCGACGTTTCGATGCTGACCGGCGAGCCGGTGCCGGTCGACGTGAGCTCGGGCGACGACGTGTTCGGCGCGTCGGTCAACACGTCCGGTCGGCTCGTGGTGGAGGCGACGAAGGTCGGCAGCGAGACCGCGCTCGCACAGATCGCGCGGCTGGTGGCCGAGGCCCAGGGGTCGAAGGCGCCGGTGCAACGCCTGGCCGATCGGATCTCGGCCGTCTTCGTGCCCGCGGTCATCGTGATCGCACTGGCCACGCTCGCGACGTGGCTGCTGCTCGATCAGCCCGCCGAGGACGCGTTCACCGCGGCCGTCGCGGTGCTGATCATCGCCTGCCCGTGCGCGCTCGGCCTCGCGACGCCGACGGCGATCATGGTGGGCACGGGTCGTGGCGCCCAGCTCGGCATCGTGATCAAGGGGGGCGAGGTCCTGGAGTCGACGCGGCGGGTCGACACTGCGGTGCTCGACAAGACGGGCACGATCACCGAAGGCCGCATGGAGCTGGTCGACGTCGTCGTGGCTTCCGGGCAGAACGAGACCCGGGTGCTCGCGCTCGCCGGCTCGGCCGAGGAAGCGTCGGAGCACCCGATCGCCCGGGCTGTCGCGGCCGGGATCCGCGCCCGCGGCGTCGAGCTCGGCGCGCCCACACACTTCGAGAACGAGCCGGGGCGCGGCGTGGCCGCGACCGTCGACGGGACCGGCGTGCGGGTGGGTCGGCTCGCCTGGGTGGGCGAGGCACCGCCGGAGCTGCTGGCCGCGGAGGCGCAGGCGGCGGAGGTCGGGCGCACCACCGTGTTCGCGGGCTGGGACGGTCGGGCCCACGGCGCGTTCGTGGTGGCCGACGCGCTCAAGCCCACCTCCCGTGACGCAATCGCTTCGTTGCACGGACTGGGCATCCGCACGGTGATGGTCACCGGCGACAAGGAGGTCACGGCGTGGGCCGTCGCCCGAACCGTGGGGATCGACGACGTGGCGGCCGAGGTGCTGCCCGAGGACAAGGTCGACGTGGTGCGCCGCCTCCAGGAGGAAGGCCGTGAGGTCGCAGTGGTGGGCGACGGGGTGAACGACGCGCCCGCGCTCGCGCAGGCCGACCTGGGCATCGCGATCGGCACCGGCACCGACGTGGCGATCGAGGCGAGCGACCTCACGCTGGTGAGCGGCGACCTGCGCGCCGCGGCCGACGCGATCGCGCTGTCACGGCTCACGCTTGCGACGATCAAGGGCAACCTGTTCTGGGCGTTCGCCTACAACGTGGCCGCGATCCCGCTCGCCGCGTTCGGGCTGCTCAACCCGGTGATCGCTGCGGCAACGATGGGCTTCTCGAGCGTGTTCGTGGTGAGCAACTCGCTACGCCTCCGCCGCTTCCACGGCGCCCGCTGACCCACCCCACCCCACCCGAGGCGGATCAGCGGTCGGCGATCCAGGCGGCGAGGAGGTCGGCCTGGGCCGCCGCGTTCTCCTCGAGGCCGCCCAGGATCGCACGCTCCACCTTGCCGCCCACGAGCGGCACATGGACCTTCAGTCGCCCGGTGATCGTGCGGCGCGTGGTGTCCCCGTTCTCGGCGAGTCCCGCCTCGTACGAGGCGACGAGCAGGTTCTCGTAGTGGTCGGGCTCGATCGTGCAGGTGGTGTGGTGCGCCGCGAGGTCACACGCGGAGTCCTCCACCCAGGTGAGCAGCTTCGGGTCGACCACGGCGGTGATCGCCGATGACAGGTCGGCCTGGAACAGGTAGCGCACCTGCTGGCGCACCACGTCGCCGTCCCGGGACTGGCCCAGCACCTCGGCGGAGCCCAACTTCGGCAGCTCGGCCATCCGGCCCAGGAACTCCGGGTCGACCAGCGCCTGGTCGACGGCCGCCGGGCTGGCGGCGATCTCCTGCACGATCTGGAAGTCCACGTCCGTCCTCACGTCGATGAGCGGGTACCGGAGTCTCGCGTAGCCTTCCCCGGACCATGAAGATCACCGAGATCCTTGCCCGCGGCCCCAGCTACAGCTTCGAGTTCTTCCCGCCGAAGACCGACGCCGCCGCGGAGGCGCTCCAGGATGCCCTGGCCGAGCTGGTGCCCCTCGCCCCGTCGTTCGTCTCGGTCACCTACGGCGCCGGCGGCGGGACCCGCGAGAAGACCCATGAGATCGTGACCGGGCTCCTGCGTGACACGCCCCTCACGCCGATGGCACACCTCACCTGCGTGTGCCATTCGCGCGCGGAGCTCGTCGACATCGCGACCCGGTACCGCGACGCCGGCATCGAGAACATCCTGGCGCTGGGTGGTGACCCTCCCAAGGACCAGGACCTGCCGCCCGGCGAGCTCGCGCACGCGATCGAGCTCGTTCGGCTGCTGCGCGAGGTGGGCGACTTCTCGATCGGCGTCGCCGCGTTCCCCGAGCCGCATCCGCGCTCGCCGAGCCTGGCCGCGGATCGACGGTTCACCGCGGAGAAGCTTGCCGAGGCCGACTTCGCGATCACCCAGTTCTTCTTCGACGCGCGCCACTACTTCGACCTCGTCGACACCCTGCGGACACTGGGCGTCGACAAGCCGGTGATCCCGGGGATCATGCCGGCGACCGCGATCAGCAGCATCAAGCGCATGACCGAGCTGCAGGGCTCGGAGTTCCCGGCCTGGCTGGCCGACAAGCTCTACGCGGTGGAGGGCGATCCCGAGGCGGTGTTCGCGGTCGGGGTCGAGGAGGCGACGAAGCTGTCGCGGGCGCTGCTCGAGGGCGGTGCGCCGGGTCTGCACTTCATCACGCTCAACCGCTCGCGCGCGACCCGCCTGATCTACGAGAACCTCGGCCTCGTCGGCGCGTAACCCGCCCCCGAAACAGAAACTGTCGCGCCTATCTCACGCTCTGGCGTGAGGAAGACGCGACCGTTTCAGGGGTCGCGCGTACCGATCCGGACCTGTGCGGCCCGGGCCGGGTTGGCGGAGGGGGTGGGATTTGAACCCACGGTGGGTTGCCCCACAATGGTTTTCGAGACCATCCGATTCGGCCGCTCTCGCACCCCTCCTCGGGGAGACCGCTCGGCCGGGCCGTGCGGTCTCCGACGTGCTCGCAGGCACGAGCCGTCGAGTCTACCGGCCGGCCCTCAGGGCCTCCGGGCCGAGAAGAACCCGCGCAGCAGGTCAGAGGCCTCCTCGGCGCGGATCCCGTCGAGCACAAGACACTCGTGGTTGAGGCGGGGGTCGGCGGCGAGGTTGTACAGGCTGCCCGTGGCGCCGGCCTTGGGGTCGGTCGCCCCGAACGCGATCAGGTCGACCCGCGCGTTGACGGCTGCCCCCGCGCACATCGCGCACGGCTCAAGGGTGACCACGAGCGCGCAGCCGTCGAGCCTCCAGGTGCCGAGCGCTACGGCCGCGTCGCGCAGCGCCAGGATCTCCGCGTGCGCGGTCGGGTCGGCCGTGGCCTCCCGCTCGTTGTGCCGGGCGGCGAGCACCTCTCCAGAGTCCACGCGCGCGACGACCGCGCCGATCGGCACGTCGCCATGGTCGAGCGCGGCGCGTGCCTCGGCCAGCGCCATGTCCATCAGCTCGTCGAGCCGTGCCGGTTCCACGGCCCGGCAGCGTACGTGCCGCGGTCTTCGAGGTCGCCTCTCTCGCGGCGTTCGGCCCGACGGCACCCGACCGAGGCTCGGTCAATCCGTGGGTGCTTCGCCCTCGAGTGCTTCGACGAGTCGATCGAGGAACGGCCGCTGGACTTCGAGCAGCTGGCTCTGTTGCGTTTGCGGAGGGTCGCGTGGGCCGGTGAGGGTGGCGGGATGAGGTCTCGTCGTTCCTATCCAATACCCGTCGTGCCAGGATCAGCCTTCAAGGGCTTCCGGTTCCCTCCGGAGATCATTGTCCTCGCGCTGCGCTGGTATCTGCGGTACGGGCTGTCCTATCGAGGCGTCGAAGAGCGCTTGGCCGAGCGTGGGATCGAGGTCGACCACGTCACCGTCTACCGGTGGGTACAACGATTCACTCCGCTGCTCGCGGACGCGGCCGGGCCGTGCCGACATGCGTTTGGTGACCGTTGGTTCCCCGACGCGACCCGGGACGGTCCCCGTTTCGTTTCGCACGTTCCAGCGCAAGCGTGTCCATTCTTGGAGCACGACATGAAGATTCCCACCGTCGATAACTGGCGGTTCTCGCCGCCGGACCTCGCAGACGTAACCCGGCGCCTCCGCGCCAACGCCGAAGCACGCGAGGCGGCCACGGCCGAGTTCACCCGAGCTGCTCAGCTCGGAGAGCACGACGACGGCCAGCGCGAGCATGCCCTCAGGCTGTCCCGCCAGATCGACAAGCTGCTCGGGGAGCACGGCCGCCTCGAGGCCGAGCGCGACGCCATCATCGAGCAGCACGACGGCCAGATCGAGGGCCTCAAGAGCGCAGCCCGCGAAGGTCGGCTCTCGGGCTCGCCGGGCGTCGGCGAGCCGACCCGGACCCGTCGCTCGGATCCGTGGTCGGAGCGCACGGTCCCGGTCGCTGCGCTGGGTGAGGCCGAACGGCGTGACCGATCCGAGGCTGCGCTGGCGCGTGCCGGTGACGACGCCGACGTGTCGAAGGACGCGATCGAGCGTTTCGGCCGCGCGCTCGATCGTGACGACCGCGGCGAGGTGGCCGAGTGGGCCGTCACCTCGGCCGATCCGGCATACCGCAGCGCCTTCTCGAAGGTGCTTCGCGACGCGCAGAGCGCGCACCTGAAGTTCACCGACGCGGAGGCCCACGCGTTCCGGCGTGCGAACGAGAGTCGGGCCGCGCTGAGCCTCACCGGCGCGAACGGCGGGTTCCTCGTGCCCTTCACGCTGGACCCGAGTGTGGTCATTACCTCGGCCGGCACCACGAACCCGTTCCGCGAGATCGCCCGGCAGGTGACGATCACCACGGACGACTGGAACGGTGTTTCCAGCGCGGGCATCACCGCGGAATGGCTGTCGGAGGGTTCGGAGGTCGCGGACGCGTCGCCGACGTTTGCGCAGCCGTCGATCACGGTCCACAAGGCCGCGGCATACGTGCAGGCGAGCTACGAGGTCTGGATGGACGCTGCGAACCTCGAGGACGAGCTCGCCCGACTGTTTCGCGACGCGAAGGACAACCTCGAGGCCACCGCCCACGCGACGGGCTCCGGTTCGGGTCAGCCTTACGGGATCGTGACGGAGCTAAACCAGGGCAGCGCCCCGAGCCGTATCGCTGGTAGCTCCGGTGCGGCCGACCTCGTCGTCGCCGACATCTACGCGATGAAGAACAGCTTGCCGGCCAGGCATCGGCCCAACTCGGCGTGGGTGGCCGAGGGCTCGACCTGGAACGTGGTGCGTCAGTTCGCGACGGGCTCCGGTCCGCAGTCCGCGTTCTGGGCCGACCTCGGCGTCGCGACCCCGGCCACCTTGTTGGGTCGTCCGACCTACGAGTCGAGCGCCATGGACAGCACCCGGGTTTCGGGGTCGAACTGATGACATCATCGTCTTGGGTGATTTCACCAACTACGTGATCGTGGATCGCGTCGGCATGGTGATCGCCGTGGAGGACATCGTGAAAGGCGCCAGCCGGCGCCCGACCGGTGAGCGTGGCATCTTCGCCTGGTGGCGCACCGGCGCCAGGAGCGTGAACAGCGACGCGTTTCGGATGCCGCGCGTGTAGGTGGTTCCCCGGGCGCGCGTCTGATCGCCGCGCGCGCTCCGGGTTGGCCGGGGCTCCGGCAGCACCGATCGGGACGCTCGAAGTGAGCGCCGCGTCTGATCACGGCGGTTGCTTTGGGGCTGCCGGTTTCCTAGGGTGCCCGCACCGGGCGGCGCCATTCTCCTGAGCCCGGGCGAGCGCGAAGGGATTCGGGATGCGGAGAACCTCGGTCGTCGTGGGAACCCTGGTCATGCTCCTCGCGCTGACAGGCGCGCCCGCCGGAGCAGCCGAT
>VGBT01000043.1 GCA_016870395.1 Actinomycetota bacterium | reverse complement strand
GCGGCGGCTCGGGCGGCCGGCCCGGCCCGGCCCGAGAGCGAGCGCGGCATGCCGACGACGATGCGGCTTGCCTCGTGCTCGGCAGCCGCGGCGAGGATCGCCCGCCGGTCGACCGCTGGATCCCCGGTGCGCTCGAGCACCGTCAGCGGGGAGGCGACCGTCTCCGTCGGGTCGGAGAGCGCCAGGCCGATCCGCCGTTCTCCGAGGTCGACGCCGAGGATCCGGCTCACCCCACCGAGCCTACGGCCCGCACCGCCTCGGCCCGGACCAGGGTGATCGCCTCGTCGAGGCCGGCGACCTTCGGCCCGCCGCCGACCACCAGCTCGGCGTTCTTCGCGGTCCCTCCGCCCAGCGCCTTCGCGGCGGGTGCCGCGATCGCCGCGGCCGACAGGCCCGCCGCGACCAGGTCGGCCGTGACGGCGACCGCCAGACCCGCCTTCGCGCCATCCGGGCCGAGCCCGACGACGGCGACCACACCACGGTCCAACGCATCCCGCGTCGCGAGCGCAAGCCGACGCAGGTCGTCGGGCGACGTCCCGTCGCGCCGCGCCACCACGATGCCGTCGACCGCGCTCGCCGCGAGCTCCGCCGCGTCGAGGGCGGCCTGACGGGCACGCGCCGCATCGAGCTCGGTGTGCAGCTCCCTGACCTGGCCCAGGAGCCGCTCCACCCGTTCGGGGATCTCCGTCGGCGCGACGTTGAGCAGCGCGGCGAGCTTGCGCAGGGCCAGCTCCTCCTCGTGGACGCGCTCGAGCGCGGCATCGCCGGTGACCGCCTCGATGCGGCGGAGGTTCGAGCCGATGGAGCCCTCGCTCACGATCTTGACCGGCCCGATGAAGCCGAGGGCGTGCACGTGCGTGCCGCCGCAGAGCTCGAGGCTGTGCTCCCCGGCCTCGAGGACCCGCACCACGTCTCCGTACTTGTCGCCGAAGAACGCGATCGCGCCGAGCTCCTCCGCGTGGGCCTTGGAGGTCTCGTAGTGACGCACGGCCGCATCCGAGATCACCTCCCGGTTCGCGAGCGCCTCGACCGCGTCGAGCTGCTCGGGGGTCACCGGCTCGAAGTGGCTGAAGTCGAAGCGCAGCCGATCCGGCGCGACGAGCGACCCGGCCTGCTTCACATGGGGGCCGACCACCTCCCGCAGCGCCCAGTGCAGGAGGTGGGTCGCCGTGTGGTTGCGCCGGATCGCGTCGCGCCGGTCGCCGTCGATCGCCGCGGTGACGACGTCGCCTTCCGCGAGCTCGCCCGAAGCCACGGTCGCACGGTGGACGACGAGCATCCCCGGTACCGCGTACTGGGTGTCGTCGACCGTGACCACGGCGCCGGAGGCGGCGGTGAGCGCACCGACGTCACCGACCTGCCCACCCGACTCCGCGTAGAAGGGCGTCCGGTCGAGGATCACCTTCACCCCGCCGTCGCTCGCGTCGGCCCGGGCGAGGCGGTCGCGACCAGAAAGGATCGCGAGGACCGTGGCTCTTTCGGTGCGGTACTCCTGGCGGCCGGTGAAGGTGGTGGGCCCGTGCTCGTCGAGCACCTCGCGGTACTGCTCGATCGGTGCGGCCGCCGCGCCGCCGGCGGCCTTGTGCGCCTCGCGGGCGCGGGTGCGCTGCTCGTCCATGTGCGCGTGGAACCCGTCGAGGTCGACCCGGCGGCCGCGCTCCTCCGCGACCTCGCGCGTCAGGTCGACCGGGAACCCGAGGGTGTCGTGCAGGAAGAAGGCGCGCTCGCCGGTGACGTCACCGCCCGTGAGCAGCTCGTCGAGCAGGTCCTCGCCGCGCTGGAGCGTGCCCCGGAACCGCTCCTCCTCACGTCGGATGATGTTCGCCACCAGGTCGTGGTGGGTCTCGAGCTCGGGATAGGCGTCTCCCATCACCTCGACGGTGGCGTCGACGAGCGCGGGCGTCACGAGATCGGTTGCGCCGAGACGGTAGGCGTGGCGAACCGCGCGCCGGATGATCCGGCGCAGCACGTAGCCGCGCTCCTCGTTGCTCGGCACCACGCCGTCGGACACGAGGAACGTCATCGTGCGCGCGTGCTCGGCAAGGATCCGCAGCGACACGTCGACGTCCGTGCCCGGGAACGTCCCGTAGCGAACGCCGGTGACCCGCTCGGCCTCCGCGATGAGCGGCCGGAACACGTCGATGTCCCAGATCGAGTCGGCACCCTGCAGCACGGCGAGGTTGCGCTCGAGGCCCGCGCCCGTGTCGACGCTCGGCCGAGGGAGCGCCAGCAGCTCGCCGTCGGGCTGCGCGTCGTACTGCATGAAGACGAGGTTCCAGATCTCGACGTAGCGGTCCTCGGCGCCTTTCGCCGGCCCGCCCGGCGCGCCGAACGCCTCGCCCATGTCCCAGAAGATCTCCGAGCTCGGTCCGCACGGGCCCGTGTCGGCCATGCGCCAGAAGTTGTCCTCGCCGAGGCGCTGGATCCGTTCGACCGGCACGCCCACCTGCTCGTGCCAGATCGTCTCGGCCTCGTCGTCGGTCTCGTGGACGGTCACCCAGAGGCGGTCGGCGTCGAGACCGAGCACCTCGGTGTAGAGCTCCCAGGCGAACGGGATGGCCTCGGCCTTGAAGTAGTCGCCGAAGCTGAAGTTGCCGAGCATCTCGAAGAACGAGAAGTGCCGGTTGGTGCGGCCGATGTCGTCGAGGTCGTTGTGCTTGCCGCCCGCACGCACGCACTTCTGGATCGAGGCGGCCCGGGCGTACGGCGCCGGCTCCTCACCGGTGAAGTAGGGCTTGAACGGGACCATCCCCGCCACGGTGAACAGCAGCGTCTTGTCGTGCGGGATCAGGCTCGCGCTCGGGACGACGGTGTGCCCGCGGGCCGCGAAGTACTCGAGGAACGCGCGTCGGAGCTCGGCGGCGGTCAAGGGCACCATGAGGGGAACAGGGTACGCGACCCGGCGGCGCGATCAGGTACGTAAGGCGCCGTCGCGCAGCTCCGCCTCCCGCTCGCGCATGGCCGTCCGGCCCTCCGCGACCGCCGCCCTGACGTCCCGGACCGTGCCGCCCACGGTGCCCCCCACCCGGTCGACGAGGCCCTCCGGCGTGTACCGGCGCGCCGCGACCCGTACCTTCCGGGCCGCGTAGATCGAGGTGCCGATGCCGGCGCCGTACCCGACGACCATCCAGAACACCCGCTTGGGGATCAACGCGAGCCCCGCTGGTCGCCGGCCCGCATCCGCGCGACCGCCTTCTTCGTCCCGGTGCCGAGGGCCAGGACCTTCACCACCGGGTTGGTCACGGTCTTCGACACGATCCTCGACGCGGTGTCGATCCGGCCACCGACCGACTCGGCGGTGGTCAGCAGGGCGTCGACGCGATCCACCTCGCCCTCGGCGTCGCGCAGCGCCGAGCGCATCCCCGCGGCCAGCGCCGTGCTCTCCTCCCGCAGCGCCTCCACGGTGACGCGCAGCTCGCGCAGCGTGGCGGTCACCGAACCGAGCGCGAAGAGCAGGCCGCCCAGCAGCACCGCGAGCATGACGGCACCCGTCGCCGCCAGCCACTCCCCTGCGCTCATAAGGGATCTCCTTGGTCGCGACCCGGTCGGCCGTCCACGTCGGCGCCCCGACCGGTGGGCTCCCAGTAACGACGATCGGCCACCTCGGGCGGCCGGTAGTCCTGGGGCACCCAGCCCTCTGGGGTGTCGTGAGGATAGACGTAGCCCTCGCCGTGCCCAAGCGAGCGGGCCCCGGCGTAGTGGGCGTCGCGCAGGTGCGGCGGCACCGCGCCGGCCGGCCGCTCCCGGACGTCGGCCATCGCCGCACCCAACGCGACGGTGCTGCTGTTCGACTTCGGGGCCGCCGCGAGGTACACGACCGCGTGCGCGAGGTTCAGCTGGGCTTCCGGCAGGCCCACGTACTCGACGGCATGAGCGGCCGCGGTCGCGAGCGGCAGCGCGTGGGGATCGGCCATGCCCACGTCCTCGGAAGCCAGGATCACCAACCGGCGCGCGATGAAGCGGGCGTCCTCTCCGGCTTCGAGCATGCGGGCGAGCCAGTACAGGCCCGCGTCGACGTCGGAGCCGCGGATCGCCTTGATGAAGGCGGACACGACGTCGTAGTGCTCGTCGTCGCCGTAGCGCAACGCCCGCATGGCGAGGGCGACCTCGGCGTGCGCGAGGGTGATCATCCGATCCGCGTCGGGATCCTCCAGGGCGAGCGCGGCAGCGACGTCGAGGCTCGTCAGCGCGTGGCGCGCGTCGCCCTCGGCCCGGTCGGCCAGGTGGGCGAGCGCCTCGGGAGTCACCCGGAGCCCGTCGCCCCCGAGGCCGCGCTCCTCGTCGGCCAGCGCGCGCTCGAGCAGCGTGCGCAGGTCGGCCCCGTCGATCGGCTGGAGCCGGAACAGCGTGGAGCGGGAGAGCAGCGGCGCGGTCAGCGAGAAGTACGGGTTCTCGGTGGTGGCACCCACCAGGACCAGCAGCCCCTCCTCGACGTGCGGCAGCAGGGCGTCCTGCTGGGTGCGGTTGAACCGGTGAACCTCGTCGAGGAAGAGGATGGTGCCCTGGCCGCGCTCGCCGATGCGCGCCCGGGCGCGCTCGGCGACCTCGCGCACGTCCTTCACGCCCGCGGTCACTGCGCTCAGCGGCTCGAATGCCTTGAGGGTCGCACCTGCGATCAGCCGGGCGATGGTCGTCTTGCCCGTCCCCGGTGGGCCCCAGAGGATGACCGACGAGAGCCGGTCGGACTCGATCAGGGTACGCAGGGGGCGACCCGGCCCGAGCAGCTCCTGCTGGCCGACGACCTCGTCGAGCGACCGGGGGCGCAGCCGCGCCGCCAAGGGGGCCCGGCTTCGGAGGCGTTCCTCGGCCGCGGCGCTGAACAGGTCGGCCATTGCCGTGACCCTAGCGACGCGGCGGCGTGCCCCGCGCCCTGATCGCGAGACCGAGCTCGGCGAGCTGGCCGGGGTCGATCGGCCCGGGCGCGCCGGTGAGCGGGTCGGCGCCGGACTGGGTCTTCGGGAAGGCGATCACCTCACGGATGTTCTCCTCGCCCGCGAGCAGCGCGACGAGCCGGTCGATGCCGAACGCGAACCCCGCGTGCGGCGGTGCGCCGAAGCGGAAGGCGTCGAGCAGGAACCCGAACCGGGCCTGGGCCTCCTCGGCACCGATGCCGAGCAGCGCGAAGATGCGCTGCTGCAACGCCGGCGCGTGGATCCGGACGCTGCCCGAACCGAGCTCCCAGCCGTTGCAGACCAGGTCGTAGGCCTGCGAACGCACCGCGAGCAGGTCGCCACCCTCGTCGAGCATCGCGAGGTCGTCGGGGTGGGGCATCGTGAACGGATGATGGGCCGGTACGGGTCGACCGTCCGGCGCGATCGCCTCGAACAGCGGGAAGTCGACGACCCACAGCAGCTGGAGGCCACCCTCGTTCACCGGCGGACGCCCGAGGTCGAGCCGCAGCACGCCGAGCACGTGGTTCGCGACGCGGCGCTCCCCCGCCACGATCAGCACGAGATCCCCCGGCGCGGCGCCCAGCGCCGCGATCAGCGCGGTCTGCTCGGCCTCCGACAGGAACTTCACGACCGGCGACTCGAGGACCGGCGTTCCCTCGACCTCGCGCACCCGCATCCACACCAGGCCCGCCGCGCCGAGGCTCTTCGCCCGCTCGACGAGCGCGTCGACGGTGGAGCGCGACGCCTCACCCTCGCCGGGGACGCAGATGCCCTTCACAGCCGGCGCCTGGAACGCGCGAAAGCCCGTCTGAGCGAAGACCTCGCCGAGGTCGACCAGCTCCATGCCGAAGCGGACGTCGGGCTTGTCGGAGCCGAAGCGCTCCATCGCCTCGTGCCACGTCATCCGGGACACCGGGCCGGGGCGGGCGCCGGTGACCGCCTCGATCGCCGCGCCCACCGCCTCGCCGACGACGGCCATCACGTCTTCGGCGTCCGCGAAGGACATCTCGGCGTCGTACTGCATGAACTCGAACTGCCGGTCGGCGCGCAGGTCCTCGTCGCGCAGGCAGCGAGCGATCTGGAAGTAGCGCTCGAGGCCGCCGACCATCAGCAGCTGCTTGAAGAGCTGCGGGCTCTGGGGCAGCGCGTAGAACTCACCCGGGCTGAGCCGAGACGGCACGACGAAGTCGCGCGCGCCCTCGGGTGTGCTCGCGATGAGCATCGGCGTCTCGACCTCGACGAAGTCCTGCTCGCTCATCGACCGGCGCAGCGCCTGGTTGACCGCGGCACGGACGCGCAGGTTGGCCTGCATCGACGGCCGGCGCAGGTCGAGGTACCGGTGGCGGAGCCGGAGCACCTCGTCGACGTCGTCGCCGCGCTCGGTGAGCGGGAAGGGCGGCGGCTCGGATTCGTTGAGCACCTCGAGCGCCGCCGCCGCGACCTCGACCTCCCCGGTCGGCAGCTCGGGGTTGACGGTGCCGTCGGGGCGGGCGCGCACCGATCCCTCGATCCGGAGCACCCACTCGCGGCCGATGCGGTGCACGGCCTCGCCGACCACCTCCGGGTCGGCGACGACCTGCACGATCCCCGACCCGTCGCGCAGGTCGAAGAAGACGACGCCGCCGTGGTCACGGCGCGCCGCCACCCAGCCGGCGAGCATGACCGCCGCGCCGGCGTCCTCGCCGCGCAGCGTCCCGGCGTTGCCGGTACGCATCATCGTGAGGACCTCATGCCGTGGTCTCCTCGCCTGCGGTCCGCGCTTGCAGCCACGCGACCAGACCGGTGCGCGGCACCTCGACCTGCTCTCCCGAGAAGAGGTCCTTCACCGCGACGGCGTCGCGCGCGGCCTCGTCCCGACCGAGCATCACGCCGAAGCGTGCCCCCGCACGGTCGGCTGCCTTCCACTGCGCCTTGACCGATCGACCGCCGAAGGCCCGGTCGGCCGCGAACCCCGCCTCGCGCAGCAGCTCGACGAGCACCAGGCTCTCCGTACCACCCGGCGCGCCGAGGCCGTCGACCAGGAACACGTCCAGGCCTCCGAGCATCGGCGCGTCGCCCTGGGCGTCGAGCGCGAGCATCACCCGCTCGATGCCCGCACCGAAGCCGATCCCGGGGGTGGGAGCGCCGCCCATCTGCTCGGCGAGCCCGTCGTAGCGGCCACCGCCGCCGATCGCGTTCTGGGCGGCATCGAGCGCCGCGGTCTGGAACTCGAAGGTCGTGCTCGTGTAGTAGTCGAAGCCGCGCACGAGCCGCGGGGCCAGCTCGTAGTCGATGCCCAGCGCCTGCAGCCCCTCCTGCACCAGCTCGAAGTGCACCCGCGAGGCCTCGGAGAGATGCTCGGTGAGCTGGGGTGCCCGTTCGATGACGTCCTGCCAGTCCTCGACCTTCGCGTCCAGCACGCGCAGCGGGTTCGCGTGGACGCGGGCCCGGAACTCGTCGCCGAGCGCGTCGGCATGCGCGAGCAGGTGCTCCCGCAGCGCCGCGACGTAGCCGGGCCGGCTCTCGGCGTCGCCCATCGAGTTGAGGAGGAGCTTGACGCCGGTGAGCCCGAGGTCGCGGTAGAAACCGTCGAGGAGCGCGATCACCTCGACGTCGGCACCGGGGTCGTCGGTGCCGAGGACCTCCACGCCGACCTGCCAGTGCTGACGGTAGCGGCCCTTCTGGGCTCGCTCGTAGCGGAAGTTGGGGGCGACGTACCAGACCTTCCAGGGTGGCGTCGGGTGGTGCTGCACGTAGGCGCGAACGACACCGGCCGTACCCTCGGGGCGCAGCGCGAGCTGCCGCCCACCCTTGTCGGTGAAGGCGTACATCTCCTTCGCGACGACGTCGGTGTGCTCGCCGACGCGCTCGAAGACCTCGACGTGCTCGAACAGCGGCGACACGACCATGCCGTAGCCGGCCCGCCGGACGCGCCGGGCGAACCGGGCGACGAGGTCGACCCAGCGGGCCGACTCGGGCGGGAGCACGTCGTGGACGCCCTTCGGGGCGCGAAAGACGTCGTCGGCAGGCGGCACGACCGCGGATGCTACCGGCCCCACCTCCGCAAGAACGGACCGTTACAAACCGGTGGGCACCTTGATCTCCTGCCAGACCGCGACGCTCCAGGCGGAGGCGATGGGCTCGAGGAACTTCGGCGGCGACAGGTAGCGGAGCCGCTGGTCGTACACGTAGCCCTTGGCGTACCCGGTGATGATCGTCCCGCCGGAGGTGGTCCCCACGGGTCCGCGGTACTTCTGGGCGATCGCGCCGGTGAGGTTGATCGTGCCGAGCGGAGCACCGATGTTCCACTTCTGGTTGCGGAACGAGTGCGCGAGCGAGAGCACCGCCGCCTGGATCACCGGGTTCTGGAGCTTGGCGTTGCGCGGCGTCTCGAGCGGGAAGTTGACGTTGAGGTTGCAGCTCGACGAGCTGCCGCTGCTGCACTGCACGGGATGCCAGATCTCGATGTTGTTGTTGGCGATCAGGCCGAGCAGGTCGGAGCCGCCGACGCCACCCTGGTACTGCTGGTGCCAGGTGATCACGATGTTGTTCTCGCTGGTGAGCGTGAGCTGTCCTTGCAGCGTCCCCTCGATGAACGCGTCACCGTTGCGACACCCATAGGTGGTGTTCTCGTTGGAGATGGGCATCCCGAGCGGGTGAGCCCGCCCGTTCACGCTGTACGGGCACCCCGACGTGTAGTTGGGGTCGCTCGAGGACGACGGGACGTTCTGCACGTAGACGACGCCGTTGGTCGGCAGGGTCCCGGTGCCGTTCGTGGGGCACCCGTTGAGGGTGTTCTTGCTGAACGGGCTCTTGACCGTCATGGTGCCGCCCGAGTTGAACTTGATCCGGGTCGGACCGGTGTAGAGGCAACCGCCCTTGCCGGTCGCGGTCTCGGCGCGCAGCGCGGAGTTGCTGGGTGGCATGGTGAGCGGCGAGACGTACTTGGGATCACCGGCGTTCACGAACACCGGGTTGCTGGTGGGACAACCGTCGCGCCAACGCTTGCCGTTCGACCCGCTCCAGCTCGTCGAGGTGTCGCCGTTGAAGTGCGCGCTCCCACAGATCCTGATCGCGTCGTTGGAGTGCAACGGCCCGTTGATCGCGTCGGCCGAGACGAAGGTGATGTCGGTGCAGTTGCTGTTGCGGCCCGCGTAGTAGTACTTCGCGCACTGCACCTGGGCCTGTGCCGGCGTGTAGGGGGACCCGGTGTACAGGGCCGGATCGAGCGTCTCGAAGTCGGTGAAGTACAGGTAGTCGATGAAGCTCCGGCGCCGGATCGTCGCCTTGACGGTTCGCTTGGTGTCACCGACCTTGCCGGTGCTGGTGATCTTGATCGTTCCGTCGGTCGTGAGCGTGCTCGTATCGGTGCTGTAGCGGTACTGCGCGGTCGTGTTCCCACCGGCGACCGTGACGTACTCGGAGAACGCAAGGTTGCCGTCGGGAGGGGGATTCCCCGCGTTGTACGCGAAGTAGTTCGCGTTCTCGTTGAGGCGGAAGACGAAGTCGTCGAGACCCGCTTCGGCCGCGCTCAGGGACGCGTTCCAGTCCTGGTCGCGTCGCGACACCGTCTCGGACCCCACGCCGTACTCGACCGCGGCCAGCGAGAGGATCAGCATCGCCATCAACGCGAGCAGCACCATGACGAGCGCGGCGCCTTGCTCGCCTCGGGCCCGCTCGGTACACGACTGGAAGGTCCCGCGGAGGTCGGTCACCCCGTCACCTCCTGGTAGTCGACGTTCGGCAGGCGCACCTCGTTCACCACGGTGGTCGGCGCCACGGGGAAGGTCGACTGCTTGCGGATGGCCAAGGTGATGCGCACCGAGTGCACCGCGAGGCGGTTGCCGGCCGAGAGCGGTGTGGGCAGCAGCTCCTGCTGGGGGTCGCTGCCGTCGAAGTAGCGGAAGATCGGCTGGGTTTCGGCGTTGTCGACGTAGCGACCGACGAACCGCCGCGTCGGCGCGCCGCTGTACGTGTAGTTCGGCGCAACCGAGCCGACGTCCGGTGTGTAGACCTCCTCGATCAACTGCGCGTCCGTGTCGACGAAGATGCGCACCTTCTTCGGGCCGCTGTTGGGGTTGTTGAGGTTGGCGTAGAAGATCACCTCGTTCGCGTCGGCGAGCACGAAGGGCGAGGTGCCGGCCTGGAGGCGCGTCGCGGTCCGGACGTCCTTCGTGGCGACGGCCATCAGGGTGCGGGCCTCGTCGAGGTTGACGAGGCGGCGCTCCGTGCCGGTGACCGCCGTGGTCATCGAGCTGAGCGCTTCGAAGAGCACGACCATCACGATCGAGAAGAGGAGCACCACGGCCATCAGCTCCACGAGCGTCTGACCGGCCTCACCCCGGGCCCGACCCGGACTCGGAGGGCTCACTGGACGACCACGCTGACCGAGGTCGGAGACGCGTTGAGCGGGCTCACCACGACGGTCGGCCACGAGCCGCTCGGGCTGTGCCCGGGGACCTGGAGCTCCCAGGTGCCGTACGGCAGTGACGCCAGCGCGACGCCCGACGGATCGGTGAACGTCGCGACGGTCCAGGTCTCACCCGCGCTGCAGCCGGCATCCGAGGCGTGCACTGCGATCACGTCGTCGCTCCCGCCCGGGAGGCCGAGCTCCGAGAACGAGATCTCGATCGTCGGCAGCACCACGTCGCCCGCGGTCGTACCTCCCGGCGTGGTCGAGAAGGCCGTCGCGCGCACGGCACCCGGCCAGTAGGCGGTTCCACCGGAGTCCTGGCCCTCCGGGTCTGCGTCGGCGCACGAGCCGGCCCACACCTGGTACCCGTCGGCGAAGGGGAAGAGGTCGCCGATCGTGCGCGCCAAGCCGGTGCCCGAGTCCGACCGGACGCCGGTGGGCAGGAGCGCCGTGTTGGCGAGGTTCAGCGGGAGGTCCGTCACGGGGCTCCCGCCCGCCTCCCCAGTGATCGCGAGCTGCAGCGTCGCGGCTGCGTCGTAGTCGAACGCCACCGAGCTGACCTGGCCCACCGACACACCGGCCGTCTGCGACGGGGAGGCCATCCCTTGACGGTCGACGTAGCCGGTCAGGCCGAGCGTGACCGTGTACGTCCCCGCAGGCAGGAACGCGAAGAACGCGCAGCCGGGGCGCGCACCGAACTCGTCGGTAGTGGTGATCGTGGTGTCGACCGTGCCGCCCTGCACGCGCACCGGCACGCCCCCGAGAGGCGCCGCGTCGCGGTCTCGTACCTGCACCGCGACGTGACCGCTGTTCGGGTCGTACGAGCCCACCGGGGGGCTGAGCATGGTCGCCGAGCGCGCCGGCGGGATCCCACGCATGTCCGGCCAGCTCACGTTCACCGAGATCCGGAGGACCTGGGGCACGGAGCTGGCCGAGTCGCACGCGGCCGAGGTCGACGTGTTGTCCACCCACTCGGCGTTGCGATTGACCGTGTAGCCGACGCCGTCGACCGACACGGTGCTGGTCGTCATCCCGATCGGCAGGGTCGTGAAGTCCGACCGGCGCACCGCGTCCATCTCCTGGCTGGCGAGGTGGGCGGCGATGCTGCGGTTGCGGTTGTTGCGGGCCAGGGACAGGCCGCTGTCGACGAGCAAGGTGATACCGCCGGCGAGGATCGCGAAGATGCTGAGTGCGACGATCAGCTCGAGCAGGGTGAGTCCCGACTCTCCCCTCCCTCGTCTGGGCGCGCGCCCTCCTCGGCCCACGGGGGCAGACACCGGCATCGGCTGCACCCAGACCTCCTCCTCGACTGGTCGGCTCCGGCGCCATCCGGGTAGGGCCGCGTCAGCTCGGGGCGCCTGCGCCTCCTCCTCCGAGATGGCGCGCGTAGGAAGTATCGGAGAAGTGCGTGCTGGGCTTGAACGGACGGGACGCCGGCGACGGCGGGCGGTCAGTGCGCCGTGCGACCGTGACCGGGCAGGACGCGGCTGGCGTCGTACACGGAGTTGACCCGCTTGATCGCCGCGAGGATCGAGTCGAGGTGCGAGGGGTCGGCCAGCTCGAAGTCGAATCGGAACCGTGCCACCCGATCGGAGGAGGTCTGGCTGCTGCAGGCCAGGATGTTCACGTGGTGGTCGGCCATGGTGTTGGCCACGTCGCGCAACAGGCGCGAGCGGTCGAGTGCCTCGACCTCCACGGAGACCACGTAGGTCGCCGGCGCATCGTGGTCCCACTCGACCTCGATCAGCCGCTCGGCCTGTGACGCGAGCCCCCCGGCGTTCGCGCAGTCGGCCCGGTGCACGGAGACGCCGCGCCCGCGGGTCACGAACCCGATGATCTCGTCGCCGGGCACCGGCGTGCAGCACCGCGAGAGGCGCACGAGCACGTCGTCGAGGCCCTCGACGTGCACGCCGGCGGAGCGCCGCCGCGTGCTGTCGCGGCTCGGACGCCGCGCCGTGACGGGGAGCTGCTCCTCGCCGCCGGCCAGGTCGCGGCGGGCGCGCTGTGCGACCGCGCGGCCCGACACGTGGCCCTCGCCGATCGCCGCGAGCAGCGCATCGAGGTCGGCGTAGTGCAGCTCGCCGGCGACCTCCTCGAGCAGCTTCGAAGCCGCCAGCTTCTGGACCGGTAGGCCCTCGCGCCGCAATGCCTTCGTGAGCTCGTCGCGACCCGCGTCGATCGCGTCGACGCGCCGCTCGCGCGAGAACCACTGCCGGATCTTCGAGCGCGCACGGGGCGTCTGCGCGAACCGCAGCCAGTCACGGCTCGGGCCCGCGCCCTCCACCTTGCTCGTGAAGATCTCGACCGAGTCGCCCGAGACCAGCACGGAATCGAGTGGCACCAGCCGACCGTTGACCCGGGCCCCGATGCAGCGGTGACCGACCTCGGTATGGATCGTGTACGCGAAGTCGACCGGGGTCGCGCCCGTCGACAGGGTGACGACCTTGCCCTTCGGCGTGAAGACGAAGACCTCGTCCTGCTCGAGGTCGAGCTTCAGCGAGTTCATGAACTCGGCCGGGTCGTCGGTCTCCTGCTGCCAGTCGACGAGGCGCTGCAGCCAGACCATGTCGTCGGCCGCCGTCCCCCCGTCGCGCTCCTTGTAGCCCCAGTGCGCCGCGATGCCGAACTCGGCGCGCCGGTGCATCTCCCGGGTGCGGATCTGCACCTCCACCGGTTTGCCCCCCGGCCCCACCACCGTCGTGTGCAGCGACTGGTAGAGGTTGAACTTGGGCATCGCGATGTAGTCCTTGAAGCGACCCTGCACCGGTCGCCAGAGCGCGTGGATCGAGCCGAGCGCGCCGTAGCAGTCCTTCACCGAGTCGACGACGACGCGGACGCCGAGGAGATCCTGGACCTCGTCGAACTCCTTGTTGCGCACGACCATCTTCTCGTAGATGGACCAGTAGTGCTTCGGCCGGCCTCGGACCTCGGCTTCGATGTGCAGCGCGTCGAGCCGATCCCGCAGCGCATCGAGCACCTGCGCGAGGAGCTCCTCGCGCTCGGGAGCCTGCGTCGACACCAGCTGCTCGATCTCCGCGTATCGCTTCGGATGCAGAACCGCGAAGGCGAGGTCCTCGAGCTGCCACTTGACGTCGCCGATGCCCAGGCGGTGCGCGAGCGGTGCGTAGATGTCGAGCGTCTCCTGCGCGATCCGGAGCTGCTTGGCCTCGGGCAGCGACGCGATGGTGCGCATGTTGTGCAGACGGTCGGCGAGCTTGATCAGCAGGACACGGATGTCCTGCGCCATCGCCACGAGCATCTTGCGCAAGGTCGCCGACTGCTGGGCCTCGCGGGAGTCGAACTGCAGACGGTCGAGCTTGGTGACCCCGTCGACGATCGTCGCGACGTCGGCACCCAACGACTCCTCGATGGCGTCGCGGGTAAGGGACGTGTCCTCCACTGCGTCGTGAAGCAACGCGCCCGCGATGGTCACGTCGTCAAGGCCGAGGTCGGCCAGGATCAGCGCGACGCCGAGGGGGTGCGAGATGTACGGCTCGCCCGAACGGCGCACCTGCTCGGCGTGGGCCCGCCGGGCCGCCTGGTAGGCGCGCTCGATGAGCGAGGTGTCGGCCCGCCGGTGCCGCTCCAGAAAGGCCTCCACCAGGGGCGCGACGGCGACCTCGACCTGGTGGCGGCGCCACGGGAGCACCGATCGGCGCTCGACGGCCCGGGTCTCAGTGCGCGACTGCTCGGTGAGGCTCACGACCCCACCATTGTCTCACGCGAGGCCCGCCGCCCCCGACCGCCCGCTCCCCGTTCTCGGCACGCCGCCGGCCCCTATAGGGCCCCAGGCGTGCCGAGATCGTTCGGCTACTTGCGGCGGCGGGACTTCTGCTGGCGCGGACGGGGCTGGATCACGGGCGGGGGCGGGGTCACGCCCGCCTCGGGTGTCACGTCCGTAGCCGCCGGTGTCTCCGGCGCGACGGCACCGGCGGCGCCCGCCCCGACCGCCTCCCGCGCGGCGCGCACGGTGCTGCGCTCCTCCAGCGCCCGGTACCGGGGTTCGCGCTCCTTCCACCATGCGAGGATCGGCGTGGCCACGAAGATCGACGAGTAGGCACCCACGGCGAGCCCGACGAACAGCGCGAGGCCGAACTCGCGCAGGGCGATCGCCCCGTAGATCCCCACCCCCACCACGAGCAGCGAGGCGACCGGCAACAGCGCGACGAACGACGTGTTGAGCGACCGCATAAGCACCTGGTTGAGGGAGCGGTTCGCCATCGCGGTGTAGGTGAGCCCCTTTACGGTGCCCACCTGCGCCGTGTTCTCCTTGATCTTGTCGAACACGACGACCGTGTCGTAGAGCGAGAAGCCGAGGATCGTGAGGAACGCGATCACCGTCGCCGGCGTCACCTCGAAGCCGGTGATCGCGTACACGCCGAGCGTCACCAGGACGTCGTGGATCACCGCGGCGATCGCGGCGATCGCCATCTTGAGCTCGAATCGGAACGTCAGGTACAGCGCGACCACGAGGAAGAACACCCCAAGGGCCTTCAGCGCCTCCCGGCTCACCTTGTCGCCCCAGCTCGGCCCGACCTCCGAGACGCTGATCGTGCTCGCCTCGGCGCCCGCGTACTTCGCGAGCGCTGCGGTCACCTCGTCCTGGCGCTCGCGCACCACCTCGGCCGACTCGACGCGCACCTCGTCGCCGCCGAGCACGATGATCTTGGGGTCACTGACGCCGAGCGAGGCGAGCGTGTCGCGGATGTCTCCCGTCGACGGGCTCTTCCCCTCCACCTGCACCTGCCACGCCGTGCCGCCGGTGAAGTCGAGCCCGAGGTTCAACCCGTCGTTGACGAGGAAACCGACGACGCCGGCGAGGATGAAGACCCCCGACACGAGCGCCCAGCGCCACTTGCGGTGCAGGAAGTCGAAGGAGGTGTCCTCGTGGTAGAAGTCGGCCAGGGTGTGGCGGCGGCCGTCGGGGCGGGGCATCAGATTGTCACCTCCCGGGCGTCGAGGCCGGCCGCGATGCCGACCTTGCCCGCGCGCACCAGCCCCTGCCGCCGGGCCATGAAGAACACGACCGGGTGCATGAAGGTGACGGAGAGGATCAGGTCGAGCAGCGTTGAGAGCCCGAGCAGGAACGCGAACTGGCGCACCGAGCCGATCGCGAGCCAGTAGAGCACCAGCGCACCGATCAGGGACACGACGTCGGCGGCGAGGATCGTGCGGATCGACCGCTGGAAGCCGCGGTCGACCGACGACCGGACGGTCCGCCCGGTGCGCACCTCGTCCTTCAGGCGCTCGAAGTACACGACGTAGGAGTCGACCGTGACGCCCACGGAGACGATGACACCGGTGACCCCGGCGAGCGTGAGGGTAAGGCCGATCGACTGCCCGAGGAACGCGACGAGCGTGAAGAGCGTCATCCCCACGAGCGCCAGGCCCGCGATCACCACGAGACCGAGCACCCGGTAGAACGCGAGCATGTACAGCGCCACGAGCGCGAGGCCGATGATCCCGGCCGCGATCCCCGCGCGCAGCTGTTCGTCGCCAAGCGTCGGCGAGATGCTCTGGGTGGTGAGCCTCTCGAGCTGCACCGGCAGCGCGCCGAAGCGCAGCACGGTGGCCAGGTCCTTCGCCTCCGACTCGCTGAAGTCGCCGGTGATCGAGACGCCACTGCTGGTGAAGGTCGGCTCTTGGAACGCGGGCGCGGACTGCACGACGCCGTCTAGCACGATCGCGACCTGATCCGTCGGGGTCGGCTTCCCGTACGACGCATTGGCCAACTGGTTGAACTTGGCGAGCCCGTCGCCGTTGAGCTCGAGCGTGACCCCCCAGCCAGGCCCGGACTGGAACTGCGCGCGAGCGGTCTTCACACCCTTGCCAGTCAGCGCGGCCGGCCCAAGCTGGTAGCGCAGCGGCGACTCGTCACCGGTGCGGAGCGCGGGAAGCACGACCGTCGCGTCGGCCTCGTCCTGCTCGCGCGGCGTCGTCGGGACCTCGGCGATCGTCGTCGTCGTGGTGGCGCCCAGCGCGGTCGTGGTGGTGCTCCCCCCTGGCGCCGTGGTGGTCGTCGTGGACCCCTTCGGCGGGACCAGCCCCAGGACCGGCCGGAAGCGCAGCTCCGCGGTCTTCCCCACGAGGCGGCGAGCCTTGTCACGGTCCCGCACGCCCGGGAGCGCGACGACGATCTGGTCGCCGTCACGCTTGGTCTCGGTCTCGGCCACGCCGAGGCCGTCGACCCGGTTGCGGATGACATCGACCGCCTTGTCGAGCGAGCTGTCGCTGTAGCCCACGCCCACCGGTGCGAGGCGCACCTCGATGCCACCCTGGAGGTCGAGACCGAGGATCGGTCTGCTGCCCGATGTGAGGGTCGCGACGAACGTGCCGCCGATGATCGTGAACGTGAGGATCAGATACCAGAGGTTCCGGCGCATCAGCTGTCCCCGGAACCCGCAGATGGCTCCGGCGGCGTGATCTCGTCTCCACGGCGGCTGGCGACCGCCTCGCGGGCCACGGTGATCTCGACCCCGTCGGCGATCTCGATCCGCATCGTCTCCGCCTGGATCGTCGTGATCGTCCCGAAGATCCCGCCGACCGTCACGATCTCGTCGCCGACCTCAAGGCTCTGGATCAGCATCTGGCGGGCCGCGATCCGCCGACGCTGCGGGCGCACGACGAGCACGAAGAACAGGACGGCGAGGATCGCCAGGTAGAGGAAAATGATCGCCATGAGGTCACCGTTCGGGGGCCGGACCGACCGCGGAGACTAGCGCGGCGCCTCTTCGTCGAAGAGGCGCTCGGCCACGTCGCTCGCCTCCGGCCCGGCGACGGGCGGGGCCACCCCGAGATGGCGGTAGGCGGCGTCGGTTGCCACCCGGCCCCGGGGCGTGCGCAGCAGCATGCCTTGCTTGAGCAGGAACGGCTCGTACACGTCCTCCACGGTGTCGGGTTCCTCCCCCACCGCGACCGCGAGGGTCCCGAGGCCCACGGCGCGACCCGCGAAGGTGACGCATAGCGCGGTCAGGACCGCACGGTCGACCTTGTCGAGCCCGAGGTCGTCGACCTCGAAGAGCGCCAGCGCGGCCCGCGCGGTCTCGCCGTCGACCGAGCCGTCGCCCCTGACCTCCGCGTAGTCGCGCACCCGCTTGAGGAGGCGGTTCGCGATCCGGGGCGTGCCCCGCGCCCGGCGCGCGAGCTCCGTCGCGCCCTCCGGGGCGAGCGGCACCCCGAGGATCCGCGCGGCCCGCACGAGGATCGCCTCGAGGTCTGCCGCTTCGTAGTAGTCGAGACGCGCGACGAAGCCGAACCGGTCCCGCAGCGGACCGGTGATCAGCCCCGTACGCGTGGTCGCGCCCACGAGGGTGAAGCGCGGCAGGTCGAGGCGAATGGAGCGGGCCGACGGGCCCTTGCCGATCACGATGTCGAGCTGGAAGTCCTCCATCGCTGGGTACAGCACCTCTTCGACGGCGCGCGGCAGGCGATGGATCTCGTCGACGAAGAGCACGTCGCCGTCCACGAGGTTGGTGAGGATCGCGGCGAGGTCGCCCGCTCGTTCCAGTGCCGGGCCGCTCGTGACGCGCAGCGCCACCTCCATCTCGGCCGCCACGATGCCGGCGAGGCTGGTCTTGCCGGTGCCGGGCGGGCCGGCGAAGAGCAGGTGGTCGACAGCCTGGCCGCGCCGGCGCGCCGCGCCGAGGAGGATGTCGAGGTGCTCTTTCAGCCGCGGCTGACCGACGAACTCGTCGAGCCGGCGTGGCCGCAGCGTGGTCTCCTCGGCCGCCTCCACAGGGTCGGCCCCGCCGCGCAGCAGCTCCTCCCGACCCGCCGTCATGCGCGCACTGCCAGCCGCTTGAGCGCGGCACGCAACAGGTCCTCGACCGCGCCCTCGGTCGGGAGGTCGCCGAGCACGGCGCGCACCTCCTCCGGGCCGTAGCCAAGCTCGCTGAGGGCCGCTCGCACCTCGGCCCGTGCGCTCGGCAGCCCGCCCGCGTCGCCCACCAGGTCGACGTCGGGCACGCCGAGTCGGGCCTTGAGGTCGACCATGAGCTTCTGGGCCGTCCGCTTCCCGACGCCCGGAACCAGGCAGAGCGCGTCCACGTCGTCGTCGGCCAACGCGCGACGTAGCGCCGCGGGTGCGTGCACGGAGAGGATCGCCAGCGCGAGCTTCGGCCCCACACCGCTCGAGGAGATCAGCACCTCGAAGCAGTCGCGCTCCTCGCGGGTGGGGAACCCGTAGAGCGTCATCGCGTCCTCGCGCACGTGGAGGTGCGTGAACAGGAAGGTCGGCGCGCCCGGGGTGAGCACGGGCAGCGCACCGATGGGGACGAGGCACCGGTAGCCGACCCCACCGACCTCCACCAAGACCTCGCCGGCCAGGGTGGCCTCCACGACGCTGCCGCGCACCGAGCCGATCATCGCGCCGCGTCGCGCGCGAGGGCGGCGGCCACCGCGCGCTGGTAGCCGGGCGCCGGATCGGTGGCC
>VGBT01000042.1 GCA_016870395.1 Actinomycetota bacterium | reverse complement strand
GATCCCCGGCGGGGCATCGAGCTCCTCGGGCTTGAACCACAGGTTGCCCGCCTCGACCTTCAGGGTCTTCACCACCGGGCCCTTGGGCTCCACATACGTCGATCCATTGCTGTCGGAACCGCCGCAGGCCGCGAGGCCGAGCGCGAGCGCGCCGAGCAGCACCGCGCCCGAGAGGACCGCCGTCGGTCGCATCGTCAGTTCCCGAGCTGATCGCCGGACTGCTGCGCCGGGTCGACCTCGGAGCTGCCGGCGGTCGTGGTCGGCGAGGTCTCGCTCGCCGGAGTGGTCGAGCTCGGGGTCTCGGTCCCGGCCTCGGTCGCGGTACCCGCCTCGCCCACCGTGATCGTCGCCTCCATCCCGGCCTGACGGTGGCCGGGGATGTCGCAGTAGATCGTGTAGGTCTTGCCCGGCTCGAGGTCGGCCTTGAGCTCCTTCAGGCCGGTCGGCACCGCGAGCTTGAAGCCGGGGAACGCGCCGTCGAAGAGCAGAGTGTGCGTCCCCCCCTTGTCCACGTACTCGATCAGGTTGATCCCCCCGGGCACGTCGAAGTTGTCGGCCTGGAACTTCAGCGTGGGGAGTGCGTCGACGGTCAGCGTGTTGACCGCGGCGCCCGCCGGCTCGACGTAGCCACCACCACCGGCCTCCTCCTCGGGCTCGGCCGCGCCGAGCACCAGGGAGCCGGCGAGCAGCACCACGAGCAGCGCGCCACCGAGCACCAGGAAGAGCGACGAGGTGCGGATCTTCGGGAAGGCGGCGAGGATCGTGGCGCCGGCCAGGATCGCCACCGTGATCCCGGCGCCGATGATCACCGCCGGCGTCGAGTCGTGCTTCGAGGCGGCCAGGAAGACCCGGGAGATGTTGATGGCCACGAACGCGACGGCGAGGATGGCGCCAAGCGGGAGCAGAAGCGGCAGCCAGAGGCGCGACTTGCGCTCCTCGGCCGCCGGGTCCGGTGCCCGGGTGGCGAGCTCCGGCGACGTCTCGGGGACCCGCTCGATCTCTGTGGTTGCCTTCGTCATCTACGCCCTCAGTCCCAGCTCGTTCAGCTCCCGGTCCAGGTCCCGCAGTGCGGGTCCCGGGCGGTTGCGGTGCTCCTCGGCCGCGGCCCAGCGGAAGAATATGACGGCGATCAGCGCCCAGAGCAGCAGCCCGGCGCCGATCTTCATGATCAGGCCGGCAATCCTCTGGTCGGTGAGCGCCGAGATGCCCCACAGCTTGGGCAGCGACTCGTACCGACGATACAAGGGGTGGCTCCCGTACACGAGAAACGTGGCGGGGATGGTGGGGACCACCGACTGCAGGAACAGGTACCCCATCCGCACGATCGGCGTGAGGCGCGGGATCTCCGGGAGCGGCGACAGCACCGGCATCCACACGATCAGGGCGCTCAGGACGATCACGGTGTGAGCGAGGAAGTGGGCCAGCGCGCTGCGCAGCGTCAGGTCGACGAACGCCGGCCAGTGCGTGACCACGATCACGAGGTTGAACACGATCAGCGCCGGCAGGAACCGGGAGAGGAACCGCACGGTCGCGAACAGGGCCCGAGGCCGCAGGATCCAGCGCGCCAGCCAGGCCGGCGTTCCCAACAGGAAGAGGGGCGCGACGACCATCGCGTACGTGAGGTGCTGCACCATGTGGACGCTGTAGAGGTAGCCCTCGGCGACGTCGTGGACCGGCCAGTGCGACACGACGAGCAGCGCCGACGTGCCAAACCCGAAGCAGGTCACCTGGAATCGGCTAGCCGGCGGTACACCGGGCGGAGCGAGCCGGGGCCCGAGACGAGCGAGGGCGATCGCGTAGCCGGCGACGATCAGTGCGACGAGCAGCAGCACATCCGGATGCGACTGCCAGGGCGGGAGCTGCGCCGCGAGCATTCGAGACTCAGGCGAAGGCGTGCAGCGTGGTCAGGATGATCATGTAGAGGATGATCGCGGCGACGCCGCCCATGATGAAGAAGCGGCGGAAGATGGGTCGGTCGGTGCGCAGGTGCATGTACCAGCCCGCCACGAGCACAAACTTCACGAGCGCCGACACCAGCAGCAAGGCGACGAGCAGGCCGTCGGAGATCTCGCCTTCGAGGTAGTACATGCCGACCTCGAGCGCGGTAATCACGCAGAGGACGACTGCGATCATCACGTACTGGAACGGCGACGGGTGCGCCGACAGCTCCCCGGGGAGCAGTGGCACCTCCTCCGGCGGGATCGCGGACAGGCCGTGGGCCACCTCGTCGGCGCGCTCCTCGGGCGTGCCGGGCAACAGCGCGGCGTCGTCGGCCTCGATGACGGTGGTCTCGTCGCTCACGATTCCCGCGCTCCTAGGTGGGGATGAGGTAGACGACGGTGAAGATCACGATCCACACGACGTCGACGAAGTGCCAGTAGAGCCCGCCGATCTCCACGCGCTCCGAGTCCTGCACGTGCAGCCGGTTCTGCATCGACATGCCCCACAGGGTCAACAGCCACACAATCCCGGCGGTGACGTGCGCGCCGTGCAGGCCGGTCAAGACGAAGAAGCTCGACCCGAACACGTTGGTGCTGAGCGCGAGGCCCTCGCGGTAGAACTCGGTGAACTCGTAGATCTGGCCGCCGATGAACACCGATCCGAAGAGCGCCGTCGCGAGGATCCAGATGCGGAACCGGCGGTGATCGCCGCGCTGGATCGCGGCGAGCGCGAGCACCATCGTCAGCGAGCTCATCAGCAGGATGAACGACGTCACCGAGGTGAACGGGATGTCGTAGACCTCGCGCGGCTTCGGACCGCTCACATTGCGGTCGCGGTACAGCAGGTAGGCGGAGATGAAACCGCCGAAGAACAGGCACTCCGACGACAGGAACACCCACATCCCGAGCTTGGTGTTGGTGGTGCCCGTGTTGGTCGCCGCGTGCTGGTGCAGCCCGATCTCGTGCTCGACGGCCTCGGCCAGCTCGGGGAGGGTCGCTTCGCTCATCGCTCAGTCCTCCGCAGTACCGGGTTCGATCGCCCAGCTGTACAGGCCGAACAGCAGCACGATCACACCCGGGACCGCGAGCCACGGCTCCTTGAACACCGCGGCGTAGCCCAGGATCGGCATGCCGAGCGCCATCACGAGGGGGTAGTAGGAGGGCGACGGCATGTGGATGTCGTGTCCGTCGCCTTGCGTGCCGATGACGGAGGACCCGGTCGCCGCTCCCGCGTCAGAGCCGCCGGCGGGGAGTCGCACCAGGCGGCCCTGCTCGTCCTCGGTGTACTTGCGGTGCCAGAAGTCGTCACGGGCCTCCACCTGGGGGACCTCCGCGAAGTTGTACTCGGGCGGGGGCGACGGGATCGACCACTCCAGGGTGCGCGCGTCCCACGGGTCGGCCGGTGCCTTCTCGCCCTTGATCGAGCTCACGATCACGTTCACGAGGAACAGCGCGACTGCGGCAGCGATCACGAACCCACCGATCGTGACGACCAGGTTGAGGTTGTCCCAACCCATGTTCGCTGCGTAGGTGTAGGTGCGGCGCGGCAGCCCTTGGAGCCCGAGGAAGTGCATCGGAAAGAACGAGAGGTTGAAGCCGATGAGCATCAGCCAGAACGTGACCTTGCCCAGCCGGTCGTCGAGCATCCTACCGAACACCTTCGGCCACCAGAACGTGAGTCCGCCGAAGATCGCGAACACCAGGCCGCCGAAGAGCACGTAGTGGAAGTGCGCGACCACGTAGTAGGTGTCGGTCTGCTGGGTGTCGGCCGGCACGATCGCGTGGGTGACGCCCGAGACGCCGCCGATGGTGAACATCGCGATGAACCCGAGCGCGTAGAGCATCGGGGTCTGAAGCCGCACCGAGCCGCCCCAGACCGTGCCGAGCCAGTTGAAGATCTTCACGCCGGTGGGGATGGCGATGAGCATCGTGGCGAGCCCGAACGCGGAGACGGCAACGGGCCCGAGCCCGGTGGCGAACATGTGGTGCGCCCACACGCCCCATCCGAGGAAGCCGATCGCGATGCCCGAGAAGACGACGACCGCGTAGCCGAAGAGGGGCTTGCGGGCGAAGGTGGGCAGGATCTCCGACACAATGCCCATGCCGGGCAGGATCAGGATGTACACCTCGGGATGCCCGAAGAGCCAGAACAGATGCTGGTAGAGCAGTGGATCACCGCCGGCCGCGGCGACGAAGAAGTTGGTCGAGAAGTTGCGGTCGAAGAACACCATGATGAGCGCCGCGGTGACGACCGGGATCGCGAAGACGGTGAGGAACGCGACCACGAGCATCATCCACACGAACACCGGCATGCGCATGAGGGTCATGCCCGGCGCGCGCATGTTGAGGATCGTGACGACGAAGTTCAGCGCCGAGGTGATCGAGCCGACACCGAGCAGCACGAGCCCGACGGTCCAGAAATCGGGACCACGGCCCGGAAGGAACCCGGCGTCCATCGGCGCGCTCGTGAGCGGCGTGTAGCCGAACCAGCCGCCGTTGGGCGCGCCGCCGAGCACGAAGCTCGAGTACATGAACAGCCCACCGAAGAGGAAGACCCAGTACCCGAACATGTTGAGGCGCGGGAACGCGACGTCGCGGGCCCCGATCTGGAGCGGGATCAGGTAGTTGCCGAACGCCGTCGCCAGCGGCATGCCCACGAGGAACACCATCGTGGTGCCGTGCATGGTGAACAGCGTGTTGTACTGCGAGGCGGTAAGGACCGTGCCGTTGGGCCCCGCGAGCTGGAGCCGGATGAGCAGCGCCTCGATGCCGGCGACGAGGAAGAACACCAGCGCGGTGCCGCCGTAGAGGATCGCGATCTTCTTGTGATCGACGGTGGTGCACCACGACCAGAACCCGGTGGTGGCCTTCGGGCGGCGCAGGATGCCCGGCCGCGCGGCCGGCGGCGCGGTGACCAGCGCCTCGGGGACCGTGGTCGTCATCGACGAGCTCCCTGGGTCACTACTTCTCTCCCAACAGGTACGAGACGATCGCGTCCGCATCGGCCTGGGTCATGACGGGCTGACCCTTCGGCGTGTTCTTCGTGAACGACGGCATGCCGACACACGTCGCCGGCGGCGGCTGGCGGCAGTCCTTCGCGTTCATCGAGATCATCGACGGCGCGTCCATCACCCACTTGGTGAGGTTCGCGCGGTCCACCTCGTAGACGCCGCCGGCGAACGTGGTGCGGCTCGCCAGGTGCGTGAGATTCGGGCCGTACGTCGCCTTCGACGAGTCGTCGAAGAGGTGGCAGTTCGTGCACTGGTACTTGGTGGCGGTGAGGTCCTGGATCTCGCCCTCCCAGGGCTTGGCCGGCCCTTCGAGCTGACCGTCGCGCCAGGCCTCCCAGTCCGCCATCGGCTGGGCGACGACCCGGAAGCGCATGTCGGCATGCGAGAGCCCGCAGTACTCGGCGCACGCACCCAGGTACGTGCCCGGCTCGTCGGCCTCGATCGTGAGCTCGTTGGTGCGGCCCGGCACCACGTCCTTCTTGCCCGCGAGCTCGGGCACCCAGAAGGAGTGGATCACGTTGTCGGAGTGCAGCCGCAACAGCACCTTGGTGCCGGCCGGGATGTGCAGCTCGGTGCTGGTGACGATCTGCTTGTCGGCCATCGCCTGCTTCGGCAGCGAGAACTCCCACCACCACTGCTTGCCGGTGACGTCGACCTTGAGGACCTCGGGACCCTTCGGGCGCTCCGCGAGCTCGAAGATGGTGCTGATCGTAGGAACCGCGATCACCGCGAGGATCAACGCGGGGACGATGGTCCAGCCGATCTCGAGTGGCGCGCTGCCGTGGGTCTGCTTCGGGTTGTCGGGCCGGCCCGGGCGCTGCCGGAACCGGATGGCCACGTACACGGTCGCGATGGTCACCGCGACGCCGATCAGGATCGCCACGAACAGCACCGGCAGGAAGAGGTTGTCGATCTTCTCGGCCACCGGCCCCTTGGGGTCGAGCGAGTTCTGACCGTTCTCGTTGCCGCACGCCGCCAGGACCGTGGCAAGAACGCCGAGGAAGGCGGCGGAACGCCAGGGGCGCCGACGTCTCACGAGCTTCCGACCCCTCGTGGCATCCGCGCTCATGCCTCTTCCCTACGCACGCGAGAGCCGGGATCGCCTCGACCCCTCGTCCAACCCCCGATGGTCGGGCGACTCTATCCCCGGCGCTTTCGCGAACCGCAACTTGTGCGTCGGCGACAGGGAACCCTCGGTCCCGGTCGCTCAGGCTGTGTCAGAGGCCGAGGCGATCGAGGGCGTGGGGGCGCCGCTGCCAGTCCTTGTCGACCTTGACCCGGGTCTCCAGGTACACCCGGGCGCCGAGCAGGGCCTCGAGCTCGCGGCGCGCCGCGGTGCCGGCGTCGCGGATCACCGCTCCGCCACGGCCGATCACGATTCCCTTCTGCGAGTCCCGCTCCACCGTGACGACCACCCGGTAGCGCAGGACCGCCTCCTCTTCTGGTCGATTCCGCCGCCCACCACCGTCGAGTCCCCCCTCGATCGGCGGCTCCAGCTCCTCCGCGGTGACCATGATCGAGTGGGGGAGCTCGTCGCGGGCCCCGGCGAGGAGCTTCTCGCGCAGGAGCTCGGCCACGAGCACAACCTCGGGCTGGTCCGAGACCGCGCCGTCGGGGTAGTAGACGGGGCCCTCGGGCATCCGCGCCTCGAGCTCGGCCGCGAGTGCGTCGACGCCCTCGCCCGTGCGGGCCGACAGCGGCAGGTACGCGTCGAACTCGCCCAGCTCCCCGGCCACGGCGGTGAGGTGCTGCACGATCTGGGCCCGACTCGCCACGTCGACCTTGTTGACCACGAGGACCCGGGGAGTACGGGCCTGGTGGACGAGCCGGGCGACGAAGCGGTCCCCGGCTCCGATCGGCGCGCTGGCCTCTATCAGGAGGCAGACAACGTCGACCTCCGACAGCGTCTGCACCGATCGCTCGTTGCAGCGCTCGCCGAGCAGCGTGCGCGGCTTGTGGATGCCCGGCGTGTCGAGCAGGACGATCTGCGACGAGGGCGTGGTGCGCACGCCGCGAATCTGGGTGCGCGTCGTCTGCGGCCGCGGCGACGTGATCGAGACCTTCTGGCCCACGAGCGCGTTGACGAGCGTCGACTTGCCGACGTTGGGGCGTCCGACGAGGCTCACGAAACCCGACCGGAATTCGCTCACGACTGGTCGGCGACCCCCCGCGCCACCTCCGCGCCCGCCTCGTCGACGGCCGCCGCGGACGCGACCGGCACGATCGCCACCGAAGCGATGCGCTTGCCCTCGACCCGCTCGGTCCGGAACTCGAGCCCCTGGAACCGCACGGCCTCACCCGGCTCGGGAACGTGGCCGAGGAGGTTGAACACCAAACCACCGACCGTGTCCCACTCGGTGTCGGGCAGCTCGATGCCCAGTGCCTCGCTCACGTCGTCGATCGGCGTCTTGCCCGGTATGCGGATCCCGCCGCTCACCAGCGCCTCGACCCCCGGCTCCTCGATGTCGTACTCGTCGGAGATCTCGCCGACGATCTCCTCGAGGAGGTCTTCGAGCGTGACGAGGCCGGCCGTATCGCCGTACTCGTCGACCACGATCGCCATGTGGAACTTCTCCCCCTGCATCTCCCGAAGGAGCTCCGCGACGCGCTTCTGCTCGGGAACGAACACCGCTTCGCGCGCCGCGACACGTACCGGCTCATCGCCGGCACCCGCACGAGCGTGGTGCACGAGGTCCTTCAGGAACACGACGCCCACGATGTTGTCGGTGGAGTCTTCGTAACAGGGGACGCGCGAGAAGCCACCCTCGATAGCGGTCTCGATCGCGGTCTCGATCGACTCGTCGGCCTCGATCGCGACCATGTCGGGACGCGGCAGCATCACCTCGCGCACGACGGTGTCGCCGAACTCGAAGATCGAGTGGATCATCTGACGCTCTTCGCGCTCGATCGCCTCTTCCTCGGCAGCAACGTCGGCCATCGTGCGGAGGTCCTCTTCCGTCACGAACGGGCCGCGCTTGAGTCCCTTGCCCGGGAGGATGGCGTTGGCGAGCTTGATGAGACCATTCGAGAGAGCGCGCAACGGTGGGAACCGCGTGACGAAGCTGAGGAAGCCGGCGACTCTGAGGGCCGCGCGCTCCGTGTGCTGCACGGCGTAGGTCTTGGGCGCGACCTCACCGATCACGAAGAACACGATGAGCTGAAGCACGATGCCCACGGCCACCCCGACCGGCCCGGCGATGCCGTCGAGCAGCACTCCGAGCAGCGTCGCGCTCGTCAGCTGAGCCACGAGGACGACCAACAGGATGACGTTGAGCGTCTGCTCGGGGTGCTCGAGCAGACGGGCAAGCTTGCTCGCCCCTCGTCGACCTTCCTCCGCCAACGAGAGCGCGCGGATCCGGCTCATCCGCACGAATGCCGTCTCGGCGACGGCAAGGTAGATCGAGAAGAGGAAGAGCACGACGATCGAACCGAGGATCAGCCATTCGGTGCCGGTCATCGGTGTGCTCCCCTAGCGAGCAGTCTCAGAGGGCGCGCTGCTCCTGCTCGCGGAAGCTGGCGAGCAGCTCTCGCTCCCGGAGTTGCATCGCCGCCTCGTCCTCGGGCTCGACATGGTCATAGTTGAGCAGATGGAGCACACCATGAACGACGAGGAGCGCGATCTCCTCTTCGGTGGCCGCTCCGTGCGCTGCGGCCTGCGCAGCCGCGATCTCGGGACAGACGACGACGTCGCCGATCAGCGTGGGCGGCTCGCCGGCCGCTGTCGGCGCTCCGGGCCCTCGGCCCCCCTGGTCGGGTTGGCGACCTCCGAGCACGAGATCGTCGTCCATCGGGAACGCGAGGACGTCGGTCGGCCCGCTCCCTCCCAGGAACCGCTCGTTGAGATCGGCGATCGCGCCCCGGTCGACGAAGATCAACGAGAGCTCGGCGAGTCCGGGGACCCGCTCCTGCGCGACCACGAACTCCGCGAGGTGCACCCAGCGGATCACGTCGACCTCGACACTCGACTGCTCGGACGATCCGAACACCGAGATCGCGGGACCGTCGGGATCATCCATTGGTCGCGTACGCGTCGACGATGTCCTGCACGATCCGGTGGCGGACGACGTCGCTCGAGCCCAGCTCGACGAACGCGAGTCCCGGAATGCCTTCCAGCACGTCGCGCACGGCCAGCAGACCCGATCGCCCACGCCCGTCGGGCAGGTCGATCTGCGTGACGTCGCCGGTGACGACGATCCGTGAGCCGAACCCAAGACGCGTGAGGAACATCTTCATCTGCTCGGCCGTTGTGTTCTGCGCCTCGTCGAGGATGATGAAGGAGTCGTTGAGGGTGCGGCCGCGCATGTACGCGAGCGGCGCGACCTCGATGACACCGCGCTCCATGAGCCGGCCGACCACCTCGGGCTCCAGCATGTCGTAGAGCGCGTCGTAGAGCGGCCGCAGGTAGGGGTCGACCTTGGCGAGCATGTCTCCCGGCAGGAACCCGAGCCGCTCCCCCGCCTCCACCGCCGGCCGGGTGAGGATGATGCGGTGCACCTCCTTGCCCTGCAGCGCCTGCACCGCCAGGGCGACCGCGAGGTAGCTCTTGCCCGTCCCCGCGGGGCCGATCCCGAACGTGATGGTGTGGTCCCGCACGGCATCGACGTAGCGCTTCTGGCCCGCGGTCTTGGGCCGAACCGTCTTGCGACCGCGCACGACCTCGGTGGAGAGCACCACGGAGGGGAGCTGGTCGGCCTCGAGCATCGCGATCGCCCGCCCGACGCCTTCGCGATCGAGCGCGTGCCCCTGCTCCAGGAGCACGACGAGCTCCTCGAAGAGCCGGCCAACCCGCTCCGCGTCCTCGGCCTCGCCGGTGACCGTGATCTCGTTGCCGCGCACGAGGATCCGAACAGGGAAGGCGCCCTCGACGAGGCGGAGCAGCTCGTCGCGCTGACCGAGCAGGTCAACCATCAGGTGGTTGCCGGGGACAAGGATCCGAACCTGGGTCGGCGACGAGGGTGCCACGACCTCCTCAGGGTAGCGCCGTCTCGCGGTCGGCGCGCGTGAACGGTCGGCTCAGACCGCAGGGGCGCCGGCGCGCAGCCCGAGCTCGTCGAGCCTGACGCCGAGGTCCTCGGGACGCCGGCCCAGCACCGCCGCGAGCACCCGCAGGTCGTCACGGCGAATCGTAAGGAGCCGGCCGTTGAAGTCCTGACGCTGCAGCTGGATCGTTGACGCGTACCGCGAGATCACCGTGGCCTCCGGCTCCACGAGTCCGTGCAACCGCACGAGGTCGATGGTGAACCCCGAATCCAGGTCCGCGCCGTCGGTGAGGTTGATCTCGAGGTCGAGATCGCGCGGCAGAAGCTGGTCGGGCGGGACTCCGTAGATCTCTGCCAGGCGAATGAGCCGCGGCACGGAGATGGCACGTTCGCCACGCTCGTAGGCCCCGAGCACCGACGCCTTGAACTCAAGGGTCGACTTGGCCTCGACATCGTGAAGTGACAAGCCCTTCTGCCGCCGGATCGCCCGCAGCCGCTCTCCCACGTGTACACCGTTCATCGGTCTTCCGCTGCCCCCAAAAGGAAGTACCCGCCCACGTGGCGAGACTATCCCACGGTTCCTCCGGCTTGTCGAACACCTGCTCACCAGCGCCGGCTCCCGGCGAGCGCAGCGGCGACCGCGGTCGGCGCCGTCACGGATCGTAACGTATAGGGACCGACGGCCAGCCGGCGCCACGGGTGAAGAGCCGCGATCTCGGTCTCGTCGAGGCCGCCCTCCGGACCGATGACGACGAGCCACTCGCCGCCAGGCGGGTCGCTGATCTCCGAGGCGCGTACGCCGTCCGGGTCGGCCAGGACGAGTCCGGGGTGGCCGGCGAGCGCCGTCAACTCGACGGCGGGCTCCACCGCCGGGAGCAACGCCCGGTGCGCTCGCGCCGCGGCCTCCGCTGCGATCCGCGTCAGGCGGTCGAGCACGCGGTCGGCCCGCGCTCCCTGCCAGCGCACCACCCCACGCCGCGTGAGGATCGGGATGACGCGGTTCACGCCCAGCTCCACGAGCTGGCGCACCACTGTGGCGGCGCCGTCGGCCTTCGCTGGCGCAAACGCAACGGCAAGGCGGGGTTCTGCCTGCGGCTCGTGGCGCGGCTCGTGCTCCGGTTCGAGGCGAAGGGCGCCGTCGTGCACCGCGACGACGACGCATCGGCGCCACAGCCCGCGGCCGTCTGCAACCACGACCCGCTCGCCCACCTCGATCCGCCGCACACGCGCGAGGTGATGACCGTCCATGCCCTCGATCTCGAGTGCGCCGTCGACGACGACGGACGGCACGAACACGAGCGCCGTCGCGTCGGCAGCCGCGGCGTAGCCCTCGCGACCCGTCACCGCTCGCCGAACGCGGACCGCAGGCGCGAGAGGAAGCCGGGCTCGGGCGGCGAGACCGCCTCGCCGCGAAGCTCGGCGAGGCGAGTGAGCAGGTCGACCTCCTCCGCCGAGAGACGTCGGGGCACCTCCACGTCGACCACGACCAGCAGGTCACCGCGTCCACGCCCTTGGAGCACGGGCACCCCTCGCCCTTTCACCCGGAACACCTCACGCGGCTGGGTTCCCGCGGGAACCTCCACGTCGACCGGACCCTCCAGCGTCTCGACCTCGAGCACGACGCCGAGCGCGGCCTGCGTGAGGGCGAGCGCACGCCGGTGGACGAGATCGAAACCGTGTCGCTCCAGCGTCGGGTGCGCGCGCACCCGGATAGTGACGTACAGGTCGCCGGGCAGGCCGCCCTGGGGTGCGGCGGGGCCGCGACCGGCGAGCCGGAGCCGCTGACCGTCGTCGATGCCGGCCGGGATCTCGACCTCGATCTCTCGCGCGCGCCGCACCCGACCGTCGCCCCGGCATTCCGGGCACGGGTCGGGGATGGTGCGGCCGAGACCGCGGCACGTCGGGCACGCCGCGGCCGTCACGAGCTGGCCGAAGATCGACCGGCGGACCTCGCGCACCTCGCCCGATCCGGCGCAGCTCGTGCACGTCGCGGGATGGGTGCCCGGCGCGCATCCAGATCCGTCACAGGCGTCACACGCGCTCGGGAGATCGACCGCGAGCAGCTGCGTGCACCCGAACGCGGCCTCGGCGAGCTCCAGGTCGATGACCGCCTCGGCATCGAGCGTCTGGGGCGGACCGGCCGGTCCGCGGGCGCCGAAGGAACCAGAGAAGAACGCGTCGAAGATGTCGCCGAAGCCGAAGGCCTCTCCCGAGCCGGGCCCCGCCCCTCCACGACCCGTGTCTCCGAACGTGTCGTAGCGGCGCCGGCGCTCCGGGTCGCGGAGGGTCTCGTACGCGACCGACACCTCCTTGAAGCGCTCCTCGGCGGCGACATCGCCATGGTTTTGATCGGGATGCAGCTCGCGAGCCAGCGCGCGGTACGCGCGCTTGATCTCGTCTTCGGTCGCGCTGCGCTCGACACCGAGCACCGCGTAGTAGTCGGTGGGCATCAGGTCAGCCGAGCAGCAGCCGGCCGAGCTGCTGCGAGACAGCCGCCACCGCCGCGAGCGCCTGCTGGTAGTCCATGCGCGTGGGACCGAGGACGCCGACCGTCCCGGCCACGCGGCCCTCCACCTCGTAGGGGGCGAGCACCAACGAGCAGTCGCTCAGCGCGTCGACCTCGCTCTCGCTTCCGATGCTCACGTTGACGCCCTGGTCGAGCAGATCGCGGACCAGCGAGACCACGACCACCTGCTCCTCGAGCATCTCGAGCAGACGGGCCGCGCTCTGCGCCGTGGCGAAGGCGCCCTGCTCCGCCGCCAGACGGCTCGCACCACCGACGTAGAGCTCGGAGTCGGCACTCGCGAGGCGGCCGAGCGCCTCGAGCGCAGCAGCGCCGATGGCGTCGGCACGCGCGTCTCCGGTCGCGCCGAGCGCATCGACCGTCGCGGCAGGGCGATCGCGCAGGGCCCCGTCGAGCGCGCCCGTCGCCTTCGCGACCTGCTCGTCGGTGGCGTCGTCGTCGAGCGTGAGCACCTCGCGCTCGATCACGCCGTTGGACAGCACCGCCACCGCGAGCACCACGCGGGGCTGCAGCGCGACGAGCTGAACGCTTCGAACCCGCGCGGCGTCGGCCTGCGGACCGACGACGACGGCAGCATGACTCGTCAGCTTGGCGAGCATCTGGCTCGTCTCGTTCAGGAGATCCTCCAGCGCGCTGTGCGCCGTCTGGAAGAAGTCGGCCACCACGCGGCGCTGCCCCGGCGCCAGCGCGCCCGTCTGGGTGTAGTGGTCGACGAAGAACCGGTAGCCCCGGTCGGTCGGGATGCGGCCAGCCGACGTGTGGGGCTGGACGATGTAGCCATCACGTTCGAGCTGGGTCATGTCGTTGCGGACCGTGGCGCTCGACACGCCGAGCGAGCGCGAGCGGGCGACGGTCTGCGATGCGACCGGCTGGGCAGTCCGCACGTACTCCTCGACGATGGCCCGGAGCACGGCGGCCCGGCGATCGGCGACGTCCATGGCGCTCATCCCGTAGCTACGACGGCAGGATCCGTTGGTTAGCAGTCCATTGTACCGAGTGCCAGCCGAGTCGAGACCTCGGAAGCCAGGAGCCGCCCTCTCCGGGTCAGCACCCAATGCCCGTCGCGCTCGGTGAGCAGGCCTTCCGCCGTCAACGCGGCTCCCGTCGTCGCGAGCGCCGGCTCCCTCGGGATGCCCATGGACGTACGGAGCGCAAGCGCGCGCGACTCCTCGTGGCGGGCCGGGGAATCGAGGAGCTCCTCACCCGACTCCGGTGACCGACCCGACGAGATCGCGTCGACGTAGCGCTCGGGGGTGCGCACGTTCCACCACCGGCGACCCGCCGTGTGGCCGTGCGCTGCACAGCCGATCCCCAGGTAGTCCGAGCCGTCCCAATACCCGAGGTTGTGACGGCACGGGGCGCCCGGCCGAGCCCAGCTCGAGATCTCGTACCACGCGAACCCCGCGGCCGAGAGCATCTCGTCGGCCGTCGCGTACGCCTCGGCCTGCAAGTCGTCGTCGGGTGCCGCGCGCTCGCCCAGGGCGACGGCGCGCCCGAGCGGCGTACCGGGTTCGACCGTCAGCGCGTACGCGCTCACGTGATCCGGTTCGAGCGCGAGCGTCGCGTCGAGCGTGGATCTCCAGTCGTCGAGCGACTCGCCCGGAGTCCCGTAGATGAGATCGAGGTTCACCTGCGCGATCCCTGCGCGCCGGGCCCACTCGACCCCGCGCACGACGTTGTCCGGAGCGTGGGTACGGCCAAGCGCCGCCAAGACGTGCGGCGCCATCGACTGGACACCGAAGGAACACCGGTTGACACCACCAACCGCGTACGCGGCGAGCTTCGCGGCGTCGACCGTGTCCGGGTTGCATTCGACGGTGATCTCCGCGCCCGGCTCCTTCGGGACGGAGCGCAGGATCCTGAGCAGGGCCTCGGCGGGGAGCAGCGACGGGGTTCCACCGCCGAAGAACACGGATGTCGCCGGCGGCAAGGCGGCGGCAAGGTATCGCCGTTCGAGATCCACCACGCACGCGTCGACGTACGCGTCCACGAGGTGGGCGCGATCGGTCCAGGTCGCGAAGTCGCAGTAGTCACAGCGACGTTCGCAGAACGGGATGTGGACATAGACGCCAAACGGCACGGCCCCATCGTCCCACGCCGCACGCGAGTACCTTCCGCGCATGGACTTCGAGCTGCCTCCCGAGGCCGAAAAGCATCGTGGCGCGGTCCGGGCCTTCCTCGCCGAGCACGCCCCCGACGGCAAGTACCCGGTCGACTTCGCCCGCCAGCTCGCCGAGGCGGGCTATGTGGCCCCCCACTGGCCGGCGCCCTGGGGCCGGGGCGCGTCGCCGATCGAGCAGCTCGTGATCGACGAGGAGCTCCGCGCCGCTCAGGCCCCGCGCCCGCAGAACCCGATCGGCATCGGCTGGGCCGGCCCGACGCTGCTCGTCGCCGGAACCGAGGAGCAGCACCGGCGCTACCTGCCCGGGATGCTCGACGGCTCCGAGATCTGGTGCCAGCTGTTCAGCGAGCCCGGCGCCGGGAGCGACCTCGCGGCGCTGGCCACTCGCGCCGTGCGCGACGGCGACGAGTTCGTGGTGAACGGGCAGAAGGTCTGGACCACGCTCGGCCACGTGGCCAAGTACGGAATCCTCCTCGCCCGCACCGACCCTGCCGCCGAGCAGCACCGCGGTGTCAGCTACTTCGTCGTCGACATGGCGAGTCCGGGGATCGAGGTGCGTCCGCTGGTGCAGATGACCGGGACGCACGAGTTCAACGAAGTCTTCTTCGAGGACGTGCGCATTCCGGCCGAGAACCTCGTGGGCGAGGAGAACGACGGCTGGCGCCTCGCCAAGGTCACGCTCGGAAACGAGCGGGTGTCCCTCTCGGGGGAAGGTGCGCTGTGGGGACGCGGCCCGACCGCGAACGACGTTCTCGACCTCGTGCGCGCGCACGGCGGCACCGACGACCTCCTGCTCCGCCAGCGGCTCGCGCGCCTGTACACGGAGAGCGAGGTGCTCCGGCTGATCCGTCTGCGCACCGTCTCGGCGATGGTGCGCGGGCTCGAGCCGGGACCGGAGGCGAGCGTGCGCAAGGCCATCTCCGACGAGCACGGCCAGCACGTGATGGCGTTGGCCATGGAGCTCGCGGGCACGCACGGGCTGCTCGCCGACCGTGGCCCCTACGGCGAGCCCGACGTGATGTGGCCGTACGGCTACCTCTACTCCCCGGCGCTCACCATCGGCGGCGGCACGAGCGAGGTGCAGCGCAACATCCTCGGCGAGCGAGTCCTGGGACTCCCCCGCGACTGAACGAACGGCCGACGCAAGCGCACCAGGTCCGGCGGTCGCGTCGAGCCGCCGAGCGAGTTCGCGAGCGAAGCGAGCGCATGTCCGAGCGAACGGCCGACGCCACCGACCGACCGGGACGAACGGACCGCGTCAGTCCTCGAGCTTGAGGGCGGCGACGAAGGCCTCCTGGGGCACCTCGACGCGCCCGATCTGCTTCATGCGCCGCTTCCCCTCCTTCTGGCGCTCAAGCAGCTTGCGCTTCCGGGTGATGTCACCCCCGTAGCACTTGGCGAGCACGTCCTTGCGCTTCGCCTTCACCGTCTCCCGGGCGATGATCCGTCCGCCGATCGCGGCTTGAATCGGGACGTCGAAGAGCTGGCGCGGGATGAGCTCGCGCAGCTTCTCGGTCATCCGTCGCCCGTACTCGTACGCCTTGTCGCGATGCACGATCGAGCTGAACGCGTCGACCGGCACCGCGTTGAGCATGATGTCGACCTTGACCAGCTTGGACTCGCGGTAACCGGCCGGCTCGTAGTCGAGCGACGCGTAGCCGCGGGTGCGCGACTTCATCTGGTCGAAGAAGTCCATCACGATCTCGGCGAGCGGCACCGCGTACACGAGCTCGACGCGCTCCTCGGAGAGGTACTCCATCTTCTGCATCTCGGCGCGGCGCGACTGCGACAGCTCCATCAACGCACCCACGTACTCGGTGGGCGTGAGGATCGTGATCGTGACGAACGGCTCCTCGATCGACTCGATCTCCGCCGGGCTCGGCATCGCGGACGGGTTGTCGACGACCTCCACCTCGCCGCCGGTGGTGTGCGCGAGGTACTCGACGTTGGGTGCGGTGGCGACGAGGGCGAGGTCGTACTCGCGCTCGAGCCGCTCGCGCACGATCTCCATGTGCAGGAGCCCGAGGAAGCCGCACCGGAACCCGAAGCCGAGCGCGCCCGAGGTCTCCGGCTCGTAGGTGAAGCTCGAGTCGTTCAGCCGCAGCTTCTCGAGTGCTTCGCGCAGGTCCGCGTATTCGTCGCCGACCACCGGGTAGAGACCGCAGAACACCATGGGTTTCGGGTCGCGGTACCCCTCGAGCGGCTCGGCCGGGCGCGCCAGGGTCGTGACCGTCTCGCCGACGCGGGCCTGGCCGACGTCCTTGATGCCCGCGATCAGGTAGCCCACCTCGCCCGGACCGAGCGTCGCGACCGGAGTCGGCACAGGAAGGCGCGCGCCGATCTCCTCCGCGTCATGGGTCGCGCCCGCCTGCAGGAACCGCAGCCGCGCGCCGGACGACAAGGTCCCGTTGAAAACACGCACCGCGCTCACCACGCCGCGGTAGGGGTCGTAGTAGGAGTCGAAGATCAGCGCCTGTAGCGGCGCGTCGGCATCACCGGTCGGCTGCGGGATGTGCTCCACGACGGCATCGAGGAGCTCGGCGACGCCCTCGCCGGTCTTCGCCGAGATGCGCAGGACGTCCTCGGCAGGGATGCCGAGGACGCGCTCGATCTCCTCGGAGACGCGATCCGGGTCGGCCGCGGGCAGGTCGATCTTGTTGACGGCCGCCACGATCGCGAGGTCGTGCTCGACGGCCAGGTAGCAGTTGGCCAGCGTCTGGGCCTCGATGCCCTGGCTGGCGTCGACCAGCAGGATCACACCCTCGCAGGCCGCGAGGCTGCGACTCACCTCGTAGCCGAAGTCGACGTGGCCAGGCGTGTCGATGAGGTTGACCACGTGGTCGCGCCAGTGCAGCCGAACGTTCTGGGCCTTGATCGTGATGCCCCGCTCGCGCTCCAGGTCCATCGAGTCGAGGTACTGCGCTCGCATGTCCCGGGCGTCGACGGCTCCGGTGAGCTCGAGGAAGCGATCCGCGAGCGTGCTCTTGCCGTGGTCGATGTGGGCGATGATCGCCAGGTTGCGGAGCCGTTCGAGGGGGATCACCCCGCCATTGTCGCCGTTGCGGGCCCGGGCGAGGCGAACGAGACCCGAGCGGGCGACCGACGGGCCCTGCTGCTAGCATCTTCGGGTTCCTCGAACGTCTCCGGGAGTCCTGACGCGCCGTGGCCAACATCGCCAGCCAGAAGAAGCGGAACCGCCAGAACGAGAAGCGCCGCCAGCGCAACGTCGCGGTGCGCTCCGAGCTCAAGACGCGGCTCAAGGGCGCCCGGGCTGCCATCGCCGAGGGTTCCGACGACGCGGCCGCGAAGGTCACCCAGGCCCAGAAGCGCCTCGCGAAGGCCGGCTCCAAGGGCACGATCCACAAGAACCAGGCCGCCCGCCGCACGTCGCGGCTGATGAAGGCCGCCAACAAGGCCTCGTCCTAGCCCTCCCGCCCCTCGCCGGCCGCTCAGCGGCCTGGTCAACGCCTTGGTCAACGCCGCGCCGCGGATCCGCTCGTGCGTCGGCCCCGTGTCCGGCTCCGGCCGTGCAGCGCGGCGAGGCGAGCGACGAGCACCTCGGTCACCGCCTCCTCGCCGAGCGCGGTCGCGCCCTTCAGGTCCAGATCCGCACGGTGCAGATGGTCGACCGCTCTCCGGAGCCCGTCGGTGCCGAGCGCCCGCGCGGCGTCGAGGGCCTTCTTCGACGGGAAGGTGCTCTTGCCCTTCGCGCCGAGCGCCCGGTGTGCGTCCTCGGCGGTGCGGATCGTCGGGTCGTCGAGCCTGAGGAACCGCCGGTATCTCCCCGCGAGCATCGCCAGCACCTGCAGCGGGTGCATCGGCTTGGCCTGACGGGGACTCGTCACCGTGAGGAGTCGGTGCAGCGTCTCGAGCGCGCCGGCGACGTCGCCGTCCTCGATGGTGTTGGAGAGCACGTACACGGGCACCGACCCGGCCGCGCCAAGGTACGGCTCGACGTCGGGTGCGGTGAGGGTGGTGCCCGGACCGAACGCCGCGGCGAGCAGGTCGGCCAGCGCCGGTAGCCGTCCGGCATCCTCGCCGAGGTGCTCGATCACGAGCTTGCTCGCGTCGCTGCGGAACGTGAGACCCACCCGGTCGAGCTCCGCGATCAGCACGTCGGTCGTCTTCTCCGAGTCGGCACCCACCGACTCGGCACCCTTGAGGGCCGTGGCCAGGTCCTTCGACACCTTCCCGGTCCCGACGACAAACACCGCGTCGGTCGTGTGGAGGAGATCGGTGAGCGCGCCGACCAGGGGCGCCGCGTCGGCGGCGGAGAGCTGACCGTGGTCGTGCACGACGACGACCCGCTTGGCCGTCATGAACGGCGGGCTCGCGAGCGCGTTGACGATCCCCGTGACGACCGCGGGATCGCCCGCTCCGTCGCCGTCATCGCCGTCACCGTCGTCACCCGACGGGCCGTCGTCATCACTCTTGCGCTTCGGGACGGTGAACGTCTCCACCACGAGGCTCCGGTCCTCGTCGCCGACCAGGCGATCGAGCAAGTCATGCAGCACCTGGGAGCGCAGCGCCGGGTCCTTCACGTCCACCACGTACGCCGCCACGGCTTCGGAGCCTACCGACCGCGGCGGCGGCCACGGCGAGGGCGGCGATGCCCCAGGCCGCCCGGGTGTCGATTGCGATGGGCAGCCGGGCCGCGAGCGATGCAACGGTACGAACCCAGCCGAGCAGCGCGAGCGTGGGCAGCTGGAGGACGCGCGCGACGTCGGGGCCGAGCACACCCCCGACGACTCCCGCGAGCAGGCCCCAGACCGTGAGCGGGCCGACGACGGGCGCAGCGAGCAGGTTCGCCAACAGCGCGACGAGCGGGACGGTACCGAAAACCGGCAGCAGCACCGGGGTGACGCCCAGCTGCGCGCCGAGGGTCACGCCGACGGCCTCGCGCAACGGCTGCGGGCCGGGGAGGCGAGCCGCGATGCGTGACGACAGCGTCACGATGCCGGCACACGCGGCACCCGAGAGGAGGAAGCCGACCGAGTGCACCAGGAACGGATCGGCGAGGAGCAGGAGCGTGGCCGCGACCACGAGCACCCGTGCGGCGGACGCCGGTCGTCCGAGGTAGGTGGCAAGCATCACGAGGCCGGCCATCGCGACCGCGCGGAGCACCGACGGCTCCCAGCGGGTCATCGCACCGAACACCACCAGCACCGTGATGCCGCCGGCCAGGCGGGCGGTGAGTCCCAACCGCCGCAGCACCGGCGCGGCGAGCGCGAGCACGAACGCGACGTTGGCGCCGCTCACCGCGAGCAGGTGCCCGAGACCCGAGGCCCGGAAGTCGTCGACCACCGACTCAGGGATCGAGCGCGTGTCCCCGAGCAAAAAGCCCTCCAGGAGCGCGCGCTCCGTGGACGGGAGCCCGACGGCGCCTCGGAGCACGGCGCGACGCAGGGCGTTCGCGGCCCGCAGCACCGGGTCGGTCGGACCGGTGAAGTCGACCAGGTCGTCGACCCGGAGCCGCGCCACCGCATGATGCCAGCGAGCCCGCGCGTCGTACCCGTCGAGTGGTCCGAGCGTCCCGATCACGGTGATGCGGTCCCCGGCCTCGAGGACGCGCAGGCGCGACGCGGCGTCGCCGCTCGCGACGGCGAGCAGGGTCCGCCCGCCGGCGTCGCGACCGTCGAAGGTCGCGGTGCGAAGCAGGGCACGTACGGCGAAGCGGGGACCACTCGGGTCGTCGACGAGCGTCCCCACCGCGGTACCCGGCGTGTACCGGCGGGCCGCGACCGAAAGTGGGGAGTGCACGGCGCCGTCGAGCGCACGCTGCATCCCCGCGCCCCCCAGGAGCGTGGCCGCGACCACGAGGAGCGCGGCGCCGGCGCGGCCGCGCGTGGCTCCCGCGACGACGG
>VGBT01000041.1 GCA_016870395.1 Actinomycetota bacterium | reverse complement strand
GGTTCAACGCGGTCACGCTCTACGAGGGCGTCCCCCACGTCTGGTACCACGACCAAAGCGTCGGCACCTTGCGCCAAGCGTGGTACAGCTAGGCGAGCACAGGCTCCCCGCCGCATGGGTGCCCTGGGCTGTCCCGACGGCACCAGGATCGTTGTGGAGGTCGCCGACGTGCGCGGCCGACAGGTTCGGCTCGCGGTGACGGCGCCGCCCGAGGTGGCCGTCACCCGCCAGGAAGCCTCAGGCCGGTAGTCCGAGACGGCCGCGACTTGCGGAACAATCCCGGCGCATGGCGCTCCGGGTCTCGGGCTGTCTTTCCTAAGCGTCCGCGTTTCCGCACGTTGCAGGGGCACAGGCACCCCGAGGACTGGTCCGAGTTCGGACTCTCCGAGAGAACCGCCTGAGCTACCCCCGGTTGTGGGCGCGCCGGCGGCCGAGCAGCCACGCCACCACCGCGAGCGCCAGCATCCCCACGACGACCGGCGCGATCCGGAGCGCAAGCCGTTCCGCAGCCTGCTCCGCGTCGCGTCCGATGTCCTCGAGATCGGCCTCGATCCGCAGGACGTGCGGGTCCTGGGCGAGAGAAGTGTCGTCGTCCATGCCGCGAGTCTTGCACCGGACGCGCCACAACCGTGTGACTCGCGTCACCGGCGGGACTTAGGGCCCTGTCGAGGAGCGCCCCCGCTCCGTACCGTCCGGCGACACCGAGTGGGGGAGACCGCCGATGGCCGAGGTCCGTACGTACGACGACCTGCCCGAGCGGGCGCCGATGGGAGCACCGCTCGACTGGGCGTGGCTGCGCGGCGCGCAGAGCGAGTGAGGGGGTGCACCCCAAGCCCAGCCCTCGCGGGCTCACGATGCTCGACATCGCGGTCGGCTCGTACGGCGAGGTGCCCGAGCACCCGGTCCACCGCTCGATGGCACCCCGCGGCGCCGACGTCGCCCCCGACACCGTCGACATGGGCTACATCCTCAACGCCAAGACCGACGTGTGGTCCGACAACGTGGTCGAGCTCTACGAGGAGGCGGTCGCCCGGCAGTGGTCGGCGACGCGTGACATCCCGTGGGGCGAGCTCCAGGAGCTGCCCGACGACGTCGAGCACGCGATGTGCCAGCTCTGCACGGTGCTCACCGAGGTCGAGATGATCGCGGCCGACCTCCCCGCCAAGTGGATGTGGCGGATGAGCCACGACTTCATCGAAGCGAAGATGTTCCTCTGCATGCAGATCATGGACGAGGCGCGCCACGCGGAGGTGTTCCGCAAGCGAGCGCTCTCGAACGGCGGCGGCCTGCTCATCTCCCGCACCGCCCCGACCGACGTCGAGAAGCGCATCCTCCGCATGTGCATGCAGGACGAGGCGCGCCACGTGGCCTACGGCACGATGCACCTGCGCTACGCGATCGAGAAGGACCCCGACGTCGCGGAGGAGATCCACGAGGCGCTCGACCACGGCGAGAGCGTGCTCATCGACTTCGGCTCCGCGCCCGACATCTCCAGCGCGCTCGCGATGCTGCTCCCCGGCGGTGCCGACGACATCGAAAAGAAGGGGTTCCCGCTCGCGCAGAAGCTCTCGAAGAAGCAGCTCACGTCGTACCTGGCTCGGTGCGAGCGGGCTGGGATCAGCCGGCCCGAGCGGACCACCATCCCGCTCGACCTGCTCGGCATCGACCCCGAGTCCATCCGTCCGGCGGGCGTCGCGACCTGAAGGCCGGGAGAGGAGCAGGGTCGTGAAGATCGACACGATCGCATTCGTCGAGGCACTCGCCGCGGAGATGAACGCACACCCCGAGCGGTACCACATCCTCGGCCACGCCGACATGGTGGGCACCATGGTGGTGCAACGCGCCGGCGGTGACTTCCGGGCCCGCGTCACCTTCGCCGAGCTGCGTTGCGACGGCGTCGACGAGGTGGAGGCCGGGGAGCCGACCGACTGGAGCCTCGTGGGCCCGCTCGACGCGTGGCACGAGATGTTCGACGACGTCCTCGCCAACGGGCGGGCGACCGGGCTGCAGACCATCAACAGCCTGGCCCTGCTCGGCGATCGCATCGAGCTGGTGGGCGACGACCCGATGGGCCTCGACAAGTTCTCGCGGTTCAACCAGACCCTGCAGGCGTTCCTCGACGGCGCGGCACGCCTCGCCGTGAGCGCGTAAGGAGACGACATGGATGCACCGACCTGCCCCGCGTGCGGCAAGCCCGTCACCCGCGCGCTCGACCTGCCCTACGGCTGGTGGGAGTGGACGGGGGAGGGCTAGAAGCTGACCACCGCGGCCAAGGGTGTCGACGTCGCGCAGTGGGTGCACTGGGACTGCATGAGCGAGATGCGCCAGTTCCACCCGCAAGACTTCGGCACCCCGGTCATGCGGTAGGGAAGGCGAGCGGGCAAGAGCGGGCAAGATGTCGCACAAGGTCGAGGAGGACGTCTGCATCGGGTGCGGCGCGTGCGACTTCTTGTGCCCCACCGGCGCGCTCACGAAGACCGACTCCTTCCTGGGTCTCGTCGTCGTCGACCCCTACACGTCTGACGACTGCGCGCTGTGCGTCGACAAGTGCCCGGTGCTCGCGATCGTCCCCGACTTCGCGTGGCCGGTCTGCCACGACCGGGGCTGCCCGCTCACCTCGCAGCGCCTCGCGGACTTCGAGTGCGCGATCTGGCAGCAGCGGTGCACGTCGTGTGGAGCCACGCTCTGGAAGGGCACCGACGTGCCTGGGCCTGTTCGAGGTGCGGCTTTGGCATGAAGGTGCAGTGCCCGAAGGCGCGCCACCTGGAGCACGCCGAGGTCACCATCACCGAGCGCTGAGCCCGATGCCCCACCGGCGTGCAGCGACTCCACGACCTGTCGGACCGCTTCCACGGCGACACGGTCGAGGCCGCGGTCGACTGGTTCGTCGACAGCTCGGCCAAGCGCTTCCGCGAGGAGATCGCCAAGTGGCCCGACGGCGTGTTCGAGGCCGAGGCCTTCGCCGACCACGACCCCTGGGGCAACCGCGACGTGCGGATCACCGTCACCGTCACCGTCGACGGTGACCGGATCTCGGTGGACTTCGAGGGCACCGACGCCCGGCCCGAGCTCCAGGCCTGGTCCAGCTTCGGCAACGCTAGGGGCTTCACCATCACCCAGATCGCCGCGATGCTCGATCCTGCGATCCCGAAGAACGAGGGGTTCCTCGAGAGCATCGTTGTCCGGATCCCCTACGGCTGCGTGCTCAACCCGCCCTACGGCAAGCCGGTCAGCGCCGGCACGCACCACCTCGGTACCGAGCTCGGCGACGCGATCGCGCTGGCACTCGCCCATGTTGCGCCCGAGGGGTGCGTGCCGCAGACCTACAAGACGGGGATCCCCACCGTGATCAACGGCACCGACCCCCACAACGGCCAGCCGTTCACCGATCACTCGGCCGAGGTGTACGCGGGCTGATGCAACGCGGCCAAGGGCATGGACGCGTGGGGCGCGCAGAACGCGAGCTTCGGCAACCTCTGGAAAGCCACCGCCGAGATCAACGAGGCCATCTACCCGCACGAGCAATAAGAGCGCGACTACCGGACCGACTCCGGCGGCGCGGGTCAGTCGCGCGGCCTGTGCGGCAGTCACTACGAGAAGGAGGTCCTCGTCGACGCGACCGTGTACACGTACGTCGTCGGCATGCACCACCCGATGCCGGGGATCGCGGGCGGGCGGCCGGGAACGCCGAACGAGCTCGTGATCCGGTACGGCTCCGCGGACCCTTACCGGGTCGAGCACACGGCGGACCACGTGCCGATCGCCGCCGGGGAGCGGGTGATGTTCGACTACGGCGGCGGCGGGGGATGCGGAGACCCGCTCGACCGCGAACCGCACGCCGTGCTCGACGAGTACGTGAGCGTGCCGGGCGCAGCGTGCGACTACGGGGTGGTGCTCGCCGGTTCGCTCGAGGACCTGTCGCTCGCGGTCGACCACGACGCGACCGAGGCCTTGCGTGCCGCGCGGCACGCGCCCAAGAGGGGAGTGCTTCATGACCACGACTTTCGTCGGGTTGCCGTCGGTCGACTGGTTCCGCGCGCTGGCGGCGGTTGCAGCAGCCGACGACGCGCGTTACAGGCGGCTCGGCGTCGTCGACCTCGTGATGGGGGTCCGGGTCGGCGACGCCGGGTTCCGCCTCGTGTTCAGGGACTACGGGTGTGAAAAAGTCGAGGCGTGGGACGGGGCCGCGCCTGTGGACTGCACGGTTTCCGCTTCGCTTGCCGACTGGCAGGAGCTCGTGCACCACATGCGGGCGCGCGGCCACGCGGATCCCGACCACACGCTCAACAGCCTCGTGCTGGCCGGCGACCGGTTCACGCTCTCGGGCGACGACCAGCTCGGTATCGACGCGTGCTACCGCTTCAACGCGACGCTCCAGGCGTTCTTCGACGAGGCCGCGGCACTGGGCTGATGCCCGTGCCCCCTGGTCCGGCCTTCAGCGTACGTAGCGTGCCAATTACTCCCAGAACGCGCGCGCACCGTCCGGCGTGAAGCCGGTGGCCGTTCTCAGCGGAGTGCCGTCGGGAAGCGATGCGGGGACACCGTCCGGACAGAGCAACGCTTGCGCGTCGGCGATCGTGACGTCGTCGCGATGTTCTGCGGCATAGGAGCGCAGGATCCCGTTGAGCCAGTCGACGCGGGTGGCGTCCTCCTGGAGCGCGACGAGCGCGGGTGGTGAGCCGGTCGAGGGGATCGGGCACGGCACGGTCATGACCACGAGTCGGGCGCCTCCGGCCGTGAGCAGCCGGCGAGTGCGCTCCAGCCGTTGCCGTAGGTAGGTGCGTGCCTCCCCCGTTTTGGCCCGGAGCGTCCGGGTTCCGAGCTCGCGGTCCCAGGCATCGGTCCCGCTCAGCATCAAGACACTGATGTGCCGGTCGAACGAGTCGACGCCCCGTTCGTACGCGGCGTCCCGCTCGGCACAGCCGTGCGGAGCAGCGACGTACCCTCCGATCATCACGCGGCCGTTGGCGATGCCGCATCCGGGGATGCCGGCGACCGTGCTGACGACGTCCTCGGCGGCGCGCGGGCCTCCTTGCGCCCGGACGAGGTTGAACGCGAGGGCGTCGCCGGCCACGAGCACCCGGTGTGCGCTGCTCGGTGCCGCGGCTGCCAGGCGCGTGTACGCGTAGCGCAGGCGATCGTCGGCGGTGGCCGCTCGTCCGCCCTCGGTGCTGACGAGCGTCAGGGCGAGCACCGCCGCGACCGCGGCCGGGGCGACGACGAGGATCCGCCTCGCGGGGATCGCCCCGCGCCGGATCGGCTGCTCGACGAGGAAGTACGACACGACCGCGACCAGCAACGTGACGCCGAGCCGCAGCGCGAACAGCTCGTAGCCGTCAACGCCGACACGGGTGGGGGAGAGCCAGGTGAAGATCGGCCAGTGATAGAGGTAGAGCCCGTACGAGATGAGCCCGATCGCAGTGAGCGGCGCCAGCGCGAGCACCCGGCCAAGGATCGGGCTGGTCGGTTGGACCGCGGCCAGGATCAGCAGCGCCGAGGCGAGCGCCACGAGCAGCAGCCCACCTTGGTAGAGGAAGGGTGCATCCGTGTCCGCCAGGAGCACGACGGTCAGCAGGTATCCCAGACCAGCCAAGCCCCCGAGCTCCAGGGGGAGCCGCCATCGACGCGGGAGCGACCGCGGCGCGCGAATCCAGACCAGGGCGAGCCCGGCACCGAGGAGCAGCGCCGAGGCCCGGGCGTCGGTCCCGTAGTAGGCGCGTGCGGTGTCGTCCGGGTCGAAGAGCAGCGCCATGAGCAACGCCGAGCAACCTGCGAGCGAGAGGACGAGCCACAGGAGGCGCTTCGGGCGTCTGCGGGTGAGCGCGAGCAGCGAGACGAACAGCAGGGGCCAGAGCAGGTACCACTGCTCCTCGATGGCCAGCGACCAGGTGTGCGAGAGCGGTGAGCCAACCTGGCCGCCTTCTCCTTGCAGGTATCAGTTCTGGCCGTAGAGGAGTGTCGCGAGCCCTTGGGCGCGGAGCTCGCCGAGCTGCGTCGGCGACGCGACGAAGGCCGCGTACGCGGCGACGCCGACGAGCATGAGGAGCAACGCGGGGAGGAGTCTCCGGACCCTTCTGCTCCAGAACCTTCCGAGGCCGATCGTTCCCGCGTCTTCGTGCTCGCGCAGGAGGAGCGCCGTGATGAGGAATCCCGACAACACGAAGAAGACGTCCACGCCGATGAAGCCGCCGCCGGCCCAGCCTCCGCGGTCGTACTCGAGCAGGCCGTGGAAGCACAGGACCGCAATGACGGCGAGCGCACGGATGCCGTCGAGGGCAGGCAGGTGCGCAAGGCGCGCGGGTCCGGCTGAGGGTCCCGATGCCCGAGCCGAAGCGGCGGTCGGAGTCGGGGCCTCGACGGCCACCGTGTCCACGATGCCTGGTGTCGAGTCGATGTGACGGTCCCTATTCCGCCGCGGCGGCGGTCAGCTTCTCCGCGAGGTGCGTCGGCACGGGGTCGTAGTGGGAGTGGGTGGCGACGAACCGGCCGCGGCCGCCGGTGATCGAGCGCAGGTCGATCGCGTACCGCAGGATCTCCGAGGTCGGCACCTGGGCCACGATCTCGACCTCGCCGTCGCCCACCGACGCCGAGCCCTGGATGCGACCGCGCTTCGAGTTGAGGTCGCCCATGATGTCGCCCTGGTTCGCCTCGGGCACGGTGACGACGAGCTCGCTGACGGGCTCCAGGAGGATCGGCCCGGCGGCGGCCATGGCCTCCTTGAAGCCGTGCGCGGCCGCCGTCTTGAAGGCCATCTCGGAGGAGTCGACCGGGTGGTGCTTGCCGTCGAAGCAGGTGACGCGCACGTCGACGACGGGGTACCCGAACACGCCGCCGTGCTCGGTGGTCTCCTGCACCCCCTTCTCGACGGCGGGGAGGTAGTTCCTCGGGATGACACCACCGACGATCTTGTCGACGAATGAGAACCCGGAGCCCCGCTCGAGTGGTTCCACCCGCAGCCAGGCGATCGCGAACTGCCCGTGGCCACCGGTCTGCTTCTTGATCTTCCCTTCGGCCTCAGAGGTTGCCGTGATCGTCTCGCGGTACGGGACTTTCACGTCCTCGGTCTCGACCTCGACGCCGAACTTCCGTGCCAACCGCTCGATCGCGATGGACAGGTGCGTCTCTCCCATCCCCGAGATGAGGGTCTGGTGGGTCTCCGGGTTGCGCTCGACGCGCACCGCCGGGTCCTCGTCCTCGAGGCGGTGCAGCGCCGTCGCGAGCTTGTCCTCGTCGCCCTTGCTCTTCGCGTGAATCGCGACCGACAGGACCGGTGCCGGGGCCTCGAAGGGCTCGACCTCGATTTCGGTGCCGCGCGTCGCGAGCACGTCGCCGGTCGTGGTGTCTCCGAGCTTTGCCACCGCGGCGATGTCTCCGGCGTGCACCTCCGTTGCCGGCTCCTGCTCCTTGCCGCGCATGATGGTGACCTGGTGGAGCCGCTCCTCGTGCATGGTCCGGCCGTTGAGCAGCATCGTGTCGGTCCTGATCACGCCACGCAGCACCTTGAAGAGGTTCACGCGGCCCACGTACGGGTCGACGATCGTCTTGAACACGTACACCGCGGGGTCGCCGTCGTCGCCGTGCACGTGGGGCTCAGGTCCCTCCTCGACGACGAAGCGCGACAAGCGGTCGACGCCGACGAGCTTGGTGGCGCTGCCGCACAGCACGGGGAAGACCGTGGCCTCGTCGATCCCCTTCGCGAGCGCGTGGCCGAGCTCCTTCACGTCGATGGGCTCGTCGGCCAGGTAGCGCTCCATGAGGTCGTCGTCGGCGACGACGATGCCCTCGACGAGCGCATCGTGCACCGAGTGCTCTTCGGCCTCCATCTCGGGCGGGATCGGACCCTCTTGGCCCGTCGGTGAGGTGCCGTCGTAGGTGACGGCGGTGTCGGTGAGCAGGTCGACGACGCCCCGGAAGTCGGCTTCGGCGCCGATGGGGAGCTCGAGTGGGGCGATTCCCGCACCGAAGCGGTCCTTGAGTGCTTCGAGCGTGCGCTCGAAGCTCGCTCGCTCGCGGTCGAGCTTGTTCACGAACACGATCCTCGGGATCCCGTGGGCCTCGGCCAGCTTCCACGTGACCTCCGTCTGCACTTCGACGCCCTCGACCGCCGAGACCACGAAGATGGCGAGGTCGGCGGCCCGGAGCGCGGCGGCGACGTCACCGACGAAGTCGGCGTAGCCGGGTGCGTCGAGGATGTTGACCTTGTGGCCGTTGAGCTCGAACGGGGCGATCGACAGCGACACCGAGATCGATCGCCGGGTCTCCTCGGGGTCGAAGTCGGCGACGGTCGTGCCGTCCTCGACCCGTCCCATGCGGTTGAGCGCCCCGGCGGCGAACAGCATCGCCTCGGCGAGCGTCGTCTTGCCGGCGTGGCCGTGCCCCACCAGGGCCACGTTGCGGATCTTCGCAGTCGGGAACGTCTTCACGGGTGTCCTCCGGTCGAGCAGTCCCGGGATTCTTGCAGGGGCCCTCCCCAGGGGGCCAGGGCCGACCGGCCCAAGTGGTGGGGCCAGAGCGGTCCGGCCGGCGCGTGTGCGGGTGGTACCGTCTGTTCAACAGTCGCGAGCACTCAACGCGCAGCTGCACACAGCCTGGACGCCGTGACGCAGCCTCGATGGCATCTGGAAGGAGCGCGACCCATGCTCGACGGGCGCATGCGCGACACGGTTTCGCGTGGCTTCGCTCCTCTCGGCCGGGCGCTCGGGCGGCTCGGGCTCGGCCCCGACCTCCTGACGGTCGTCGGCCTCCTCGTTTCCGTGGCGACGGCGGTGCTGATCGGCACGGGGCACCTCGGGTGGGCGCTGCTCGGGCTGATCGTCTCGGGGCTCGTCGACCTCCTCGACGGCGCGGTCGCACGCAACAGCGGCAAGGCGAGCCCTCGTGGCGCGTTCTTCGACTCGGTCACCGACCGGTGCTCGGACGCGGTGGTGTTCGGCGGCGTCGCCTGGTACCTCGCGGGCGAGAGCGCGTACTTGCCGATCCTGGCATTCGTCGCCGCGGTGCTGGCGATGCTGATCTCCTACGAGCGGGCCCGGGCCGAGGGCCTCGGGTACTCGGCCAAGGGTGGGCTCATGGAGCGAGCCGAGCGGATGGTCCTGCTCGGCGTCGGACTCGCGTTCGACGTGCTCGTGCCGGTGCTCTGGGTGATGGTGGTGCTGATGGCGTTCACGGCCGTCCAGCGCTTCGTCAAGGTGTGGCGCCAGGCCTCGGATCTCCCGCCGCTCCCGCGCCTGCTCACGGTGCGCCATCGTCGAGACGGCGCCGCGCCGCTCCGCGACGGAGAGCGCACCCCGGTGTTCGCCCGTTGGCGGGAAACGCGCCCGTCGGCGTCCGCTCGCCGCGAGGCCCGCGCGGCACGGCGCAACCGCCCATAACGTTAGGTGTTCCACAAGGCCTCGTACTACGCGTACCGGGGCGGTGCGGTGCTCGCGAACGTGCTCCCACGTGCCGTGGCGATCCCCGTCGCCGAGACCATCGGACGCGCGCTCGCACCCGCCCTGCCCGCACGGCGTCGCATGGTCGCGCGCAACCTCGGTCGCGCGACGCACGGTCAGCTGAGCGGCCTCGCGCTCCAGCGCGCGGTGTCGGACACGTTTGCGTCCTACGGCCGCTACTGGCTGGAGCTGTTCCGGTTGCCCCAGGACGCGCGGTCCGGGCGGGCCGGCTCCCTCGAGTCGCGCTTCGAGGCGGTCGGTTGGGAGCACGTCGCCGAAGCGCTGGCGGGAGGCAAGGGCATCGTCTTCGCGCTGCCGCACCTCGGCGGGTTCGACTTCGCCGCGGCCTGGCTCGCCGGGCGCGGGGTTCGGCCAACGGTCGTCGTCGAGGCCGTCGAGCCCCCGGAGCTTTTCGCCTGGTTCGCGGAGGCCCGGCGTGAGATCGGGATGGACGTCGTACCTCTCGGGCCCGACGCCGGTAAGCGCGTGCTGCGGGCGCTGAAGGACAACCGGGCGGTGTGCCTGGTCAGCGATCGTGACCTCGTGGGCGACGGCGTGCCGGTCACGTTCTTCGGGGAGGAGACGACGCTGCCCGCGGGGCCGGCGACGCTCGCCCTACGCACCGGGGCGCCGCTGATCCCGGTGGGGATGTACTTCCGGCCTCACGGTCGCCACTTCGCCCGCATCGGCCCGCCGATGCCGACCGAGCGGCGCGGTCGACTGCGCGACGATGTCGCGCGGATCACCCAGGATCTCGCCTGTCGCTTCGAGGAGCTCGTCCGAGTGGCGCCCGTTCAGTGGCACGTCATGCAGCCCAACTGGCCGTCCGACCGGTGATCGGCCCGGCGCCGACGCCGCGTCACGCGCGGGTGGTGCGGCCGTGATGCGGGTCTCGATCGTCTCGCCGTACTCGTTGTCGCTGCCGGGGGGTGTCCAGGGCCAGGTGCTCGGCCTCGCTCGCGCGCTGCGAGGGATCGGCGTGGACGCGCGCGTCATCGGCCCGTGCGACGGGCCGCCTCCCGAACCCGGGGTCACGACCGTCGGGCCCAGCGTGCGGTACGTGAGCAACGGCTCGATCTCCCCGATGGCGCGCGCGCAGCGCGTTGCCTCCGAGCGGACGCTCGAGGCGATCCGCCGCTTCGACCCGCACGTCCTGCACCTGCACGAGCCGCTCGTGCCCGGTGCGACGGGCGCGGCGCTGCTCGGCTCTCAGGTGCCCAAGGTCGGGACGTTTCACGCGGCGGGAGAGGACGGACACCCCGCGTACAAGGCGCTCAAGAAGATCGCGGTCACGGCGGCGCGGTCCCTCACGATGCGCACGGCGGTCTCGGCGGACGCGCGCCGGATGGCCGAGGAAGCACTGGGCGGCTCGTACATCCTGTTGCCGAACGGCGTCGACGTCGACGAGTTCGCGAAGGCCGAGCCGTGGCCGACCGACCGTCGGGCGGTGCTCTTCCTCGGCCGGCACGAGCCGCGCAAGGGCCTCGGCGTCGTGCTCGACGCCTGGTCCGGCCTCGACCGCGACGCGGTCCTCTGGGTCGCGAGCGACGGTCCCGAGACCGATCGGCTTCGGGAGCGCCGCACCCCGGGGGTCGAGTGGCTCGGCCGGATCTCCGACACCGAGCGCGCGTCGCGCCTGAAGGGGGCGACCATCTTCTGCGCACCGGCGCTGGGCCAGGAGTCGTTCGGGATCGTGCTGCTGGAGGCGATGGCGGCGGGGACCGCGGTGGTCGCGTCCGACATCCCCGGCTACCGCAACGTCGCCCGACCCGAGGAGGAGGCCGTGATGGTGCCGCCCGGCGACGCCGAAGTGTTGCGAGCGGCGCTGCGGCGCGTGCTCGACGCCGACGACCTGCGGGCCCGGCTGGTGAGCGCGGGGGAGCAGCGGGCCGCCGCGTTCTCGATGACCCGCCTCGCCGAGCGCTACGTCCCGGTCTACGAGAGCGCGATCGCCCTGGGCTGAGCGGCGGCAACCGTGATTGCCGCTCGGTCGCCGTTTACCGTTGCTCAGGGTCGCGCAGCCGTGGGTCGGGCCGCTCAGCGGCCGGCAGGTGACCCGGCCCGGCGGGGGGTTTCGCCTAGGATGGAGCCGATATCTTCCATACAGGAGCACATCTCGTGACTTGGGTCATCGTCGCAGTGATCGTGATTCTGGTCCTGCTCGTCGGCTACGTGATCCTCGCGTACAACGGGCTGGTCCGCACCCGGAACCGCATCGACAACGCCCACTCGCAGATCGACGTCCAGCTGAAGCGCCGCTACGACCTGATCCCGAACCTCGTGGAGACGGTCAAGGGGTACGCGGCGCACGAGCGTTCGACCTTCGAGGCCGTGACCAACGCGCGGGCCCAGGCCATGCAGGCCCAGGAGGGCGGGTCGCCCGCCCAGCAGGCACAGGCGGAGAACATGCTCTCCGGCACGCTGAAGAGCCTGTTCGCAGTGGCCGAGCAGTACCCGGACCTCAAGGCGAACCAGAACTTCCTGAACCTGCAGGAGGAGCTGACCTCGACCGAGGACCGCATTGCGTACGCGCGGCAGTTCTATAACGACACGGTGCTGAGCTACAACACCCGGATCCAGTCGTTCCCCCCGAACCTGCTCGCGGGCATGTTCCACTTCACCGAGCGGGAGTACTTCGAGGGCGACCCGGAGGCTCAGGGCCCCGTCGAGGTCCAGTTCTAGCCCTAGCCGACGACACGCCGATCGATGGGAATGTACGAGCAGATCGCGCGCAACAAGCGCCGGTCCTTCCTGATGCTCACCGCCTTCGTGGTGCTCATCGCGCTCGTCGCGACCGCGCTCGGGGTCCTGCTCTCGGGTGGGGTCGACGCGTTCGGGATCGCCGCGGTCGCGATCGTGATCGCGATCGCGATGGCCTGGGGCTCGTACTTCTGGTCGGACAAGGTCGCGCTGGCCGCGAGCCACGCCAGGCCGGCCGACGGCCCGGAGTTCCGTCGGTACCACAACCTCGTCGAGGGCCTCTGCATCGCGGCGGGTCTGCCCAAGCCGCGGCTGTACGTGGTCGAGGACCCCGCGCCGAACGCGTTCGCGACGGGTCGCAACCCGAAGCACGCCGCGCTCGCGGTTACCACCGGGCTGCTCGAGAAGATGAACCGGGTGGAGCTCGAGGGCGTGATCGCCCACGAGCTGAGCCACGTGAAGAACTACGACATCCTCGTCACGACGATCGCCATCACCGCCGTCGGCGCGATCGCGCTCATGGCCGACCTCGGTCTGCGTTTCATGTGGTTCGGGGGCCGCGCCGGCCGCCGTGACACCAACGACTCGGGTCCGCTCGGGCTGGCGCTCGTGCTCCTGGCGCTCGCCCTGCTGGTGCTGGCGCCATTCGCCGCCCAGCTGATGCAGTTCGCGATGAGCCGCCGCCGTGAGTTCCTCGCCGACGCCAGCGGGGTCCAGCTGACCCGCTACCCCCCGGGCCTGATCTCCGCGCTCAAGAAGCTGCGCGCCGATCAGGCCGTGGTGCACTATGCGAGCCGCGCGACCGCACAGATGTGGATCGAGTCTCCGCTCGAGCGCGACCAAGAGGTCGAAGAGGGAAGGAAGAAGGGCACTTGGCTCAACCGGAGGTTCGACACGCACCCGCCGCTCGAGGATCGGATCGCCGCGCTCGAGGCCATGTAGTGCGTCTGATCGCGGGCGTCGCGGTTGTGGCCGTGCTGCTCGGGGCGTGCAATGGTGGCTCGGACGACAACGCCGCCAGCACCACAACCAAGGTGAAGCGCACCACCACGACGACCGCGCCGCCGCCGGTCGCGCCGTTCACCGGCCTCGCGGACCCGAGCGGGGTCTCCCGGACGCTTCCGTCGCTCGGCATCAAGGTCGAGAACACTCGGGAGTCCCGCCCCCAGACCGGGCTCGAGCACGCGGACGTCGTCTGGGACGAAGTGGTGGAGGGGGAGATCACGCGCTTCCTCGCCATGTACCAGTCCGCGACCACCGACGTCGTCGGCCCGGTCCGATCGGTGCGGCTCACCGACCCGCTGATCGTGTGGCCGGTCGGCGGGATCTTCGCCTACTCGGGCGGCGCCCAGTACGCGCAGAGCGCGATCGAACAGGCGCCGGTCACCCTCCTGACCGAGGGCAGCGCGGGCGACGGGATGTTTCGGGACTCGTCCAAGCGCGCCCCGCACAACCTCTACGCGCGCCCAGACGCGCTCTGGGCGAAGGGCGGCCAGCCAGTGCCCCCGCCGGCGCTGTTCCGGTACCGCAGGGCGGGCGCCGCGTCGCCGGGCGACCCGGCGACGTCGGTGCGGCTCGGCTTCGACGACTACTACGCGCCCACCTACACCTGGGACGCGGCCAACGGCGCCTGGCTGCGCGCCCAGGGCGGCGGGCCGCACCTCATGCGCTCGGGCGCGCAGATCGCACCGCAGAACGTCGTGGTGATGCAGGTCGTGTACGCGGGCGGGGTGGGCGCCCCGGGAGCCGAGGCGCAGCTCGTCGGCTCGGGCCCGCTGTTCGTGTTCAGCGACGGCAAGGTCGTCCGCGGGACCTGGAGCCGACCGGACAAGGCGGTCCCCGCGGAGCTGCTCGACGCCGCCGGCGCCCCGATCCGGCTGACCCCGGGCAAGACCTGGGTGGAGCTCCCGGACGTCTCCTACGCGGTCGACATCACGTCGCCCCCACCGCCCCCACCCACCGAGGCGACCACGACCACCCGCAAGAAGAAGTCGAGGTAGGCCGGCGTCGGGCGCGCGTGCGGCCAACCCGCGCCGGCGTCGAGGACGGCCTCGGGGGACTCGGCATATCACGGGCGCGCCTCAGGCGCTGAGGGCTTCGATGGTGGTGCGGCGGGTGTCGACCCGGGGTTCGATGTGGTCGATCTCGAGACCGCGGGTCGCGGCACAGCCGCGGATCTCGCACTCCCGGTCGGCGAGCAGCGCGGCGCGTTGGCGGCGGTTGGGGGTGCGGCTGGTGTGGGCGACGGTGCGCACGTCGATGTCGTCGATGACGAGGATGTCGATGCCGGCGGCGGTCCAGCGCCGCGCCGCGCGGAGGCGGTGTTGGCGCGCCGCGCGTTCGGTGTCGGCCTCGGCCGCGGCTCTCACGCGGCGGCTCAAGCGGCCGAGAGCCGCCGGTCGCGGACCGACGGGTCGAAGTCGCGCACGAGCTCGGCCAGCTGTTCGGCCAGCTGTTCGCCCAGCTCCCGCACCGCCGTCACACTCATGGATCGAGCATCGCACGAGGGTGAGACACTCATCGCGGCTGGGGCATCGGTCGGGTGGTGACCGATCCCACCCGGAGGTGGCGGGCCGTCCCGATGACCGACTGGGGTTCGAGCCTGCTGGCCTCGGCCCAATCGTTCGGGCGGGTCGAGCCCGTCCCGGTAACATGTGGGGCATGTCCGAGCCCCGAGCCACCGGAACCGCACGCGTCAAGCGTGGCCTCGCGGAAATGTTGCGCGGCGGGGTGATCATGGACGTGGTCACCCCCGAGCAGGCCAAGATCGCCGAGGACGCCGGCGCGGCGGCGGTCATGGCGCTCGAGCGCGTGCCTGCCGACATCCGTCGCGACGGCGGCGTGGCGCGGATGTCGGATCCGTCGATGATCGAGGGCATCCAGGCCGCGGTCACCATCCCCGTGATGGCCAAGTGCCGCATCGGGCACTTCGCCGAGGCGCAGGTGCTCGAGGCGCTCGGCGTCGACTACGTCGACGAGTCCGAGGTGCTCACCCCGGCAGACGAGGCCTACCACATCGACAAGTGGGCCTTCACGGTCCCGTTCGTGTGCGGGGCGACGAACCTGGGCGAGGCGCTCCGGCGCATCGCCGAGGGCGCCTGCATGATCCGGTCGAAGGGCGAGGCGGGCACCGGAAACATCGTCGAGGCGGTGCGCCACCTGCGCTCGATCCTCGGCGACATCAAGCGCCTCACCGTCGCGCCGCCCGAGGAGCGCTTCGGCTGGGCCAAGGAGCTGCGGGCCCCGGTCGAGCTGGTCCAGGAGGTCGCCGAGCGTGGCGAGCTGCCGGTCCCGATGTTCTGTGCGGGTGGGATCGCCACCCCGGCCGACGCGTCGCTGGTGATGCAGATGGGCGCGCAGGCGGTGTTCGTCGGCTCGGGCATCTTCAAGAGCGAGCTGCCGGAGGTGATGGCCAAGGCCATCGTCGAGGCCACCACCCACTACGCCGACCCGTCGATCATCGCGAAGGTGTCGCGAGGCCTCGGTGCCGCGATGCCGGGCGCCGAGATCGCCGGCCTCGACGTGAAGCTGGCCGAGCGGGGCTGGTAGCCGTGACCACGAGGCCCCCAGGTGAAGGTCGGAGTGCTCGCGCTGCAGGGGGCGTTCCGCGAGCATCGTGAGGTGCTCGACGCGCTCGGCGTCGACGCGGTCGAGGTCCGCACACCCGAGCATTTGGGCGGGGCCGACGCGTTGATCCTCCCGGGCGGGGAGTCGACCACGGTCAGCCGGCTGCTCGACACGTCGGGCCTCCGCGCACCGCTCGCGGTTGCGCTGGCCGACGGGCTGCCCGCTTTCGGGACGTGCGCCGGCCTGATCCTGCTCGCGCGCGAGGTGCTCGACGGGCGACCCGACCAGGTGCCGCTCGCCGCGGTCGACCTTGCGGCCCGCCGCAACGCGTACGGTCGCCAGGTGGACTCGTTCGAGGCGCCCCTCGCGGTGCGCGCGCTGTCGGGGGGGCCGTTCCCCGGTGTGTTCATCCGCGCTCCTGCGATCGTGTCGCTGGGCCCGCACGTCGAGGTGCTCGCCGAGCACGACGGCGAGCCCGTGCTCGCACGCGAGGGCGCCGTATGGGTCTCCACGTTTCATCCCGAGCTGGCGGGCGACCTCCGCCTGCACGAGCGATTCCTTCAGGAGCTGACGTGAGCGGGCATTCCAAGTGGCACTCCATCAAGCACGCCAAGGGCGCGGCCGACGCTGCCCGCGGCAAGCTTTTCGCCCGGCTGGCCCGCCAGATCGAGGTCGCGGCCCGCGCCGGCGGCGGCGACGTCGATGCCAACCCCACGTTGCGCACGATGGTGCAGAAGGCGCGCGACGCGTCGATGCCGAAGGACAACATCGAGCGGGCCATCAAGCGGGGCACCGGCGAGCTCGAGGGGGTCACCTACGAGCAGGTGACCTACGAGGGCTACGCCCCGAACGGCGTCGCGGTCTACGTGGAGGCGCTCACCGACAACCGCAACCGCACGGGCGCCGAGGTGAAGAACGTGTTCACGCGAAACGGCGGCTCACTGGCCGAGCCCGGCGCGGTCTCGTGGCAGTTCGAGCGCAAAGGCGTGATCATCCTCGAGAAGTCGGCGGCCTCGGAGGACGACGTCATGCTCGCGGCGCTCGACGCCGGGGCCGAGGACCTCGATGACCAGGGTGACACCTGGCAGGTGACCACGCCGCCGACCGAGCTGCACGCGGTGCGCACCGCGCTCGACGGCGCCGGCATCTCCTTCACGAGCGCGGATCTCACTATGCTGCCCCAGCAGAGCGTGCCGCTCGGCGACGCGAGCTCGGCGAAGCAGGTGCTACGGGTGATCGACGCGCTGGAGGAGAACGACGACGTGCAGAACGTCTATGCCAACTTCGACATCCCCGACGACGTGCTCCAGGCGGTGCTCGCGTGAGCGGCGCGGCCTCAGCGCAGCCGGAGTCGGCACCGTTGCTGGGCCGCGGGGCCCGTGAGACCCGGCCCGCAGGGTCGAGAGCGGGGATGGCATGAGCCGGGGCCCGTCCGTCGGCGATCCGGCACCGGCGTTCAGCCTGCCGGGCGTCGCCGGTCAGGAGCGCAGGGACTTCTCGCTCGAGGAGTACCGGGGGCAGAAGGTGGTGCTCGCCTTCTACCCGGGTGACTTCACCCCCGGCTGAACGATCCAGCTCCGCTCGTACCGCGACGACTTCGCGGCCTTCGAGCAGGCGGGCGCGGTCGTGCTCGGCATCTCCCCTCAAGACGTGGACAGCCACCAACGTTGGATCGCGAAGGAGCAGTTCCCGTTCGCGCTGCTGGCCGACGTCGACCTTGCAGTCGCGGACGCGTACGGCGTGAAGGGCAATCGCGCCGTGCAGGTGAAGCGCTCGGTGTTCATCGTCGACGGCGGCGGGGTGATCCGGTACCGCTACGAGGGTACGGTCAAGGCGATCTTCAAGAAGCCGGCGGCGCTCGCGGAGGTCTTGGCCACCATCGAGTGACCCCCCCAGGGTTTTGGCGTCACTTCACCGCGATAGTCGCGGTCTTCTGACGCCAAAGGCCGGGGGAGGGGGAGCAGCACGCGGCCCGGCTCGGCTCGGCTCGGCTCGGCTCTGGCATGATGCCCGCCATGCAGATCTCGATGACCGTCAACGGGACGGCCTGCACCCACGACGTGGAGCCGCGTACGCTCCTGGTCCAGTTCCTGCGCGAAGCCTGCGGGCTCACCGGCACCAAGGTCGGCTGCGACACCTCGAGCTGCGGAGCCTGCACGGTCCTGGTGGACGGCGAGTCGGTGAAGAGCTGCACGATGCTCGGGGCCCAGGCCGACTGCGCCGCAGTCACGACCATCGAGGGCCTCGGTGCCGCGGGCTGGCACCCGGTGCAACAGGCCTTCCACGAGAAGCACGGCCTCCAGTGCGGGTTCTGCACCGCGGGCATGGTCATGGCGGCGGTCAGCTTCCTCGAGGAGAACCCGGAGCCGACCGAGCGCGACGTTCGCCTTGGCCTGGAGGGCAACCTCTGCCGGTGCACCGGCTACCACAACATCGTGGTCGCGGTGCTCTCGGCGGCCGACGCGATGAAGGCCGCCAAGTGATCCCCGCCGGGTTCGACTACGTGCGGGCCGGCTCGGCCGAGGAGGCGCTGGCCGCGCTCGTCGAACACGGCGACGACGCCAAGCTGCTCGCGGGCGGGATGTCGCTGCTGCCCCTCATGAAGCTGCGACTCGCAGTCCCGACGGTGCTCGTCGACGTCGGCCGGCTCACCGACCTCACCTACGTGCGCGACGGGGGCGACCACCTCGCGATCGGGGCGCTCACCCGTCACCGTGACCTCGAGACGAGCGAGCTGCTCGCCCGCGAGTGCGGTGTGCTGCGCGCGGTCGCGGCCGAGGTCGGCGACAACCAGGTCCGGCATCGGGGCACACTCGGTGGATCGGTCGCCCACGGCGATCCGGCTTCCGATTTGCCCGCGGTGCTGCTGGCGCTCGACGCGACGTTCGTCGCCCGGGGACCGTCGGGTGAGCGGCAGCTCGGTGCGGCTGACTTCTTCACCGGCTTCCTCGAGACCGCGCTCGCGCCCGACGAGCTGCTCACCGAGATCCGGGTTCCCAAGGCGGGCGCAGACGGCTTCGCGTACGAGAAGTTCAACCGGCGCGCGCAGGACTGGGCGATCGTCGGCGCGCTCGCCGCGACCTTCGACGGCACGACCCGCGTGGCGCTGGTGAGCATGGGCGCCACACCGTTGCGCGCGCGAGGGGTCGAGGAGGCGCTCGCCGCGGGCGCGTCGGCGAGCGACGCCGCGGGGCGGGCCGCCGAGGGGACCGAGCCGTCCGCGGATGTGAACGCGACTGCCGAGTATCGCGAGCACCTGGCCCGCGTCCTCACCCGGCGGGCCCTGGAGTCCGCTGTCGCGTGAGCGGGCCCGGTGGCTGAGGGCACGGTCGCGGTCGCCGTGCTCGCCGCCGGGTCGGGGAGCCGGCTGGGTGGCCCGACGGCGAAGCCGATTGTCGCCTTGGGGGGCCGGCCGCTCATGGCGTACGCGCTCGATGCCGCGCTCGGCTCGGGTCTGCGCCCGTGCGTGCTTGTCGTGGGTCACCGCGCCTCCGCCGTCGCCGACGTGGCGCCCCAGGGCGTCACCGTGGTGCGGGCTCGCGGGTTCCGCCGCGGCATCTCCGCCAGTCTGCGCGCCGCGATCGACTTCCTCGAGGGCTACCCGCAGGTGGGTGCGGTGTGTGTCGGGCTCGCCGACCAGCCGCTCGTCGGCGACGAGGCGTACCGGCGCCTCGCGGCTGCCTACGATGACGGCGCGACCCTCGCCGTCGCGACCTACGCGAGCGTCCGGGCCAACCCGGTGTTGCTCGCCCGGTCGCGCTGGCCCGAAGCCAAGGCGCTGGATGGCGACGAGGGCGCGCGAGCCCTCATGCGTGCGAACGCCGTCGTGGAGGTCCCCTGCGACGGCACCGGTGATCCCAGGGACGTGGACACGGCCGACGATCTGCGGGCGGTCGAAGCGATGATGGCGCACGCGGACCCGCGTGCCGACGAGGAGACGTAGATGCAGATCGAGGATGGGTTCCGGGTGGAGCTCCCGGTGCAGGACGCGTGGCGCGTCCTGCTCGACATCGAGCGGATCGCGCCGTGCCTTCCCGGCGCGCAGCTCCAGGAGGTCGAAGGTGACGAGTACCGCGGGGTGGTGAAGGTCAAGGTCGGTCCGATCACGGCGCAGTACAAGGGCACCGCGCGCCTCGCCGAGGTCGACGACAGCGCGCACACCGCGGTGATCGTGGGCAACGGCCGCGACACCCGCGGGCAGGGCAATGCCTCCGCGACGATCAAGCTGGCGTTGCTTCCCGACGGTGCCGGCACCCGCGTCACCATCGACACCGACCTGTCGATCACCGGAAAGGTCGCCCAGTTCGGCCGCGGCGTCATGGCCGACGTGTCCGCGAAGCTCCTGGCCCAGTTCGTCGACAACCTCGAGCGCGACGTCCTGGCGACCGAGGTGATCGACCTCGCCAGGCCAGGAGCCGAGGCGCAGACGGGCGCGTCGGGCGAGTCGGACACCGAGGTCGACCTGGCCGCGGTGTCGTCGGTGGCGGTGGGCGCGCAGCCCGCCGCAGAGCCGTCGGGCAACGGCGCCGTCCGGCGCGTCGAGCATCCGGAGGCGCAGCCCGTGGACCTCCTGGCGATGGGGGGAACTTCGGTGCTCAAGCACCTCGCGCCGGTGATCGTGGTGGTGGTCGCGCTCGTGGTGCTGCGGATGCTGGTCCGCCGCCGGCGCCGCCGGCGCGCCTAGCATCGAATGCATGTTCGATCCTGAGCGCGACCCCGGTCGACCGGTGCTGGGCATCGATCCGGGCGTCTCGCGCTGCGGCTACGGAGCCATCGCGGGTCGGGGGCCCGACGTCCGGGTGCTCACCTGCGGTGTGATCCGCACCGATCCGGGCGAGCCGTTGCCGGTGCGCCTGGGCCGGCTGGCCGACGAGCTCGACGCCCTGCTCGACGACGTCGCCCCCGTCGTGCTGGCGGTGGAGCGGGTCCTGTTCCAGGCCAACGTCCGTACCGCAATGTCGGTCGGCCAGGCGAGCGGGCTCGCCCTCGCCGGGGCCGCCCGCCGCAACATCCCGGTCGCGCAGTACAGCCCGAACGAGGTGAAGCTCGCGATCACCGGCCACGGCGGGGCCGACAAGGTCCAGGTCCAGGCGATGGTCGCGCGGCTGCTGCGCCTGCCCGAGCTGCCGCGCCCGCCCGACGTCGCCGACGCCCTCGCCCTCGCGCTCTGCCACCGGTCGGGTGCGACCGTGCGCGACGCGCGCGCCAGGGCCACCGA
>VGBT01000040.1 GCA_016870395.1 Actinomycetota bacterium | reverse complement strand
TACACCACCCAGACCTTTCGCACCGCCAGCACCGCCAGCACCGACGGCACCCGCGACCCCCACGAGGCCTACGCCGCCGACGGGCTCGTCGCCATGGCCCAAGCCGCCACCAAACCCAAGGCCCGCACACCCCAGACCGACAGCGACCCCGACCACGCCGGCACGCCCGACACCGAGACCACCGAGTTCGGCCCGGGGGTGAACGTGCACGCCCTCGTGCTCGTGTCCGCCACCGCGCTACGCCGCGGCCACACCATCCCCGGGGAACGCTGCGAGATCGCCGGCATCGGCCCCATCGACCTCCCCGCCGCCAAAGCCCTGCTCGGCGACGCCGGCATCGACATCCTCGTCACCGACGGCATCGACGTGCGCACCGTCGCCCACACGAGCCGCACCCCCAACCGCCGCCAACGCGCCGCGCTGCTCGCAGACCGGGAGTGCGAGATCCGCGGCTGTGCCGCGACCCGCGGTCTCGAGATCGACCACATCGAAGCCCTCGGCGCCTGAGGCGGCTGGCACCACCACCTCAAGACCAACCAGGGCTACACCGACGGCCCGAAAGGACCCGACGACAAACGCGACCTCCACCCACCCGGAACGGACCCGCCAGACCCCGCAACATCCGACCCCGGCGCGCCCGATGCCGAAGCGGTGCACGATCCACGCGTGCCGACTACCGACCGCGCGGAACTCCGACCCGACCCGCCCGGCGACCCACCCCGACTCGCACTCGGCGCCTGAACCACGACCACCCGAGCGCGCAGGCGCGCAGGCATCGGCTCAGGGGAGCGCCTCGATCATCCTCGACTCGCACCACAGCGCGGTGTTCACCGGGTTGCAGCGGCTCGGGGTCCCGCCCGGCGCGACCACGTAGTACGGGCTGCCGAACGCGCGGCCCGGCACCGCGAAGTCGGTCGACACCCAGTGCGCGCCGCTCTCGAGCGCGGCATCTCGCCGCGTCGTGTCGTTCGCTCGGGCCTCCACCGTGTCGGCGTCCGCGCGGGTGCGCACCACGTAGCCCGCCGCCACCAGCACCGAGATCTCGGCAGCCTCGGGTATCGGGTCGTTGCGCTTCACGAACGCCGCGTCGGGCGCGCCGGGCGACGCGTTGGTGAACAGCACCCGACCCTCCAGCGCGGGACGGCCCTCCGTGTACCAGGACCGCAACGTTCCGCCGTTGTCCATCAGGAACATCACCTGGCCGCGCACCGTGTCGATCGTGGGCCAACCGTCCGTCGCGATCGCCTCCGGCAGCGAGGCGTACCCACCCCGCAGGTCGTCGGGGGTGAACATCTCGTCCTCGTCGAACACGCCACGGATCAGCGCGTCGAGCGCGTCGAGCGACGCCGGATCCCAGAAGCCGTACGGAACGGGGAAGCCGAGATCGTTGTCCTTCAGCTCGAGCAGCACCGCGACGGGCGCGTGCGCGGGATGCGCGTCGGACCACGTCTTGATCTCGCCGAGGCAGTCGACGAGCGCGAGGCACGTGGTGCGCGCGTCGACGATCGGGACGTGGAACACGTCGAGCCGACCGCTGCCGTCGTTGGCGACGTTCACGTCGAGCTCGAACTGGCGCACGCCTTCCTCGGCGAGCTGCACACCCGGTGAGGACATGGAGACCTGCCACGCCTCGATCCCGGACCACGGCTCGTCGAGCGGTGCGAGGTGGTAGCTGTTGTGCGTCCCGACCGCCTGCAGCTGGTTGAGCCGTGGTCGGTTGTCGAAGCCGCCCAGCCCGCGGCGCTGGTCACGCCCCGACCGGGCGAGCGCGAACACGACGTGCGCGCCCGGGCCCGCGGCGTCGCCGGGCAGCGTGAACGCGAACGGGAGCGCGGCGCCGGTGGCGACCGGTGCGTGGCGCGGTCGGTCGAGACGCACCTCCACCGTGGCGGCGGTGCCGGGCGCGAGCCCGGGGGCGCTGACCTCGACCACCCGGTCCGCGTGTGCCCCGGGAGGGCCCACGCGGACCTCGAGCTGGAACGCCCCCGCGCCGGGCTTCAGGTAGGCGCACGCGCTCGCGCCGAGCGCGAGTACCACCAGTACCGCCGGGAGGACCGCCCGCTGTCGCACCTCTCGCCCCCTTGGTAGAGAGCGAGGATCCTACCGGGTACCCAGCCGGCGCTCTTACGCCCGTTCGATGGCGTCGCGCAGTCGGCGGGCGACCAGGGCGTTCGTGAGATCGCCCCGAGTTCGCTCGATCACCGCGCGCAGTGCATCGGTGGTGCGCCTCAGCCCGCCCGTGATCGCGTCGGGGTAGTCGATCGTGACGAGCAGCGCGTACACGTCGTCCATCGTGTGCAGAAGCTGCTCCGCCCGATCGAGTCGGTCGGCCCGCAGGCAGTCGAGCGTGTGCCGCCGCAGCTCGCTCGCCGCCTCGGCCAGCCCGTTGAGATACGCCGGGATCTCCACCCCGATCGCGTCGGGCATGGGCAACGGATCGCCACGAACGAACGCGAGCGTGACGCGCGCCTCCGCGTACTCCTTCTTGGCGTCGTGCAGGTAGCCGCCATGACGCACGTCGGGATGTGCCGTCACCGCCTCGTCGGCACGGCGCAGGTGGCCGGCAGCCTCCGCGGCGAGCTGCTCGGCGCGCTCGAACTCTTCGCGCTGCACGGCCCGGATCGACGCGGCGCAGCACTGGATCGCGGAGCGCGACGCGGCCAACGTGAGCTCGCGCGCGGCGTGCTTCGCGTCGAGGACTCGGCGAGCGGCGATGCCGACGCCGACGATCTCCGCGGAGCGGTCCACCGCGGCCTAGGAGTGGTTGGAGGCGGTGCGGCGCAACACGAGCGGCGACGGCGAGGCGGCCGCAGTCGGCAGGTAGCGCACCTTGAGCCGCTGCTCATGCGCGCGCTGCTGCATGCGGACGAGCAGGAGCACGTAGGCCGCCGTCGCGGCGTCGACGAGTAGCTGCAGGCCCCACGCGAACCAGCCACCCATCGTGAGGGCGATCAGCAGCGTCACGAGCATCGCGGCGCCGAGGATCATCAGCACCTCACGGCGGCGCCGCTGGGCCCGGGTCGGCCCGCCCGCACCGACGGGCACGCCGCTCGAGTGAGCGAGCGAGCGGCTCGGCGAGACACCGACGGGGGTCGGCGAAAGCGCTGGCCGGCGGCGGCCGTGATGACCACCGGTCTTGCCGATGACACCGAGCCGGTAGGAGAAGTCGCCGATGGAGTCGGCCCGTCGGCCGGAGGTGCGCCCCTTGAGCAACGGCCACGCGAAGAACGCCGCCCAGAGCACCGCGAGGATCAGCAGAACCGAGATCGCCAAGGCTCCTTGTCGCCTTCCGTGTCGCCGACGCTAACAAGGGGTGAACGCCAGAGGGGGGACCTCCCAGCGCCTCCACCCCGAAACCGAGCACCGACCCTAGGGGACCCGAGCCGGCCCCGTCGAACTCGAATCGAACACCTGTTCGTCACCGGCGCGTCCGAGCGGGTCAGGGGACCGTCCGGTCGGTCAGACTGAGACCGATGGCACCGGTTGGGCCCGGCCGGCTGGCCCGGATCGCCGGGGCGACGCCGGCCTCCCGGGACCGGGTCGTCGATCTCGTACGGGCCGGGAGCATCCTCGTCGTCGTCTTCGGGCACTGGCTCGTGGCCTCGGTGGAGCGACGCCACGGCGAGCTGGTGGGAACCAACGCGCTCGGCCCCGTTACGGGCCTGCGCCCGGTCACGTGGATCGTGCAGGTGATCGCCCTGTTCTTCCTCGTGGGCGGGTTCTCCAACGCGCGAGCGCTCGCGGCGCGGCCCGGCCGGTTCCTCGCCGGGCGCGCCGAGCGGTTGCTCCGCCCGACGATCGTGTTCTGCGCCGTGTGGCTGGTGCTGGCCGCGCTACTCACCGAGACGAGCGTGGAGCGCGGGCTGGTCCACGACGCCACGCGCATCGCCGCCCAGCCGCTGTGATTCCTCGCGGTGTACCTGCTGCTTGTGCTCGCGGCGCCTTGGCAGCTGCGCAGCCACGGCCGGTGGCCGTGGCTGTTCGTCGCGACGCTTCCGGCCGCCTGCATCCTGCTCGACGTCGCGCGCCTCTCCCACGTTGCCCCCGGCCTTGCCGTGGGCAACTACCTCGTGGTGTTCCTGTTCGCACAGGAGCTGGGCTTCGCGTATGCCGACGGTCGCTTCTCCCGGGTGCAGCCGCGCCACGCGCTCTGGTGCGCCGCGGCCGCGTTCGGGGTGCTCGCGCTGCTCACGTACGGGGGCCCGTACCCGGTGAGCATGGTCGGGGTTCCCGGCGAGGAGATCTCCAACATGAGCCCGCCGACAGTGTGCATCCTCGTGCTCACCGTGGCCCAGGGTGCGCTCCTGCTCGCGGTGTACCGCCCGCTGACCCGATGGCTCGCCCGTGTGCGCGTGTGGACCGCGGTGATCACCGTGAGCCTCGTGATCATGACCCTGTTCCTCTGGCACCTGAGCGCGCTCGTCGCCGTGGGCGCGGTCGCCTATGCGCTCGACGCGTTCCCGCCGATCGGCAGCGCGGCCTGGTGGCTCGAACGTCCGGTGTGGATCGCGGGTGAGCTCGCGGTGCTCACGATCCTGGTGCTCGGGTTCGGGCCGATCGAACGGATGCGCACCTGGGTCCGGGTCGACCGCGCCGCGACGGCCCGCCGGGCGATCGGCATCCTGCTCGCGTTCCGGGGTCCCGCCGGGTTCGCGCTCACCGGCTTCCAGAACGCCACGCAGGCCGGCGGTGCCACGCTGTTGGGACACCGGCTCAGCCCGCTCGTCGACCTCGGCCTGCTCGTGGTCGGATGGCTGCTCGCGGCGGGCCGGCCACGACTGGCATCGAGCCGGACGCCCGAACCTCGCACCCAGCCGTAGGCACTCGCCGAGACGCCGGCACGCGCCGCCTACAGCGCGAAGTCGTCTCTGTCACGTCCCGGGCGGCGCCAGACCCCCGAGCGTCCACCGGTCTTCTCCCAGAGCTGGAGCTCACCGATGGTCATCGCGCGGTCGATCGACTTGCACATGTCATAAACCGTGAGCGCCGCCACCGCGCAGGCGGTGAGCGCCTCCATCTCCACGCCGGTGCGGTCCACCGTGTCGACCTGGGTCTCGACCTCGACGTGGCGCTCCTCGATGCGGAAGTTCACGAAGACCGAGCCCACGAGAAGCGGATGACACAGCGGCAGGAGGCTGGAGGCCTGCTTGGCCGCCTGGATGCCGGCCACCCGCGCGACTGCCAGCACGTCGCCCTTGCTGATCGCACCGGAGGCGATCCGCCCTGCCGTCTCGGGCTCCATGTGGACCCGGCAACGGGCGACGGCGCGCCGGTGACTCGGCTCCTTGGCCGTGACGTCGACCATGCGAGCGCGGCCGAGCGGGTCGAGGTGGGTGAACTCGGAGGCCATCGGCGCCAGTGTAGGTGCCGTGCCCTTCGTGGATCGGCTAGCCGCCGATCTGGCTCATCGACCGGTCGGGACGCACGAAGTCGACCTGGCCGATCCGATGCCCGGCCCACTTCCGGCTCACGGCGCGCTCGATCACCGCGGCGACGTCGTCGTCGCTCCCGCCGCCGCGCAGCACCGCGCGCAGGTCGTGCTCCTCGAGCGCGAACAGACAGGTACGGAACTTGCCCTCGGCCGAGATCCGCACGCGGTCGCAGGTGCCGCAGAAGGGAGCGGTGACGCTCGCGATGACGCCCACATCGCCCTGCCCGTCGCGGTAACCGAAGCGCTCGGCGGGTTGCACGTGCGCCTCGCCGACGCGCTCGGCCTCGAGTGGGAACGCCGCGTCGACCCGCTCGAGGATCTCCGCGGCGGGCACGACCCGCGCCGAGCTCCACTCGTCGGACGCGTCGAGTGGCATGAACTCGATGAAGCGCATGCCGAGGCCCTTGTCACGCGCGAACGCCGCGAGGTCCACCACCTCGTCGTCGTTGACGCCGCGGATCACGACGCAGTTCACCTTGACCGGCGCGAGCCCGGCATCGATCGCGGCGTCGATCCCCCCAAGGACGCGGTCGAGCTCGTCGCGACGAGTCAACGCGCGAAAGGTCTCGCGGCGCAGGCTGTCAAGCGACACGTTCACGCGGGCCAGCCCGGCCTCCGCGAGCTCGCCGGCCAGCTCGGGCAGCCGCACCCCGTTGGTGGTCATGGCGAGATCGACGCCGAGCGGTCGAAGCAGCTCGAAGAGGCGGGGCAGGTGGGCCCGCACCGTCGGCTCCCCACCGGTGACCCGGATCCCGTCGAAGCCCCACCGCGTCACGCACAACCCCGCGACCCGGGCCAGCTCCTCGTAGGTGAGCAAGTCGTCCCGGGCCAGCCACTCGAGGCCGTCCTCGGGCATGCAGTACACGCAGCGGAAGTTGCAGCGATCCGTGACCGAGATGCGCAGGTCACGCACCTCCCGGGCGAACGGGTCGACGAGGGGGGCCGCCATGGCCACAGGCTAGACACCGATGCGCCGGACGCCCATCGGGCTCGGACCGGACTGGGACGGGGGGCCTATGGCGCGTGCGCGCGGAACGTGGCAAGATTGACCACGCTCAGTCGCTGCTCGGGAGGCAGGCGGCGGGGTACTGACAACAGAGACAGGTCTTCACCTCGGGGAGGCGTAGATCCGCAGGCGGTCACTGGTCGCATGAGCCTGCGGGGAGCCAGTGCGAAACCGGCCCCAGCCCATGGGGCCGGTCTCGTGAGCACCCGAGGTCCTGCATGTCTGACCCCTCCCGGAGCACCTCCCGCACCCGGATCGGAGCCGCAGCGCTCCTGCTCGGCACCCTGGTCATGACGGGCGCCGCCCTCGGCGCCGACGCCGCCGGTGCGACGCCCAACGAGCCGGCCACCTCGACCTGGCGCGTCTACCTCTCGCTCCAGCCCGTCGACGCGGCGGGCAACCCTGCCCTCCTGGCCCCCGACGGCGCCACGTTCACCATCACCGCCGCCGGCGCGACCGCAACCTGCACGCAGACTGCCGGCGCCGAGGCGCTCGTGTGCGACCACCCGGACACGGGCTTCCTCGTGGCGCGCGGCGCCGGCTACCACGTGACCGCGACGAACCTGCCGACCGGCTGGACCGCAGGCAACGTCGGCGCGTTCACGACGGAGCTCGGAACGCCCGGGCCCCAGTGCACGCCGAACCACGCGGGCTACGTGGACCCTTGCCACCACACCGTCACCGCGGGCCCGAGCGCGTGGCACGCGGTCGAGACGTCGAGTGGCACCGTAACCCGGGTGCTCCCCGGCGCGACGAACGACAGCAACACACAGATCTCGGTCGAGACGGAGGACGGGGGGACGGAGCCCGCCACACCGGTCACGGCCGACACGGGCAGCGCGACCGCTTCGCAAGCCGGCGCGGCGGATGGCGAGGGGGCCGCGATCGCGGCCTCCGACCGACGCGCCGCGCGGCCGGCGGGCACGACAGCGGCGTCGGTGGTCGCGCTGCCCGATACCTCGAACACCACCACGGTGCTCGTGATGGCCTGCGCCGGATTGCTCTGCTGCGGCGCCGCGGCCTTCGGGCTCGTACACAGCAGCCGGAGGAAACGGACGACCGGCTGACCAGCTCTCGAGATCGTGCGGGGAGGCCGAGTGCCCGGGGCGCAGACCCCGGGCACTCCCGCGTGGCTTCCGCTCTCGCGCCCTTCGGCGCAGGCGTGCGCATCTTCCAAGAAGGTGCGCACGCTCGGGCCCCGGCTCGGGCGGCGGACGATACCTGCGCCGCTGGCCTTTCGCCTTCGGTTCTTGCTACCGGAGGAGCATCACGCGGAGCGAATCGCCCGTGTCGCAGCCGTCGCCGTCGGGGAGGATCGCGAGGCCGTCGGCGTCGGCCATCGCCGCGAGGGCATTGCTGGCCTGCGCGCCGCTGCGGACCACGAAATACCGGCCGTCCTCGTAGCGCACGCGCACACGATCGAAGTGGGTCTTGCCGTCGGGTCGGCGCGGGAGTGGCGCGTCGGCGACGGCATCCACCGTCGGACGCGAGCACGCGGCGTGTCCCATCATCTTGCGCAGGGCGGGGCGGGCGAAGAGTTCGAAGCTCACGTGGGAGCTCACCGGGTTGCCCGGCAACCCGAAGACCGGTGTCTCCCGCAGGCGGGCGAACGCGAGCGGCTTGGCCGGCTTGATCGCGACCTGCCACCAGCGGAGCGCGCCCATCCGATCGAGCACGGCCTTCACGACGTCGTAGTCGCCGACCGACACGCCCCCGCTCGTGATGACGGCGTCGCACGTCGCGACTGCGTTCTCGATCGCGCGCTGCACGAACGCCTCGTCGTCGTGGCCGATCCCGAGGTCGACCGCCAAGCAGCCGGCCTCGGCCACGAGCGCGAGCAGCATCGGCCGGTTCGAGTCGCGGATCTGGCCCGGCGCGAGCGCGACCGGGCCCTCCCGCAGCTCGTCCCCGGTCGACATCACGCCCACCCGGAGGCGCCGAAAGACGCGCACCTGCTCGACCCCGAGGCTCGCGAGCACGCCGAGGTGCGCCGGCGCGAGCACGGTGCCGGCCGCGAACACCTCCTGGCCGGCCGCGACATCTCCACCGGCGCCGCGCACATGGTCACCGACACCCGCAGACGCGCGCACCAGGACCGCGTCGTCGCCGTCGCGCGCCGTGCGCTCCACCATCACGATCGCATCGGCGCCCTCGGGGATCGGCGCGCCGGTCATGATGCGGATCGCCTCGCCGGGTCCGACGGGAAGCGTCGGGGCATGTCCCGCGGCGAGCTCACCCACCATCCGCAGGCGTACCGGCGTGTCGTCGGACGCGCCCTCGGTGTCGGCGGCCCGGAGCGCGTACCCGTCCATCGCGGTGTTGGCGAACGGCGGTACCGGCTCGTCCGCCGCAATCGCCTCCGCGAGCGCGAGCCCGACCGCCTCGGCACGAGGCACGAGCGCGGCCACCGGCGCGGGCAGGGCGCCCAGGATCTCGTCACGCACCTCGTCGAGCGAGAACATCAGCCAGCCGCGGCGCAGTCGTTCAGGTCAGGCCGCGGCGGTGGAGGAGGTCGACCAGGAAGGCAAGGAGGTCGGGTCCGATGTCGTCCCGCTCGAGCGCGAGCTCCACGTTCGCCCGGAGGAAGTCGATCTTCTGGCCGATGTCGTACCGGCCGTCGGTGAACACCTGGCCGTAGACGGTCTGGCTCTCGTTGAGCAGGCCGATCGCGTCGGTGAGCTGCAGCTCTCCGCCCGCTCCCGGCTCGATCCGGTCGAGGGCGTCGAAGATCTCCGGGGTGAAGACGTAGCGACCGATCACCGCGAGGTTCGACGGCGCCTCCTCGCGCGACGGCTTCTCCACGATCGAGTGCACACGCACCAGTGCCTCGTCGACGACCTCGGGCTCAACGCAGCCATACGAGGAGATCTCCTCGGGGGCAACCTCCTTGAGCGCGAGCACCGACCGCCCGTAGCGATCGTGCACGTCGAGCATCGAACGGAGCAGCGCGGAGTCGTCCACCATGATGTCGTCACCGAGGAGCACGGCGAACGGCTCGTTGCCGACGTGCTCGCGCGCGACGGAGACCGCGTGGCCGAGACCGAGCGGGTCGCGCTGACGGATGTAGTGGATGTCGCCGAGCTCCGAGGTCTCCTGCACCTCCTTGAGCAGGTCCGTCTTGCCCTTCTGCTCCAGGTAGAACTCGAGCTCGAAGTTGCGGTCGAAGTGGTCCTCGATCGCGCGCTTGCCCCGGCCCGTGATGATCAGGATGTCGGTGAGTCCGGCGCGCACCGCCTCCTCCACCACGTACTGGATGGAGGGCTTGTCGACGACGGGCAGCATCTCCTTCGGCTGACTCTTCGTGGCCGGCAGGAAGCGCGTGCCCAAGCCGGCGGCCGGAATCACTGCCTTGCGGACGGCGCCCTTCATACGGTCCTCACGGGCTCGACGGTAGCGTCAATCGCCGAATGTCGGCACATGGCCCGCCGAGGTTGAGGCGTCGGGCAACCGCGACGGACGCCCGGCGCTCACGGTCCCTCCAGATCCGGAGGGACCGCAGAGTCGGTGCGGAGCTCGGTTCCAATGAGCAGGCGGCGCAGGTTGGCCGCGTGGCGCGCGATCACGAGCACCGCCAACGCCGCCGTGAAGGCGATCTCCCAGCCGCTGAACCCGAACACCGCGACGAGGATCGGGAACGCGATCGCGATCACGAGCGACGCGACGGACGCGAAGTGCAGCACGCGCGCGATCACCCACCACACGAGCCCGAGCACGATTGTGATCCACGGGAACAGGACCACCAACATCCCGCCCGCGGTCGCGACGCCCTTGCCGCCCTTGAACCGCCGGGTCACCGGCAGCATGTGGCCGACGACGGCCGCCGCGCCGAGCACGTACGCGCCGAGCCGCCCACCGACCGCGAGCCCCACGCCGGCCGCGATCGCGCCCTTCGCGAAGTCGCCCACGAGCACCAGGGCACCGGCCTTCCAGCCCATGAGCCGGTTGACGTTGGAGGCCCCCGGGTTCCCGGAGCCCTCCCGCAGCACGTCGTGGCCACCGGCACGCGCGACGAGCAGCGCGGTCGGGAACGTCCCGAGGAAGTACGCCGGCACGACGAGCAACAGGGTGAGCACCTCCCCATTCAACACGCCTCGATCGAGCGGAGAGGGCCTGGGCTAGAATGAACGACTCGCTGGCGGGTCCCGGATCCGGGACCCGCGGCGCAAGGATCGACCGGATCGAGGGGAACTCGTCCAACATGCCCACCTACGAGTACGCATGCACGAAGTGCGGACAACACCTCGAGGTGTACCAGTCCTTCACCGAGGAGCCGCTCAAGCGGCACTCGGGTTGCGGTGGCAACCTCGACAAGGTGTTCGGGTCCGTCGGCATCGTGCTCAAGGGCTCGGGCTTCTACCGCACCGACCACGGCGCCGGGGCCCGCTCGAAGCGGGCCGCCAAGAGCGACACGGGGTCGGAGTCGTCGCCGAGCACCACCGCCACCAAGGACGGAGGCAAAGGCGGCTCCGAATCGAAGAAGGCCGACAAGCCGGCGGCCAAGAAGGCCGAGAAGCCCTCGGCGCAGAAGTCGGCCTGACCAGGCCTCCACCGGCGGCATCCGGCCGCCCGCACCTCCCTCCGCGCTTCCTCCCCACTCCCCCCGTCCGTTCCGTCGCGCGCCGACCGGGGGTTCCCATGTTCCGTCGCTCACCTCGCACCGTCCTGCTCTGGCTCGCCGCGGCCGTGGTCGCGCTCGCGACCGCGGCCCACGTGGCCGGCCTGATCTCGTCGCTCGAACGCCAGGACCGCGCCTTCGGGCGCGTGCACGCCGTCGTGATCGCGGCGCGAGACCTCGCCGTGGGCGTGCGACTCGACCGCGGCGACCTCAGGGTGCGCCGCGTCCGCGGCGACGCGGCCGGGCCGGGCGCGCTCGGCCGGCCCCACGCGCTCGTGGGTGCCGTCGTCCGCGTGCCGCTGCTGCGCGGCGCCGTGGTGACCGATCGCCATCTCGCCGATGCCGAACGCGGGCCCACGAGCGCGGTCGTCCCGTCGGGCCTGCGCGCAATGCGGATCCTCCTCGACCGCGGTACGCGCCCTCGACCCGGCGACGTCGTCGACGTCTACGCGACGTTCGACCCTCAGGTCGTAGGCGAGGACGCCGAGCCGACGCTCACGGTCGCACCGGCGGCCGCGGTCGTCGCCGTCGACGACGAGGGCGTGACCGTGCTCGTCACGCCCGAGCAGGCGAAGCGACTGGCCTTCTCGGTCGCGGCCGGAACCGTCGCCCTCGCGATCGCACCGCCGGAAGAGGCCTCCGAGGCGTACGGCTAGCCTCGCCCCCCGTGATCGAGGCCGTGATCTTCGACTATGGCGGCGTCTTCTCCAGCCCCCTGTTTCGGGGTATCGGGAAGTTCGAGACCGACATGGGCTACCCCACGGGCGCGGTGCTCGAGCTCCTCTTCGGCGACAAGAGCTACATCGGTGTCGAGGGCATCCAGCGCACAGGGAACGGGGACGCGCCCACGGGCGCCGCCGTCACCCACGACTGGCACCGGCTCGAGGTCGGCGAGCTCACGCTCGAGGAGTGGTTCGCCGGCGTCCAGACCCGGGCACCTGCGGTGCTCGGCCAGGAGATCGACATGGGTGCCTACCTGCAGTTCATGGCCGACATGCCGGTCGGCACGCACTGGCCCGTGGTGCACAAGGCCCGCGAGCTGAAGACCTCGGGGCTGGCGATCGCGCTCCTCACCAACAACGTGAAGGAGTGGGGCGACCACTGGCGGGCGACGTTCCCCGTCGACGAGCTCTTCGAGGTCGTCGTCGACTCGAGCGACGTCGGGATGCGCAAGCCCGATCCACGCATCTATATGCTCACCTGCGAGCGCGCGGGGGTGGCGGCCGACCGGTGCGTCTTCGTCGACGACAACGCCGACAACATCGCCGCGGCTCGCGCGCTCGGCATGGAGACGGTGCACTTCGGCGAAGACCCGTTCGTCGCGGTGGCCGAGCTCGACGCGATCCTCGCCCGCCGCGGCACCCCCTGACCGTCAGGCGCCGCTCATCGTCATGTCGCCGATGAGGACCGTGACCCCCGCCGCGCCGCCCGGCAGCCAGGTGAGATCGTTGGCGACCTCCATCATGTCGAGCAGCATCCTCGGCAGCGTCGACGCGATCGTCACCTCGCGCACCGGCTCCGCGAACCCACCGCCGCGCACCATGCAGCCCTCGGCCCCGACCGAGAAGTCGCCGCTCACCGGGTCGGTGCCGGAGTGCAACCCGCTCACCGACTGGACGTAGAGGGCCTCGGGCACCGCGGCGAGCAGCGCCTCCGGCGCCCGCTCGCCCGGCACCAGCGACAGCGCCCGCGCGCCCACCCCCGGGGGCGCGGTGTACCCGCGAACCGCCGATCCGGTGGTGCGCGTGCCCGATCGGCGCGCCGTGTAGACGTTGTGGAGGAAGCCGACGAGCCGGCCGGAGTCGATCAGCGCGGTACGGCGGGTGGGGACGCCTTCACCGTCGAACGGCGTCGCCCCGAAGGCGTCCGCGCACGTGGGGTCGTCGGAGAGCGTCACCATCGGTGCAGCCACGCTCTCGCCGGCGCGCTCGGCGAACATCGAGCGGCCTTTCAGCACCGCCTCGCCGTTCACGGCCGCGCCGATCAGCGCCAGGACGGAGCGCGTCACCAGCGGGTCGAGCACCACCGGGACCCGCCGCGACGCCGACTGGCGGGCCCCGAGCAGGCGCGTCGCGCGCTCGGCCGCGTCGCGCGCCGCGGCCGCGACGTCGAGATCGTCCACGGTCCGCCCGGCGCTGAAGCCGAACCCGGTCTGGGTCTCGCCTTCCGTGCCCGCGAGCGCCGATGCGTACACCGAGCATCCCGTGCGGCGCGACGACGCCTCGACTCCGAGCGAGCTCGCGACGGCGGCCTCCAACGCGAAGTCCGTGTAGTCGGCCGACTCGACGCCGCGCACGCGTGGATCGGCCCCGAGCGTCGCCGCCTCCACCTCGAGCGCGAACCCGACCTTGTCGTCGGCGGAGACGGCGAGCAGCTCGGGGCGCCAGAGATCCAGGCGCGCAGGACCAGCGGTGGCCACGTCTTCGGGCGTCGCGAGCCCGGCGTCGGGATCGGGCTCACCGAAGCCGCTGTTGTCGCGCGCCTCGGCGACGGCCTCGGCCACCGCCTTCGGGTCGAGCGTGCCGGCCCACGCGTAGCCGGTACGCCCGTCGACGAGCACCCGCACGCCGACGCCCGCAGTCTCGGCCGAGGAGAGTGACTCCACCTGCCCGCCGAACACCTTGACCTCGGTCTCGCGTGAACGCGCGACATACGCCTCGACATGCTCGCCGGCACGGGCTTCGCCGGCGACGCGGCGGGCCAGCTCGAGCAGATCGGACAGGTCATCGGCTTCCGAGGCGCTCACGCCGCGGTCCCGCCGACCGTGAGCTCCGCCACCCGCAGCGTCGGCTGGCCCGCCGACACCGGTACGCCCTGCCCGTCCTTGCCGCACGTGCCGGCCCAAGTGTCGAAGTCCGACCCGACCGCGTCGATGGCGCGAAGGGCCTCGGGCCCGTTGCCGATGAGCTGCGCACCGCGCACCGGCTCGGTGATCTCGCCGCTCTCGATCATGTACGCCTCGGTGATGCCGAAGACGAAGTCGCCGGTCGCCGTGTTCACCTGGCCGCCGCCGAGCGCGACGCAGTAGAGGCCGTTGTGCGTCTGGCGGATCAGCTCGCTGGGATCCTCCGGACCGGGGAGCAGGTACGTGTTGGTCATGCGGACCATCGGCAGGTGCTGATACGTCTCACGCCGACCGTTGCCGCTGCTCGCGCGCCCCCCCTTGCGCGCGCGCAGCAGGTCCCACATGTAGTCGGTGAGCACACCGTCTTCGATGAGCACGTTGCGGCCCGTCGGTGTGCCCTCGTCGTCGATCGCCGCAGCTCCCCAGTCGCGAGCGAGCGCGCCGTCGTCCACGAGCGTCACGAGCGGCGACGCAACCCGCGCACCGATCCGGCCGCGGAAGACGGACGCGTCGCGACCGACGAGATCCGACTCGAGCCCGTGTCCACAGGCCTCGTGGAAGAGCACGCCGCCCGCGCCCCGCTCGAGCACGACGGGGAACTTCCCGGACGGGGCCGGGCGCGCCGACAGCTTCGACAGCGCGCGGCGCGCGGCGGTCTGGGCAACCGCTTCGGGCGGGATCTCGTCGAAGAGCTCGAAGCCCACGGTGCGCCCCGGCGCCTCCGTGCCCGTCTGCAGGCCGGTGTCGCCGGCCGCGACGGCGTTGACGAAGAAGCGAGTGCGCACCTGGTCGTCCTCGGCGAGCACGCCGTCGGAGCTCGCGACGAGGATCCGGCGCCGCGCGTCGGCATAGCTCACCGTCACCTGGCGGATCGCGCCCGACTCGCTGCGAGCGGCCTCGTCGGCCCGCGCGAGCAGCTCGACCTTGCGCGCCTTCGCCACCGTCTCGGGCAGGACCCGCACCCCATGAGGTGGGTCCACCGAACGTCGGGTCAGCGGGACGATCGTCACCCCGCCACCATCGGCTCGCGCGGCAGCAGCCGCCGCGTCGGCGGCCTCCGCGAGCCCGGTGGGCGAGAGGTCCGCGGTGTGCGCGTACCCGGTGGTCTCACCGCGCACGACCCGCACCCCGGCCCCGACGAGACGACCCGAGCCGAGCTCCTCGACGCGCCCCTCGTCGAGGGTCGCGGTCGTGCTCCGCCGATCCTCGGCGAAGACTTCGGCGAAGTCGCCGCCGTGGGCCAAGGCACGGTGAAGCGTCTGCTGCACCAGTGCTTCGTCGATCACCGATCCCTCACCTTCGACGCTTCTGGCGTGACGGCGCCTGCTGGACGGCCCCGCCGCGGCCGTCCGGCATGCCCCACGACGACCGGGGTGCGTATGGTAAGCGGATGCCGCTCGCACCCGGACTGGTCGGGACCGTCACGGCCACCGTTGCGTCCGAGGACACCGCCGAGGTGCTCGGCAGCGGCGACGTGCCCGTGCTGGCCACGCCCCGCGTCGCGCTCTTCGCCGAGCAGGCCACGGTCGCCGCGATCGAGGGCCACATCCCGGAGGGCTCCACCACCGTCGGCTACCGGGTTCAGCTCGACCACCTCGCCCCGGTCCCGATCGGCGACGAGGTGACCACCGAAGCGGTGCTCGAGACGGTCGAGGGCCGCCGGCTCACGTTCCGGGTCTCGGTCAAGTGCCGCGACGGGCTCGTGGCCGCGGGCCGGGTCACCCGGGTCGTCGTGGAGCGGGCCCGATTCCTCGAGAAAGCCACCCGCAGAAGCTGAGCGCCGATACCCTCTCGGCATGACCGACGCGGGACCACCGGCAGTTTCCCCGCCCGCCGCCGAGCCATACGGCTGGACACCCCCCGCCGCACCGACCCGCCCCCGAGCCCGGCTCGGGTGGCTCGCGATCGCCATCCCGATGGTCGTGCTGATCGTCGCGGGCGGAATCCTCGCCGTGGTCCTCGGCGTGGGCAAGCTGACCGAGCCGATCGACGTGACCAACGACTTTCTGGCCGCCCTCCGGGACGAGCGCTGGACCGACGCCTACGACCTCCTCTGCGAACGCGAGCGGGTCCCGCAGTCGCCGGCGGATTTCGCCCGCGACCTCGAGCAGTACGGACCCGTCACCGCGTACGACTTCAAGAGCAGCGAGATCACCAACAGCCGGGCGACGACCGAGGGGACCATCGAGCTTGACGGCGTCGAGAACGACGCTAGGGTCCACCTGCGTCGTGAAGACGGCGCCTGGAAGGTCTGCAACATAGACCTCGGGCGCTGACGGCGCTCGCCGCTACGCGAGGTTCGAGCTACGGGGGTACGCGTCGGCCGGGTCGGTGCACACGTTGACGAGCGACGGCCCGCCTGTCGCGAACGCCCGATCCAGCGCAGGACCGAGCTCGGCCGGCTTCGTGACGAGCTCGCCGTGGCCTCCCAGTGCTTCGAGCACGAGGTCGTAGCGGGTTCCCGGGCGGAGCTCGGCGGCGACCGAGTACCCGAACCACTGCTCCATCGGGTGCTTTTCGAGCCCCCAGATGCCGTTGTTGCCCACGACCATCACGACGTTCGCACCGAAGCGGACGAGCGTGTCGAGGTCACCGAGAGCGAAGCCGATCGCACCGTCACCCAACATCAGCGCCACCTGGCGATCAGGGTGCGCGACGGTGGCGGCCAACGCGTAGCCGGGGCCCATGCCGAGGCAGCCGAACGGCCCGGGGTCGAGGAACGTACCGGGCTCGTAGCTGTCGACGAGCTGGCCCGCGTAGCTGACGAAGTCGCCGCCGTCACCGATCACGATCGCGTCGCGGGCCAGGCGCGACCGCAGCTCGCCGTACACGCGCTGCGGCTTGATCGGCTCGGTGTCGGCGGCCATGAGCTGCGCGTCTGCGGCTCGCCGCGCGCGCTCCTCGTCGCGCAGATGACCGATCCAGTCCTCGTGCGCGCCACCACCGGCGACGTCTGCGAGCATCGAGAACGTCGCGCGGAGATCGCCCTCGGTCGACGCCGCGAGCTCCACGTGGCGCGCCGCCCGCCCGGGAGCATCGCAGCAGTGCACGACCTGGGCGTCGCCGAACGCGCCGAAGCCGAGCCGGAAGTCGAGCGGGGTGCCGGCAACGACCACGAGATCGGCTTGCTTCAGCGCGGCGCCGCGCGCCCGGCCGAACGCGAGCTCGTGGTCCGCGGGCAGGAGGCCCCGACCCATGCCGTTGCCGAACACCGGCACGCGCGCAACCTCGGCGAACGCGCGCAGCGCCTCCTCGGCATGGTCCCAGTAAGCGTCGCCGCCGCACACCAGCACCGGGCGTTCCGACGCGCTGACGAGCCGGGCCACCGCGCGGATGGCACCGGGATCCGGAGCCGCTGCGCACAGCTCCTCCGGTATCGGAGCGCCGGGCACGTCGACCATGGCGCCCTCCACGAACACGTCGAGCGCGACATCGACGAACGTCGGGCCGCGATGCGGGGTGCGCGCGGCGCGCAGCGCGGAGTCGACCTCCCCCGGGACCCCCGCGGTGCTCGCTGCCGTCGAAGCCCGCTTCACCACCGGCGCCACGATCGGCACGTGGTCGAGCTCCTGGAGCGATCCCACGCCCCAGCGCGCCGCCGGCGCGCGACCACCGATCGCGAGCACCGGCGAGCCCGTCATCAGCGCGCTGGTGAGCGCGCTGACGCCGTTCGTGACACCGGGTCCGGCCGTGAGCCCGCACACCCCGACCCGCCGGGTGACCTTCGCCCAGCCCTCGGCCGCGAAAACCGCAGTCTGCTCGTGTCGGGTGTCGACCAGCCGGATCCCGGCCTGCACGCACCCGTCGAACAGAGGGAACAGGTGACCGCCCGAGAGCGTGAACAGCGTGTCGACGTCGTGGCCCCGGAGCACCTCGGCCGCGAGCCTTCCGCCGGAGCCGAGGATCTCTGCCATCAGGTGCTGCGGTCCGCCCGTGTCGACACGTCGGCAAGGAACTCGCAGAGCGCACGCAGCCAGTCGTCGCCGTTCTCGAACTGCGGTGAATGCCCGGCGTCGGGCACCACGACGATCCTCGCGTCGGGGACGGTGGCAGCCATGGCGTGGGACACGGCGACGAAGGGCTCGTCCTGGTCGCCGACGAGGACGAGGGTCGGACACCCGACCGTCACGAGCGCACCGAACTCGTCGGGCTGGTCGCGAATCTCGCGGATGAGGGTCGCCCACATCACTGGCGACAACGCGGCCCACTTCGCGTCGCAGAACTCCTGGTACCCCTCGCGCTCGGAGATCAGGCGCTCGTACGCGGGGGTGCCGAGGGGGGAGAATGCGTCCATGACCCGCTTGAGCTCGTCCATGCCCTGATCCAGCGCGAGCTGCGCGCCGAGCTCGATGATGTCCGGGTCCATGCCCGGCACGGGTCCCGGCGAGGTATCCATCAGGACGAGCGCCTCGACGCGGTCGGGCCGGGCCAGCACCAGCCGGCGGGCGACCATCCCGCCCATGGAGTGCCCGAGGAGACGGAACCGGTCGATGCCGAGGGCGTCTGCGACCGCGACCACGTCGGTCGCGAGCCGGTCGAGGGAATAGGCGTCCGCGTGCTCGGGAGCGTCGCTCTCGCCGTGCCCACGATGGTCAAAGGTGATCACCCGGTGGCCCGCGGCGAGCTCGTCGAGATGATCGGAGAAGTCCTCCTTGGCGCCCCCGAAGCCGTGCACCAGCACCAGGGCCGGACCCTGGCCTCGCACCTCGACTTCCAGGCCGACGCCGTCGTCGACGATCACGCGCACTGCTGCACCTCCAACTCTGGAAGCGTCCATGTCGGGCCGGGCCGAACCGGGCCGGACCTGCCCGCCTCTGCCCGTTTCTGCCCCCATCGTCGCTCACCCGCCACATACGCGGCCACCCGGCGTGGGAGCCGCCCATAGGCTACGGGGGTGGGCACAGGTCCGGAAGCACACGGCACGGAGCCGCCGACTCCAGTCGCGCCGACGCCGGGCCCCTCGGCGCGCCGGGCCCGCTTCGGCCTGGGTCTGCGCATGTTCGTCAGCGCGGTCCTGCTGGCTGTCCTGGTCTCGAAGATCGACTTCGAGGGCGCGATGCCCCGCGACCGGCACCTCGACACGATCCTCTACTTCGCCGCCGCGGTGCTCACGGCCACGATCGGCATCGTCCTGTCGGCCTGGCGCTGGCAGCGGGTGCTCGAAGCCTTCGGCGCCCACGTCCCACTCGCGCAGCTGACGAACCACTACTTCGCCGGGCAGTTCCTCGGCAACGTGCTCCCGTCCACGATCGGCGGGGACGTGCTCAGGGTCAGCCGCAGCGCGAAGACCATCGACTCGACCGAGACCGCCTTCGCCGCCGTCGCGCTCGAACGACTCACCGGATTCCTGGCGCTGCCACTGCTCTGTCTCGTCGGGTTCGCGCTCGACCCCTCACTGTTGGAGTCGCGCACCGCATGGGTCGCGCTGCTCGTCTCGGGCGTCACGCTCGCCGCCCTCGGCGTGATTGTCTACCTCGCCGGTCATCCACGCGTCGCGGGACGGTTCCGCGAGCACGAGAGCTGGATGCGCTTCATCGGGGCCGCCCATGACGGCATCGAGCACCTGCGCGGACATCCCCGCGCCGCGCTGGGCGTGCTCGGCACCGCGCTCGTGTACCAGGTCTCGGTGCTCGTGACCGTGGGCTTCATCGTCCTGACCCTCGGCGCCGACGTCCCCGCGGTCGCAGTGATCGCGTTCGTCCCGGTCGTCGCGATGGCCCAGGTCGTCCCGATCTCGCTCTCCGGACTGGGAGTCCGGGAGGGGATGCTCGTGCTCCTGCTCCACCCGCTCGGCGTGTCGAACGGGCAGGCCATCGGCATCGGCCTGCTCTGGTACCTGGTCATGCTGCTCGTGAGCCTCCTCGGCGCGCCGTCGTTCGCGGTCGGTGGCCGCCGGCGCTCCCACCGCAGGGCGGACGCACGCAGGTGAGCACGAGCACGGCCCCGCCGCTACGCGGTGCGCTCCGCCGGCTGCCCGGCGCCAAGGTGCTGCGCGACGGTCACGTTCTCTATTGGTGGACCGAGATCCTCGCGATCGGCATCTTCTACGCGGTCTACTCGTCGATCCGCAACGCCGCGCCCGAGAACGCGCGACTCGCTCTCAAACACGCGCTCCGACTAATCGACCTGCAGAAGGCCCTCGGGATCTACCACGAGCGCGCGATCAACCAGTGGGCGCTCGACCTGCAACCGGTCGTGGTCGCGAGCAACTACTTCTACGGGTCGCTGCACTTCGTCGTGACGATCGGTGTCGGCATCTTCCTCTTCAGGAGATGGCCCGACGACTACCCGTTCTGGCGCAACACGCTCGGCATCGCCACCGCGATCGCGCTGATCGGCTTCTACTTCTGGCCGTTGATGCCTCCACGCCTGCTACCCGAGACGTACGGCTACGTGGACACCCTGGCGAAGTACCCGACGTTGTGGGCCTTCAACTCGGGCGCGATAAAGAGCATCGCGAACCAGTTCGCGGCGATGCCGAGCATCCACTGCGTGTGGGCCCTCTGGTGCGCGTGCATCCTCGTGCCGCGACTGCGGCACACCTGGGCGAAGGTGCTCGCCGCGCTCTACCCGGTGTTGACGGTGTCGGTCATCGTGATCACGGCCAACCACTACTTCCTCGACGCCGTCGGCGGATTCGCGACCCTCGGGATCGGCTGCGCGGGCGCCCGTCTCACCACCCGGGCCGGGCGCGGCCCGGCCGTGAGAACATCCGGGGCGTGACCGACCTCGACCACATCGCCCTCGCGACGACGGACCCCGCGGCCACCCTCGGCGCCCTCGTCGGCACGCTCGGCGGAGTGTGCGTGTACGGCGTGGACGGCCACGGGTTCCGGTGGATGAAGGTGCACATGGGCAACGCCGTCGAGGGCATGACGATCGAGGTGCTCATCGCGTGGCGGCCGGCGGCAAACGACTTCCTCGCCCGATTCCTCGCTCGCTCCGGGTCGGGTCGGCACCACGTGACCTTCAAGGTCGACGATTTCGCCGCCACGCTCGAGCGTGTGCGCAGCGCCGGGTTCACCCCGGTCGACGTCGACCGACCGTTGTGGCAACCAGGTCTGGTGGCCCGCGCCGACCAGTCGCCCGGGGTAGACGGCCTCGAAGGCGAGCGCTCCGGCGACCCGCTCGACTTGGTCGTCAGCGGGACCCGGTTCAGCATCGCGTCGCGCTCGGCCGGCTGACCCCTAGGCGCCCTTGCGGTGGGCGCGGGTCGTGCGTGCAGGACGCGCGCCCCTCGACAACAAACCGGCCGCCACGATCTGCATCACGGTCTCGCGGACCGCTCGGTCGGCCAAAGACATCGGAACGCTCCGGGCCGCGACCAGCGCGAGCCGACGGACCGGCAGCGCGGTGACGTCGAAGCGCGGCAACGTCGCGAGCTCGGGCGGGATCGCCGTCACGGGCAGCACCGCGCAGCCAGCGCCGGCAGCCACGAGGTCGGCGATCAACCGGATGCCCTCCACCTCGACCCGGATGTCCAGCGTCACACCCTGGGCCCGCGCGGCGTCGTCGAGCTCGAGGCGAAGCGGGTTCCCCCGTGGAGGCAGCACGAGCACCATCTCCGCGAGCTCGTCCCAACCGATCGGGCGGCGCGGCAGCTTCGTGCCCTGCGGCGCGAGACCGACCAGCGCCTCCTCCACGAGCGGCTCCACCGAGAGCCGCTCGTCGCGCACCGGCTCGGTCACGATGGCCTGGGCCAGGTCCTGGGCGAGCACGTCGGCCATCATCCGCTCCGACGCTCCCTCGTTCACCCGGAGATGCACCCCCGGCGCGCGGCCGCGCAGGTCGGCAACGAGTCGCGGGACCAGCCAACGACTCGCCGTGCCGACGATGCCGAGACTGGCTTCGCCGACCTGGAGGCCCAAGAGCGCGGCCAGGTCCTCCCGGAGCAGCTCGAGCTCGCGGCGCACGCGCCGGGCACGCTTCAGCACCGCGCGTCCGGACTCGGTCGGGATCGCGCCGCCCCGGCCCCGCGAGAGCAGCGTGACCCCAAGCTCACCCTCGAGCTGGCGAATCTGCTCGGACACGTTCGACTGGACGGTCAGCAGCGCGTCGGCCGCCGCGGTGAACGTGCCCTCCTCGTCGATGGCGATCAGGGTTTCGAGATGGCGCAGCTCCATGGAGCGCCTCCTCTCTGATGGTCGGCTCCGGTGCCACGCGGACCCGGGCGCCGCCACACTCGGCACCTTCGCCTCCTCTCTGATGATCGGCTCCGGTGCCACGCGCCCACGCATCGGTACTGCCGATGCACGCTATCACTTCTAACTGTTGGACAGATTCCGCTCGCGGATGGAAACATGGGGCCAGGACGCATCGGGGAGCCGGCTCCCCCCCCCCCGCC
>VGBT01000039.1 GCA_016870395.1 Actinomycetota bacterium | reverse complement strand
CGGCGGCGAGCATGGCGGCAGCGCGAGCCTCGTCCGCCTCGCGGCGCGTGGCGGCGGCCTCGGCCAGGGTCTCGGCGAGGGCCGCCTCTTGGGTCGCGAGCTGTGTTCGGGCGGTCCCGGACGGCCGTTCGGGTTCGGGCTCGGGCGCCGTCGTCTCGAACGCCGTCTCGTCGGCCTCGGCCTCTACCTCCGGCTGGGTCGTAGCGAGGACCGGTGCCGGCATTTCGTCCGGGCCCCGATCGCTCGGCTCGGCCTCGTGGACGCCACCGGTGGCGTCCTGCGCGGCCGAGAACTCGGTGTAGCTGCGGAACCCGGCCGCGCGCAGCGCCTCGCCCTCCGCCTGGAGCGCGGCCTGCAGCTTCTTGCGGTGGCCCGGGAGCGCGAGCGGCCGCTCCGCCGCGGCGAGGAGACCCTCGCTCTCCGCGTGCAGGCGCTGGATCTCCGTGACGCGCTCGGGAGTCGGCGACGGGGGCGGCAGGTCCTGACTCGGGGGCGGGCCCGGGGTCGCAGGCGTCGCGCGCGTGGGCTCGGAGCCGCGGCTGGGAAGGAGTGTGTCATCCACTGGCGGCGCCGTCATCTAGAAAGGATCCGGGACATTGCGCCTCCCTGGCTGCACCCACCCTGTCACGGCCGGTTCGCGCCGTGGACGCAGTGATCGGTCCGTTCCGCCTGGCGGTTGAGACCCATAGCGCGACTTCAGTCCGGGAGCGGTTGCGCCGATACCTGGCCCAGGAGGACGCATGCTGTCGAGCCAGGCGCGGGTCTTGGGCGAGTTCCTCGTGGAGCGGCACGTGCTGAGCCGCGACGACCTGGCGATCGCCGTTGCCGAGTCGCGTCGCACCGGCGATCCGCTTCCCGCGGTGCTCCGGCGCGGCGGGCTCGTGTCGGAGAAGGACCTGACCGCCGCGATCGCGGAGACGGTCGGCCTGCGCTTCGTCGACTTCTCCGAGCATCCGCTGCATCCCGACGCCGCCGTGATGGTGCCCGAGGCCGTCGCGCGTGAACACATCGCTATCGGGGTCGACTTCGAGGGCACCAAGCTCGTGGTCGCCTTCCCGGATCCGGGTGACGACGGCGCGGTCCAGGCCGTCGGCGCGGCCAGCGGCTACGAGATCGTGCCTGCGGCAGCCGGGCGCTACGAGATCCAGCATGCGATCGACTCCGTCTTCGGTCCGGACGCGCCGACGCTCGACGCGCCGGGCTCCCGGCGCGAGGAGCCGGAGATGCCCGAGGGCATCCACGTCAACGAGCTGTTGGAGCTGGTGATCCAGCAGAAGGGCTCCGACCTGCACCTGACGGCGGGCAGCCCGCCGGTGATCAGGGTGCACGGCGAGCTCCGCCTCGTCGAGGGCGTCGACCGGCTCAACGGTTCGGACATCCGTGAAATGGTCTACGCGATCCTCACCCAGAAGCAACGGGAGAAGTTCGAGAACGAGCTCGAGCTGGACTGCTCCTACACGCTTCCGGGTAAAAGCCGATTCCGCGTCAACGTGTTCCTGCAGCGCGACTCCGTCGGGTGCGTCATGCGCGCGATCCCGTACGAGATCGTCGACTTCGACGTGCTGGGACTCCCATCGTCGGTGAAGGCGTTTGCCGAGCTCCCGCGCGGGCTCGTGCTCGTCACCGGTCCGACCGGGTCGGGCAAGTCGACGACGCTCGCTTCGCTCGTCGACATCATCAACCGCGACAAGTCGCTGCACATCATGACGGTCGAGGACCCGATCGAGTTTCTCCACAGCCACAAGCGTGCGGTCGTGAATCAGCGCGAGGTGGGGGAGGACACCCGCTCGTTTGCCGAAGCCCTGCGCCACGTCCTGCGCCAGGACCCGGACGTCATCCTTGTCGGCGAGATGCGCGATCTCGAGACGATCTCCACCGCGCTGACCGCGGCCGAGACCGGCCACCTCGTGTTCGCGACCCTGCACACGCAGGACGCGCCGCAGTCGATCGACCGCATCATCGACGTGTTCCCGAGTCACCAGCAGCAGCAGATCCGGGTGCAACTCGCGTCCTCGCTCCAAGGCATCTGCACACAGCAGCTGCTCCGAACTGCCGACGGCGGCGCCCGAGTGGTGGCGGCCGAGGTGCTGGTCGCGACCCCGGCGGTGCGAAACCTCATCCGTGAGGGGAAGATCTACCAGATCTACTCGCTGATGCAGGCCGGCGCGAAGTGGGGGATGGTCACGATGGACCAGAACCTCGCATCGCTCGTGCGAGGGGGCAAGATCACGATGGAGGTTGCGCTCGAACGCTGCGACAACGAGGACGACTTGCGCCGCCTCGTGCAGAACGCGGGCTGGGCAGCCTGATGGGTACCACCTTCGCGTACAAGGTCCGCGACCAACGTGGCCAGATCGTCGAGGGGCAGCTCGATGCCGACGACGCGACGCTGGTTGCCGGAAGGCTGCGTCAGATGGGCTACACGCCCATCTCGATCGAGAAGCGCAGCGCGAACCGGCTCACCGCGGACCTCAAGATCCCGGGCCTTTCCGGCCGCGTGAAGCTGAAGGACGTCGCGGTCTTCTCCCGCCAGTTCTCGACGATGATCAACTCGGGGCTCTCGCTCATCCGGTCGCTGGCAATCCTCGCCGAGCAGACCGAGAACGCCGAGCTGGCAAAGATCGTCAACGAGGTGCGGCTCGACGTCGAACGCGGTTCGTCGCTGTCGAACGCGATGGCGAAGCACCCCAACGTGTTCAACCGGCTCTACATCGCAATGGTGCGCTCGGGCGAGATCGGTGGTGTGCTCGACGCGGTGCTCCTGCGTCTGTCCGACACTTTGGAGAAGCAGGTCGAGCTGCGGCGGAAGGTCCGCTCGGCAATGACCTACCCCATCTTTGTGCTGGTGGTCTGCCTCACGATCGCGACGGCGATGCTGCTGTTCATCGTCCCGCAGTTCAAGACGATCTACGTGGACCTCGGCGGCCAGCTGCCCGCTCCGACGCGCGTGCTGATCTCGATCTCCGACCTCCTGAAGCGCTTCTTCCTCGGAGTGCTCGTGCTGGCCGGCATCGCGACATGGCTGTTCCGGCGCTGGATCCAGAGCCCGCAAGGTCGCCCGAAGTGGGACGCGTTCAAGCTGCGGGTGCCGGTGTTCGGCGTGCTCGTGCGCAAGACCGCGCTCGCGCGCTTCTCCCGCACGCTCGCCGCGCTCACTCGGTCGGGTGTGGGCATCCTCGAGTCGCTCGAGATCGTCGCCGAGACGTCGGGGAACGAGATGGTGTCGATCGCGGTGCGTGAGACGCAGGGCGCGGTGAAGCGCGGTGACACGCTCGCCCGACCGCTCGCACAACACGACGTGTTCCCGCCGATGGTCGTGCAGATGATCGCGGTCGGGGAGGAGACCGGCGCGCTCGACGAGATGCTGGACAAGATCGCCGACTTCTACGACCAGGAGGTCTCGGCGACCGTCGATGCCCTGACGTCGCTGATCGAGCCGATGCTGATCGTCACGATGGGTGTGCTCGTCGGCGGCATGATCATCAGCCTCTACCTGCCGATGTTCAACATCATCAAATTGATCAAATGATATAGCCTCTGACCTGCGGTTCTTCGAGTCCGAGCCGATCTTGTCAACACAAATGTCACACATTTGAGTTCGGGATCACTCGGGCGTACGGGTCCGAATCGCATGGACGGAGGCGGAGCATGGCGGGAACGGTCCGGAGACGCGGGAAGTCGTGGCAGGCGGTCCTGAGCTTCCGCGATCCGGCGCAGCCGAGCCGGACGCGTCAGGTCACCGCGACCCGACGCACCAAGAAGGAGGCGGAGCTGGCGCTGGCTGAGCTCGTCGTCGCGCGCACGAAGGGCCGGGCGGTCGCCGCGCACCACACGTTCGCGGAGACGGTCGCGAAGTGGCGCGAGGTGAAGGAGCGCACCGCGTCGCCGTCGTCGTTGTTGCGCTACGACATGGCGCTCAACAAGCACCTGCTGCCCAAGTTCGGGACCGTGAAGATCCGCCGACTCAGCGCCGAGATGCTCGACGACCATTACGCCGCTCTGCGCAAGGCCGGCATGGCCGCCAACTCGATCCGCTGGCAGCACGACCTCCTCTCGAACATCTGCCGCTACGCGCAGCGCAGTCTCAAGTGGATCGACACGAACCCGGTCGCGGACGCGAACCCGCCGAAGCGCGGCGTCACCAAGATCAACCTGCCGTCGGTCGAGGACCTCGCGAAGCTGATGGAGGCCGCCGATCTCGACGGGCCCGTGCTCGGCGCGTTCGTCCGCCTCGCCATCGCGACGGGCGCGCGCCGGGGTGAGTTGTGCGCGTTGCAGTGGAAGCACGTGAACCTGGAGACCGGTCAGCTCGTCGTTGCCGGTACTGCGACGCTCGGCCACGAGGGCTACATCGTGAAGCTCCCGAAGAACGGACGCGTGCGTCGCATGGCCTTGGCCGCGCCGATCGTCGACCATCTGTCGCTCTACCGCGACCTGCGCGCGCTGCAGGCCGAGCAGTGCGGCGGTGCGCTCACCGGCGAGTCGTACGTGTTCTCGAGCGATCCCGACGGGCTGACCGTCGGTCATCCCGGCACGATGACCGACAAGTTCACGATGGCGAAGCGCATCGCTGGGCTGCGAGGCCTGCGGATGCACGACCTGCGCCACCAGGCGGCGACGGTGTTGCTGAACAAGCGCATCAGTCCCCGAGTGGTTTCCGAGCGGCTGGGGCACTCGCGCACGAGTACGACGCTGGACATCTACGCGCAGTTCGTTCCCGCCGCCGACGAGGAGGCGGCCGAGATCCTCGGCGGCTTGCTCGGCAGTCCGCGCGAGCCGGCGTAGGCGGCGCGTCCGCATCAGAGCCCGAGTCCGAGGTCGGCTTCGAGCTCGTGCGCCGGCGTTCGTGCGCGTGCTGCGAGTTCGGCGAGGTTGCGCATGTCGTGGCGCCACAGGCTCGCGTCGCCGGGAGGTTGGGCTCCGAGGGGTTGGTGCTGGTCGGTGATGTCGTAGCGCGCGCGGTAGCGCTCGACGTGTTCGGCGGCGCGTCGCCACTCGGCGAGTTGCGAGGGGTCTGAGGGCTTGGGTCCGAGCGACCGGAGGTAGGCGGGTGGGTCGGCGAGGTCGGCGTCGACGAGTTGGCCGATGCGGGTCTCGATGGTCTGTCCGACGACGAGGAGGCGTCGGAGGTCGTCGTGGTGCTCGCGGACGTACTGGCGATGCTCCCGGTGAGCTTGCTGTGCGCGTCGAAGGGCGTCGTCCAGGTCCCCGACACTGCGGCCGAGATAGCGGACTTGGTTGGTGAGGATGACCCGGCGGTCGCGACGTTCGTCGCGGTGGCGCCATCCGTGTTGCCGTTCGAGCGCGTCGAGGTCGCGTCGGTCACGTTCGAGACTCTCGAGGGTCGCGTCGCGTCGGGTGGTGAGCGACTCGATCTCGTACGCACGGTTGGGTGGGCGTCGCCGCGCTACGTCGTGGAGCCGGTCGTGTTCGCGGACGAGCGCGTGCAGCTCGCGCCCGATCGCGCCGCGGTCGATGCCGGCGTCGACTGCGAGATGCTGAGCATGACTCACGCCGAGGGACTGGGTGAGAGCGTCGAGCGGTGCGGGCGGCGCGGGCTCGGGGGTGTGGGCTTCTTCTCGGGGTTCGCGGCCGACGAGGTAGATGCGGTTCTCGGCGCGGCCGCGGGAGAGCGCGACGTAACCGGCCTCCTGGTAGAGCAGGTCGGAGCCGAGCACGAACGCCCGGTCGACGGTCTGACCTTGGGCCTTGTGAATCGTGGTCGCGTACGCGTGACGCACGTGACCGGCATCGAGGTACCGGGCCGGCAGGGTGAGCACGACGCCAGCGTCGGTGCGGACCGTCATTTCCCGTCGCTCGGCGTCGACACCGGTGATCTGGGCGCGGGTGCCGTTGCGGAGGTGGAGGCGCCGGTCGTTGCGCAGGGTCATGATCCGATCGCCCGATTGATACGGCCGCTCGTCGAGTTCGAGTGTGGGGCCGGTGAGCCGGCCTGCCTCGTGGAGGTGGGTGCGGGCGCGGGCGTTGAGGTCGTCGACGTCGGACCACCGGGTCGCGAGCATCAGTGCCTGGTCGCCGGCGAGCGTGGCCGCCCACCAATCCGCGCACATCGCGTCACGCGCCGCGGGTGCCGTGTCGTGGGTGTGGATGCGGCCGTGCGAGTCGTAGCTCGAGATCGCATCGTCGATCTTTCCGACCCGAAGCTGGGCGAGGGCGTGACGTTCCCAGACTTCGTGTTGCCGCCGGTTCTCGGCCAGCCGCAGGGGTGGAATGCGTTCGCCGAGCCCGCGCAGGAGTCCGCCGGCGTCGATCTCGGGGAGTTGGCGGGGATCACCGACGAGGACGACCTTCGCGTGGGACGCGGCGGCGTGGTCGAGGACCCGGGCGAGTTGGCGGGTGCCGACCATGCCGGCTTCGTCGACGACCAGCACGGTGCCGGGACGGAGACCTCCGTGTTCGGGATGGTCGAGTTCGATGAGCAGGCTGGCGATCGTCTGACTGGGGATGCCGGCGGTCGCTTCGAGCTCGGCCGCAGCCCGGGCGGCGAGCGCGGTGCCGATGACGTGGTGGCCGGAGCGAGACCAGGCGTCGCGGGCGGCGTCGACGCTGAACGTCTTGCCGGTCCCGGCCGCGGCGATGACGACGTCGACGGGACGGTCGGAGGAGGTGAGGGCGACGACCAGCTCGACCTGTTCCTCGGAAAGGCTCGGACGGGCGGCCAAGGCGGCGAGCAGATGCTCCTCACTCGCGCACGCCAGACCAATGTCAGTGTGATGCACGGCCCGGTCGACGAGCCGGGTCTCGAGGGCGAGGAGTTCGTTGGTCGAGTACCTGGTGCCTGTCGATGGCGTGTCGATCGGCTTTCCTGTCGTGTGGTGTCGCATCGTGCCGCCTCGTCCGTGGTCGTCGGCCGCGAGTGGCACTACGCGCGGATCGGCCAGTGTCTGGTCGGCGAGCTGTTCGACCGTGGTGATGTCGGCGCCGGAAGGGAGTTGGTCGCACCAGGCCTGGATCGCAGCGCGCCGATCGAAGGTGCTGGCCTGACGGGTGAATCCCGTGGGTCCGAGTAGGCGGTCGTTGATCGCGGCGATCTGTCCGGGGGACAGGTCTGAGGGACAGGCCTGTCCCACTACCTCACCGAGCTGTCCAATGTCCCAGCCGGTCTCGGTCGCCTGTTCGGCCCAGCAGGTGCGTAGTGCCGATGGTGCGACGGGGGAGCCCTTGGCGGTCCGGCTGTCGAGCGCCGCGTACTGCGCGGCGCGTGGCGAGGTGACGCCTCGTGTCGCCAGCTCGGCTTCGATCTCCCGCCGACGCGTCGAGAAGAGGTCGAGGACCTCTGCCGGGATCCCGTCGATCTCGGCGAGCCCTCGGACGGCGGGGGTCCAGGCGACGCCGAGTTGGGCGGTGAGTTCGGCTCGGAGGTGTGCCCGGTAGAGGTGTCCGGCCGTCTTGGCGTGGAGGTAGAGGTGCCGGGCGTCGAGCGCACCCCAGCGACCATCGCCGCTGCGGGTTCCGTTCGCGACGAGGACGTGGGTGTGGAGGTGCGGGTCACCGGCCCGGCTGGTCCGGTGCCGGAACCCGGCCCCGATGAACCCGTCACCCCGCATTGCCACGATTCCGTTCGTCCCGCGCCGCGACCAGCACGCCTGCCGCTCGAGGTAGGCGAGCGCGGCGTCGACGCTTGCCTCGTGGGCGGCGCGGACCTCCCGGCTCGTCTTCAGGTCGCCGAGCCCCCATAGGACCGACACCGATTTCGGTGCACTGAACGTCAGGTCGAAGCCCGGCACCCGTCGAGCCCGTGCCCGCGACAGCGGCTCGCCCGAGGACGGGTCGCGGCCAGCGAGGACCTCGCGCAGCGTGTCGGCGTCGATCTGCCCGTCGAGTCCGAGTTCGGCGCCGAGGGTGCCCGTCCAGCGGCCAGGTGCCTCGCCGCGCCCGACGTAGTAATCCTCGACACCGGTCGCGACCGTGTCGAGGTAGTAGCCCTCCTGGCCGAAGCCGAGCTTGCCGATGCTCAACACCCGATCGCGCCTGTCGCGACCGCGCCCCGCATTGCCAATGCAAGGGTGTGCAGGTCTTCGATGAGGTCTGGCAGGACGATCTCGAGGGCCGGGCCGACGTGTTGGAAGATTGGGTCATCGACGCGCGTGCGATCGAGATCGGTGGTCATGTCGTGACGCGCGCGAGGAGTTCTGCGATCGCGTGCTTCGGCACCACGACGCGTCGGCCGAGCCGCACGTGGGGGAGCTCGTCTCGGGCGACGAGCTTGTAGGCGTGGGCTCGTGAGACGCCGAGGAGCCGGCCGGCTTCCTCGACGGTCCACACGAGACGCTCCTCGTTCCGTGTCGTCACGTTCGGGTCGTTCATCGCTACCTCCGTAGGTTTGGTACTGGTCCTATGCGCGTTCCATCGGCCCGCGCGCGACATCAAGATCGGCGAATCTGCGGGAATCGCGTGCGGGCCGCGCGGCCCCGTCGCGTCTTGCCTGCTTGCTTCGAACGCGACCAGATCAGCCGCGGATTGCCCGTCTGAACGGGGTGAACGAGACGCGGAGCAGACGCGCGGTGCAGGCGTGTGGTGCAGACCGGTGGAGTGGGTGACGACCGGCGCGAGGGAGCACAGGACTTCGGGTAGACGCGTTGCGTCGTGTCGGATTCCATCGACTCAGTAGGCCCCGTAGGACGACAGAAGCGCGCGGTGAAGGCCGCAACAACACAGCGACTCCTGCGGCGGGAGGCCGAACGGGAGGTCCAACGGGAGATGCGACGGGACGTGGCTGTGACTGGAGCCCGGTGGGAAGGTCTGCCGATTCGTTGGATAGCGCGATGTCGCTCGAGCTCATCGTCAGTTGGCGAACGCGATGACTCTGCCGGTATCGCGTTCTCCCCGGTCGACCTCTGGGTGCGGCGATCGCGTCCGGCGTCCTGCTTCGAGCCTTCCGGGCGCGAGGCCCGGGGGAGCCGGCACGGGCAGGGTGTGTCGACTCGACCCCGGGCAGTTGGAGACGTTACCGGCGGTGCACTTGAGTCGTGGACGTCGGCCTGGCTGAGCTACTCGTCATTCTGCTCGTCGTTCTCGTCTTGTTCGGCGGCGCGAAGATTCCGCAGCTTGCGCGTTCGCTCGGGCGCGCGCAGAGCGAGTTCAAGGAAGGTCTCCGCGATGGTGTGTCATCGGACGCCGCCGAGAGTCGTGCCGAGCCACCGCACGCGGCCTGAGCGCCACGATGGTGTCCATCGTCGCCATCGCAGTCGTCGGCTACATCGTCGCCTTCCTGCCCGCGAGGCTGACGCACCCCGACATCGGTAGGTTCAGACGCACGCTCTGGACCGGCATCGGTCACCGTGACCGGAGGCTGCGTAGCGTCCGGGTCTCCTACGCCGCGTTCGGTTGGCCTTCGTTGGTGGTCGCGATCGCGTGGCGGACGAGCAAGACACGCGCAGGCCTGGTCGAGTTGCGCGCCCAGATGCGGGCTGCCGAGCACAGGATCAGCGGGGGTCATCCGACCCGTAGGGGGCTCCGCGGGGCCGACCACAGGTCAGCGGGAGGTCGCGCGGGATGTGAGGAACGAAGCGCACCGGGTCCGCGCCCGGTCAACGGGAATCGCTGATCACCCGCAGTTTGTGCAGAGTCCGACAAGGTCGACGACGTGCCGCTCGGTGCGGAATCCGTTGCGTCGGCCGACGAGGTGGGCCGCTTCGCTGACCGCTTGTTCGAGCTCGGTCGGGGCTTCGAAGTCTTCGACCGCGCCACAGTTCGAGCACACCAGGTGATGGTGGTGGTGTTCGGTGAGATCCTCTGCGAGCTCGTAGTGCGCAAAGTCGCCCGCGGTCACCACGCGGTGGACGATGCGGACTTCTTCGAGCGTGGTGAGGTTGCGGTAGATGGAGCTCACCGCGAGATCGGGGTCGCGCCGGCCGATCTCGGGGATCGTGAGCGGGCGGTCGGTCTCGGCGAGGACCGCGACCAGCGCCTCACGGTGTCGGGTGACGCGTTGGTCGGCGCCGGCGAGCCGGGAGGCGATGCGTGCCCGCAGCTCGTCGTCGAGTCGAGGGCGGCGTCGGCTCGCCCTGGTGCCCGCTGGCTTCGAGGACCGCGCGGTTGCCATATGTCAGTGCTCGTCCCAGTGCCCGTCGTGGGCGGCATGGCGGTGGCCGTCGTGGAGGTAGTCGACGTGGTTGCCGTGCTCCACGGTGTCATGTCCGCAGCCGGGGCCGTGGGCGTGAGCGTGGTCGTCGTGCTCGGCGTGGGTCGGCGACTCGCACTCGTCCCAGTGCTCGTCATGCGCGACGTGGGCGTGGCCGTCGTGGAAGTAGTCGGTGTGGTCCCCGTGGGTCGCGGCAGCGTGGCCACAATCGGGTCCGTGGGCGTGCGGATGATCCTCGTGGATGGTGTGCGTGGGTGTCATCGATGGTCCTCCTGGGAGTGTCGGATCGCGTCGAAGGCGATGTGGGAGACGTGCTCGTCGGTCAGCATGTAGACGACCTCCTTGCCCCGTCGTTCGGTGGTCACGAGCCGCGCCCCTCGAAGCACCCGAAGGTGCTGCGAGACCAACGGTTGCGAGGCGTCGAGCAGTTCGACGAGCTCGTGGACGCAGCGGGGCTCGGTGCCGAGCTCGTGCACGATCGCGAGCCGGATCGGGCTGGCGAGGGCGCGAAGCAGCCCCGCTGCTGCTTCCAGGCTCGTATCGCGCTTGTCGCTGACTCGCTTCATATGCACGGATAACTATACGCGAATGAGAGTGGTCTGCGAGGCGGGCCGCAACCGGGTACTCGATTCTTCGCGCGGGGCCTAGAATGAGAGTCGTTCTTGGATTACCGAGGAGAGCTTGTCGTGATTGCGGCGACCGGATCACACGACCTTCGTCAGAGTGCTGCGGATCCGGTCGTCCACGATCGGATCGAAGCGTTGCTACGCGTTCGGCGCCGGCGATATACGCCGCGCTGTCGTGAAGTCATCGACGTGCTCGCCTCGTCCGGCCGCCCGCTGACCGCTGACGAGGTCGCACAGGCCGAGGACTCCCTCTCGATCAGCACCGTGTACCGCACCACCGGTGTGCTCGCGGATCTCGGCGTGCTGCGCAGTGTCGCCGGCGTCGACGGCGTGTCGCGCTTCGAACTGAGTGAAGCCCTGTCGTCGCACCATCATCACCATCTGCTGTGTCGGCAGTGTGGGCTCGTGCTCGACTATGAGCTCCCGGCTGCGCTCGAGAAGGCACTCCACGCCGCAGCCCTCCGGATCACCCGTCGAGCAGGCTTCACGGGTCCTGCGGAGCGCTTCGACATCGAGGGGCTCTGCCCGACCTGCACGGAACTCGTCGCGAACCCATGAGCCGCGAACCACGCGCCGTCCCGGTCGCCGTGCTGAGCGGCTGGGACCTGGATGCCCTCGAGGAGCTGACCGCGAACGTCCGCGCGTGCGCCGGTCGGCACCGTGTCGTTGACGTATCCGACCTGGAACATCCTCAACCCGAGGCCGGGGTGGAGCGCCTGCTCGTGGCCACGCAGGAGCCGGCGCGCGCCGCGGAGCGGGTGCTGGCGCGCCAGCCGGACCGGACCATCGCGCTTGATGCCCTCGTCACGGTGGTCGACGGTTCTCGGGCCGCGGTGCGACTCGCCACCGACAGTCCATTCTCGCCGTCCGCGGCCGGGTTCGCGCAGATCGCGCTGGCCGACTGCGTCGTGGTGACCCGCACTGCCGAGCTCAGCGACCGTGGCCTCGACCACGTGCTGTGGCAGATCCGTGGCCTGAACCGGTTCGCCCGGATCGAGCGGCTCGCGGATCCGACCGTGGGCGGCTGCGTGCTCGACGTCGAGGCGCACACGGCCCGAGCTGTGCGACACCGGGTGCTCTCGGTCGCACCCACACTCATCTCGGAATGCACTGCGGTTCCCCGCACGGTGTGCGTCGGCGTCGAAGGCCGGTTCGATCCGGACCTCCTCGACGGATGGCTCGAGTGGCTCGGCGACGAACACGAGGCCGAGCTGTTCCGATGGGAGGGCGTGTTCCCCCTCGCGGACGGGGACTGGACCTGCACCGTCGCCGGCATCGGCGCATCCAGCTCGCGCACGCTCAACGAGATGCCCACGCCGCTCGGCCGGGCGCTCCTCGTCGGTCGCAACCTCGACGCCGAGGTACTCGAGGACTCGCTGCGCGGCGCCCTCGCCGAGTAGCGCTCCAACCACCGAGACCGGCACAACTCTTCGCGGGCACGAGCGCCTCACGATCACGTCGCCGCGAGGTCGCGTCCTTCAGCGGGCACGTGTCGACGAAACGCGCGAAGGGCGAGCCGATCCGGGAGAGGACCGCCGCGCACGAGCCACGCACACAACGCATTCGTATCGCCGCCGCTCAACACTTGACCGACCCAGAGGGCAGCTCGGTCGGACGTGTGCGCCCGGCCGCGAACCACGACGACATTCGACGACGAGCACTGACCGAGGCAACCCGTGACCCGCATTTCGGCGCGCTCGGTTGCCGCGACGGCGCGTCGGATCGCCTCGAGCTGCGCGTCGTGATCGACGTCGGGATGTTTGGCCCGGTTCCCGCAGCAGCACCCTCGACACACGAGTACCACCAGCTTGTCCCGCTCCACCGCACACTCCAAACATTGAGAATGATTCTTGATATGGTAGCGGCCGCATCTTCTCTGGACCGATGGGAGCGCCGATGGATACCGAGGACGACCGCCAGGACGACACCCGTACTCGTTCCGAACGCGACCGCACAGGAGCTCGATCGTGACCGCCGGGAAGGTCCCGGTGACGGTGCTCACCGGGTTCCTGGGTTCCGGCAAGACGACACTGCTCAACTACGTGCTCACCGAGCGGCACGGCAAGCGGATCGCGGTGATCGAGAACGAGTTCGGCGAGATCGGCATCGATGACGCACTCGTCATAGATGCCGACGAAGAGATCTTCGAGATGAACAACGGTTGCATCTGCTGCACCGTGCGCGGTGATCTCATCCGCATCCTCGGAAATCTGATGCGGCGCCGCGACGCGTTCGATCACATCATCATCGAGACGACGGGCCTCGCTGATCCAGCGCCGGTGGCCCAGACGTTCTTCGTCGACGACGAGATTCGCGCCGCGCTCGCGCTGGATGCGATCGTGACGCTCGTCGACGCGAAGCATCTTTCCCAGCACCTCGACGAGGTGAAGCCGGACGGAGTCGAGAACGAAGCAGTCGAGCAGCTCGCGTTCGCGGATCGCATCATCGTGAACAAGACCGACCTCGTCACCCACGACGAGCTCGAAGCGCTCGAGGGCCGAATCCGCAACATCAACGGTGTCGCGGACGTGCTGCGAGCAGAGTGGGCCAAGGTCGACCTCGATCGGATTCTCGGTGTCGGCGCGTTCGACCTCGGGCGCGCGCTCGACATCGATGCCGCCTTCCTCACCGACACCGACCACCAACACGACGAGTCGGTCGGCTCCGTCGGGTTCGTGATACCGGGCGAGATCGACGGAGACCGGCTCAACGACTGGCTCGGGACCCTCCTGCGCACTCAGGGTGTCGACATCTTCCGGATGAAAGGAGTCCTGGCCATCGCCGGAACCGAAGAGCGGTACGTGTTCCAAGGCGTCCACATGCTGTTCGACGGTCAGGCTGACCGACCGTGGCGCGCCGGTGAGACCCGCGAGAACCGGCTCGTGTTCATCGGCCGCAACCTGGACCGGGCCGAGCTCGAGCGGTCGTTCGCCGCCTGTGTGGCGGGCTGATGCCGACGATGCTCCAGCCAGGGGCTCTCAGCCCGACCTGGCGGGTCGACCTCGGGGAGTTCGTCTCCACCGTCGCGTGGAGCCCCGATGGAACCGCGGCGGCTGCGGGTTCCCTCTCGGGCGCGGCCCTGCTGCTCTCCACGCGGGACGGGCAGGTCGTGCAGAAGCTGACCGATCATCCCCTCGGTGTGCTCGCGTTGAGCTTCTCACCCGCTTCTGGTCGGCTCGCCGTCGGCGGCCAGGACGGATTGCTGCGCATCTACGACCTCGCGACCGGGCTCGACACCGCGCACACGTGCGGCGCGTGGGTGCAGGCACTCGCGTGGGCGCCGGACGGCGCGACGGTCGCGGCCGGCGCCGGCCGCGACCTCGTTGTCGTCGCTGACGACGGCACCGAGCGCGCGTCATGGTCGGATGTCCCGAGCACGATCACCTCCGTGGCGTGGGCCACGAACGGGCAGCGGGTCGCCGCCGGCTGCTACGGCGGCCCCCGTTGGTACGAGCCTGGAGCGCCGGGAGCCACCGCCAAGGTGTTCGACTGGAAGGGATCGATCCTGACCCTCGCGGTCGCGCCCAACGGGAAGTGGCTCGCGGCGGGCAATCAGGACAACAGCGTGCACATCTGGCGGCTGTGGTCGGCCGACGACCTCCAGATGAGCGGCTACCCGGCCAAGGTCGAGGCGATCGCGTGGGACCCGACGTCGCGATTCCTCGCGGTCGGCAGCGTGGGTGACGTCACGATCTGGGACTTCTCCGGGCGCGGCCCTCGAGGGTCGACTCCGGTCGTGCTCGACGGATTCTCCCGGCGGGTCACCGTCGTGCGCTACCAGCATCGAGGACGACGCTTGGCGGCCGGGTCGGCCGATGGATTGATCGTCGTCTGGGAACCCGCCCGGCACACGCTGCCGATCCAGGTCGTCGGCACGGACGACGAAGTCTCGGCGCTCGAGTGGAGTCCGGACGACACCCGCCTGCTCTTCGGCACCGCGAGCGGCGATGTCGGCGTGATCGACGTGCCCGGCTGAGCACGAACCGGCCGACGGACCGCCTCAGTGTCGGCGCAGCCGCACGGGGACAGTCACCGCGAACGTGACCGCCAGCATCCCGCAGGCGACGAGCGCGATCGTCGCTCCCGACGGCGACGCGAGGTGGTAGCTCAGGGTCAGGCCGCCCAGCGCGGATGCGATGCCCACCCCCATCGCGACGAAGAGCATGCGCGTCATCGTGCTGCTCGCGAGGCGCGCGGCGGACGCCGGCGTAACGAGCATCGCAACGCTCATCAGCAGCCCGACCGTCTGGAGGCTGACGACGATCGTGATCGACAGGAGCGCGAGCAGCGCGTAGCGGAGTGCGCCGACCCGGATGCCGACCAGCGAGGCATGGGTCGGGTCGAAGGTGGAGGCCCGCAGATCCCTGAAGAACAGGAACAGGAGCGAGAGGGCGATCACCGCGAGGATGGCATTCGTCCGCAGATCGTCGTTCGAGACGGTGGCGATCTGACCGAAGAGGAAGTGGCTGAGGTCCACGCCGATGCGATCGCTGCGACTGATGAGGATCACTCCGAGCGCGAACATCGCGGTCTCGACCACGCCGATGATCGCGTCCTCCGCCAGGCGCGGGTGCGCATTGAGGATCGCGATGAGCAGACCCATCACGAGCCCGGCCGCGAGCGCGCCACCGGCGAGGCTCTGACCGACCAGGTAGGCCCCGGCCACGCCGAAGAGCGTGGCGTGACTCGTCGCGTCGCCGAGGTACGAAAGGCGCCGCTGGACGATCCAGATCCCCACGGCCGGCGCCAGCACGCCGACGATCGTGGCCGCCACCGCGGCGTTGCGCATGAACTGAGCGTCGTAGGGCGCCGCGAACCAACTCCAGAGCGACGCCATCACGCGATGTGCCGCTCTCCGGCACGCTCGCCGGTTGTCGACCCGAAGACGGCCTCGAGCTCCCGGTCACTGAGACATGCTCGGGGAGGACCGTCGGCGACGAGCCGGCCGTTGATGGCCAGGCAACGCGCGAACCGACCGCGGGCCAACGCGAGGTCGTGCGTCGAGACCAGCAGCGTCGTCCCGGCCGCGGCGAGCTCCTCGAACAGCGTGACCAACGACTCCGTGCTCGGCCTGTCGACACCGCTCAACGACTCGTCGAGGAGCAGGACGTCGGCCTCCTGCGCGAGCGCACGGGCGAGGAACACCCGCTGGATCTGGCCGCCGGAGAGCGATCCGAGGGGTCGGTCGCGTCGATCGGCCAGGTTGACCTGCTCGAGCGCGAGGGAGACCGCGTCGCGGTCGATGCGACGTGGTCGCTGCCCGAGGCGGAGGAAGCGGCGCCGACCCAGCATGACGACCTCCGCGACGCGGATCGGGAAGTCGAGGTTCACGTCGCTGCGCTGAGGGATGAACGCGGCATGCATGCGGCCGCGCCGGTGATGGCAGATCTCGCCACCGAAGGCGACGGTGCCCGAGTGGGGGACGAGCCCGGCGACCGCGCGGAACAGCGTCGACTTGCCGGCCCCGTTGGGACCGACGACCGCCACCAGCTCGCCGGAACCGATCGAACACGACACACCGGTCAACGCCGTGAAGCCGCCGTACCGAACGCCGACATCCTCGAGCCGCAAGGCCACGGCCCGGGTCAGCGTCGGCACCGCAGGCCCTTCACCAGGGACGCGAGGTTCTGGCGTTGGATCTTTTCGTAGGTCAAGCCCTGCTCGAGTTGTGGTCGGGTCAGGCCTTCGACTGGGTTGAGCGAATCGGTGGACGCGCCGATCTCGTTCGCGATGGTCTCCGAGAGCTTCTTGGGCACGAGGCTCTCGAAGAAGATCACCTTCACGTGCTTGCGCTTCGCTTCGGCGGCGACGGCCTCGAGTGACTGCGGATCCGGCTCCTCGTCGGGGGAGATCCCCGCGATCGCGACCTGCTCGAGGTGGTACCGCTGCGCGAAGTATCCGAACGCACGGTGGCTGGTCACGATGGTACGAGACCTGCATTGCGCGAGGGCGGCCGCGAAGTCACGGTCGAGGCGATCGAGCTCGGCCGTGTACGCGGCAAGGTTCGCCCGGTACTCACCGGCGTGCTCAGGATCAACCCGTTCGAACGTCTTGGCCACGGTGGCGGCGATCTGCACGAAGCGGTGGGGGTCGACCCACACATGCGGGTCGACACCACCTTGCAGCGTCTCGCCGTCCACCTTCCCGTTGGTGCCCGCGAGTCCCGCCTCGACCGGTAGCAGGTCGACGCTCTTCAGGAGGTCGACCCTCGTGGTCGACGACGGGAGGTCACGCACAGCTTCCTCGACCTGCGGTTGGAATCCCCGGCCCATGTAGAGGACGACCTTGGCGTCGTCGAGCCGCTGCACCGCGCTGGGACTGAGCTCGAGGTCGTGTGGCTCTCCACCGACCGGCGTGAGGTCGCTCACAGTCACCCGTTTCCCGCCGATCCGTTGGGCGGCCTCTTGTACGGGGTAGAAGTTCGCCACCACAGGGATCCGTCCTGCCGTTGTCGCGTTCTTCGCGGTTGCGTTGCTGGTCCCACACGCCGAAAGCCCGAAGATCGCCAGCGCAGTCAGCAGACCCGCGAACGACCGTTGCCTCATGGTTGTCATGCCGAGTACTCTAGACAAGAATGGTTCTCATTCGTAAACAGAAGATGGGAGCTGAGATGACGGAGAGCCCGACGAGCGACTTTGTGCTGTTACGGCCCGACGGTGACGGCACCGTGATCGACGCTGCCGGCCTACGGCGCGGGGATGAGCTCCATGTCGATGGGACGCAGTGGCTGATCGCCGAGGTCGCCGACGAGGGCAACGAGGTCGCGTTGACCATCGCGCGGCGTTCCTGCGGCGCTCCGGGCACGTATCGCAAACGGGTGCGACGGGAGCAGCCATTCGTGGCGATCACCCGTCACGGTCAACGGCACGTCTACCGCTACGAACGTCCTGGCGGCCGTTCATGAGCACGCGAGACGGGGCGAGCGCTGCCATCGGCTCGGACGACACGCCCGCCGGAGGCGCCGGCCCACTCCGGGCGACCCTCACTGACGCGCCCGTTGGGGTGATCGACGCGGTGCGCGAGGCCATCACGGCCGACTTCGGGCCCAGCCACAACGGCACCGGCGTCCGCATGGAAGCCGCATCGCGATCGTCACCGCGTCTCGGGCCTGAGCCGTCGAAGCGTGCGGTTTGCGGAGGCCGTTGTGGGAATGGCTATCATCCTTGTCACAGTTCGTCAGCATGAAGGTGGCTCACAGTGGTCCGGTTCCGGTGGGGTGTCGTCGCGGTGGTGATCGGAGGGCTGGCGCTGAGCGCATGCGGCTCGTCGAGCGGGAACAGCGCATCGAGCAAGCCGAAGGGCGCCTGCCCGACGTCGGCAGTGCCGGTCGTGGTGAGCGTCGACCAGTGGGGCGACATCGTCGATCAACTCGCCGGCGATTGTGGCAACGTCACGACGATCTTCAAGAGCTCGTCGGCGGATCCGCACGACTACGAGCCGACGCCCGCGGACAACGCCAAGTTCACGGGCGCGAAGCTGGTCGTCGAGAACGGACTCGACTACGACCCGTGGGTCGACAAGGCGGTCGCGACGCTCGACACTAAGCCGGTCGTGGTGAACGGCGGCGAGGTCGTCGGGCTCGAGAACGGCGACAATCCGCACATCTGGTACGGGCCTGACTACGTGTACAAGATCGCCGACACCGTGACGGCGAAGCTGAAGCAGCTCGAGCCGAAGGCGGCGAGCTACTTCGACGCCCGCAACGCGAAGTGGCGGACGTCGATGGCGCCGTACGACGCGGAGATCGCGAAGATCAAGCCGGCCGCGGCGGGCAAGACCTACGGCGCGACCGAAGGAATCTTCGACTACATGGCCGAGGCGGTCGGTCTCACCAACAAGACGCCGGACGGCTACCAGCGGGCGACCGCGAACGAATCCGACCCGGCTCCGGGCGACGTCAACGACTTCGAACAGGCCCTCGCCGACGGCTCCATGACGGTGTTGATCTACAACACGCAGACCTCCGGTGCGATCCCCGAGCAGGTGCGCAGCAAGGCCGAGGCGTCGAAGGTGCCGGTGGTGAACGTGACCGAGAGCGTCCCGCCGAAGTTCAGTACCTTCGAGGCATGGCAGGTGAGCCAGCTCAAGGACCTCGCCAAAGCACTCGGCGCGTGACCGACGCGCTCTCGCTCGAGGGGGTCGGCGCGGCGCGCGGTCAAGGGACGATCTGGACCGACGGGACGTTCACGATTCCCACAGGAGAGATCGTCGGGGTGATCGGCCCGAACGGGTCGGGCAAGACCACGCTCCTCCAGATGATCCTCGGCCTGCTCCCGGTTGCGGCGGGTCGGCTCACCGTGCTGGGCGAAGAGCCCCATCGAGGGAACCGGCGGATCGGGTACGTCCCACAGAACTACACCGCGGAGATCGGCGAGGCGATCCGCTGCCGCGACCTGGTCACCCTCGGCCGGACCGGTACCCGATGGGGGCTGGGCGGCCGCTCCGGCGACGACCGGGTCAAGGTCGACGCCGCCCTCGCCGCGGTCTCGGCCCTCGACGTCGCCGGTCGGCGCGTGTCGCAACTCTCGGGCGGCCAGCAGCAACGCGTTGCGATCGCCCAGGCGCTCGTCGGTGATCCCGAGCTCCTGCTCCTCGATGAGCCCCTCGCCAACCTCGACGTCCGCAACCAGCACGAGATCGTCGAGCTCCTCGACACGCTCCGAACCACCCGGGATGTCACCATCCTCGTCGTGGTCCACGACCTCAACCCTCTGCTGTCCATCCTCGGTGGCGCGATCTACCTCCTCGACGGACACGCCCACTACGGCGCGATCGGCGACGTCGTCGACGGTGAGTTGCTCACGCACCTCTACGACACTCCCATCAAGGTCGTGCGCACCGCGCAGGGCGACCTCTTCACCCGGAGCTGACCGCGTGATCCACGTCCTCGCCGATGTCGGCTACCAAACGAACTGGTTGGAGGTGCTGCGCACCGGGTTCATGCGTAACGCGTTCATCGGCGGCACCCTCGTCGCGGTCGCGTCCGGTCTGATCGGCTACTTCGTCGTCATCCGACGCGACGCATTCGCCGCCCACGCCCTCGCGCACATCGGCTTTCCCGGCGCGACGTTCGCTGTCCTCGTCGGGATCCCCGTCACTGCCGGCCTCGCTCTCTTCTGCATCACCGGAGCGCTCGCCATCGGCGGGCTCGGCAAACGCATCTCCGATCGGGAGGTCTCGACCGGCACCATCCTCGCGATGTCCACCGGACTCGGCGTGCTGTTCGCCTCCCTCGCCTCCGAGAACACGAACACGCTCACGAGCGTCCTGTTCGGCAATCTCCTGGCCATCTCTCACAACCAGATCCGCACCTACGCGCTGTTCACGCTCGGGTTCGTGCTCGTCCTCGCCGTCATCGCTCGTCCTCTGCTCTTCGCATCGGTCGACCCGCACGTCGCCGAAGCCAAAGGGGTCGCCGTGCGACCCCTCGGAGTCGTGTTCATGGTGCTACTCGCGCTCGCGGTCACCATGGCCGTGCAGGTCGTCGGCACCCTCCTGCTCTTCGCGCTCGTCGTCACCCCCGCCGCGACCGCACTTGCGATCACCGCCCGCCCCGCGCTCGTCGTGGCCGGGAGCACCGGGCTCGCACTCGCCGCGGTCTGGATCGGCCTCGTCTTGTCCGTCATGTTCAACCTGCCGCCCAGCTTCTGCATCGTCAGCCTCGCGTTCCTCGCATGGATCATCACGCTCGGCGTCACCCGGCCCCGGCGCCGCCGAGGCAGTCGCCGTGCGATCGTCAGCGGTCAAGGCGTCGCCGGCGATCATCACCACCCGGCGCCCGTCGAGCTCACCATCTGACCGCATGACTCGTTCGCAGACTGACGCAGCGGAATGGGACGCTCGCTACACGGCGTCGCCCGACTCGATGTGGAGCGGTGCACCCAACGGATCGCTGGTCACCGAGATCGCCGGACTCCCCGTGGGCCGCGCTCTCGACGTCGGGTGCGGCGAAGGCGCCGACGCGATCTGGCTCGCCCAACGCGGCTGGCAGGTCACCGCGATCGACATCTCCTCCGTGGCGATCAGCCGCGCGCGGGTCGCGGCGAAAGAAGCGGATGTCGACGTGGATTGGGCCTGCGCCGACATCCTCGAGACACCTCCCGCTCCACACGCGTTCGACCTCCTGACGATCCAGTACCCGGCCCTTCTGCGCACGGCAGGGGAGCGCCCGTTGCGTGCGCTCCTGAACGCCGTTGCGCCTGGTGGCTTGCTCCTGATCGTTGGCCATGCCCATGCCGATCCCGAGATCGCGCGCCAGCACGGCTTCGATCCCGACAACTACGTCGACCTCGCTGACTTTTCCCGGCTTGTCGTGGACGACTTCGACGTCGAGACCAATGACATCCGACCCCGGCCCTCCCCGCCGCCCGGAACGCACCACGCGGATGATGCAGTCCTGCGCGCCCGCCGGCGCGGCGAACGCCGCGCCGGCCTCTGCTGACGCAGTGCTGACGACAGCGGCCAAGGGCACCGATGCGCGTCGAGTTGCCTGCCGTCCTGTCGATCATCGGACTCGAGCAGCGCGCAATGTGCGACCACGGGCTTGGGTCGACGCGCATGCCATCCCCACGGCTGAGGCGAACGTACGCGCGTGTTGACAGGCTCGGCCTGTCAACACATTTGTCACTCGACCGTGGCGGATCAGGCACCACCCGATGGATGCGTTGGACGCGAAGTCGAAGGCCAGGGCACTGCGCATCACGCGACGGACAGTCGTCCCATACGTTCAACATCATCAAGCTCATCAAGTAGCACCGGCCCCGGCGTTCCGACACGCGTGCTGCGCACGCGCGGACTCGGTGCCGAAACAGAGCACGCCGCAGAGATGGGTACCGGGAGGCGCACGAACCCCGGGGCAGGAGGCGCCCCTGCGCCTCTACCGGCACCGTGGGGCGGGCGGGGTCGTCCGGCCCATCGTCACAACCGTAGGCGATCCCCGCCGTGTTCCTGCCCGCTAGACCGTTGCGAGCTTCGCTGCCGCGTCGGTGCGGTAGCGGCTCGTGGAGTGCTCCGGATCGCGGTCGAAGTCCGGAATTACCGCATTCCCGAACAGCTCGACCGTCTCCACCAGCAGGTCGTGCGGGTAGACGCTGCCCGACGGGCCGAGGATGAGCTGGTCGACGCCGATCGCCTGCCACCGCTCGAGCACGCCCGCGCACGTGTCGGGGTTGCCGACGATCGACGCGCCGGCGGCGCGCCCGGCCAGGATCTGCTCACGGGTGGGATCGGGGATCAGCTCGGGCCACTCGGGTACCCACGCCGGGCGCGGGAAGGTGTCGAGGTAGCGGAACAAGAGGCTCTGCTGCCGCCCGTTGCCCGAGCGGGTCGCCCAGTCGATAGCGGCGTCGTCGTCCTCGAGGCACATGAAGCTCGTGGTGATCGCCACGTTGTCGTTCACGTACTCGCCGACCGGCTCGGCCTCCTTGAGGGCCTCCTTGTAGATGTCCACGAGGGGCGCCATCTTCTCGGGTGTCCCGCCCGTGAAGCACAGGACGCCGAGACCCATCTTCCCGGCCTTCTCGAACGTGCCGGGGTTCCCGGCGGCCACCCACATCGGCGGGTGGGGTGCCACGTAGGGCTTCGGCAGGATGTTTCGCTCCGGCATGGAGAAGAACCGCCCGTCGAACGAGTAGGTGTCCGGCTTCCACATCCGTTTGAACTCGACGATCGCCTCGTCGAACATCTCCTTGGTGATCTCGGGGTCGTCGATCCCGAAGCCGCCCTGCTCGGTGGTCGACGAACCGCGCCCGGTGCCGAACTCGAAGCGGCCCTCCGAGAGGTGGTCGAGCATCGCGACGCGCTCGGCGACGCGCGCCGGGTGGTTCACGGGCGGTGTGATGTTGATGATCCCGGCGCCGATGTGCATCCGCTCGGTGCGCGCCGCGACGAACGGCATGATCGTCTCGTTGGCCGAGATGTGCGAGTACTCCCAGAGGAAGTGGTGCTCGGTCCACCACGAGTACTTCCAGTTCGTCCTGTCTCCCGCCACGGCGAGGTCGACCTCGCTCATGAGCCGGGTGTGCTCCGCGTCGGGATCCACCTCCATCAGCGCCTGGTGGACGAACCCGCCCATGAACAACCCGAACTCCATGACGTCCCCTTCCCCGGAAATAGAACTTGTTTCATTTTTGCACGCGTCGCGACCTCGTGTCCAACACGTTGACGCACGATGTCGGCGTTCCGAGCGCGGGAACGCTGCGATCGGGCTGCCACTCGACGTGGTCACGGCCCGGCCGCCTGCTCAAGGTCGCCACGGAGAGTGCCGACATCTCGGGTGTAGTCGAGCGTTCGGCGACGACGTCGGGGCCCACTGGTGAGGGCGCCGAGTCGCGAAACGGGGCTCGGCGCGCGTTGACAACCACACCCGATTCGAGAGGGGACACAGCCATGCAAGAGCTTCTCGCACGCATGAGGACGCGGCGTGAGGACGAGCAGGGATTCACGCTCATCGAGCTGATGGTGGTCGTGCTCATCATTGCCATCTTGATCGCCATCGCCATCCCGACGTTCCTC